>NZ_JAOAUU010000027.1 GCF_030157465.1 Zoogloea sp.
GCGCCCGTAGCTCAGTTGGATAGAGTACTTGGCTACGAACCAAGGGGTCGTGGGTTCGAATCCTGCCGGGCGCACCAGATAAAAAGAGGACATCTTTGCGGATGTCCTCTTTTTTTGCGTTCACGCACCTGTCAGCTTGAAAGCAGCGGCAGCCCCGGAGGGTTGCCGCTGCCGGCAGGGGTCAGTTCTCGAAGGGCGTCGGGCGCGGCGTCGCGTCGGCGGACGGCGGCAGTTGCGGCAGCGCAAAGTTCGGCTGCTTTCCGGTCAGGGTGCGCAGGAAGGCCACGATGCTGGCGTTTTCGGTTGCGGTGAACTTCTTGCCCAGTTGCAGGCGGCCCATCGTGTCGACCGCTTCGGGCAGGGTTGCTGCGGCGCCGTCGTGGAAGTACGGATAGGTCAGTTCGACGTTACGCAGGGTGGGCACCTTGAAGTTGAAGCGGTCGGCATCCTTGCCGGTGACGGCAACCCGGCCTTCGGCAGGGCTCGATGCCTTGTAATCCTCGACGACGCCCATCTTCTGGAACGAGTTGCCGCCCACTGCCGGGCCGTTGTGACAGGCCACGCAGCCGCTTTCCTTGAACAACTTGTAGCCGGCGAGTTCCTGGGTGTTGAGGGCTTTCTTGTCGCCCTTCAGCCACTTGTCGAAGCGCGAATCAGGCGTGACGAGGGTTTCCTCGAAGGCGGCGATGGCCTGGGTGACCCGGTCGATGCTCACTTCTGGCGAACCGAAAGCCTTCTGGAAGGCGCTCACGTAGCCGGGGATGGTTTTCAGGGCGGTGACCGTGTGCTCGTGGGAGAAGGCCATTTCGCCGGGGTTGGCGATGGGGCCGCCGGCCTGTTCCTTCAGATCCTTCGCGCGGCCGTCCCAGAACTGGGCGAGGTTGAAGCGCGAGTTGAGGACGGTCGGGGAGTTGATCGGGCCTTTTTGCCAGCCGTGGCCGATGGAGCTCTTCAGGTTGTCCGAGCCGCCCATGGACAGGTTGTGGCAGGAGTTACAGGAGATGAAGCCGGACTTCGACAGGCGGGGATCGAAGAACAGCATCTTGCCGAGTTCGACCGTGGCAGGGCTGCCGGCTTTGGCTGCCGGTATCGGCTGGATGGGTTCGGAGGAGGGTGCAGCCTGGCCGGCGGACGAGAGGCTCAGCAGTACGGCAAGCGCCGCGGCGGAGAGGAGGGGGGATTGCAGTTTTGACATGGAAGATTCCCGGGGACATGAAAAGCGGGTTCGCTCCGGGCAAAACGGCGGCTCTGTATTCCGGAGAATGCCGGGCGAATATCGTCCTGGTATGGTGAGCGTCTTTTCTTAAGAGCAGCTTAAGCAATGTTCATAAGTCGTCACGCCATGAAGAAGAATGTCGCTTTTGGTGGGGTGTCTCTGGATTGATGCGCATCAATAATATTGATTTTGATAATCGTTATCATTTGAAAAAATCCGGAAGCCGAAAAATTGACTGCTCACTTGCGCCGACTGGCGATTGTTTTCATGGGCTGCACCGCCCTGGTGGCCCACGCTGATCCCGAAATCATGGTTCATGAAGCCGACCTGGCCGAGCGGGGCGAGGTGGTCGCGACGCTGCATGCCAACCATACCTGGCGTGGCAGCAAGGCGAAGGACGACGGAACCTGGCCGGTGCACCGCCTGACCTACCTGATGGCGGAATTTGCCACCGGCCTGGCGCCGGGCTGGGAGGCGGGCGTGCACCTGCCGGTGATGCGCGGCGGCGTCGATGGCGAAACGTCGAACAACGGGGCGTGGGGCGCCTCGGCGATCATGTTCCGCCTCAAGCACATCCGGCAGGCCGGCGGGGGGTGGTTCTACGGCTTCAATGCCGAGTACGACGTTAACGCCGGGCGCTATGTGGGCGATACGCGCAGTGTGGAGTTTCGCGGCATTGTCGGGATCGACAGCGAGCGCTTCCGGGTCACGGCCAACCCGCACCTGATCTGGGGCTGGGGGCATTCGGGCCGCGAGCGCTCACCCGATCTCAACCTGGATCTGAAAGCCATGCACAAGGTTTCGGAGACTTTCGCCTGGGGCGCCGAGGCCTATACCGACGGCGGCAGGCTTGGCCGGCTGCGGCCGGGCGAGGGTGACCGGACGCTGTACCTCGTCACCGAATTCGAAACGCGGATTGGCGCCGTCCATCTCGGCGTGGGCCAGGGTTTCAAGGAGACGCCGGAGCGCTATCTTTTGAAGGGGGTGTGGTCGGCGAGTTTTTGAGGCGCGGGGTGGCTAGCGTGCGGTGGTGATCGAATCCACCGCGTCTCTTCCGGGCTTCTACAAGAAGCGATCGAGCATTTTTTTGCTGTGGGCATCCAGCGCGTAGCGGTCGCGGATCAAAAAATTGATGCCGCGGCTGTCTGCGATGAGCAGTGCCGGACGCACGAGGCGGCGGATGTCTTCCTCGCTTTTGAGCACCATTGTGGTCGGGCCGCGGTCGGTGTCCACTTCCCAGCTGCTCGGCGTGGCAAAGCTGGAAACCGAGCGGATGCGCTCGATGACCGGCATGAATTCGCGGCTGGCGAGATCTTCTTCGAGCAGGCGGCGGGGTTCGGGCGGGAGGTCGGCGATGCGCTCTACCCAGGCGACTTCCTCGCCTTCGGCATTCACGAGGCCGATGCCCTCGGTGGGCGCGGCGATGGGAAAGGAGCGCACCGGGCTGACCGGGTGCCGCACGCCGTCGGCGGCGATGAAGATGAGCTGGCCGAAGGCGTTGCGTTCGAGGGTGATGGCGTTGGTCATGATTTACCCTCAGGCGTTGGCGTGTTCGCGGTGCTCGATCAGGCGGGGAGTGTCTTTGTCGTCGTCGTCGAGCTTCCTGGACTGGGCTTCGTAGAGGCGGAAATACGCGCCTTGTTGTTCCATCAGCGCGTCGTGGTTGCCGATCTCGACGATCTGGCCGCGGTCGAGCACGACCAGCCGGTCGGCCTTGCGCAGCGTGGACAGACGGTGGGCGATGGCGATGGTGGTGCGGCCGCGAATGAGGTTTTCAAGGGCGGCCTGGATTTCCATTTCGGTTTCGGTATCGACCGCCGAAGTGGCTTCGTCGAGGATCAGGATGCGCGGATCGATCAGCAGCGCCCGGGCGATGGAGATGCGCTGGCGCTCGCCCCCCGACAGGGCCTGGCCACGTTCGCCGACCAGCGAATCGTAGCCGTGGGGCAGGCGCATGATGAAGTCGTGGGCGTGGGCGGCGCGGGCTGCTGCGACGATTTCCTCGCGGCTGGCATCGGGCTTGCCGTAGGCGATGTTCTCGGCAATCGTGCCGAAGAACAGGAAGGGTTCCTGGAGCACGAGGCCGATGTTGCGGCGGTATTCCGAGACTGGAACCGAGCGCACGTCGATGCCTTCGATGCGGATCGAGCCGTCGGTCACGTCGTAGAAACGGCAGATCAGGTTGACCAGCGTGCTCTTGCCGGAACCCGAATGGCCGACGAGGCCGATCATTTCGCCGGGCTGGATCGACAGATCGACGTTCTTGAGAATGGTGCGGTTGCCATGGCGGAAGCCGACCTTGCGCACTTCGATGGCGCCGGTCACCTGCGGCAGGTGCAGCGGCTTGGCCGGCTCGGGCACGCTGGAAACGTGGTCGAGGATGTCGAAGATGCGCTTGGCGCCGGCGGCGGCCTTCTGCGTCACCGAGACGATCCGGCTCATGGAGTCGAGACGCGTGTAGAAGCGCGAGATGTAGGCCAGGAAGGCGGCCAGGGTACCGACGGTGACGTCATTCTTGGAGACCAGCCAGATGCCGAAACCCCACACGATCAGCAGGCCGACTTCGGTGAGCATCGTGACCGTCGGCGAGAACACCGACCACACTTTGTTGACCCGGTCGTTCACCGCCAGGTTGCGGGCGTTGGCTTCGCGGAAACGCGCAACTTCACGCTTTTCCTGGGCGAAAGCCTTGACCACGCGGATGCCGGGGATGGTATCGGCGAGCACGCTGGTGACTTCCGACCACACCCGGTCGACCTGCTCGAAGCCGTAGCGCAGCTTGTCGCGCACGATGTGGATCAGCCAGGCGATGAAGGGCAGCGGCACCAGGGTGACGACGGCCAGCCACGGGTTGATGGAGATCAGGATGGCGGCGGTCATCGTGATCATCAGCACGTCGGTGGCGAAGTCGAGCAGGTGCATCGACAGGAACAGGCAGATGCGGTCGGTTTCGGCACCGATGCGCGACATCAGGTCGCCGGTGCGCTTGCCGCCAAAATATTCGAGCGACAAGCCCTGCAGGTGTTCGTAGGTGGTGATGCGCAGGTCGGCGCCGATGCGTTCGCTGGCCAGCGCCAGGATGTAGGTTTTGGCCCAGCCCAGGCTCCAGGCCACGAAGGCGGCGGCAAGCAGGCCGCTCAGCAGCAGCATCACCTTGTGGGTGTCGATGGGCACGCCGTTCTGGAACGGGATCAGGATCTCGTCCATCAGCGGCATGGTGAGGTAGGGCGGCACCAGCGTGGCTGCGGTGGACGCCAGCGTGAGCAGGAAGCCGGCCAGTAGCTGGCCCTTGTAGGGCTTGGCGAAGCGCCACAGGCGTAGCAGCGTCCAGGTGGAGGGCGGGGTGTGGATTTCCCGCGCGCAGGTGGGGCATTCGTCGGTGCCGGGCGGCAGCGCGGCGTCGCAGGTGGGGCAGGTGAGCGGCTCGGGCGGAGCCGGTTCGCGCCCGGCCAGCACGCATTCGAGCTGGGCATGAAAGCGGTCGGCCAGGTTGTGGGCGGCCGGATCCTGGGACAGCGTGAAGCGCCAGCCGGCCAGTTTTGCGCTGGCATTCACAAGATCGAGGCTGGCGACGCCGGCCTGGTCGCGGTGACGCAGCTGCATGCCTTGCTGGAAGGCCCACGATTGCCATTCGTCCGCGTCGGCATTCCAGCTCATCAGGCGGCTGCCGGTGAGGGCGACGAAGCCGCTTCTGAACTGCAGCTGCGTGTCCAGGTCGAGGACGAGGCTGGCGAGAAGCTTTTCGTCGGGGGCGAGGGCCTTGTCGAGGCGGGCACGCCATTCGTCCGGCACGGCGGGGCCGAGATAGTCGGAGTACGCGGCGGGGATGGCGGATGCGTGCGGGTGGGCGGAGTGCTCGGAGTTCATCTCGAAGGACGCGATAAGGCCACAGGAAACGGCCAGCGTAGGGCAAAATTGCGAGTGAAGTTTACTGACTCGTTACAAGCGCGTATACCCGCATTGGGGCTGGATCAGCGGCTTGTCGAATATTTTTTGCGCCGGTAATCCAGATCGGCCCTGCCGCGTTAAGTGCCTCAAGTTCGTATCAAACAGTGCCAGACAGTGCCGTTAGCAGGCTCGTTACTTCCACACCCTTGCCCATGACCAACAAAACGATCGACTTCCTCAATGTGCTCCACCTGCGTGGACCGAACATCTGGACGTACCGCGCGGTTCTAGAAGCGTGGGTCGACATTCATGACCTGGAAGATTGTCCGTCCAACGTCATTCCCGGCTTCTACGAGCGGATCACCGCCATGCTGCCGACGCTCATCGAGCACCGCTGCAGCATCGGCGAGCGTGGCGGCTTTCTCAAGCGCCTGCGCGACGGCACCTGGCCGGGCCACATCCTTGAGCACGTCACCCTGGAACTGCAAAACCTCGCGGGCATTCCGGGCGGTTTCGGCAAGGCGCGCGAAACTGCCATTCGCGGCGTTTATAAAGTGGTGATCCGCGCCTGGCAAAAAGATGTGTCGATGGCCGCCCTCCATATGGGCCGCGACCTGCTGATGGCCTGCATCGAGGATCGCCCCTACGACGTGGATGCCGCCGTTGCCAAGCTGCGCGACCTGATCGACGACTACATGCTCGGCCCGAGCACCCGCTGCATCGTCGAGGCCGCGGCCGACAAGAGCCGCCGCATTCCGTACATCCGCCTGCTGGCCGAGGGCAACCTCGTGCAGCTCGGCTACGGCGCACGCCAGCGCCGCATCTGGACGGCCGAGACCGACCGCACCCCGGCCATCGCCGAGAGCATCGCCAGCGAGAAGGATCTCACCAAGATGCTGCTGTCGTCCTGCGGCGTTCCGGTGCCCGAAGGCGAGGTGGTCGGCAGTGTCGAGGAAGCCATCGCGGCGGCCGAGGACATCGGCTACCCGGTGGTGGTCAAGCCCACCGATGGCAACCACGCCCGCGGCGTGTTCACCAACATCCTCACCGCCGGGGAAGTTGCCGCGGCTTATCCGCTGGCGCTGGCCGAAGGCTCCGAGGTGATGGTCGAGCGTTTCATCAAGGGTACCGAGCATCGCATCCTGGTGGTGGGTGGCAAGATGGTCGCCGCCAACATGGGCGAGGCCGTTTCGGTAACCGGTGACGGCAAATCGACCATCGACCAGCTCATCGAAACCCAGATCAACACCGACCCGCGCCGCGGCGTCGAACACGAGTTTCCGCTCTACGTCATCAGCCTCGACCGTTTCCCGTCCGCGAAGATGGAAGTCGAGCGCCAGGGCTTCACAGGTAGCTCGGTGCCGCCCGAAGGCCGCGAGGTGATGATCGTCCGCACCAGCAACATGGCCTTCGACGTGACCGACGAAGTGCATCCCGACACCGCCGAGCTGGCCTGTCTGGCTGCGCGCATCGTCGGTCTCGACATCGCCGGCATCGACCTCGTCTGCGAAGACATCTCGAAGCCGCTGGATCAGCAGCGCGGCGCCATCGTCGAAGTGAATGCCGGCCCCGGCCTGCTGATGCACATCAAGCCGGCCGTCGGTCAGCCGCGTCCGGTGGGCGAGGCGATCGTCGATCATCTTTTTGCGAAGGATGAAGATTCCCGCATTCCGGTGGTCGGCGTAACCGGCAGCCGTGGCAAGACGCCGGTGGCGCGCCTCATCGCCCACTTGCTGCGCCTCTCCGGTCAATACACCGGCCTCGCCTGCAGCGAGGGCGTTTTCCTCGACGGCCGCCAGGTGGAAACCGCCGAAGGCACCAACTGGGATGCCGCCGAACGCGTGCTGATGAACCGTTCGGTCGAAGCCGCGGTGTTCGAGAACAGCTGCCGCAGCATTCTCGCCGACGGCACGGTGTACGACCGCTGCCTGGTGGGGGTCGTCACCAACGTCGATCCGGAAATGCACTTCGGCGAGTTCTACATGGATTCCGCCGAGAAGATCTGGAACGTGTTCCGCACCCAGGTCGACCTCGTGCTGTCGTACGGCGTCGCGGTGCTCAACGCGGAAGATCCGGCCGTTGTCGAAATGGCTCCGCTGTCCGACGGCGAAGTGATTTTCTACGGCGTCGACGGCAATGCGGAGGCGATCGCCACTGCCCGCAGCGAAGGCAAGCGCACGGTTTATGTGAAGGACGACGCCATCGTGCTGGCCACCGGCGAAAACGAAGAACAGGTGGCCCGCCTCGCCAGGATCGCGATGCTGGCCGACGGTGCCGCCGAGCAACCGGGCGTGCTTTCGAACCTGCTCGGTGCCGTTGCGGGTGCCTGGGCGCTGGGCGTTGCGCCCGACCTGATCCGCGCCGGCGTCAAGCCGTATAACCCGTCTGCGCCGCTGCGCGCCGACTGAGTCCGCTTCTTCCTGCCAGCACAAAACGAGACAACCGGCCAGCCGCCCCCGCGGGGCGCCTGCCGGGAACAACGACAAGGACTGTAATTCATGGAAGTTTCACGTATCCGGGCACTGCGCGGCCCCAATCTGTGGAGCCGGCACACCGCGATCGAGGCCATCGTGTCCTGCACCGACGCCGAGTGCGACATCGACTCGATTCCCGGCTATGAGCCGCGCCTGCGCAACCTCTTTCCCGAAATGGGCTTCCTCGAGACCGACGGCCACCAGGGCTCGATCTCCATGGCCCAGGCGCTCGAACTCGCAGCCCTCGGCCTGCAGGCCTGCGCGGGATGTCCGGTCACCTTCAGCCGCACCGCGCCGACGCTTGAAAAGGGTGTCTTCCAGGTTACGGTGGAATACACCGAAGAAAAAGTCGGCCGCCTGGCCTTCGAGCTGGCGATGCAGCTGATCCGCGCTGCCGCCGATGAAAACGGCGTGTTCGACCTCGCCGCGGCGCTGGCCAGCCTGCAGGAACTCGACGAGGACGTGCGCCTCGGCCCGTCCACCGGCTCCATCGTGCAGGCCGCCGTCGCCCGCGGCATTCCCTACCGCCGTCTCACCGAAGGCAGCCTCGTGCAGTTTGGCTGGGGCAGCAAGCAGCGCCGCATCCAGGCCGCCGAAACCGACCTGACCAGCGCCGTGGCCGAAGCCATCGCGCAGGACAAGGAACTCACCAAAACCCTGCTGCGCGCCGCCGGCGTGCCGGTGCCGCTGGGGCGTTCGGTCACCGACGCCGAGGATGCGTGGCTCGCCGCCCGTGAAATCGGCGGCCTCGTCGTGGTCAAGCCGCGCGATGGCAACCAGGGCAAGGGCGTGGCCGTCAAGCTGCGCACCAAAGAGGAAGTGACGGCCGCCTTCAAGGTGGCCTTCGAGATCAGCGACGACGTGCTGGTCGAACGCTACCTGCCGGGCCACGATTACCGCCTGCTGGTGATCGGCGACAAACTGATTGCCGCGGCCCGCCGCGAGCCGCCGCTGGTGGTGGGTGACGGCAAGCGGACCATCCGCGAACTGGTTGATCACGTGAACAGCGATCCGCGCCGCGGCACCGGCCACGCCACCTCGCTGACCAAGATCCGCTTCGACGAAATCGCCCTCGCCACCCTGGCCAGCCAGGGGCTCGACGCCGAATCCGTGCCGCCCAAGGGCAAGCGCGTGATTCTGCGCAACAACGCCAACCTCAGCACCGGCGGCACCGCCACCGACGTGACCGACGACGTGCACCCCGAAGTGGCCGAACGCGCCATTGCCGCGGCCAAGAACATCGGCCTCGACATCTGCGGCGTCGACGTGGTTTGCGAAACCATGCTCCAGCCGCTCGAGGAGCAGAGCGGCGGCATCGTTGAAGCCAACGCCGCGCCCGGCCTGCGCATGCACCTGCAGCCCTCCTACGGCAAGGGCCGTCCGGTGGGCGAGGCGATCGTCGCGAACATGTTCAAGCCCGGCGAGAACGGCCGTATTCCAGTGGTGGCCGTGGCCGGCACCAACGGCAAGACGACCACCGTGCGCCTCACCGCCCACCTGATCGGCGTGTCCGGCAAGCGCGTCGGCATGACCAACTCGGACGGTGTCTACGTGGGCAAGCGGCGTATCGACACCGGCGATTGCAGCGGCCCGCGCAGCGCCCGCAACATCCTGCTGCACCCGGACGTGGATGCCGCGGTGTTCGAAACCGCCCGCGGCGGCGTGCTGCGCGAAGGCCTGGCCTTTGACCGCTGCGATGTGGCGGTGGTGACCAATATCGGCATGGGCGATCACCTCGGCCTGTCCTACATCAGCACCGTCGATGATCTGGCGGTGGTCAAGCGGGTCATCGTGCAAAACGTGGCACCCCACGGCACAGCGGTGCTCAACGCCGCCGATCCGATGGTCGTCAAGATGGCCAGCGCCTGCCCGGGCGCGGTGCTGTTCTTTGCCGCCGACAAGAACAACCACGTGCTCGCCACCCACCGGGTGCAGGGCCGTCCGGTGGTTTTTGTGGATGGCGCCGACATCGTCGCCGTGAAAGGCACGGAAGCCTTCCGCGTGCCGCTGGCCGGCATTCCGATCACCCGCAACGGCACGATTTCCTTCCAGATCGAAAACGCGATGGCCTCCATCGCCGCGGCCTGGGCGCTGGGCATCGACGCCGACACCATCCGCCGGGGCGTGGCCACTTTTGTGAACGACGCGGCCACCGCGCCGGGGCGTTTCAACGTCTTCGACTACAAGGGCGCAACCCTGATCGCCGACTACGGCCACAACCCGGACGCGATCCTGGCGCTGGTCCAGGCCATCGAGAGCATGCCGGCGCGGGAGCGTTCGGTGGTGATCAGCGGCGCGGGCGACCGTCGCGACGAGGACATCCGCGAGCAGACGCGCATCCTCGGCAAGATTTTCGACGGCGTGGTGCTTTACCAGGACGAATGCCAGCGCGGCCGCTCCGACGGCGAAGTGCTGGCGCTGCTTCAGCAGGGTCTGGTGGGTGCGCCGCGAACCAGGGATGTGTGCGAGATTCGCGGTGAATTTCTGGCCATCGACACCGCGCTGGCCAAGCTGCAGCCCGGCGACCTGTGCCTGATCCTCATCGACCAGGTCGAGGAGGCGCTGGATCACATCGCCAGGCGGATCGCCGAAGCGGGCTGATCCCGGCTTGAGCGGCCGCGGGTCAGGCCCGCGTGCTGCAGTCTGGAAAACCTTCCGGTGGGTTACGGAAGGTTTTCCTGCGTTTACGTCCGGCTAATCCGTGCTTGCAGATCAATCCGGCCCAGCCAGAAAACCCTGCGCCAGATCGATGAAGGCGACTGTCCGTTCGCGGCGGCGGGTGTCGCTCCAGCCGAGTTCTTCGGCAAGGACCCGGGCGACGGCCGGGGCTGCCACGATGGCTGCGGCGGCATCCACGAACAGCGCGCGGTTACGGCGAGCCAGGATGTCTTCCACGTCCCGGGCCAGCTCAAAACGGGCGGCGTAGCGGATTTCGGCCTCGGTGAGGGTGAGCGCCGGATGCAGCAGAATGCCGGCGCCGGGAAGGGCGTCGATGGCGGAGCGGTCGGTGCCGAATACGTCGTTCGACGGTTCGGCGGGGCTGGCGTGCAGCGGCAGCGTGGCTGTCGGGCAGGGGCGGGCGGGCAGGCCGCCTGCGAGTTCGGCGCGGTCGATGATCTGTTGGGCCATGTGCCGGTAGGTGGTCCATTTGCCGCCGGCCACCGACACGAGGCCGCTCCCGGATACCTGGATGACGTGCTCGCGGGACAGCGCCGACGTGGCGCCGCCCTGGCTTGCACCGATCAGCGGACGCAGGCCGGCGAAGGCGCTGCGCACGTCGGCGCGGCCCGGCGGGCGGGAGAGGTAACGGGCGGCGGTGTCGAGGATGAAATCGATTTCACTGGCCAGTGGCCGCGGTTCCAGCAGCGTTTCGTTGCGCGGGGTGTCGGTGGTGCCGAGCAGCACCTTGCCTTGCCACGGAATGATGAAAAGCACGCGGCCGTCACTGGTTTTGGGGATCAGCAGCGCGGCGTTGCCGGGCAGGAAATCCCGGTCGATGACGAGGTGCGCGCCCTGGCTGGGGGCCAGCTGGCCGGGCGCGGTGGCGGTGTCGAGGCGGCGGATGTCGTCGGCCCACACGCCGGCGGCGTTGATGACGACGCGGGCCTCGATGGCGAAGCTTTCCCCGGTTTCGGAATCATGCGCGGCAACACCGGTGACTTTTCCGTTCGTGTGCGTCAGTGCGCTGACAGGCAGGTAGTTGAGTGCCAGCCCGCCGTGGTCGAACACGCTGCGCATCAGGGTAACGGCCAGCCGGGCGTCGTCGAAGCGGGCGTCCATGTAGGCAATGCCGCCGACGAGGCCGTTGCGGCAGAGGCCGGGCAGGGCGGCCAGGGTGTCGGCGGGTGAGAGCAGGCGGCTGGCGCCAAGGCTGCGTGCGCCGGCCAGCCAGTCGTAGGCGGTAAGGCCGAGACCCAGCACAAGGCGGTCCCACTGGCGATACACCGGCACCACGAAACGCTGGGGATGAACCAGGTGCGGGGCGTTTTGGAGCAAGGTGGCGCGTTCGGCCAGGGCCTCGCGTACCAGCCCGATGCGGCCTTGCGCCAGGTAGCGCACGCCGCCGTGGACCAGCTTGGTGGAGCGGGAGCTGGTGCCCTTGGCGAAATCGTGGGCTTCGAGCAGCAGGGTGCGGTGGCCGCGGGCGGCGGCATCGACGGCACAGCCCAGGCCGGTGGCGCCGCCGCCGATCACCAGCACGTCCCAGCGCGGCGCGCTGCGCAGGCGATCAAGGAGGGCTTCGCGTTTCATGGGGCTGCCCAGCCTCGCGAGCGATCGACTGCGCGGTGCCATTCTTCAAGGCGGGCGAGGCGCCAGTCGGCGGAGCGGGTCGGCTCGAAGATGCGTTCGGCCTGCCAGTGGCTGGCGAGTTCGGCCGGGTCGCGCCAGATGCCGACGGCAAGGCCGGCGAAGAAGGCGGCGCCGAGGGCGGTGGTTTCGGTCTGGCGTGGGCGAACCACCGGCACACCGAGCAGATCGGCCTGAATCTGCATCAGCAGGTTGTTGGCCGATGCGCCGCCATCTGCCCGCAGTTCGGCCAGCGGCCCGGCGCCGTCGCGGTTCATGGCGTCGACGAGATCGACGGTTTGCAGCGCGATGGCGTCCAGCGCCGCACGGGCGATGTGGGCGCGGGTGACACCGCGCGTGAGGCCGACCAGGGTGCCGCGGGCGTAGCCGTCCCACCAGGGGGCACCGAGGCCGGCGAAGGCGGGCACCAGCAGCGCGCCGTTGCTGTCGGGAACGGAGGCGGCAAGCGCCTCGATGTCGGCGGCGTGCTCGATGAGGCCGAGCCCGTCGCGCAGCCATTGCACCAGCGCGCCGGCGATGAAGACGCTGCCTTCGAGCATGTAGTGGCTGTGCCCCTGGACGCGCCAGCCGATCGTGGACAGCAGCCGGTGACGCGAGGCGACCGGCTGGGTGCCGGTGTTCTGCATCAGGAAGCAGCCGGTGCCGTAGGTGTTTTTGGCCGAGCCGGGGGCGAGACAGGCCTGGCCGAACGTGGCGGCTTGCTGGTCGCCGGCCAGCCCGCCGATGGGAATGCGAGCGCCGAAAAGCTCGGGAAGGGTTTCGCCCAGCACGCCGCTGGTGTCGACGATTTGGGGCAGCAGCGAGGCAGGAATATTGAAGAGCGCAAGCAGGTCGTCGTCCCAGCACTGGCGGTGGATGTCGAAGAGCATCGTGCGCGAGGCGTTGCTGGGGTCGGTGACGTGGCGGGCGCCGCCGGTGAGCTGCCACACGAGCCAGCTGTCGATGGTGCCGAAGGCCAGCTCGCCGGCTTCGGCGCGGCGCCGGGCGTCGGGAACGGTGTCGAGCAGCCAGGCGAGCTTGGTGGCCGAGAAGTAGGCGTCGAGTTCGAGCCCGCTGCGGGCGTGGATCAGCTCGGTGTAGCCGGCGGCACGCAGGTGTTCGCAGGCGGGCACGGTGCGGCGATCCTGCCAGACGATGGCCGGCGCCAGCGGCTGGCCGGTTTTGCGATCCCACAGCACGGTGGTTTCGCGCTGGTTGGCGATGCCGATGGCCGCGATGTCGCGCGCGGCGAGGCCCGTTTCTGCCAGCGCCTGGCGGGCGCAGTCGAGCTGGCTGCGCCAGATTTCCAGCGCGTCGTGCTCAACCCAGCCGGACTGGGGAAAGTACTGGCGGAACTCCTGCCGGGCGGTGGCCAGCGCTCGGCCATCGGTGTCGAAGACGATGGCCCGGCTGCTGCTGGTGCCCTGGTCGAGGGCGAGAAGACGGGACATGGCGGGTGGCGTATGAAGGAAACGTAATGGGCGCCGCAGCGCCAGCGGGAACGACTTCCCGCAATTTACTTCATCCGCGGCCCAAGAGCATGGTTCGGGGCATGCGCCTCTACTCGTTCATGTCGCTAGCAGCGACTCCCTTCGGGCTTGCGGGTGAAGCCGAAGCCGCCGCTTTCCAGGCTGGCGGGCTGGATGCAGATCATCAGGGCCAGCGAACGGGCCGATTTGGTGATGTCGGGCGGAAAGGCGGCGAAGGGCACGGCACGCTCGACAACGGATTTTACGAAGGCGATTTCCTCCTGCTGATCGCCGCTGCGGGTGACGACGAAGCTCTTGAGCGAGCCGTTCGGGTTCAGGCGGACTTCGATGGCGGCGGACTGGATGCCGCGCGCACGCGGGTCGTTCTTGACGAAGGCGGCGCTGCGGTTGAGCTTCTTGACCAGCGAATCCAGGTAGAACTCGAGGCTGAACGGGTCCACCGGCGGGCTGTCGGGAATGCGTTCGATCAGGTCGGAGAGCGCGTCCTGGCGGTTGCGGCTGCCGTCGCGAAGCGCCTCGCGGGTGTGTTCGCGGGCCATGGAGAGGGAGCGCTCGGCCAGGTCGGGTTTCGGCTTTGCCTGGCGGGCTTTGGCGTCGCTGGCCAGTTCGTCGAGGAAATTGTTCATTTCCTCTTTCTGGGCGACGGTCCATTTGGGCGTCGATTCGGCGACCCGCGCCGTTGTCGTTGAGGGCTTGCGTGCGGTGAGGATGCGCGGTGTTGGGGCGGGCCTGGGTGTCTTGTCGGCCTTTGGGCGGGTTTTCTGGGTGGGTTTGGGCGGCTGTGCCGGACGAAGTTCGGCCTGCGGCGTGCTCGGAGCCGGGGGCGCGAGGCGGGCTTCGAGCCGGGGCTGTGGCTGGGCGACCGATTCGGGCTTCTGGAGCTGGATAAGCAGCACCAGCGCGTGGGCCAGCAGCGAAATGGCGAGCGCAACGCCGAGGGTGCGCGATGGGGGTGCAGTAGGCAGGTGGAGCATCGGGCGAATTTTAGTCTGGTGGAGGAATGCTCAGGCGGGCTTTTTTTGTTGTAGTAATCGATACATTTATGTAGTGTTAATTACATGAATGAATGGATGGTACTGATCATCAGCCTGGCCACTGAAAACGCCACGGAGCGGATGCGGGCCTGGCGCAGCCTCAAGGCGTCGGGCGCGGCCGTGCTGCGTGACGGTGTTTACCTGCTGCCCGAGCTGGCGCGGTGTCGCGCCACGATGGAGGCGGTGGCGGCCGATGTGCGCGCCACGGGGGGCGCTGCGCTGCTCTTGCGGGTTGAAGAGCCGGCGGGCGCGGCCTTTGTCGATCTCTTCGAGCGGAATACGGATTACGCGGCACTGATCGCCGAAGTCGGCCGGCTGCGCTCGGCCTTGGCAGCGGAGCCGGCCGAGCTTGCCAGGCAGGCTCGCAAGCTGCGCAAGACGCTGACCGCGCTGGTCGACATTGATTTTTTTCCGGGCGAGGCCCGTCGCCAAGCAGAAAGGGCGCTGCACGATCTGGAAGCGGACGCGGCTCGCCTGCTGTCGCCGGGCGAGCCGGTGGCCGTCGATGGCGGGATTGCGCGGCTTGATGTGCAGGCTTTCCGTGGCCGCACCTGGGCAACCCGGCGCCGCCCGTGGGTGGATCGCCTTGCCAGCGCGTGGCTGATCCGCCGCTTCATCGACCCCGCGGCCAGCATCTTGTGGCTTGCGAGCCCGGCAGACTGCCCGCCCGACGCCCTCGGTTTCGACTTCGACGGGGCGGCCTTCAGCCACGTCGGCGCCCGCGTCAGCTTCGAGGTGCTTCTGGCGGCGTTCGGCCTCGAGACGCCGGCCTTGTTGCGGCTTGGCGCGCTGGTGCATTTTGTCGACGTGGGGGGCGTTCAGCCGCCGGAAGCGGCTGGCATCGAGCGCGTACTGGCTGGTCTCTGCGACAGTATTGCCGACGACGACCAGCTTTTGAACCTTGCCGGCAGCGTCTTTGACGGACTGCTGGTGTCTTTCGAGAAAGCGGAGCAAGCCTGATGAACTCCACGCCGTCCGAAAAGGCGTCACCGCCGGCTGAGATGCCCGCGCCGGTCAGCTTTCGCGAAGCCTTGCTGTTCTGGCTCAAGCTGGGTTTCATCAGCTTTGGCGGCCCGGCAGGGCAGATCGCCATCCTGCACCAGGAGCTGGTCGAGCGCCGACGCTGGATTTCCGAGCGGCGTTTTTTGCATGCACTCAATTACTGCATGGTGCTGCCCGGGCCGGAGGCGCAGCAGCTCGCCACCTACATCGGCTGGCTGATGCACCGAAGCCGGGGCGGCATCGTCGCCGGGGTGCTGTTCGTGTTGCCCTCGCTGCTGATCCTGGTCGTGCTGTCGTGGATCTACATCGCCTTTGGCGACACGAGCCTGGTGGCCGGGCTGTTCTACGGCATCAAGCCGGCGGTGACGGCCATCGTGGTGCAGGCGGCCCACCGCATCGGCTCGCGGGCGCTCAAGAACAACTGGCTGTGGGCGATTGCGGCCGCGTCCTTCGTGGCGATCTTTGCGCTGCACCTGCCTTTTCCGGCCATCGTCGCGGCAGCCGCGCTGGCGGGTTTTGTTGGCGGGCGGATTGCGCCGCAGCACTTCGGGCAGGGCGGCGGCCACGGTGCGGCGGGCAAATCCTTTGGTCCGGCGCTCATCGACGATGCCACGCCGGTGCCGGAACATGCCCGCTTCAGCGGGCGCCGCCTGCTGCAGGTGGGGCTGGCGGGGGCGCTGCTGTGGCTCGTGCCGATGGGCATTCTGATGGCGGTTTTCGGCTGGACGCACACGCTGACCCAGATGGGCTGGTTCTTCACCAAGGCGGCGCTGCTGACCTTCGGCGGCGCCTATGCGGTGCTGCCCTACGTGTATCAGGGCGCGGTCGGGCACTACGGCTGGCTGACGCCGACGCAGATGATCGACGGACTGGCGCTGGGCGAAACCACGCCGGGGCCGCTGATCATGGTGGTGGCTTTCGTGGGTTTTGTGGGTGGCTACGTGAAGGCGGTTGTCGGGCCGGAAAGCCTCTTTCTGGGCGGCGCGCTGGCGGCGTGTCTTGTCACCTGGTTCACTTTTTTGCCGTCTTTCGTCTTCATCCTGGCTGGCGGGCCGTTGGTGGAGTCGACCCACGGCGACCTGAAATTCACCGCGCCGCTCACCGCCATTACCGCCGCGGTGGTCGGGGTGATCCTCAACCTGGCCTTGTTCTTTGGCTACCACGTGCTGTGGCCGAAGGGCCTTTCGGCCGCCCCCGACTGGATCTCCAGCGCGATTGCGGTGGCCGCTGCGGTGGCCTTGTTCCGCTACAAACGCGGCGTGATCGAGGTGATTGCGAGCTGCGCGGTGCTGGGGCTGGTGGCCCGTTTGGCGTTGCCGATGTGATGCCGGCCGGGGCGGGGCGCTACAATACGCCCCGTTATTAATCCCCGGCCACGGGTTTCCCGACCTCGGGTGGCCATGTAGATGGATATAGTCCTGATTCTCCTGCTCATTCTCCTTAATGGCGTGTTCGCCATGTCGGAGATTGCCGTCGTCTCTTCCCGCAAGTCGAGGCTCCAGAACCTGGCCGACGATGGCAGCCTGGGGGCCGAGGCGGCGCTCTCGCTGCACCAGGAGCCGTCAAGCTTTCTGTCCACGATCCAGGTTGGCATCACGCTGGTGGGCATTCTCAGCGGTGCAATCGGCGAGGCCGCGGTGGCCGACCCGCTGGCCGCCTGGATTGCCCGCATTCCGCTGTTTGAACCCTACGCCAAGGCGGTGGCGCTCACGATCACGGTGATCGGCCTGACCTATTTCTCTGTGGTGGTGGGCGAACTGGTGCCCAAGCGCCTGGCGCTGCTGGCGCCGGAGGGCATTGCCTCGCTGATGGCCCGGCCGATGATCATCCTCGCCCGCGTGACCCATCCGCTGGTGGTGGTGCTGTCGGGATCGTGCTCGATGATCCTTCGCGTGCTGGGTGCCCGGCGCAAGGACGAGCCGCCGGTTACCGACGACGAAATCAAGGTGCTGATGGAGCAGGGCGCCGAGGCCGGCGTCTTCCACGAGAGCGAGCAGGAGATCGTGTCCAACGTGCTGCGCCTCGACGAGCAGCGCATCTCGGCCATCATGACGCCGCGGCGCGACATGTTCGTGATCGACCTGGACGAAGACGAAGCGGGCGTGTGGCAGCGCATCATCGAAACCTCTTTCTCGCGGCTGGTGGTGTGCCGCGGCGGGCTGGAGCAGGTTCTCGGTGTGCTGCAGACGGGCGATCTGCTCAAGAAGGCGCTGCCCGGCGGCCACGTTACGCTGGCCGACATCGAAGCCCTGCTGCGTCCGCCGCTCTATGTGCCGGAATCCGTGACGACCCAGCAGCTGCTCGAGAGCTTCCGGCGTGCCCGGCTGCAGTTTGCGCTGATCATCGACGAATACGGTGATGTGCAGGGCCTGGTGACGCTGACCGACGTGCTGGCGGCCATTGTCGGTGAACTGTCGGTGCCCGAGGCGCCGGAAGATCGCGACATGCTGCAGCGTGAGGACGGCTCGTGGCTGGTCGATGGCGACGTGGGCATCGAGCGGCTCAAGTCGGTGCTCGACATCGGCGACGATCTGCCCGGCGAGGACGAGCATTCGTTCAATACGCTGGGCGGATTCATCATGCACGTGCTCGGGCGCATCCCGGCGCCAACCGATCACTTCGAGGCTGCCGGCTGGCGCTTTGAAGTGATGGACATGGACCGCAACCGGGTGGACAAGGTGCTGCTGTCCCTTTCGGCAGGCTGAACTGGCGGTGCGGCCTCAGTGGCTGCACCAATCCCGCAGGTTGCCGCGGCCCCACGGCATCGACATTCTTTCGGTGGTGCTGATCGTCGAACGCACCTTGCCGCTGGTGCCGTCAAACAGCACGCCGAAACGGGCTGGTTCGGCCCACACATCGCAATAGCGCCATTCCCACACCAGCTCGTCGCGGGCCTTGTAATAAATGGTCCAGCCCGGATACGAGGGGCCGAGGATGCGCAGCACCTCGTCCTGGCTCATGCCGCTCTGGATCCGTGCAAAGTGCTGCATTTCGAGCACGTTCCCGATGCTGACCAGCCGGCCGGCCGCGTCCGTGCGGGCCATCCAGGTCTTGTAACCCATCGGGCCAGTGGGGTAGACCCGGCTTTCGCCGCCGTCGGCCTCGGGCCAGCGCAGGGCCGGGGCGCCGAGGGCCCGGTCGAGATCGGCAAGGGTGCTGATGCCCGCCTGCAGCGGTGGTCCGCCGAAATTGGCGCAGCCGGCAAGCAGCAGGACGGTGAGCAAGGGGGCGGCAAGGCGGGCCAGGCGTGGCATGGGGAGACTCCGGGCTGTGAGGTGAGGGTTTCGGGAAATGTTTATCGCGTCTGCACGGATTTGCATAGCTGAATTAATCGCTTCCTCCTGCAGGTGCAGCATTTCAGACTGAAGCCTGTTTTCAGTTTGAGCCGCAAACCGGCAGGAGGTTTCAGCATGCAGGCCCTTATCGTCGGCGCGGCCATGGTCTTTTGCCGGCATTCGGCAACCGAACTTCGCGAGCGGCTCGGGGTGCTGGCCTGAGCTGTGAGGCAGGGTCTATTTTCCATTTTGGAATATACAAAGCCCTTTTTATTCGTTTGTGTGGGGGTTGGCCCTTTCTATACTCTGCGCCTGATCCAGAAATCCCAGAATTACAAGGAGAGTCCCGATGGCCCCGACCCGTTTTTTCCTGCGCCCCGTTTTTGCCCTGGTTGCCGGCCTGGCGATCGTTTCTGCCGGCCCGGCGCAGGCTGACACAACGCTCCTCAATGTTTCCTACGATGTGGCGCGGGAGTTGTACAAGGACATCAACCCGGCCTTTGCCGCCCACTGGCAGCGCACGGCCGGCGAGAAGCTCACGATCAACCAGTCCCACGGCGGCTCGAGCAAGCAGATCCAGTCGGTGGTCGCCGGCCTCGAGGCCGACGTGGTCACGATGAACCAGGCTGCCGACATCGAAGTGCTGGTGAAGAACGGCCTGGCCTCGGCCGACTGGCGCAAGGCCTTCCCCCACGGCGCAGCGCCGTATTCGTCGGCGACGATCTTCCTGGTCAGAAAGGGCAACCCCAAGGGCATCAAGGACTGGAACGACCTTGCCCGCGCCGGCCTCGGCGTCGTCGTGCCCAACCCCAAAACGTCCGGAAACGGCCGCTACACCTATCTCGCGGCGTGGGGCTACGCGCTCTCCAAGGGCGGCAACGAAGCGGCTGCGCGGGATTTCGTCGCCAAGCTGTTTGCCAACGTGCCGGTGTTCGACGGCGGCGGACGCGGTGCCACCACGACCTTTACCCAGCGCGGCATCGGCGATGTGCTGGTGACCTTTGAAAACGAAGCCGTTCTGATCGACCAGGAAGTGGGCGGCGACAAGTTCGACGTGGTTTATCCGTCGATTTCCATCGACGCCTCGGCGCCGGTGGCCATCGTGAACAAGGTGGTGGACAAGCGGGGCAGCCGCAAGGCGGCCACGGCCTACCTCAACTTCCTGTATTCGCCGGAAGGGCAGGAGATCATCGCCAGGCATAATTTCCGCCCGCGTGATCCTGCCGTGCTGAAGAAGCATGCCAGCCGCTTCCCGGCGATCAAGACCTTTACCGTCGAAGAAAAGTTCGGCAGCTGGGATGCCGTGCAGAAGACTCACTTCTCCGACGGCGGTATCTATGACCAGATCGTGGTGAAACGCTGATGGCTTCGTCCAGTAATCGCGTGTTGCCGGGCTTTGGCCTGTCGCTCGGCTACACGCTGGTTTATCTTTCCCTGATCGTCCTGATCCCGCTGGCCGCGGTGTTCATCAAGGCCAGCTCGCTGAGCCTCGCGCAGTTCTGGGCGGTGGTTACCGCGCCGTCGGTGGTGGCCTCGTACAAGCTGTCCTTCGGGGCCTCGCTGCTTGCCGCGGCCATCAATTCGGTGTTCGGGCTGATGCTGGCCTGGGCGCTGGTGCGCTACTCCTTCCCTGGCAAGCGCCTGGTGGATGCGCTGGTGGATCTGCCCTTCGCGCTGCCCACCGCCGTTGCCGGCATTGCGCTCACCGCGCTGTATGCGCCGAACGGCTGGATGGGCAAGTTTCTCGAGCCGCTCGGCATCAAGGTGGCATTCACGCCGCTGGGCGTGCTGGTGGCGCTGATCTTTATCGGGCTGCCCTTCGTTGTGCGCACCGTGCAGCCCATCCTCGAAGATCTCGATACCGAGTACGAGGAAGCCGCGGTAAGCCTCGGCGCCAATCGCTGGCAGGCCTTTAGGCATGTGGTGTTTCCCACCCTGCTGCCCGCGCTGATGACGGGTTTTGCAATGGCCTTTGCCCGCGCGGTGGGTGAATACGGTTCGGTGATCTTCATTGCCGGCAACATCCCGATGGTTTCGGAAATCACCCCGTTGATGATCATCACCAAGCTCGAGCAATACGACTACGCAGGGGCCACGGCCATTGCGGTGGTCATGCTGGTCTTTTCGTTCTTGCTGCTTCTGCTGATCAACGGCTTGCAGGCATGGACGGCCAAACGTACGGGGAGGGCACGCTGATGGCGGGCGCAGCTGGAGCTTTACATGGCGCGGGGGATCACGCCGCCCGGTTCGAATCGAAGGCGGCAACCCGCGAGCCGACGCTGGTCAAGTGGGCCATCCTCGCGCTGTCGCTCACGTTTTTTGCGGTGTTTCTGCTGATGCCGCTGGTGGCGGTGTTTTTCGAGGCTTTCCGCAAGGGTTGGGAAACCTATCTGGCCGCCCTCGTCGAACCCGATGCCGTGGCGGCAATCAAGCTGACGGTGATCGCGGCCTTGATCTCGGTGCCGCTCAACCTGGTCTTCGGCGTGGCTGCGGCATGGGCCATCACCAAGTTCGAGTTTCGCGGCAAGCATTTCCTGATCACCTTCATCGACCTGCCGTTTTCGGTGTCGCCGGTGGTGGCGGGCCTGATCTACGTGCTGGTCTTTGGTGCCCAGGGCTGGTTCGGGCCGTGGCTGTCGGAGCATGACCTCAAGGTGATCTTCGCGGTGCCAGGCATCGTGCTGGCAACGGTATTTGTCACCTTTCCCTTCGTGGCCCGCGAGCTGATTCCGTTGATGGAAGCCCAGGGCCGCGACGAAGAGGAAGCCGCCGTGGTGCTGGGCGCCCGGGGCTGGCAAACCCTGTGGTACGTCACCCTGCCCAACGTGAAGTGGGGCCTGCTTTACGGCGTGATTCTGTGTAACGCACGGGCAATGGGCGAGTTTGGCGCGGTGAGCGTCGTGTCGGGCCATATCCGCGGCCTGACCAACACCATGCCGCTGCACGTGGAGATTCTCTACAACGAATACCAGTTCGCTGCCGCTTTTGCGGTGGCCTCCGTGCTGGCCCTGCTGGCCCTCGTCACGCTCGTCATCAAGGCGTGGGTCGAGCGTCAGGTCGGCAAGACCGGGGCTGAAGAGTAAAGACAGTTGGAACCCAAATCATGAGCATCCAGGTCAAGAACATCCGCAAGCAGTTTGGCGACTTTACGGCGCTGAAAGACGTTTCCCTCGATTTCCCGACCGGCGAGCTGGTGGCCCTGCTGGGGCCGTCCGGCTGCGGCAAGACGACGCTGCTGCGCATCATCGCCGGTCTGGAGTCGGCCGACGGCGGGCAGGTGCTGCTCGACGGCGCCGACGCCTCCGATACCCATGTGCGCGAGCGCCAGGTGGGCTTCGTGTTCCAGCATTACGCGCTGTTTCGCCACATGACCGTGTTCGACAACGTGGCCTTCGGCATGCGCATGAAGCCGCGCAGCCAGCGCCCGTCCGAAGCCGCGATCAAGGCCAAGGTGACCGAGCTGCTCAAGCTCGTTCAGCTCGACTGGATTGCCGACCGCTTTCCGTCGCAGCTCTCCGGCGGTCAGCGCCAGCGTATTGCGCTGGCCCGCGCGCTGGCCGTCGAGCCGCGCGTGCTGCTTCTCGACGAGCCGTTTGGCGCCCTCGACGCCAAGGTGCGCAAGGAATTGCGCCGCTGGCTGCGGCGCCTCCATGACGAACTGCACATCACGTCGATCTTCGTGACCCACGACCAGGAAGAAGCCCTCGAGGTGGCCGATCGGGTGGTGCTGATGGATCACGGCAAGGTGGAACAGGTGGGCACGCCCGAGCAGGTTTACCGTCACCCGGCCTCGCCCTTTGTGTATGGCTTCCTGGGGTCGGTCAATTTGTTCCACGGACGTGTCGATGGCGACGCGGTGCACGTGGGCGACAGCCTGCTGTCGGCCGACAAGGTGGATCTCGATCATGGCGCCGAGGTGTTCGCCTTTGCCCGCCCCCACGAACTGAACATCATCGTCGACCCGCGGGGGACGAGCGGGGTGGCGGCGAGGATCAGCCGCATCCTGGCGTTTGGCGTGACGGCGCGGGTCGAGCTGGACGGCGATGCCGGGCAGGTTTACGAAGTGGAAATCACCCGTGACGAGGTCGCCCGGCTCGGCCTCCATGAAGGTCAGCACGTGCGTCTGCAGCCGTCGCAGTTGCGGGTTTTTGAACGCAACGGTACCAGCCCCGTCGCCGTTCCCGCGCCGAACTGGGAGATCTGATGAACTTTCAGCAACTGCGCATCATCCACGAGACGGTGCGCCGCAACTTCAACCTGACCGAGGTGGCCAACGCGCTGTTCACCTCCCAGTCGGGCGTCTCGAAGCACATCAAGGATCTGGAAGACGAGCTTGGGCTCGAACTGTTCATCCGCAAGGGCAAGCGCCTGCTCGGCCTCACCGAGCCGGGGCAGGAGCTGGCGCATGTGGTGGATCGCATGCTGATGGATGCCCGCAACATCAAGAGCATTGCGGCCCAGTTCAGCGCCCGGGACCACGGCCAGCTCACCATTGCAACCACGCACACCCAGGCCCGCTATGCGCTGCCGCAGGTGGTGACGCACTTCAAGCAGGAATTCCCGAAAGTGCACCTGGTGCTGCACCAGGCCAGCCCGACGGAAATCGTCACGATGCTGCAGGATGGCCGCGCCGACATCGGCATCGCCACCGAAAGCATCGCCAGCTTGGCCGACTGCGTGTCCTTCCAGTATTACGGCTGGCACCATTCGGTGATCGTGCCGGCCGGGCATCCGCTCGAATCCGTCGAGCCGCTGACCCTGGAAGCCATTGCCGAGCACCCGATCATTACCTACCACGAAGGCTTTACGGGCCGCACCAAGATCGACGAAACCTTTGCCGCCGCCGGCCTCGCGCCCGACATCGTCATGTCGGCCCTCGATGCCGACGTGATCAAGGCCTACGTGGAACTCGGCCTCGGCATCGGCATCGTGGCCTCGATGGCCTACGATCCGGCCCGCGACCAGGCGCTGCGCATGCTGCCCAGCAGCCATCTGTTCGGCGAAAACGTCACCCGCATTGCCGTGCGCAAGGGCCACTTTCTGCGCGGCTTCGCCTACCGTTTCATCGAGCTTTGTTCGCCCGCCCTGACCGAAGCCGTCGTTCGCTCGGCCCTGCGGCCGGAGGCGGAGATGGAATCAGCCTACTGAGCGTCCCCAGGGCCGGGCGATGCCCCGCCGGCCCTCCTTTCCTGCAACCCGCACATGCAGCCTGACGCCGGCTCCCGGCGCTTGACCTTGTTGATGAAGATTCGCGTCGCTACGGGGGCCTCGCTGCCCCTTGCCGATTTTTTCGGTGTCGGAATATTTGACAAAGAATCACCTTTCGGCCGGGGGCGAACCGGGCCTGGAGCGGCCAAGCCCTGATTTTTCAATGGATGGCGCCGATCGCTGAAAGGATTGGCGTGAATATTGCTAAATACGAAAAAGGTTTGATGTCAAACCACGTGGAACCACAAGAAACCATCAATTCCGGGGCCGATTCCCGATGAATTGCCAGG
>NZ_JAOAUU010000028.1 GCF_030157465.1 Zoogloea sp.
CATGGTTCGAAACTGCTCGCCGAGGTAGGTTTCCCATTCCTCCGTTGTCATGCTGAGTTGTTCGGTTAAAGCCATACAAGTGTCTCTACCGGGTTTTTTGCCTCATTATAGACACAATAATGTCTTTAAAGAATTTTTATAGATGAGTCGTAAAAATGGCTTTAGAAGATTATTTAATTCATTAAAGTCATAAATATGACTTTAATGATGGATTGAATGGCTTGCTGACAAACCCGGCGCCATGCACCTGCCGGGCAGGGCTGAGGCGAGGGCGGCGCGCCCCTTGGCAGTGCGCCCCGGACGTGGCTGCACACCGAGGGGGCTCATTTTAGATGCCTGGCCCGCCGGATGGTTCGTGGTAGCAGGCCGGGCGCCGGGGCTGGTGCGCGCGGGGCATCGGGCTTACCCCGATTGTGGGGCGCATTAATATCGATAAAACTTGTATATGTCGATATTTTTTTAATTCAGGCGGGCTTCTTGCTTGAAAGTGTGCCACCCCCTTTGCCAGAGAGACCCTCATGATTCGTCGCCTGCTTGTAGCCAACCGCTCTGAAATCGCTATCCGTGTTTTTCGTGCCGCGACCGAACTCGGGATCACGACGATCGCGATCTACGCTGAAGAGGACAAACTCTCGCTGCATCGCTTCAAGGCCGACGAAGCCTACCCGGTTGGCCGCGGCGAAGGCCGCCAGCTGGGCCCGCTGGAAAGCTACCTGTCGATCGAGGAGGTGATTCGCGTTGCCAAGGAAGCCGGCGCGGACGCGATCCACCCCGGCTATGGCTTCCTCTCTGAAAGCCCGGAATTTGCCGAAGCCTGCGCCGAGGCGGGGATCGTCTTCATCGGCCCCCGGCCCGACACCATGCGCACCCTGGGCAACAAGATATCGGCCCG
Organism: Zoogloea sp.; assembly: GCF_030157465.1. GTDB lineage: Bacteria > Pseudomonadota > Gammaproteobacteria > Burkholderiales > Rhodocyclaceae > Zoogloea. The sequence continues at coordinate 893 of NZ_JAOAUU010000028.1, forward strand.
CGATCTGGCGGTGTCCTGCGGTGCGCCGGTCATGCCGGCAACCAAGCCGCTGCCGGACGACGGCGACGAGATCAAGCGCCTGGCGCGGGAGGTCGGCTACCCGGTGATGCTCAAGGCGTCGTGGGGCGGCGGCGGGCGCGGCATGCGTCCGATCGAAAACGAAGACATGCTGCTCGACGCGGTGGCCGCAGCGCGCCGCGAGGCCAAGAGCGCCTTTGGCAAGGACGAGGTGTATCTCGAAAAACTGGTGCGCCGCGCCCGCCACGTCGAGGTGCAGCTGCTGGGCGACACCCACGGCAACCTGGTGCATATGTTCGAGCGCGACTGTTCGATCCAGCGCCGCAACCAGAAGGTGGTCGAGCGTGCACCGGCGCCTTACCTGGACGAGGCGACCCGGGCTCGCCTGTGCGAAGCCGCGCTGAAGATCGGCCGCGCGACCGGCTACGTGGGCGCCGGCACGGTCGAGTTCCTGATGGACGCCGACACCGGCGAGTTCTACTTCATCGAGGTGAACCCGCGTATCCAGGTCGAGCACACCGTTACCGAGATGATCACCGGCCTCGACCTGGTCAAGG
>NZ_JAOAUU010000029.1 GCF_030157465.1 Zoogloea sp.
CATCGTCCCGGCCCCTTACGCCGCTGCCGCCAGTGCAGCGTGCGAGCACCTGGCTGGCGCTGGCGGCTCGGGGATGTACACGACGCCTCTCTCTCCCACCGGCGAGCTGCCCGCGACGCATTACATCAGCTCGGGCCTCATTGAGCAGGACTTCGCCAACCTGCTCGCCAACCCCGACGCGCTCACTGCTGTGGCCACGCAGGCCGGCATTGATCCCGGACCACTTGTAGCCATCGTCGCGACAGCGGACATCACCGACGAGCCGGCAGACGTGGCCCTGGCCCGCCTCGGGCTGCAGCTCTGCCACACCCTCGACACCACTCTCTGAACAAGGACACCCCAATGCCCAAGCATCCCCTCAAACACCCCATCACGATCGGCAAGCGCACGATCGACACGCTTAGCTTCCGCGATTTCGCAACGGCCGACGACCTGCTCGCCTTCGACCAGGGCGGCCCGACTCAGCAGACGATCCACCTGATTGCCAACCTCACGGGCACTGCCCCCGAGATTATCGGCAAGCTGCATGTGCATGACTTTCGGGCTTGCGATGCGATTGCCAACGAGCTGATCAAGCCGGAGGATCGGGACGAAAAAAACTTAGACGTGTCCTGATGGCGTGTGCCCTGGTTGCCCGGGGCTTGCATCAGGATTTGCGCTACATCAGGCGCCTGCCCTTACCAGAGTTGTTTGTGTGGGCCGCGATTGCGGCGCCGCTGGAGGGGCGGAAGTTCGAGTGATTCAATAAAGGAGGCTTCGGCCTCCTTTTTCTTTGCCTCGCGATATGTGGGCGGGAAACATTTCCGTCCTGCACAGGCTTTTTGCCGGCCCCTATGCTGGCCGTACCCCTCAAATGGTGCGGTCAGCATGAGCAACGTTACAAAAGTTGAAATCCTGTTCACGGCAAAGGACGGCAGCGGCGCCGGCCTCAAGGCTGTGGAGCAGGCGGTGCGAAAGTCGGCCGACGAGGCCGTGAAGGGCTCCGAGCGCACGGCCGCCGCGGCCCGGCAATCGGCTACCGCAAGCACGCAGGCGGTGCAGTCTGCCCACGACACCCACATCCGGTTGTACCGGGACATGGCCAGCGCCCGCGAGACGCTGGGCATCCGCGCCGAGCGCGCGGTACGCGACGAGATTCGCAGCACCCAGCAGGCGTACCAGACCCTTGCGAGATCCGGCGCGATGAGCGCCCGCGAGCTGGCCCGCGCGCAGGACGCAACCCTTGGCAAGGTGCGCGAGCTGAAGCGCGAGTTGGGCGAGGTGAGCAAGATGCAGCGCCTCGAGCAGGCTGCCCAGGTGGGTGCCGCTGGGGCGGCCGGGGGCTATGCGGCGGCGCGGGTGGTCAATGCTCCGATCAAGGCCGCCGAAAACCTTGAGGTGGCTCAGGCAGACCTGAAGATTGCCCTGGCTAAAAAAGGCGGCAAGGTCAATGCCAGGGATTACGCCGAAATCATGCGGCAGGCCGAAGCATTGGGCGGTGACCTGCCGGGCTCGACCAAGGATTTTGTGTCGGCCGCCACGGCGCTGAGTGAGCAAGGCATGCCGGCCAGCGCGATCACTGGCGGGGGCCTCAAGGCATCGGCGGAGTTTGGCGTGCTGGCCAAGATGGACCAGTACCAGAGCGCAACGACGATCGCGAAGATGCGCGAGGCCTACGGGCTCGGGGATAGCGAGCTGCCCGAGATGGCCAACATGATGCAAAAGGCCCGCTACGCCTACGGGATTAGCCCTGACGACTTCCAGCAGGTGGGGAGGTACGCATCTTCTACATTCGACACCCTCAAGCTCACTGGCAAGGACAACGCCCGCGACCTGCTGGCTGTGCAGGGCATGGCGGCATCGGTCGGCCTCGAGGGCACGTCGTTCGGCACCAACTTCGCGCAGATGCTCACCCGTACCAGTCAGGTGGATTTCCGCAAAATGGGCTCGGGCGAAGAGGCCAAAGAGGTACGGGCGCTGCTGGACAAATACCAGATCCAGCTGGAGTTCTTCGGTAAGGACGGCAAGTTCGCGGGCATCGAGAACATGTTCAGCCAGCTCGACAAGCTCAAGCCGCTGACCGACGTCGACCGCTTGCACGTGCTCAACAAGCTGTTCGGTGTGGAGGCTGGCCGGCCGGCAGCAATCATGATCAATAAAGGCGGGCTAGAAGGCTTCAGGGCCAGCCGCGACAAGCTCGACGAGCAGTCGGACGTGGGGCCGCGCATCGCGCTCAAGACCAACACGTTGCAATCGAAGCAAGAGGCCCTCGCCGGCACGTGGGAAAACGCTCAAGCCAAGGCGGCTGAAGGCGTGGCGGGTATGAAAAAGAGCCTGGTTGAAGTGATGACCGGCACGCTGAGCGACACCGTGCAGCCCGTGCTTGAGAAAAACCCCGGCCTTGGCACTGGTGCCATTGCTGCGAGCGCGCTGGGTGCCGGGGCTGCGGGCACCTGGGCAGCCAGCCGCATGCTGCAGGGCGTAATGGGCACCGGAACCGGCCTGCGGCTGCTCTCTTCGATACCCGGTATCGGCGGTGCGGCCGGGCTCGCCAGCCGGCTGCCGGTGATCCCGAAGGGTGCGGGGCTTTTTGGCATTGGCGCTGGGTTGGGGGGCGCGGTGCTGTCGTCGATGTACGGCGAGGAGAGCGCCGCGGCCCGCTACGGCAGCGCGGCACTGTCGGGCGCCGGCCTTGGGGCGACGGTGGGCAGCATCATCCCCGGCCTCGGCACCGCCGTGGGCGGGGGCGTGGGCGCGGCGCTGGGTGTGGCCGTGCAGGGCCTTACCGACATGCTCAAGCAGGAGCCGAAGCCGACAAACGTCAAAGCGGATATCACCGTTGGCCTGGCCCCCGGCCTGGTGCTGCAGGGGCAGAACGTGCAAACCAGCGGCCCCGGCGGTGCAGCGGTGAACACCGGAAACATCTGGAGCGGAGCACCTAAATGAGCTGGACTGACCGACTGGAGCGGGCGGCCTGGAAGGGTTTTGCCTTTTTGACTGACAGCCACGAGGCCAAGGCCGGCCGCCGGCTGGTGGTGCATGAATTCCCCGGCGCCGATGAGCCGATTGTGGAAGACCTTGGCGGCAAGGCGCGCGAGTGGCGGGTGACGGCCTATTTCATTGGTCCGGATTACGACCTGGCGCGCAACAAGCTGCTGGCCCTGCTGGCCACCGGTGGGGCCGACTGGCTGACCCACCCGTGGCTGGGCCGGTTGTGGGTGCGGGCGCAGGAATGGTCGGTGAGCGAGAGCAGCGACCGGGGGGGCATGGCCACGGTGTCGATAGGCTTTGTGCCCGGCGGCCGTGCCCCCAGCGTGCCGAAGGTGGACATGGCCGATGCGGCGCTGGGTGCCGCCCGCCGGGCCAGCGCTGCAGTGGTGGCGGATTTTGACCTGGCGCCGATGCCCGTTGATGTGCTGACCCGCTGGGTGGCCACCGTGCAGGGTGGGCTTGAGGCGCTGCGCAAGGTGGTGAGCTTGTCGGCCTTGCCTGTGGCGTGGGCGCACACGGTGAGCACCCAGATTGAGGGCGTAAAGACGGACTTGCGCTTGCTGGTTGCCCAGCCCCAGGTCTACGCCAACGCGCTGCAGTCGATCGCCAACGCGCTGGGGGCGACCGACGGTGTTGAGGATGACGCCCGGCCGCGCGTGGTGGGCCGGCTGGCATCGGTGGCCCTGAAGGGCCGCACTGCGGGGGGCGATGCCCTAACAGCCAACCTGGCGGCCGAGGCGCTGCTGCGGCGCCGCTTGTTGGCGGTGGCCGCGGCCGAGGCGGCTATCGCTGATTACCGCACCGCTGCCGATCGGGATGCAGCCCTGGCGGCTGCACTGGCCGCGCTGGATGCGCTGCTGCCCACGGCGGGCGATGCGGTGTTCGAACCGTTGCTGACGCTGCGCACCGGGCTGTTGGAAACGCTATCTGCCCAGGCGCTGGCACCGGCCGAGGTGCGCGATGTGGTGGCGTACATGCCGGCCACGGTGCTGGCCCATCGGCTGGATGTGGACGAGGACATTTTTAACCGTACAAACGGCGTGACGCACCCGCTGTTTGTGGTGGGGAGGGTGTATGGCTGAGCAATACGTGGAGCTGCGCTTTGACGGGGTGCGCTATGCGGGCTGGCAGCGGGTGGAGGTGCGCGAATCGGTGGATGACTTGTGTGCGACGGTGCAGCTGGCCAGCGCCGGGCCGGGCATTGGGGACGATGTGCCGATGACGGTGAACAGCGTGGTGGAGGTGCTGGTGGACGGTGAGCTGGCCACCACGGTGCGCGCGGATGTGGTGGGGCGACGGGTGGGCAGCGACAGCCACGCGATCCGCTTTCAGGGCCGCTCGCTGGGGCGTGAGCTGGTGGATTGCCAGTACAGCAAGACGATGAACGGCCTGAAGTTGGCCGAGATTGTGAAGCAGCTTGGAAAGACGTTTGAAGTGCCGGTGAAGATCGACGCCGAAACGGCGGCCGTGCCCAACTTTGCCATGCAGTGCGAGCAGCCGGCCAATGCACTGATCAACGCGGCCCGCACGGCCAACCTGCTGATTTACCCCACGGCAGACGGCGGCATTGTGCTGACCGCCCCCACCGCGGCGCCCCCGGTGGCCACGCTGCGCTACGGCGAGCACATCAAGGCTTACGACGTGGTGGATGAATACAAGCTGCGTTTTAGCGACTACGTGGTGAAGAGCTTTGACTATGCGAGCAGCGAGGCCTTGAAGGGGGCGGTGAAGGATTCGGGCATCAGCTATTTCCGCCCCATGCACATTGTTGCCGACCGGCACGGCGGCAGCGCCGGGGCCTGCGGCCGCCGGGCCGAGCTGGAGCGCAACCGCCGCCAGGCGCGGGCGCACCGGATTGAAATCGAGGTGCTGGGCTGGCGCCACGCGGAGGGCTTGTGGGCGATCAATACCCAGGTGCGGGTGGTGATTCCACGCGAGGGCATCGACGGGGTGTTTTTGATCGGCGAACGGGCTTTTACGCTGGATAGCCAAGGTGGGTCGGTCACCCATTTGCAGTTGATGAGCCGGGATGCCTTTGTGGGCAACGCAACGCCGTCACGCAAAAAACGCAACGCAGGGAGCCGCAAATGAGTGTGATGGATCAGGTTTGGAGCCGGCTGCAGCTGGTGTTTGCGCAGGCCCGCGTGACACGGGTGGGCGACGGGAAAGTGCAGGTGCGGGCGCTCGACGAAGAAGTACTCGACGTAGCGCGGGTGACGCCCTACGGCTTTAGCCACCACCCGCCCGGCGGCGAGGCTTATGTGGCGTTTGTGGCTGGCGACCGTGCCCAGGGCATTGCCCTGGTGGTGGGCGACAAGCGTTACAGCATGAGCCTGGCCAGCGGTGAGGTGGCGATCCATGACGCCGAAGGCAACTACGTGCTCATCAAGGCGGGCGGGGTGGTTGAAGTGAAGGCGAGCACGCGAGTGGTGGCCGATTGCCCGGAGTTTGAGACGACGGGGAATGTGTTGATCGGGGGGAGTTTGGTAGTGATGGGCGATGCTCATGCCGGCGGTGCAATGTCGGACGGGGTGGGGTCAATGGGGGCGATGCGAGCAGTTTTTGACGGGCATAAACATGGCAGCAGCCCGCTGCCCGATCGGAGCATGTCATGAGTTTTTTGGACTTGACGGGGCGCCGTACTTTTACAACGTCGGGCACGCCGACTTTGGTGGCTGGCCCTGGGGTGGGTGTCGATCAGGTGACTCACTTCGACGGTGCACTCGACTGGCTGCAGTCTGTCGAAGCCCTTGCTGATTTTGCTTTTGGTACCGGTGATTTTTGTGTCGAAGTGGCTGCGCGGATTACACGCCACAACGTGGTTTTGGTGGATTTCTACCGTACGGGCTATTCGGGCTGGCAACTGTGGGTTACTGCGGCAGGCCTGGTGCAGTGGTGGCGAGGTGACCTCTCTTACCTCAATGGCACTGCTGTGCCTTTGGGCGAGTTTGTCATCCTTGCCGCAGACCGTTGGGCCGGCGTGTTGCGATTGTTCGTCAACGGCATTTTGGTTGCGACGATGGCCGACACATTCAATTACAGCACTACGGTGGATGTGTTCGCGCTGGGCGCGCAGGTGGCCCAGCGGAATTCAAACTATGACGTGCTGGGGGATATTGCCTGGTCGCGTGTGACACGAGCGTCGCGGTATGTGGGCACGTACACGCCAGCGCTGCCGATGGCAGGCACGGGTGACCCTCTTTGGGGGCAGACCGTGATGTTGTTTGTATCGGGCAATGTGGCGGGCGGTAGCGGTGCTGCGGCCGTAACTGTTATCGAGCCGGTGCAGAGGGCTGTTGGCTTAAAGCAGGTGAGTAACGGCGTTTTTGACCTGATGTTCTACGACCCGGAAATTGATGACCAGGCCGTGGAAACCCTGGTGTACGCCGTGCTTTTTACCGATGCCGAGGCCCCTGCCGGCCGCGAGCCCGATCGCTACCTGCGCCGTGGCTGGTGGCTGGCTGCGGATTCGGGTTGTGGGTTGTGGCATGTGCGCCGGCAGCCCCTGGGCAGTGCGGCCCGCCTCGAGGCCGTTGAGCTGGTGCGCACGGTGCTGGAGGCGCATGGCCTGACGGACCTGTCGGTGACCGAGCGGAGCCCGGCAGGCGTTTCCGGCGTGGTGCTGGATATCACGGGCCTTTACCGTGACCGCTCCTTTCTTGTGAGCGTGCCCCTATGACTTACGTGAGACCGACGTTCGACGAACTCAAGGCCCGCATTGAGGTGGATCTGGCGCTGGTGCCTGCCGTGCTGCGCGGGCCGCTGTCGGCAGCCTGGGCACGGGCTTGCCACGGCCAGCATGGACACCTGGCGTGGATTGATGCGCAGTGCTCACCGCTCACCTGCGACCTTGACCGGCTGTATGCCTGGGCGGCGCTGTATGGGGTCGATCGCCTGGCGCCGGCCGCAGCGGCCGGGGCGCTTGCCGTCACTGGCGCAGCCGGTGCCCAGGTGCTGGCGGGCTCCCTGTGGCGCAGCCCGACAGGCCTCGACTATGAGGCCCTCGAGGCCGTGGTGCTGCTCGATGGCACGGCCCGTGTCGAGGCGCGCTGCACGACGGCTGGGGTGGTGGGCAACCTGCTCGCCGGTAGCAAGTTGACGCTGATCGACCCGGTGCTGGGAGTCGATGCGTCAGCCACGGTGATGGCGGGCGGGCTGTCTGGAGGGGCCGATGCCGAGTCGGTCGATGACTGGCGTATCCGCGTGGCCGACGAGTGGCGGGCAGTGGTGGAGGTGGGCGGCCGCTCCGGGCGGGTCGAAGATTACCGCTACTGGGCCCGCAGCGCCCACCCGGCGGTGACGTCGGCACTGGTGCAGCTCCATGCTCTGGGCCTCGGTACTGTGCTGATCCGCCCAATCTGCAACAGCCTGCCCAGCCGTCTGCCAACCCTGGCAATCCGCGATGACGTGCTTAATTACGTGCTCAGCCGCGCACCGGCTACCGCCGATGTGCGGGTGGCCAGCCCGGTGTCAAAGGCTGTGCAGATCCGTGTTCTGCTCGATCCCGAAGTGGATTCGGGCACGAACCGCGCTGCGATTTTTGCCAACCTGGCTGACCTGGTGCACAGCCTGGTGACCGATGAGGCGGAGCTGGAAATGGTGGCCGTGGATGATGTGATCCGCCGGGTAACCAGCCGATACACGCGCCTGGCACCGGTGGCCAACCTGGTGTGCGGGCCGGGCGAGGCTTTCGCCGAGCCGACGCTGGTGTGGGGCTGATCATGTCGATCCAGCGCTATAGCGCCAGCGATTTCGGCGATGCAATGCGGGCCCTGCTTCCCCCCGGCCAGGCCTGGGAGTGGCCTCGCGGTGGCACCGGCGACACCCTAATGCTGGCCATGGGGCGGGAGCTAGCCCGTGTGGCTGATACGGCGCCGGGTGTGGTTTCCGCTGCCGTGGCTGTGCATGTTCCGGCTGCATCGAACTTCCACGTATCGGCGTATCGGGCTGTCGCCCAGGCTGAGGTTGTGCGGCAGGGTGCAGCTGTGTCAGACGTCCAGGTTGATCACCTGGTGTGCCAGCCGTTTCAAGTTGGCAGCACTGCCGGAAGCCCGGTATGGAGCTACCGGGCGCGGTATCTCCTGCGCGTGCGCTACCGCGCCGCGGTGGTGGATCGGGCAGCCCTGCAGGCCCGGCTGGAGACATTCAAGCAGGCACATGTGTGCCTGTGGTTTGAAACGATTTGAGGAGAGTATCGATGATCAAAACAACTGCCCCGGGCAATGCTTCCGGAAACTTCGTTGAGGAGAATGTCGGCGCTGGTCAGCCGCCGACCATCATTGAGGCCGCATGGCTGAACATGATTCAGAACGAACTGCTTAATGTTTTGGATAGGGCAAGCATCGCGCCCTCTGCTGCGTCCCATAGTCAAGTCGCCGATGCGATTCAGCAGCTCATCACCCTGGGTGCGCCAGCCCAGAGCACTGATGCGCAGACGTTGCAGACCCACCCCGCTTCGCATTTTCTCAAGCTCGTCGATGTCACGCTGACCGAGGTCGGGACTTCTTGGGCGCTGGATACGCCGTGGATCATATTGCAGGGCGGCAAGATCCTGGGTGCCGAGCTGTACGAGCTGACATTCCACAATGTGACTTTTACGATCCCACTGAGCAAGGTGTTTGGGTTCTTCCCATCCATCAGCTACGCCGTTGGGATCAGCGGTGCGATGGGGATCGTCTTCAAAGATCTCACAGGCACAGGCTGTGTGGTGTTTGGTGACAGCTCACAGGCAACGACAACCGGCGATATTCACTGGCTGGCGATCGGCCTGAAATAAAGACGGTGCGACCGTGCCCGGTGCTGGAACACCGGACACGGCCACCTCCAGCAGATGCGCCTGCATTCGGCCAAGGCACCGCCACCGTCCGGACGGCGTCCAAAGCCTACATGCAGTAGGTACAACGTGAAAGATTTCAGGTGTTCAAAGTGCTGTAGAAAACTTGCCGAAGTGGGTCATGTGGCCCACCTGGCAATCAAGTGCCCGCGCTGCGGTGCACTCAATACCCTGAAGGCCCCTGAGCCTCCCGAAGCGCCTCGAGCGCAGAAAGAAGTTCAGCCATGCCCCCGCTCATTAACAACCCGGTAAATCCGATCATCCCCTGGCTCGGTGGAAAGCGCCGGCTGGCAGATCGCCTCATCCCCCTGTTCCCTGCCCACGAGTGCTACGTGGAAGTGTTCTGCGGGGGTGGGGCGCTCTACTTCCTCCGGCCCATGCCTGCCACCGTGGAGGTGATCAACGACATCAACGGCGAGCTGATCAACCTCTACCGGGTGGTTCAGCACCACCTGGAAGAGTTCATGCGGCAGTTCAAGTACGCGCTGAGTAGTCGGCAGGTGTTCAAGTGGCTTCAGATCACCCGCCCGGAGACGCTCACGGACATCCAGCGCGCTGCCCGGTTCTTCTATCTCCAGCACCATGCTTTCGGTGGCAAGGTGGATGGCCAGAACTTCGGCACGGCGACCACCGCCCCACCGGTCAATCTTCTGCGGATCGAAGAAAACCTCTCGGCTGCGCACCTTCGGCTGGCAGGCGGAACGATCATCGAAAACAGTAGCTGGCAAGACTGCGTGAAGCGCTACGACAGGCCCCACACTTTCTTCTACATGGACCCGCCCTACTGGCAGACCGAAGGCTACGGGGTGCCCTTTGAGTGGGCACAATACGAAGCCCTTGCCGACACCATGCGTTCATGCAAAGGCAAGGTCATGCTCTCCATCAACGACCATCCGGATATCCGGAGTTGCTTCGCCGGCCTTGTCTTCCACGACCTGGCCATCAAGTACTCCGTAGCCAGCTCCCATGGCCAAGTCGCCGAAAGCCGTGAGCTGGTGATCACCAACTACGACCCCTCCCCCATGGGTGGGCTTTTCTAAGGCAAAAAAATAGCCGTCCAGAAATGAACGGCTACCATTCGTTTATTCGCGTCCGCAATTCAAACGCGCTTTATCCGAGATTCAAACGCGCTTTACTCCAGGGGACCCGCAAGGTCGCGTTCGACTTCGTCGTGCCGGTCTGCTCTACCGCCTCGCCGGCCGCCCTCAGCCTGATCGACAACGCCCTGGCACAATCGGCCGCCCTCATGCTGGGTCGCACACTGGACGAAGCGCGGGACGAACTCCGGGCACGCGGTCTGGACGAAAACGAGATCGAACGCCTCGCTCCGCATCTGGTCTGCCCAAGCGATCAGCCGAGCACGACGCTGCTCATGCCAGCGATTACGCCCTTCAGCGTCGGGCAACTCCTTGCGCTCTATGAACACAAGGTTTTTGTGCAGGGATGGATTTGGGGAATCAACAGCTTCGACCAGTACGGAGTCGAACTGGGGAAGAACATGGCACGCAGCATCGAGAACGGTGCCAACGCGAAAAGGGATGGTTCCACGCTTGGACTGCTTGCGGCCATCAAAGGGATGTCCGGCGCCTGAGCCCCGGAGAGAGGCGCTTCACAGCTTTCCGGTGTCTGCCTACTTCAACTGGGGAATCTGGACAAAGACTTCGTCCGGCTTGGTGAGGCCAAGCTCGAATCGCGCCCGCTCTTCGACGGCTTCGTAACCCGTCTTCAGATCACGCACTTCAGCCTCAAGGCCGGTATTGCGCTGCTCCAGCTTGTTGTTGCCCTCTTTCTGGGCTGTCAGCTGCTTTTCAACTTCCCAGACGCGCAGCCAGCCGCCCTTGCCGATCCACAGGGGATACTGCAAGGCTATGACGAGAAGCGTGAGGACGAGAGTGGGCCAGCGCATGGGAACATCCAGCTGGGGGTCGACCGGCCTGAACCGGCCGACCCCGCCTGCGATCAGCGATTACGCAGGTTGTAGAAGGCGGAAACACCAGGGTAGAAGGCGGTATCGCCAAGATCTTCCTCGATGCGCAGCAGCTGGTTGTACTTGGAGATACGATCCGAACGGGACAGCGAACCGGTCTTGATCTGCATCGCGTTGAGGCCCACGGCGATGTCGGCGATGGTGGAATCTTCGGTCTCGCCGGAGCGGTGGGAGATCACCGCGGTATAACCCGCACGCTTGGCCATTTCGACCGCAGCGAAGGTTTCGGTCAAGGTGCCGATCTGGTTGATCTTGATGAGGATCGAGTTGGCGATACCCTTCTCGATACCTTCTTTCAGGATGCGGGTATTGGTCACGAAGAGGTCGTCACCAACGATCTGAACGTGCTTGCCGAGACGATCGGTCAGAATCTTCCAGCCTTCCCAGTCGCCCTCGGCCATGCCGTCCTCGATGGAAACGATGGGGAATTTTTCGACCAGCGTGGCGAGGTAGTCGGTGAAACCTTCCGACGTGAGCGACAGGCCTTCGCCAACCAGCTCATACCTGCCGTTCTTGTAGAACTCGGAAGCCGCGCAGTCGAGTGCCAGCACCACATCACGGCCCGGCTCGTATCCCGCGTTGACCGTTGCTTCGAGAATCATGTTGAGGGCTTCTTCGGTGCCCGAAACGTTCGGGGCAAAGCCGCCTTCGTCGCCAACGGTGGTGGGGTAACCCTTCTTGTCGGTCAGCTTCTTCAGGTGATGGAAGATCTCGGCACCACAGCGCAGAGCCTCACGGAAGCTCTTCACGCCAACCGGCATGATCATGCATTCCTGGATGTCGAGGGAGTTGTTGGCGTGGGCGCCGCCGTTGATGACGTTCATCATCGGCACCGGCAGGGCCATGCCGCCGGAACCACCGAAGTAACGATACAGCGGCAAGCCGGCTTCTTCAGCGGCAGCCTTGGCAACCGCCATCGAAACAGCCAGCAGCGCATTGGCGCCGAGCCGGGACTTGTTCTCGGTGCCGTCGAGGTCGATCAGGGTCTTGTCGATGAAGGCCTGCTCTTCGGCGTCCAGGCCGATCAGGGCCTCCGAGATTTCGGTGTTGATGTTCTCGACGGCCTGCAGCACGCCCTTGCCAAGGTAACGGCTGGCATCACCGTCGCGCAGCTCGATGGCCTCGCGAGAGCCGGTGGAGGCGCCGGACGGAACAGCGGCGCGGCCCATCACGCCGGATTCCAGGAGCACATCGGCTTCAACGGTGGGGTTGCCGCGGGAATCGAGTACCTCGCGGGCAATGACATCAACAATTGCGCTCATGAACTTTCTCTCTCTTTACAGAATGAACATCGGCGATCAGCGGATCGCCCTCAACTTCAAAACCGGAAAACTGCCTGACACTTTGTCGGGAGGGTCAGGACTTCAGCTCTTCGAAACCCTGCGCCTTGACCAGTGCATCAATGCCCTTGAGGGTTGCCAGCAGCGCCTTCAACCTGCCCAGCGGCCAGGCGTTGGGGCCATCGGAGAAGGCCTTGGCGGGATCGGGATGGGTTTCCATGAACAGACCGGAGATACCGACGGCAACCGCGGCCCGGGCCAGCACCGGCACGAACTCGCGCTGACCGCCCGAAACCGTGCCCTGCCCGCCTGGCAGCTGCACGGAATGGGTGGCATCAAAAACCACCGGGCAGCCGGTTTCGCGCATGATTGCCAGCGAACGCATGTCGGAAACCAGGTTGTTGTAACCGAAGGAAGCTCCGCGCTCGCAGACCATGATGGTGTCCGCGCCGCCATTGGCCTCGCGGGCCTTGTCGACGACATTCTTCATGTCGCCGGGGGCGAGAAACTGGCCCTTCTTGATATTCACCGGCTTGCCGGATGCTGCGACGGCATGGATGAAATCAGTCTGCCGGCACAGGAAGGCCGGCGTCTGCAGCACATCGACCACTGCAGCCACGTGGGGCACTTCCTCGGCCGTATGCACGTCGGTAAGGATCGGCACGCCAAGCTTCTCGCGAACCTCGGCGAGGATTTCCAGGCCTTTTTCCATGCCCATGCCGCGGTAGGATGTGCCGGAACTCCGGTTGGCCTTGTCATAGCTGGACTTGTAGATGAACGGAATCGCCAGTTCGGCGCAAATTTCCTTGAGCGCCGCCGCGGTTTCGAAAGCCATCTCGCGGGACTCGATGACGCAGGGCCCCGCAATCAGGAAAAAGGGCTTGTCGAGACCGACATCGAAGCCGCAGAGTTTCATGGGGATTCCTTTCAGCCGCCCTGCTGATGGGCGAGTGCAGCCTTGACGAAGGCGGTGAAGAGCGGGTGGCCGTTACGCGGGTTGGAGGTGAATTCCGGGTGGAACTGACAGCCGACAAACCACGGATGAACTTCGGAGGGCAATTCGATCATTTCACACAGATCGGTGCCCGGCGCACGACCGGCAACCCGCAGCCCCTGGGCTTCGAGCTTGGCCAGCAGCGTGTTGTTCACTTCGTAGCGGTGACGATGGCGCTCGGTGATATCGGGCTTGCCATACACTTCACGGGCCAGCGAACCATCGGTCAGGTGACAGACCTGGCCGCCGAGGCGCATGGTGCCGCCAAGATCGGAATCCTCGCCGCGCTTCTCGATCTTGCCGGAGGCGTCATGCCATTCGGTGATCAGGCCGATCACCGGGTAATCGGTGTGCTTGTCGAATTCGGTGCTGTGCGCACCCGTCATGCCCGCCACATCGCGGGCGAATTCGACCACCGCCAGCTGCATGCCGAGGCAGATGCCGAGGTAGGGAACCTTGTTTTCGCGGGCGTAGCGGATCGCAGCGATCTTGCCTTCGGTGCCGCGCCGGCCGAAGCCACCGGGAACAAGAATGGCGTCCATGGACTTGAGCGCACCACAGCCGTTCTTTTCGATGTCCTCGGAATCCAAGTAGTGGATATTGACCTTGCTGCGGGTGTGCATGCCAGCATGGTTGAGGGCTTCGATCAGCGACTTGTAGGACTCGGTGAGATCGACATACTTGCCGACGAAGGCGATGTTGAGGTTGTGCTGCGGGTTTTGCAGCGCATCAATCAGACGCTCCCAGATGGTGAGATCGGCTGCGCGGGCAAGGATGCCCAGCTTGTGGCAGACGATTTCATCGAGCATCTGGTCATGCAGCATGCCGGGGATACGGTAGATGGAATCCGCATCGAGGCATTCGATCACGGCTTCAGGCATCACGTTGCAGAACAGCGCAATCTTGCGACGCTCGTCGGCCGGCACGGAGCGGTCAGCGCGGCACAGCAGGATGTCAGGCTGGATGCCGATCTCGCGCAGTTCCTTGACCGAGTGCTGGGTGGGCTTGGTCTTCAGCTCGCCGGCAGTCGGAATGTAGGGCAGCAGCGTGAGATGGATGAAGCAGGTGCTTTGGCGACCTTCTTCAATGCTCATCTGGCGGATCGCCTCGAGGAAGGGCAGTGATTCGATGTCGCCAACGGTGCCGCCCACTTCGATGATCGCCACATCGGCGCCTTCGGCACCACGCTTGACGTAGGTCTTGATCTCGTCGGTGATGTGGGGAATGACCTGGACGGTCTTGCCAAGGTATTCGCCGCGACGTTCCTTCTTGATCACGGCCTCGTAAATCTGGCCGGTGGTGAAGTTGTTGCGACGACCCATCTTGGCGCTGGTGAAGCGCTCGTAATGGCCCAGATCGAGGTCGGTCTCGGCACCATCTTCAGTCACGAAGACTTCCCCGTGCTGAAAGGGACTCATCGTGCCGGGGTCGACGTTGATGTAGGGGTCGAGCTTGAGGTGGGTGACCTTGATGCCGCGGGATTCAAGAATCGCCCCGAGAGAGGCTGCAGCGATGCCTTTGCCCAGAGAGGACACGACACCACCGGTAACGAAGACGTATTTGGTCATGACACGGGGGACTTCTGGAAAGGGGAATGATAGCCGATCCACACCCCTTTCTTCAACGGGAGGAGGCATCGGGCTGCGTAAAACACGCATCCCGAGCCGCCCGATCCAGGCTCGGGCCCCGGTGGTATCAGAAAAGTACCTAGTTGTCGCGGATGAAATCGCGGTTGATTTCACGAAACTGCGGGGTCGCGCTGCGCCGCAGCCATTCGAAAGCCACCATCTCGCGGGTGACGATCTCGACGCCGTGGCGACGCATGCGCTCGAGCGCCGCCTCCCTGTCGGCCGGCTTCCTGGAGCCGACGGCGTCAGCGACGACGAAGACCTCCTTGCCTTGCCAGCACAGCTCGAGCACGGTTTGCAGCACACAGACATGAGCTTCCGTGCCAACCACCACGACCTGCCTGCGTGCCTCCACCGGTGTGCCCGCGAGGCAGCCGTCCGACACGCAGGAAAAATGCGTCTTGGTGACCACCGGCGCCTCGCCCACGGCAGCCAGCAGCGGCCCGGCCGTGCGCCCCAGGCCTTCCGGGTACTGTTCCGAAACCACCACCGGCACATCGAGCCGCTGCGCCACTCCGGCAAGCCAGATACAGTTGGCGAGTACCGTTTCACCGTCGGCAATGGCCGGCAGCAGACGGGCCTGCACGTCCACGACCAGCAGGCTGGATTTATTGCGATCCATAAGCATGTGCGGCCCTCCCGCTCAGTTCTGTAATTCGGGGCGCGCCCGAAATTGTTCGAGGGCATCCGGATTGGCCAGCGCCTCGACATTCCTGACGGCTTCGCCATGCACGACCGAGCGCACCGCCAGTTCGACGATTTTGCCGCTCTTGGTGCGCGGGATATCGGTCACCTGCACGATTTTCGCTGGCACATGGCGTGGCGTGGTGTTGTCGCGGATCGTCTGGCGGATCCGGGCCGTCAGGGCTTCGTCGAGGGCCACCCCGTCGCGCAACTTGACGAAGAGCACCACGCGCACGTCACCGGCATCACCCGGCGGCCACTGCTGGCCAATCACCAGGGATTCGACGACCTCCCCGAGCTTTTCCACCTGACGGTAGATTTCCGCAGTGCCGATCCTTACCCCGCCAGGATTGAGCGTGGCGTCCGAACGGCCATAGATGATCAGCCCGTCGTGGGCCGTGATCTCGGAAAAATCACCGTGACACCACACGTTTTCAAAGCGCGCAAAGTAGGCCGAGCGATATTTTGCCCCGTCGGCATCATTCCAGAATCCCAGCGGCATCACCGGGAACGGCCGCGTGCAGACGAGCTCCCCCTTCTCGCCTCTCACCGGCGCGCCGGTTTCATCGAAGACATCCACGGCCATGCCGAGGGCCTTGCACTGGATCTCGCCAGGCCACACCGGCAGGGTCGGGTTACCGAGCACGAAGCACGAAACGATGTCGGTACCGCCAGAAATCGACGAAAGGCAGATATCGGATTTGATCTCGCGATAGACGTATTCGAAACCTTCGGGCACCAGCGGGCTGCCGGTCGAGAACATGGCGCGCAGGGCCGAAAGATCGTGGGTGGCACGCGGCCTGAGCCCTGCCTTGGCGATGCCGTCGATAAACTTGGCCGACGTGCCGAAGTGGGTCATGCCTTCGGCGGCGGCGTAATCGAAGAGAATCGCGCCGTTGCCGATCATCGGAGAACCATCGTAGAGCAGCAGCGTGGCGCCGGAGGCAAGGCCCGACACCAGCCAGTTCCACATCATCCAGCCGCAGGTGGTGAAGTAGAACAGCCTGTCACCCGGCTTGACGTCGCCGTGCAGGCGATGCTCTTTGAGGTGCTGCAGCAGCACGCCGCCGGCACAATGAACGATGCACTTGGGCACGCCGGTGGTGCCCGACGAATACATGATGAACAGCGGATGCGCGAAAGGCAGCTGCGCAAAAGCAATCTCGGTTTCGGCCAGGAAAGGCTTGACGAAATCCACCAGCATGCGTGCGTGATGCACATGCGAAATGTCGTGACGGGCATGCACGTAGGGCACGACAACAACGCGCTTCACCGACGGCAGGCCATCGGTGATCGCGGCCAGACGGTCGAGGCAGTCGACGATTTTTCCGTTGTAGTAATAGCCATCGACGGCCACCAGCACCTTGGGTTCGATCTGGCCGAAGCGGTCGAGCACGCCCTGCACACCGAAATCCGGCGAGGCGGATGAAAAGATCGCGCCGATGCTCGCCGCGGCCAGCATGACGACGATGGTTTCCGGCAGGTTCGGCATATAGGCCGCCACCCGGTCGCCGGCGACGACGCCCTGCTCTTGCAGCGCAGCCGCAAAATGCGCCACCTGACGATACAGGTCACCATGGGAAAGGCGGTTCTTCACCCGATCCTCGCCCCAGAAAACCAACGCATCGCTGTCGTCACGGCTGCGCAGCAGGTTCTCGGCGAAATTCAGGCGCGCCCCCGAAAACCAGCGGGCCCCGGGCATGTGCTCTGCGTCTTCGAGGACGACCGAGCCCATCTGCCCGCGCACCTCGCCAGACTCCCAGACCGAAGTCCAGAATTCGGCCGGCTCGTTGACCGACCAGGCGTGCAGCGTGTCATAACCGGGCAGGCTGCGGCCCCAGCGGGACTCGGCCCGACGGGCAAAAGCGGTGATATTGGCGGCGGCGATCCTGCCGCCATCGGGAACCCACAACGGGCGATCGGCGATGGGGTAGCTCATCTGGCTCTCCTGCAACTGAACTGTTTTCCGGAATACCGGCTCTGCGTCCGGTCGAATGCGGCAGTTGTCAGCTTACCCCGGCACGGATGGCGTCGGGGAGCGGAACCGACTTGCCGGTGCCCGGATCCATCCACACCACCTTCGAGGCCCCTTCGGAATAGAGACGATCATCGCCCTCCACACCCAGCTCATACCAGGTCATCACACTGCTGCGGCCAGGTTCGCCTGCATACATGCGCACCACCACTGTCGACGGATAATTGACCGGGATCAGAAAGGTGCAGCTGGCATTGATGATGACAGGCGCAACGGGATTGTCCGGCGTCACGGCAGAGCCGGCCTGCTCCAGCCACTCGACGCGGGCCTGCTCGAAATAGCGGAAGTAAACCGTGTTATTGACATGCCCGTAAGCGTCCATGTCCCCCCAGCGGACGGGAATTCTGGTGGTCAGGATCAGCCGGCGAGTCGGGGCCTGCGTGGGCGTTGCATGGGTCATGATGAGTGTTCTCCCCCGTTGTCTGTTTTTTGGATGAAAAGCGCCGTGTTGGGCGCCCTGGGGGTGCCCAACACGGCGTTGGTCAATGTAACATACGCCTGCGTATGTTGGCCTGCGGGTGCGGGTGTGCGACCGGGATTGCTCTCGGTCGTATGCGCAGTTACGCTTCGCAAGTTACGGCACAACAAATCAAAAAATTTCAGGAGGTGACAGCGATGGAACGGGATTCGATGGAATTTGACGCACTGATCGTAGGCGGCGGCCCGGCGGGCCTGGCCGCAGCGATCAGGCTCAAGCAACTGGCAGCAGAAAAAGGGCAGGACTTCACCGTCTGCCTGATCGAAAAGGCAGCCGAAATCGGCGCCCACATTCTTTCCGGTGCAGTGATCGACCCCCGCGCCCTCAACGAACTCATTCCCGACTGGAAGGAGCGCGGCGCCCCGCTCAACACTGAGGTCACCGAAGATCGCGTGATCTTCCTGTCCGAAACCGGGGGGCGCCAGGTGCCCAACGGCCTGCTCCCCGACTCTTTTCACAATGAAGGCAACTACATCGTTCGCCTCGGCAACCTGGTCAAATGGCTCGGCGAGCAGGCCGAGGCGATGGGCGTCGAGGTCTATCCGGGCTTCTCGGGTGCCCAGTTGCTGTTCGACGACAATGGCGCGGTAGCCGGTGTCATCACCGGTGACATGGGCGTCCTGAAGGACGGCACCCAGGGCCCCAACTTTCAGCCGGGCATGGAACTGCGCGCCAAGTACACGCTGTTTGCAGAAGGCTGCCGCGGCCATCTCGGCAAGGAACTCGAAGCACGCTTCAATCTGCGTGACGGCGCCGACCCGCAAACCTACGGCCTCGGCATCAAGGAACTGTGGGAAATCCCGGCCGACCAGCACGTCAAGGGCCTGGTCGTGCACACCGCCGGCTGGCCGATGGACGCCGCCACCTACGGCGGCGGCTTCTGCTACCACCTCGAAGACAATCTGGTTTCAGTCGGCTTCGTGGTCGGCCTCAACTACAGCAACCCCTACCTATCGCCCTTCGAGGAATTCCAGCGTTACAAAACGCACCCCGAGATCAGCAAATTCCTCAGCGGCGGCAAGCGCCTCGCCTATGGCGCCCGCGCCATTGCCGCCGGTGGCCTGCAGAGCCAGCCCAAGCTGGTTTTCCCAGGTGGCGGCCTGATCGGCGACGATGCGGGCTTCCTCAACGCCGCCCGCATCAAGGGCTCCCACGCCGCCATGAAGTCCGGCATGCTGGCCGCAGAAGCCGCCTATGACGCCCTGGCCGCCAACCGTGCCCAGGACGAACTCGACGCCTATCCGGCCGCTTTCAAGTCCAGCTGGCTGCACGCCGAACTCCACAAGACGCGCAACTTCAAGCCCTACATGAAAAAGGGCCTGTGGCTGGGCTCCTTCCTGTTCGGCGCCGAGCAAAAGCTCTTCGGCGGCAACGTACCCTGGACGCTCCACAACCACGCCGACCACACGGCCCTCAAGCCGGCCGCTGAGTGCAGCCCGATCGCCTACCCCAAGCCCGACGGCAAACTCAGCTTCGACCGGCTGTCATCGGTCTTCCTCTCCAACACCAACCACGAGGAAGACGAACCCTGCCACCTTCAGCTGAAGGATGCCTCGGTGCCCATCTCGATCAACCTCGCCAAGTACGACGCGCCCGAACAGCGCTACTGCCCGGCCGGTGTTTACGAGATCGTGCGCAGCCCCGAAGGCGACAACCCGCGCCTCCAGATCAACGCCCAGAACTGCGTGCACTGCAAAACGTGCGACATCAAGGATCCGACCCAGAACATCAACTGGGTAACGCCGCAGGGTGGTGAAGGCCCGATCTACCAGGGCATGTAAGGCACCGCCAGAAGGCCCTGAAAGGCACCTGCCGCATAACGCGGGAGGTGCCTTTTTTACGCCCGAAACCGTTGCGACATCGCACCGGGTCTGCCCCGCACCAGACTGCTCACCGTCGCCGAACAGAAAGCCCGCAGTGCCGATCCGGGCCACCTGCCAAGCCTTGCGACGCACCCGGCGCCGGAATCATCGTCTTACGCGAAGCTCTGGCCAGCGTCGGCTCCATGAATAAAACGAGGGGGCCGAAGCCCCCTCGTTCATATCGGTCAGCGCAGGCGCTGCGCAGCACTCAGCGCCCTGCCCGCCAATGCCTTACCCCACCCATTTCCGCGCATTGCGGAACATGCGCAGCCACGGCGAATCCTCGCCGAGATTTTCCGGATGCCAGCTCATCTGCACCGTCCGGGCAGTGCGCTCCGGGTGCGGCATCATGATCGTGAAGCGGCCGTCCGGCGTGGTCAGGCCGGTGATGCCATCGGGCGAACCGTTCGGGTTGAACGGGTAGCGCGTTGCCACCGCACCGGTGTTATCCACGTAGCGCAGCGCGATATTGGCGTTGTCCTGGGCGTCGACGCCCTGGAACACCGCGCGCCCTTCACCGTGGGAGACCACGATGGGCATGCGGCTTCCGGCCATGCCGGCCAGCAGGATAGACGGACTTTCCTGCACTTCCACCATCACGAAGCGGGCTTCGAACTGCTCGCTGCGGTTGCGCTGGAAGCGCGGCCAGGTTTCGGCACCGGGGATGATCTCGGCCAGGTTGGACATCATCTGGCAGCCGTTGCAAACGCCCAGCGCAAAGGTATCGGTGCGCTTGAAGAAGGTTTCGAACTGCTCGCGGAGCATCGGGTTGAACAGGATGGACTTGGCCCAGCCCTGCCCCGCGCCGAGCACGTCGCCATACGAGAAGCCGCCGCAGGCTGCCAGCCCCGTGAAGTCCGAGAGATGCACGCGACCGGACTGCAGATCGGACATATGCACATCAAATGGCGCGAAACCGGCACGTTCGAAAGCGGCGGCCATTTCGGCCTGGGAGTTCACGCCCTGCTCACGCAGGATCGCAACCTTGGGCCGGACACCGCTAGCGATGAAGGGCGCGGCGATATCGTCGGCCGCATCAAAGCTCAGGGCCACCGACAGGCCGGGGTTGGCGTTGTCGGCCAGCGCGTCGAATTCCTCCTTGGCGCATTCGGCGTCGTCACGCAGGCGGGCGATCTGGTAGCTGGTGTTCGACCAGATCTGCAACAACTCGGCGCGCGGTGCGCTGAACACGCGCTTGGCGTTGCGCCAGAAGCGCATCTCGTCGCGGTCGTTCGGCTCGCCGACAAAGTGGTAGCTGATGCGGGCTTCGCGCAGTGCCGTGGTAAAACGGCTGCGGTCTGCACGACGGATCTGGATCACCGCGCCCAGCTCTTCGGCAAACAGCGCCTTGAAAAGCATGTCATTGAAGCGGCCCTTGAGTGAATCGGGGCGCTTGTCGAGGCCATCCACGTCGTTCATGTACTGATCGTAGGCAACGGTGTCGAGCATCACCGAGATGCCGCACTTGGATGCGAAGGCCATTTCGCACAGCGTTGCGAAGAGGCCGCCGTCAGAACGGTCGTGGTAGGCGAGGATCAGGTCATCCTGGCGCCACTTCTGGATCAGGCCAAAGAAGGCTGCCAGCTGTTCGGCGTCCACATCCGGCGCGTATTCGGCCACCGAGTTGTAGGCCTGGGCCAGCACCGAGCCGCCGAGGCGGTTCTGGTTGTTGCCGAGGTCGATCAGCAGCAGCTCGGTTTCCACACCTTCCGGAAACTGGAGCTGCGGGGTCAGCGTGCGACGCACGTCCTCGACCTTCGCAAAGCCGGTCACGATGAGCGAAAGCGGCGACACGACCTGCTTGTCCTCGCCGTCATCCTGCCAGGCCGTGCGCATCGAGAGCGAATCCTTGCCCACCGGAATGGCCAGCCCGGCCTTCTGGCAGAACTGCGACACGGCTTCGACGGTGCGGAACAGCTTGACGTCCTCACCCCGGTGGCCAGCGGCAGCCATCCAGTTGGCGGAGAGTTTCACGTCACCGAGCGAACGGATGTCGGCCGCCGCGATGTTGGTGATCGCCTCGCCAACCGCCATGCGGCCGGAGGCCGGGGCATCCAGCGTGGCAACCGGCGTGCGCTCGCCCATCGCAAAGGCTTCGCCGAGGTAGCCGTGAAAGCTCATGGTGGTGACGGCCACGTCGGCCACCGGAATCTGCCACGGGCCGACCATCTGGTCGCGGGCGGTCATGCCGCCGACGGAGCGGTCGCCGATGGTGATCAGGAAGTTCTTGCTGGCCACGGCCGGCATCGACAACACGCGCTTGCAGGCATCGGCCAGGTCAATGTCGGTCACGTCGAAGGGCGGCAGGAAAACCTGGCGGGTAGATACGTTGCGGGTCATCTTCGGCGGCTTGCCAAGGAGAACCTGCATTTCCATGTCAACGGCGTCGTTGCCGAAGTGGCTGTCGGAAACCACCAGGCGGCCGTCGTCGGAAGCCTTGCCAACCACGGCAAACGGGCAACGCTCGCGCTCGCAGATGGCGCGGAAGGCATCGAGGCTTTCAGGCGCAATCGCGATGACGTAACGCTCCTGCGATTCGTTGGACCAGATTTCCCGCGGGCTCATGCCCGGCTCTTCGATATGCACTTCACGCAATTCGAAGTGCGCCCCCAGGCTGGCGGAATCGGCGAGTTCGGGGAAGGCATTGGACAGACCGCCGGCGCCCACGTCATGAATGGCGAGGATGGGGTTGTCGGAACCCTTCTGCCAGCAGGCGTCGATGACTTCCTGGCAGCGGCGCTCGATTTCCGGGTTGCCGCGCTGGACGGATGCGAAGTCGAGATCGGCCGTGTTGGTGCCGGTGGCCATCGAAGAGGCCGCACCGCCACCCAGACCGATCAGCATGCCCGGGCCGCCCAACTGGATCAGCAGGGTGCCGGGGCCGAACTTGACCTTGAAGGACTGCTCGGCCTGGATGCTGCCAAGACCGCCGGCGATCATGATCGGCTTGTGGTAGCCGCGCACTTCGTCCTGCACGCTTTGTTCAAAAGTGCGGAAATAGCCGGTAAGGTTGGGACGGCCGAATTCATTATTGAAGGCGGCTGCGCCGAGCGGGCCTTCGATCATGATGTCCAGCGCCGAAGCGATGCGCTCGGGCTTGCCGTAATGCTGCTCCCAGGGCTGCTCGGCGCCGGGAATCTCGAGGTTGGACACCGAGAAGCCGGACAGGCCCGCCTTGGGCTTGGAGCCGCGGCCGGTGGCACCTTCGTCGCGAATCTCGCCGCCGGAGCCGGTGGACGCGCCCGGGAAGGGCGAAATCGCGGTCGGGTGATTGTGGGTTTCAACCTTGGCCAGAATGTGGGTCAGTTCGTCGCGGAAGCGCCAGGCGCCGTCGGCGTCCGGATAGAGCTTGTCCACATTCGCGCCTTCGATCACCGAGGCGTTGTCGGAGTAGGCAACGACGGTGCCTTCCGGGTGGGCCTTGTGGGTTTCGCGGATCATGCCGAAGAGGGTCTTCTCTTCGGGGCGGCCGTCGATGACCCAATCGGCGTTGAAGATCTTGTGGCGGCAGTGCTCGGAGTTCGCCTGGGCGAACATCATCAGCTCCACGTCGGTGGGGTTGCGGCCCATGCGCGTGAAGTTTTCGACGAGGTAATCGATCTCGTCTTCCGAGAGGGCCAGGCCCAGCTCGGTGTTGGCCACCACCAGCGCGGCGCGGCCGCTGGCGAGGATGTCGACCGAGGTGAGCGGCTGGGGCGCGTAATGGTGGAACAGCGCGTGGGCGGCGTCGGCATTTTCAAGCACCGACTCGGTCATGCGGTCGTGGATCGCGGGCAGCACGGCGTCGCGATCGCGGGCGTCGAGACCGCCGCGCAGATCGAAGGAAAACGCGATGCCGCGCTCGACCCGGACAATCTTGTCGAAACCGCACTGGTGGGCGATGTCGGTGGCCTTCGAGGACCAGGGCGAAATCGTGCCCAGTCGCGGCGTCACCATCAGCAGACTGCCGGCTGGCGCGTCGCCCTCCGGGTGAACACCGAGGAGATCAATCAGGCGCGACAGCTCGTCGGCGGTGAGCGGCGCGCTGACTTCCGCAAAATACCAGTGCTCGGCGGCCAGCCCCTTGAGGCGGGGCAGGACGGCCTTGACCGAGTCGGTCAGCCGGGCAAGACGGGAACTGGAAAGGGCGGGCGCACCGCGCAGCTTGAGGATTTCGGACATGGCA
>NZ_JAOAUU010000030.1 GCF_030157465.1 Zoogloea sp.
ACAGCCACTTCTCGATCACTTCGCGGTCAACACCGGTCACCTTGATCAGCACGAAGGCCAGCAGCGCACCCAGGATCAGCTCCCAGACGCCTTCGACCCAAAGGTGCACAACCCACCACCAGAAGTACTTGTCGAGCACTAGGTTGTGCGGGTTGTAGAACGAGAACAGGAAGAACACCGCCAGGCCCCACAACCCCAGCATCAACACGATGCTGATGGACGTCTTGCGGCCCTTGAGCATGGTCATGGTCAGGTTGAACAGGAACACCAGCGCCACGACCACGATACCGATCTTGGTCAGCAGCGGCTGTTCGAGAAACTCCCGGCCCATGGTCTCGAGTATGTCGTTACCCGTGAACTTCGCCAGCGTGGCGTAGGGCACGAGCAGATAGCCGAGGATGGTCGCGGCGCCCGCCACGAGGAAGACCCAGAACATGAGCAAGGCCAGTTTTGGCGAATACAGCTCGGTCTCGGCCTCTTCCGGAATCATGTAGTAGGCCGCACCCATGAAGCCGAACAGCAGCCACACGATGAGAAGGTTGGTGTGGACCATCCGCGCAACGTTGAACGGGATGGCAGGGAAGAGGAAATCGCCGATCACGTACTGCAGGCCCATGATGAGCCCGAACAGCACCTGCCCGGTGAAGAGCCCGATAGCCGCGATGAAATACGGCTTCGCGACGGACTGCGATGAATATTGCATGGTTATAGCTCCATTTCTGACCGGTAATCAGCCTTCGATGTTGGGCGGCCAGTTGGCCGTGTTGATCTCCGAGGAATACTTCAGGAATTCAACAAGATCGTTGAGTTGCTGATCCGTCAGGTGGAAGTTGGGCATCTGGCGACGGCCGGGGGCGCCGGTCGGCTGGGCCTGGATCCAGGCCTTGATGAAGTCCGGGCCGCGACGCTTGTAAACGTTGCCCAGCTCCGGCGCAAAGTAGGCGCCTTCGCCCATCAGCGTATGGCAACCAATGCAGTTATTGACCTCCCACACCTTCTTGCCCGCCACGACAGCCGGCGTCAGGTTTTGCCGGTTGTCCCGCTTGGGTATGGTCTGCATCGAATCGAAGGTCAGCGCGAGAAACAGGAGCGCAAAGAAAACAGTGCCCCCGAAGAAGATGTTTCGCGCCATTGATTTTGTGAATGTCCCGCTCATGGAACCCCCCTGAATGGCTTCGCTGCACGGCGCAGCTTGGGCCGGATGGTGCGTCGGCGAAGGGGGCTCCGTCCTTGACTCGGGTCAAGGCCGGCGGACGGTGCGGCAGGCGCGGCATGCACAAACGGCCGGAAAACCGCGCCAGGCTTGAGATTCGGCCACGGCCGCCTCAGCGTAGGTCGGGTTAGCCCAGAGGGCGTAACCCGACGGGCATTCGGCAAATGTCGGGTTACGCCCTGTGGGCTAACCCGACCTTGTATTATTTTCCTCATGCACCAGCACCCGATCGCCATCG
>NZ_JAOAUU010000031.1 GCF_030157465.1 Zoogloea sp.
CACCAGCCTGCAACTCAACGTAAGCAACGTCGCCCCCACCGCCAGCCTCAGCGGCCCGGCCACGGTGGACGAGGGCAGCGTCTACACCCTCACCGTCGGCGCCATTCTTGACCCCGGCACCGACACCCGCAGCGGCTACAGCATCGCCTGGGGCGACGGCAGCACCGACACCTTCACCCCCGCCGACTGGGCCGCAGCGGCCGGCAACTTCACCCACACCTACGCCGACGGCGCCAGCGCACCGACCATCACCGTCAGCACCACCGACGAAGACGGCACCACGGTGCTTGGCACCCAGGCCGTCACGGTGAACGATGTCGCCCCGAGCGCCAGCCTCAGCGGCGCCGGCGCGGTGAACGAAGGCAGCGTCTACGCCCTCGGCATCGGCGCCATCCTTGACCCGGGCGCCGACAGCGTCAGCGAATACCGCATCGTCTGGGGCGACGAAACCACGCCGGGCAGCTACCAGAGCGTCAGCGCCGCCCAGCTCGCGCTTGCCGGCGGGGTCGTCACCCACACCTACGCCGACGGCGCCGCCAGCTACAGCGTGCAGGTCTTCGCCCAGAACGACGACGGCCTCTTCGCCCTCGGCACCCACGCGGTGGACGTCCTCAACGTCGCCCCGACGGTGGACGCCAGCGGCGCCGCCAGCGCCACGGTCGGCGTCGCCTACACCCTCAACCTCGCCAACTATGTCGATCCGGGTCAGGACACCCTGCTGCCCAACGGCATCGTGGTGGACTGGGGCGACGGCACCCAAAGCACCGCCAGCAGCCTCGGCGATCTCACCCACACCTACCTGGCCGCCAGCACGCCCACCCTTACCGTCAGCCTCGCCGACGAAGACGGCAGCTACGCCAACGTCGCCAGCCTCGGCCTCACGGTCGGCCTGCCAACGCCCACCCTCAGCCTCGCCGTCCAGGCCGCCGGCACGGTGAACGAAGGCAGCGCCTTCACCCGCAGCATCGCCTTCTCCGACGGCGAAGACAGCAACGGCGACGGCTGGAACTACACCGTCCAGTGGAATGACGGCGTCGTGCAAAGCGGCACCACCACCGTCCAGCACTTCGACCTCAACCGCACGGCAGCCGACGGCAACGCCACCCTCACCGCGACGATCACCGTCAGCGACACCGGCGGCGCCGACAGCGACAGCACCAGCCTGCAACTCAACGTAAGCAACGTCGCCCCCACCGCCAGCCTCAGCGGCCCGGCCACGGTGGACGAGGGCAGCGTCTACACCCTCACCGTCGGCGCCATTCTTGACCCCGGCACCGACACCCGCAGCGGCTACAGCATCGCCTGGGGCGACGGCAGCACCGACACCTTCACCCCCGCCGACTGGGCCGCAGCGGCCGGCAACTTCACCCACACCTACGCCGACGGCGCCAGCGCACCGACCATCACCGTCAGCACCACCGACGAAGACGGCACCACGGTGCTCGGCACCCAGGCCGTCACGGTGGCCAACGTCGCCCCGAGCCTCGCGCTCGACGGCGCCGCCAGCACCCTCGAAGGCGCCACCTATCAACTGACCCTCACCGGCAGCGACGTGGCCGGCAGCGCCGACCCGCTCGCCTACAGCATCGCCTGGGGCGACGGCAGCACCCAGACCGTCCTCGCCGCCGACCTGCCGGCCAGCGGCATCGTCAGCCATGTCTTTACCGACGACGAAGACGGCCCGGCAAACGCCACCGCCCGCCAGGTCACCGTAACCGTCACCGACAGCGACGGCGGCAGCACCGAGGTCAGCAAGACCGTCACGGTAAACAACGTGGCCCCGACCATCGAGGCCACTGGCGCCGCCAGCGCCACCACAGGCCTGGCCTACACCCTCAGCCTCGCCAACTACCTCGATCCGGGCCAGGACACCCTGCTGCCGGACGGCATCCTCATCAACTGGGGCGACGGCAGCACCAGCACGGCCAGCGCGGTGGGCGACATCACCCACACCTACAGCGCAGCCGGCACGCCGACCATCCTGGTCAGCCTCGCCGACGAAGACGGCAGCTACGCCAACGTCGCCAGCCTCGGCCTCACGGTGGTCGCCGGAGGCGGCGGCAACCACGCCCCGGTGGCCGACGACGAAGTCTTCAACCTGCGTCCGAACCAGGTGCTGGACATCGCCGCGCCGGGCATGCTCGACGGCGATCTTGACGCCGACGGCGACCTGCTCAGCGTCAGCGCGGTGGACACCACCGGCCTCGCCGGCAGCCTCATTCAGCTCGCCAACGGCGCCTTCCGCTTCACGCCCACCACCGACTTCGTCGGCAGCACCGCCTTCAACTACACCGTCTCCGACGGCAAGGGCGGCTTCGACACCGGCCTGGTCACCCTCAACGTAGTGAACAGCGCCCCGCAAGCCGGCAACGACAGCTACACCGTGCACGCCGGCGTTCCGCTCGTCATCACCAGCCCGGGCCTCATGGGCAACGACGCCGACTTCGACATGGACGCCCTGTTCATCTCCGCGTGGGACGCCTCCGGCCTCAACGGCGACCTCGTCCTCTCCGCCGACGGCAGCTTCAGCTTCACGCCGACCGCCGGCTTCACCGGCAACACCGGCTTCAGCTACACCGTCGCCGACGGCTACGGCGGCACCGGCACCGGCGTGGTCGGAATCACCGTCACCAACATCGCCCCGGTGGCCGACGACGAAATCCTCCACGTCTGGCGAAACGGCAGCCTCGACATCCCCGCCCCGGGCATCCTCACCGGCGATCTCGATGCCGACGGCGACACCCTCAGCGTCAGCGGCGTAGACACCACCGGCCTGGCCGGCACTCTGGTGCAAAACACCAACGGCAGCCTCCACTTCACCCCCACCGCCGGCTTCAGCGGCACCACCGGCTACACCTACCAGGTGAGCGACGGCAACGGCGGCGTCGACACCGGCAGCGTCACCTTTGAAGTGGTGCCCGAAACCACCGCCACGCGGATCGGCGCCGCCCCGGACCGCCAGACCGGCAGTGGCGGCCAGTGGGCCAGTGCCTGGACCCACACCGGCATCGACGCCCAGCACAAGCACGACGCCACCAGCCCCGCCGAAGCCTGGAGCGCCGTTGCCTACCACGGGGTCAGCCCGCAGAACCTCGCCGGTGGCGACATCTACACCGGCGATCTCGGGGTCAGCAGCCAGTCGGCCGCCACCAGCAGCGTGCGTCAGGAAATCGACGGCAAGGAAGCCCTGCGCTTCAACCTCGCCGAAGAAGCCACCGGCGTCACGGTCAACCTGTCACGCTTCTTCATCAACGACGACGGCAGCCTCTACACCGAAAGCGGCCGCCTGCGCCTCATCGACGACAGCGGCACGGTCGTTGCCGAAACCACCTTCAGCGCCACCTCCGCGGCCGGCACGCAGCAAGTCAGCCTCGGCAGCGCCGCCGGCTTCAGCCACGTCGAACTCAGCGCCGGCGCCTACGACGGCACCGACTTCGTCTTCGGCGGCTACCAGGACGGCGCCGGCCACTTCGGCAGCGCCATCACCACCGACGGAGCCGGCATCCAGCACGGCAGCGACTTCCTCGTCGATTGGGTCGAATTCGACTTCCCGATCCTCGGCGTACCGCTGCCCCACGACGAACTGTAAGACCGACCAACGCGGGCCCGGGGGCAACCCCCGGCCCGCGCAACCCAAAATGTGTCGGCGTTTTTTACAAATTGATTTACTGATTTATCGAAGTTATTGAATTCACGAAATTTCTTCACCTGGCACCGCTCTTGCATGGTGTCAGCGAACCTCAAAAAACCGGAGTCCGTCATGGTTCTCACGCTTCGCCCCCGTCTTGTTGCCGCTGCGCTCATCGGCCTGCTGGCCAGTGCCGGCGCATCGGCCGCCACCCTCTACCAGCAACTGCCCGACGCCGCGGGGGTCAGTCAGCAATCCGACAACAGCACCGGCACGCCCTACGCGCAGACGATCCCCGCGCTCGGCAGCATCACCCTCGAGACGATCAGCTGGTGGGGCTTTCACGGACAGAACTCCCAGGGGTCGGCCTTCGATAGTTTCGAAGTGTTTGTCGGCGGCGCCCAGCAGGGCGGCACCCTCACGTCCGGAACCGACTCGGGTTTCGCCTTTTACACCCTCGACATCCCCGACATCGTCCTGAACGGTGCCCAGACCCTCGAAATCTGGAACAACTCCCTCGACGTGGAGTGGTTCTGGGCCGGTGCGGCCGGCACCGATGCCACCGCCTTCCGCCTGGAGGGCACGCGCAACGGCGGCACGGTGCCCGAGCCGGCCTCGCTGGCGCTGCTGGGTCTGGCGGGGCTGGGCCTCCTGGCCAGCCGCCGCCGGATGGCTTGAACGGCCGGGTTTCGGTCGTAGCTACACAACAGAATGGGCCGGCTTTGACTGCAATCCAGTTCGTTCAAGGAACAGCTGCTGTCATTAGCGGCCAGCCAGAAAATCCGGGTACCTAAAGAGGTTCAGGTTTTTGTCTCTTACCGCGGATTTGAGTGCTTTCCTGACGATCTCTGAGCCTGGCAAGCAAAGACGCCGGCTCCCGCCGATGTCCGGCGCAGCGCCTTTGGCCGCGCGGCCTACCAGCCGGCTTCGCGGATCGCCAGTGCGGCGCCGGAGCGCAGGAAATCTCCGGCGAGGGATTTCTGGCGGCCGTAGATGACCACCGAGCCGCGCAGCACGCGGGCCTGGGCGGGGGCGGCTTCTTCCACGGCGAGCACGACGCGATAGACCGCTCGTTCCGGGACGAGCTGGTTGTTGCGTTCGCGGACGAGGACTTCACCGCCGTGGCCGACGGCCAGCATCGCGTCGGGCAGGGCCCGGGTGGCGTCGCGGTCGATGCGCACCACCTTGAGGGCCAGTGCCGGCAGCCCCGGTGTTTCGGGCAGGAAGCGACCGCCGTTGCCCAAGGCGACCCGTTCCACCTCGGCATCGGTCAGATAGGTTTCCACTTCCCAGGCGGTCGGGTCGATGAATACGCCGAGCTGCTGCTGGCGTCCTACCGATTCGCCCACCCGCAGGTCTGGCGCCAGATCGGCGAGGACTCCGGGGAAGGGGGCGATGACGGTGTAGCGCTGGAGTTCGTCCGTTGCGCCGGCGAGTTCGGCCCGGGCGGCTTCCAGTTCTTCCACGGTGATCGGCTGGCGTGCGCGCAGGCTCTCGTCCAGGCCCGAGACTTCGGCCTGCCAGGCGAGACGCGAGACGCGGGCGTTGGCGAGGCGCTGGCGATATTCGGCGTCCTCGGCGCTCAGCTTCATCAACACCTGGCCTGCCGCCACGGCTTGTCCGCGCTTCACGGGCATCGCCTCGACGCTGGACGGGCCGGGTGCGAACAGCGGGTAGTGACGGGCCGAACGCATCAGGCCCTGGCTGCTGACCTGCAGGTTCCAGGGCACCACGAAGATGAAGGCCAGCAGCGCCATCAGCCAGAGCTTTTTACGGCCACCACCGCCTGTTTTGATCTGCGGCCAGCGGCGCTTCCACTCACCGATTTCGCGCCACACCGGCAGGATCACGAACCAGCCGATTTCCACGGCGAACAGCAGAATCCCGAGGGCCTTGAAGAAGTAGTGATAGACGAGCAAGGCGATCCCCACAAAAAGTGTCAGGCGGTACAGCCAGACCCCGTAGGCGAACAGGATCAGGCCGCGCTGGCGGGCAGGTGGCAGGCATTCCGGAGCGGGCTCGCCGAGGGCGAACAGGCGCTCGCGCAGGCTCCAGCGTGCCAGCGCGAAGGAGCGGGCGTGCAGGTTGGGAAAGTCGAGGAAGTCGGACAGCAGGAAGTAGCCGTCGAAGCGCATGAAGGGGCTGGCATTGATGGCCAGGGTGGCAACCCAGGTGGTGGTGGCGAGCATGAACACGGTGCCGCGCAGGGCGCCGTCGGGCAGCAGGGCCCAGGCCAGGGTGGCCCAGGCGGCGATCGCCAGTTCGGTGAGGATGCCGGCGCCGCCTACCGCCAGCCTGTCCCGCCGGCGGGTGAGGCGCCAGGCTTCATTGACATCGGTGTAGGCCACCGGCCACATCACCAGAAAGGCCACGCCCATCGTCGGCACCCGGCAGCCTAGACGGCGGGCGGTGAAGGCGTGGCCGAATTCGTGGAGCACCTTGACCAGCGTGAGCGCCACCCCGTAGCCCAGGGCCCCCCGCCAGCTGAAGGTGTCGACCAGCGTGGCGGTGAAGTGATCCCACTGGCGCGCGACCTGGAACAGGCCGAGGGCAAGCATGGCAAGGGTGAGGTGCAGGAAGGTGCGCGAGTAGAACATCTCGACCCGCGGCAACTGGCGTACCAGCCAGCGATCGGGCCGCAAGAGCGGAATGCGGAAGAACAGGTAGTGGTGCAGCAGCCATTGCCAGAGCGTGCTGTGACGGGCTTTTTCCTGCTGCACGAGGCGGGCGGTGCCGGCTTCGCCGAGCGGGCGGATGAGCTGGTGTTCGGCCAGAAAGCGGATCACGACTTCGACGTCGTCCTCGCTCAGGCTGAGCGTGGTTTCGGCCTCGATGGCATCGACGATGCGGGCCGGGTCGCCGAGATGCCATCTCGCGAGCACCTCGAAGGTCGGCCAGTCGATACGGTAGAACTGGTTGCGAACGGGGTCGTGAAGGCTCCAGGTCGGTGCGCCGTCGTAGGCGGCGGGGCCGTCGAGGAGGGCCAGTTCTTCGCGCAGCGGCGGCAGGCTGAGCTTGCGCTCGGCGGCCAGGGCGGCGGCATCGAAGGACGGCGGCGTGTCGAGCGCGGCGTGCATGTCTGTTTTGCGTTACAAGCCGGTGACCTGGCGCAGGGTTGCCAGCGGGCGGCGCAGTGCCCAGTAAATCAGCGGTACGCGCCCGCCGCGAACCTTGACGGTGCCCTTGAGGCCGACCCGTGGCCGCTGCTGGCCTTCGGCAAGGGTGGCACGCAGGCGGTAGGCAAAGCTGCCGTCCGGGCGTGCCACGGCTTCGTGGGCGAGATAGCGCAACGAGGCTTCCACCGGCGACAGCGGGGCGGTGTTGAGATAGAGCGTGATCTCTGCCCCCGGGGGCAGTTCGATGATGTCGCCGGGGCCGAGCCAGGCTTCGACTTCGGCGTCGTCCTCGCCGGCGATGGTGATGATGCGCTCGCCGGTAGTCACCGGCTTGCCGATCCATTCGCTCGGGTCGTCCATCAGCACGATGCCGTCCCGCGGCGCGGTGGCCTGGGCCTTGGCGAACTGGGCCTGGAGCAGCTCGGCTTCGGCCTGGCGTTCGGCGATACGGCCTTGCAGCGCGGCCAGCTGGGCCTTGCTCTTGGGATCGAAAACCGCCTGCTGGGCCGATTGCCGGTATTCGGCTTCGGCGGTGACGAGGCCCTGGCGGGCCACCGCGAGGCGGCTGGAGAGGGTTGTCAGATCAAGCTGAAAGAGCTTGTCGCCTGCCTTGACCGTGCTGTTGGGGGCGACAAAGAAGGTGTCCACGGTGCCGTCGAGGGGCGCCCGCACGACGGCCGGCTGGGCGGGCACCAGCTCGCCGGGGGCGAGAACGCTGAAGCGTACCGGGAACATCATTACGGCAAGGGCCAGGATCGAGTAGCGCAGGCTGCGGTTGCGCCACAGCTTTTTGATCTGGCCGGCCACGTCGCTGGGCCGCCAGTCGCGTCCGCGTTGCAGCCGTGCCCGCCAGCCTTCGGCGCTGAACCAGCTATGGCGTGCGGCCAGACGCTGACCGGCGTCCGGCCAGAGCGAGGCGAGCATGCGCCAGCGGCTGCTGGCGCCGGGCTTGGCCTGCACTTTCCATGCGTGCCCCCAGATGTCCAGCCATTCCGTCAGCAGGCCGATTTCACCGGGCTGCCAGGGTGTATCCCGGGCCAGCAGCACGCCGCCGGGGGTGTCTTGCGGCAAGGGTAGCCACAGTGCGTGCGCCGGCAACCATTCGTCCCATTCGGCGGCCTCGCCGGCGGCAAGGTCGCTGGGGGCCACGGCCGCGGCTTGTGGTTTGTCGGCGAGAAGTTTTTGCAGAACCCGTTCCAGCCAGTGCACGAAGGGGGCATTGGCCTCCGGCGCGACCACGCCGGAGAGGGCCACCACGCCCCGGTCGGCCACCCACAGGGCGGCCTGCCGGTAAGGCGCGAGGGCCAGGGTTTCGTTGACCACGATGAACCCGAGCTCCGCCGTTGCGCCTGCCTGCCGGGCGCGCCGCCCCAGATGGAGCAGCGCGCCCAGTGAGTGGGACAGGAAGGCGTCGTTGTCGGCGGGGGTGCTCACGGTTACCTCGATGTGTCTTCGTTATGCCGGCCGTTGGCGGGTCTGCCGGGCAAGTTCCGCCAGCCCGCCGCGCTGGGCGTCGCGCCCGGGCGCACTGGCCGTACGGAACTGGGCGCTGAGACCGTCGCGCCCGTTGAAGGCCGAGCGCTGACCGGCATTCACGCGGATGCGGAAGATCGTCGACACGCTGTTGCCGAAGTTGTCCTTCGCCGTGACCTTGATTTCCACGTCACCGTCGAAATCGCTCGGCGGGATGCCCTGGAATTCACCCTTGCGGGCGTCGAAGCGCAGCCAGTTTGGCAGCTTGGAGCCATCCACCAGCGCGGCCGACAGCTCGATGCGCGCATCGAGCCGGCTGTGGCTGAAGGTGTCGGGCGGCACGTTGACCTTGATCGTGTTCGCCGGTTTGAAGTCCTGGTCATTGAGCGGCCGGGCCAGCATCAGGGACGAGTCGTCCTTGGTTTCCGGGGCCTGGACGATGATCCGGAAGCCGTCCGAGCGGGTCAGGCCGGCCTGCGGAGCCGATGTGACGACGTTGCGCGGCTCGCTGGCTGCCAGCACAGGTTCCCTGCCGGGGGCGGCGCGGGAGACTTCCGTGCCGGTGGCGAGCCCGCCGACGGCCAGACCACGGTCGGTCGGGCCAAAGAAGCCGTCGCCCTTGCCGGCGCTCCAGCTGCCGCCAACGGAGCCGGAGCCGCTTGACGGAGTGGTCCAGCCGGCGGTTTCGACTACGATTGGCGCGGCGGGTGCGCTGGGCTGCACGGGCGGCGGCGGAGTGGGTTCCGGATCCGCCTTGACCTCGATCGGCCGGAGCGGCACACCGGCGACACGCAGCGTGAAGTCGGCGGAAGCCGGCAGGTTGCCGTGGTCGCTGGCGCTCACCCGGACTTGCAGGACGGCGATGTCGCCACCGCCAGGCGTGCCGGAGAAAGTGCGGGTTGCCGGGTCGAAGCTGAGCCAGGCCGGCAGCGGCGAGCCGTCGGCCAGGGTGGCCGAGTAGTAGAGCGTGTCCTCGCCGTCGGCGTCGGCGAAAGTGCCCGCCGGGACGGTGAAACTCATCGGCACGCTTTCGGTGGCGTCCTGGGTGTCGAGGGTGCCGACGGTCTGCGGGTCGACGTTGCTGACCGGGGTGAAGCCGCTGGTCGCGACGGTTTCGGTCTTGCCGTCGCCGCCGAAGACCTTGACGCGCACGAACTTGCCGATGTCACCGGCGGTGAGCGTGTAGCTCGCCAGGGTGGCGCCGTCGATGTCGCGCAGGCCGGTGCCCGATGCGTCGTCGGCAACCTGCCACTGGTAGCGGATGGCGGTGGTCGGGTCGCCCGCGTCGACGTCGTGCCAGAGGCCCGGGTCGGCGGTGATCACGCCGTCCTGGCGCAGCGTGCCGTCGTCCCGGAAGTCGCCGGAATAGGTGGGCGCCACGTCGTTGATCGGCGCGTCGTTCACCGCGCTGACGACGATGCTGGCGGTGTTTTCACCCGTGGAGTAGGCCGACGTGGTGCCGGTGGCGCCGAGGGTGGCCAGATTGCCGGCGGTGCCGACGGTACGGTCCCAGGCGCGATAGCTGAAGGTGGGGCTGGTGGCGTTTTCGGCGTTGGGGAGGAAGCGGATCTTGTCGGTGTCGGCGAGGAGCAGGCCGTTGCTGCCGTCAAGGCCGGAGACGGTGGTCCAGGTGGTGCCGCCATCGGTGGAGTATTGCCAGTGGCCGTTGCCGTTGTTGGCGGCGGTGATGGCGATGCCGGTGGTGGCGCCGCTGTCCACGTCGCTGACGGTGCTGCCGATGAAGCTGGCGACGGTCTGGCCGGGGTTGGTGGTGTCGTCCTCGGTGATGGGGTTGAGCACCGGCGCGGCGGAGGCGAGAACCGGGGCGTCGTTTACCGCCGTGACGGTGATGTCCATGGCGTTCTCCTGGCTGGAGAACGCGGTGGTGCCGCCGTTGGCGGAGGTGTCGGCGTAAGCGCCTGCGGTACCGCTGGTCTGGTCCCAGGCGCGGTAGCCGAGGCCGGCGACGGTGTCGTTGGCGCTGTTGGGCACGAAGCGCAGGCGATCGGCGTCACGCAGCAGCAGGGCGTGGGTGGCCGAAACCGGGCCATCGGCATCGGCGTTGGTCCAGGTGCTGCCGCCGTCGGTGGAGTATTGCCAGGTGCCGTTGCCGCTGCCCAGGCTGGTGATGGCCAGGCCCTGGACGGCGCCGCTGTCCACATCCGTGGTGGTGCCGCGCAGGCTGGCGACAGTCTGACCGGCGTTGCTGGCGGCATCCTCGGTCAGCGTGTTCAGCGTGGTGTTGCCGGCGGCGAGCACCGGTGCATCGTTGACTGCGCTGACGACGATGCTGGCGGTGTTCTGGTCCGTGGAGTAGGGCGACGTGGTGCCGGTGGCGCTGAGGGTGGCCAGATTGCCGGCGGTGCCGACGGTACGGTCCCAGGCGCGATAGCTGAAGGTGGGGCTGGTGGCGTTTTCGGCGTTGGGGAGGAAGCGGATCTTGTCGGTGTCGGCGAGGAGCAGGCCGTTGCTGCCGTCAAGGCCGGAGACGGTGGTCCAGGTGGTGCCGCCATCGGTGGAGTATTGCCAGTGGCCGTTGCCGTTGTTGGCGGCGGTGATGGCGATGCCGGTGGTGGCGCCGCTGTCCACGTCGCTGACGGTGCTGCCGATGAAGCTGGCGACGGTCTGGCCGGGGTTGGTGGTGTCGTCCTCGGTGATGGGGTTGAGCACCGGCGCGGCGGAGGCGAGAACCGGGGCGTCGTTTACCGCCGTGACGGTGATGTCCATGGCGTTCTCCTGGCTGGAGAACGCGGTGGTGCCGCCGTTGGCGGAGGTGTCGGCGTAAGCGCCTGCGGTACCGCTGGTCTGGTCCCAGGCGCGGTAGCCGAGGCCGGCGACGGTGTCGTTGGCGCTGTTGGGCACGAAGCGCAGGCGATCGGCGTCACGCAGCAGCAGGGCGTGGGTGGCCGAAACCGGGCCATCGGCATCGGCGTTGGTCCAGGTGCTGCCGCCGTCGGTGGAGTATTGCCAGGTGCCGTTGCCGCTGCCCAGGCTGGTGATGGCCAGGCCCTGGACGGCGCCGCTGTCCACATCGGTGGTGGTGCCGCGCAGGCTGGAGACGAGGTGGCCGGTGTTGCCGACGTCGTCTTCGTTGAGGGTGCTCAGGGTGGTGTCGCCGACGGCAAGCACCGGCGCATCGTTGATTGCGCTGACGGCGATGCTGGCCTGGTCGTAGGCCGACGAGAAAGGCGTGGCGTTGCCGGTGATTGATGCATCCACGGTTCCGCCCGCCGCAGCGCCGGTGCCGTCCCAGGCGCGGTAGGTGAGGCTCGCGGTGGTGGCGTTGGCGCCATCGGGCACGAAGCGGACGAAGTCGGCGTCGGCCAGGACCAGGGCCGTGCTGTCGGACAGGTTGCCGAAGGACGTCCAGTTGCCGGCGCCGCTGCGGTATTCCCAATGACCGTTGCCGTCGCTGGTGGCGGTGATGACGATACCGGGCTGGGTGCCGCTGTCCACGTCGCTAATGGCGCCGCGGAAGCTGGCCACGGTTTGGCCGGCGTTGGTGGTGTCGTCCTCGGTAAGGGGCGGCAGCACCGGCGATGCCGGCGTGAGCAGCGGTGCGTCGTTGACCGCATTCACGTTCAGCGCGATGGAGCCCGTCGCAGGCGTCGCCAGATCCTCGCCGCCGTCGGCGATGGAGATGCTGATGGACGTATTGACGTCGTTGTTGGCCGTCGGGACGAACTGCAGGGCGGCCAGGGCGGCGTTGACGTCGGTGACGATGCCGGTGATGGTCCAGACGCCGGTGCCGGCGTCGTAGGCCGCGCCGGTCGGCACGCTCAGGTTGCCGGCCGCGGGGTTGGAGAGGGTCAGCGTGGCGGTGACGATTTCGTCCGGATCGGGGTCGGTGACGACCACGTCGGGCAGGTCGACGGCGAGGGTGCCCTCGGTGTAGGTCGCGCTGGGTGTGGCCGGGCTGATGGTCGGCGCGTCGTTCTTGTCGCGAATCACCAGGTAGCTGGTGCCGGTGGCGCTCTTGGCGCCGTCGCCGACTGCGTTGGCGTCGGTGATGGTCCAGGTCAGGGCGCGGCTGGCGCCGGTGGCTGTGGGCGAAAGCGAGGTGTTTTGGTACTGGACATGCTCCAGCACGCTTTCGAATTCGGCCTTGGTGACGTTGCCGCTGGCTTTGGTGAGGCTCAGGGTGCCGGTGCCGGCGTTGTACGCAACACTGATCGTCGCACCGGAGCCGGTGGTGAGGGTGTTGCCGACGCGGCTCCAGCCAGCCGGCGTGACGACGGACAGCAGATCCGCCGAGCCCAGGTTGTTGCTGATGACGACGCTGGCGCTGGCGATGTAGGTGTCGTCGGGGTCGGCGATGGTGGCGTCGCCGGACGGAGCCGAAGTGAGCCCTAGGGCGTAGATGGCGGTGCCGCCCTGTTCGAACGCGACGGTGCTGCCATCGAGGCTGGTGTTGTGCCCCAGGGTCAGGATCGGGGCGTCGTTGCGGCCGGTGATCGACAGGGTGTTGCTGCCGGCGTTGGTGGTGACGGTGCCGGCGTCGGAGTCGTTGCCGGTGCCGGAGTCGCTCAGGCGCGAGCCGAAGCTGCTGGTGGTGCCCCAGGTGAAGCTGCGGGTCGTCGAGGTGCCGGTGGGGTCGTCGCTCGACGAGGAGAACACGACGGAGCGGGCGATGGCCTGGTAGTCGGCCAGGCTGGCGGTGCCGGTCAGGGTCAGGACGCCGGTGGTGGCGTCGTACGAGGCACTGATGCCGGTGCCGGCGAGCGGTGCCGTGACGGTGAGCAGGTCGCCGGTCGTTTTGCCGCCTGCGAGGGTGACGGTGAGGCCGTCGAGGGTGGTGTCGTCGGGGTCGCTGAGGGTGAGGTTGGGTGCGACCGCAACGGCGGAGCCCTTTTCGACATAGGTTTCGTTGCTGAGGCCGGACAGCGCGCCGGCGTTGTCGGCGGCGGTGATGGCGACGGTGCTTGTGCCGGACGAGGCGCTGAGTTCGCTGGGCAGCGTGTCGGCGCCAGCGGTGGAAGCGTCGGCGTCGGTGACCTGCCAGCTGATCGTGCGCGTTGCCGAGGTGGCCGTCGGGTCGGCGGCGCTGGAGCTGAAGGTGACCGATTGCAGCACGCTTTCGAAGTCGGCCTTCGAGGCGCCGGCGTGGGTCAGGGTCAGCAGGCCGGTAGCGGGGTTGTAGGACGCATTGATGCCGGTGGCGCCGACCGTGGCGGCGAGGGTGTCGCCGGCGGTGAAGCCGCCGCTGATCCAGACTTCGGCGCGGGTGAGGTTGGCATCGTCCACGTCGGCCAGGCTGATGGTGCCGGCCAGGGTGGCGGCTGCGGCGCCTTCGGTGTAAGCCACCGCGGCGCCGGGCAGGCCGCTGAGCGTCGGGGCGTCGTTGACCGGGATGACGGTGATCGTGCTGGTGGCGACGGTGCTGGTTTCCTTGGCGGTGCTGCCGTCGTTTGCGCCCGGGAAGTCGGTCAGGCGGCTGGCGAAGTCGTCGGTGACCGTCCAGCTCAGGGTGCGCGTGGCCGCGGTCGGGTCGTCGCTGCTGGAGCTGAACTTGACCTGGCGCAGCACGCTTTCGTAGGTGGCGAGGCTGGCCTTGCCGGTGAGCACGAGCGAGGTGGACGTGCTGGCTGCGTCGAGGCTGAGGCCGGCGGCCGACAGCACGCCGGAGTCGATGGCGAGCAGGTCGCCGCTGACACCGCCGCTGCTGATGGCGACGGTGGCCCCGGTCAGGTTGGTGTCGTCGGGATCGGAGAGGCTGAGGCCGGAGTTGGCCAGAATCGCCGGTGCGCCTTCGGTGAAGGCATAGGTTCCCGCGGTGTCGGTGGTGACGACCGGTTGGTCATTGATGGCCGTGACCTGGATGGTGGTGGTGGCATTGGTGTCCACCGCGCTGGGGGTGCCGTTGGAGTCGAAGACGCGCCACTGCACCGCGCGGGTGGCCGCTGTCGCGGTCGGATCGTCGTTGGTGGTGTTGCTGAAGGTGACGCTGCGCAGCACCGACTGGTAGGCCGCGATGGAGGCGTTGCCGGTGAGGCTGAGCACGCCGCTGGCTGAATCGTAGGTGGCGCCGATGGTCTCGTGGATCGTGGTGGTGCTGGCGAGCACGGCGGTGTCTGGGACCGGGCCGGGTAGGGCCCAGGTCAGCACCAGGTTGTAGCCGGACGCGGACAGTGTGAAGTCGATCCCATACAACGGGTCGGACTGAAATGCGTTGATGAGGTCGTTGACCGTCGGCGAGCCGGGCAAGGGGTCTGAGAACAGCGTGTTGCCGCCAACTGTGAGCGTGTAGGACTGACCGGCGGCGAGGGCCGGCAGGTTGGTGAGGGTCTGCACCTCAGGGTTGCTGCCGTCGCCGATCACCGTTTCGCTCGCGCTGACGCTATTCCAGCTGAGGCTGACGGTGGAGCCCACAACCGTATGGGTGAAGCCGTCCGAGGCGTCGCTGTCGGCTGCCACGGCCACGCTGTCGCCGGTGGTCAGGCCGGCGGTTACTTGAACCTGGGCGCGGCTCAGCATGCCGTCCGCGTTGTCGTCGGAGGGCACGATGGCATTTGCCAGGATCTTGATGGTGTCGCCTTCCGAGTAGGGCAGGGCGATGTCGGCTCCGCTGACTTGCGGGGCTTCGTTGGCGTTGACCAGCGTAATTGTTTGCGTGACGAGGTTGGACAGGCTGCCGTTGCCGCTTCCGCTGCCGAGGAAGGTGGCGACGCTGTCGGCGCCGACGCCGTCGGAGTTGGCATCGATGGTCTGCCACCCGATGCTGCGGGTTCCGACGTTGGGCGTGGTGTCCGGGTCGGCCGTGTAGTCGACGTTGTTGCCGTAGCTCACGGTGCGCAGGATCTGCTGGTAGGCCGCGGTGCTGGCGGTACCGCTGATCACCAGTTCTCCGCGGTTGTCGGTGCTGTTCCAGCTGTAAGTGGCGGTGACGCCGGTGAAGCCGAGCACGTTGGACTGGGTCCAGCCCAGCACGCCGCCGCCGATGTCGGCGGGTGTGGCATCGCGCAGGGTGAGGTATTCCTTGGTGTTGTCGAGCCCGCTGCCGGATAGCAGCACGCGTGCGCCGGCCATCATGCTGTCGTCGGCGTCGCTGAGGCTCAGGGCCGGCGACAGGATGCGCAGTCCGTCGTCTTCGGTGTAGGTCAGCGTGAGGGCTGCGCTCAGGGCGCTGGCATCGACCGTCGGGTTGACCGTGATGCTGCTGGTGCCGAGGGGGCCGGTGAGGTTGCTGGTGTCGGTGAGCGACCAGCGCAGGGTACGGCTTGCGCTGTTGATCGTCGGATCTTCGCTGGCGGTGGTGTAGGTCAGCGTGTTGAGAACGGCCTGGTAGGCGGCCGTGCTGGCGGTGCCGGTCAGGGTCAGGACGCCGGTACTGGCGTTGTAGCTTGCGCTGATGCCGCTGGCGCCAACCGTGACGGCCAGCGTGTCGCCGGCCGTAAAGCCGGTGCTGATCGAGATGACGGCCTTGGCGAGCTGGCCGCCATCGTCGCGAATCACGAGGCCGCTGCCGGCCGCGACGGCGCCCAGGTTTTCGGTGAAGGTGGCGTTGCTGGCGGGGGTCACGATCTCCGGTGCGTCATTGACGCTGGAGACGGCGATGCTGATCGTGGGGGCGGTGACGGAGAACGCGGTGGTGCCGCCATTGGCGGTGACGTCGGCTTCGCCGCGGGTGGCGCCGCTGGTGGCCGCGCCGGTGGATTGATCCCAGCCGCGCAGCGTGAGGGTCGGCGTGCCGCCCTGGAAGCCGTCGGGGTTGAAGCGGACGCGGTCGGTGCTCTTGAGCAGCAGGGCGGTGGTAGCGGACGGGGTGCCAACAGAGAACCAGGTGGTGCCGCCGTCGGTGGAGTATTGCCATGCGCCGGTGGCGGTGCCGTTGCTGGCGCCGGTGATGGCAATGCCTTGTACGGCGCCGCTGTCCACGTCGGTCATGGTGCTGCCCAGCAGGCTGGAGACGGTCTGGCCGGCGTTGCCGGTGGCGTCTTCGCTGATGCCGGCGAGGTTGGCCGGGGTGCCGAGCACGGGGGCGTCATTGACCGCCGTTACCGTGATGCTGGCGGTGTCGCTGGCCGTCGAGAAGGGGCTTGTGCCGCCGCTGATGGCGGTGCTGACCTTGGTGCCCTGCTGGCCGGCGGTGGCGCCGGTCTGGTCCCAGGCCTTGTAGGTGACGGTGGCGGTGGTGGCGTTTCTGGCGTCGGGTACGAAACGCA
Organism: Zoogloea sp.; assembly: GCF_030157465.1. Lineage (GTDB taxonomy): Bacteria > Pseudomonadota > Gammaproteobacteria > Burkholderiales > Rhodocyclaceae > Zoogloea. Next base: position 16,380 of record NZ_JAOAUU010000031.1, read on the forward strand.
GCAGGTCGGTGCTGCGCAGCAGCAGGGCCGACGAGGCGGAGACGGTGCCGACATTGGTCCACGACGAGCCGGCGTTGAGCGAGTACTGCCACGTCCCGTTGCCGGCGCTGAGGCTGGTGAGGGCGATGCCGCTGGCGGCTCCGCTGTCCGCATCGGTGACGGAGGCGCCGAGGATGGCCGCAATGGTCTGGCCGGCATCGTTGGTCTGGTCTTCGGTGAGCGTCGCGAGAATGGGGGCGGCGGCGCTCAGGACCGGGGCGTCACTGACCGCCGAGACGGTGATGGTGGCGGTTTGCTTGGTGGCCGAGAAGGCGGTTTCGTCGCCGTTGGCCACGGCCTTGGTGGTGCCGTAGGCGGTGGAGGCGGAGATGTCGACAGTGCTGCCGGTGGTGCCGCTGCTGCGGTCCCAGGCGCGATAGGTGATGGTGGCGGTGCCGGTGAAGTCGGCGGCCGGCACGAAGCGGACCATGTCGGTGCTGCGCAGCAGGCGGGCGGCGGCGTCGGTGGGCGTGCCGAAGGCGGCCCAGGTGGCACCGGTGTCGGTGGAGTACTGCCAGGCGCCGTGGCTGTTGTCGGTGGCGGTGACGGCGATGCCGAGGCTGTTGCCGTCCACGTCGGTGGATGACAGGAAGCCGGACACCAGCGAGCCGGAGTTGTTGACGGCGTCTTCCTGGATGCTGGCGATGGCGGACGGGGCGTTGTTCACCGGCGCATCGTTCTTCCTGACCGGGGTGATCGAGATTGTCTTGCTGAAGGTGGAGGTGCCGCCGTTGTCGCTGTACTCGACGACGTAGGGGAGCAGGGAGCTGTTGGGCAGGTCGTTCCACTTGCCGGGCGAGGCGCCGGATGAGTAGATCTCGCCGTAGTGTTCTCCGCCGGCGTTGTTCGGCTCGCCGTTGTTCCAGTAGGCGTAGCCGCCGCTGGCGGTAACCGGGGTGCCGTTGCCGGTGGAGATCAGGGTGCCCTTTTCGGGGCCGGTTACCCAGTACCACTTGCCTTCGGCGGCTGCCTGGCTGGCGAAGGTGGTGGTGCCGGTGGCCGCGTTGATGTAGGTGTAGTCGTCGGTGGCGCCGATCCAGGCGTCGGCCCCGAGTTTTTGCTTGATGAAGTCGTTTTCGGCCTGGCTGGTGATGGTGGCCAGGTAGCCGGTCATGCCCTGGAAAGTGCGGCCTTCGGCGGCGGTTTTGGCGGTTGTCCAGCTGTAGTTGCCTGAGACGTATTCGTAGTAGTGGGTCTTGCCGCCGAAGTTGAGCGCCACGGCGTTACCGATTGTGAAACTGATCGTGCGAGGGGTGGTGGTGGGGGTTTGGCTGGAGTTGCTGTACTTGACGGCCCGCAGTGCGGTCTCGTATTCGGCAACGGTGGCAGTGCCGGTCAGCGTCAGGATGCCGGTGCTGGCGTTGTAGCTGGAGGTGATATTGCCGCTGGAGGGGAGTACGAGGCTGTCTTCGGCGGATATGAGGTTGCTGGTGATGACGACCCGGGCGCCGCTGAGGGTGGTGCTGTCCACGTCGGTGAGGGTCAGCGCCGGATCAACCACGAAGCTGGCGTCGTTTTCGTTGTAATTGACGGCGCTCTGGCTGAGGGTCAGCACGGAGGGGTCGTCCACCGCCGCGACCGTGATGCCAGCCGTGCGGGTGGCCTGCAGGGCTCCGCCACTGCCCGAGTTGCCGCCGTCGTTGAAGGTGAAAGTGACGGTGCGGGAGGCGGTGGAGGGAGCGTCCGAACTATTGCTGTAGGCGATGACCCGGGCCAGGGCCTGGACGGCGGCCGTGGTGGCGCTGCTGTTCAGGTTGATGCGCAGGGCGGCGCCCGAGACGCCGGTGTTGCCGGCGTCGATGGTGCCGATGATTGTGCCGGCGTAGGTGACGTTGCTGCCCGAGATGCCGATCTGGCCGGCGCCGGTGCCCTGGTTGAGCATGGAGAGCTGGTCTTCCGCGGCGCCGTTGGTGGTGACCTGGGCTTGCAGCCAGCCGCCGTTGAAATTGGCGGGCAGGTCGGGGTCGGTGATGGTCATCACCGTGTCGATGGGCGTGGCGACGGCGTTTTCGGTGTAGGCCAGGGTTTGCGCGGTGCCGCCGAGCACCGGTGCGTCGTTGGTCGGGGTGATGTTGATCAGGCCGGTGTCGGAACCGGAGGCGCCGGTGGCGCTCATCGCGGTGACGTTGAAGACACGGACCGGGGACGTGACGGGGCTGTCGGAGGTGGCGTTGAAGGCGACCTGACGCGCGATGCTGGTGACGACGGCGTCGGTGACCTTGGAGCCGAAGACGCGCACGTTGTCGATGTACAGCGATGCGCCGGCGGCCCGGCCGCCAGAGTAGTCGTAGGTGCCGGCAACGAACACGAAGCGGTAGGAGCCGGTGGCGCCGATGGTGGCGCTGGCGGTTGCCCAGTTGGTCGATGCGCCGGTGCTGGTGCCGGTTTCGTCGAGAACCTTGGTGGTGGCGCCGGTGGCGGTGTTGAGAATGTAGCCGTACACGTCGAAGGCGTCGCTCCCGGCGAAGGCGCGCCAGTCGAAGTAGATCTTGTCGCCGGCGGTAGCGCTGAAGGCGTCGCTGTACACCGCGGGGCCGTGGACGACGTCGAAGCCGCTGGCGGTGGTCAAGCCCGAGCTGAGCAGGCGCAGCGAGCGCGTGCCCTCGCTGTACTGGCTGGTGTCGATGGTCGAGCTGTAGGAGCCGACGCCGGTGGGGTAGGCGTCGTCGTTGCCTGCGCTGGCCGTGTAGGTGCCGTCGTTCGGCGAGGTGAAGCCGGCGATGGCCGTGGTGCCGAGGTTGATCACCTGGTTCATGGTCGTCCATCCGGTGAGGGAGCCGGATTCGAAGCCAGAGTTGGTGAACGTGGATACAAAATTGATCTTGAGCGCCTTGCCGGCGGTGCCGTTCTCGGTGCTGTCGATGGTGCCGATGATGTCGCGACCGGAACCATTGCCCAGATAGACCGAGCTGCCTGAATACGAGATCGCGCCGGAGAGGTTGACGTCGGCGGCGTTGGTCAGCGTGAGAATGTCGGTGCTCTGGCCGTTGGTCAGGCTGAACCGCATGTACTGGCCGTCGTAGGAGCTGCCGCCGGTGATCGTGATGTTGTTGTCGACGATGACCGCACCGCTGCCCTCGACATAGGTGGAGTCATCCACCGAGGTGACCGAGGGCGTGCCGAGCAGGAAGGGATCGACCGCATCGGAGAAGGCGAGGGGGGTGGCGTCGACGCTGCCGGTGGTGTATTCGAGCGTCCAGTCGCCGCCTTCCTGGCTGCTGCCGGTGGCGTCGGTGGAGACGGCGACGTCGGCCTGGGTGAGACGGGCGATCTCGTCGACGAAAGCCGTGCCTTCGCTGCCGGCGCCGATGTCGCAGCCGTAGATCAGGATGTCGCCGTCGCTTGCCAGCGCGGCGCCCAGGGCACCGAGGGCTTCGGCGTGGGCGGCCAGGTTGGCCTGGGTCAGGCTGAGATTGCCGAGGGTGACTTCACCCTTGGCGCCGTGGGAGAGGATATGGATGGACTGCAGGCCCTGACGGCCGGCCACGGCGTCCTGCATTTGCTGGAGGGCATCCCGGGCCGGATCGAGAATCACGACCTGCGCGCCCGATGCGATGTTGCTGGCCAGCACGCCGGCGTTCGGCAACTGGCCGTCCACGAAAACGATGCTTTGTGCGGCGGCGCTGCTGTCGGCCGGCAGCACGGCTGCCGGAGCCAGATCGGGTGTCGCGCTATCGGTGCCATCGACGGGATGGGCATCCACCGCGACAGCCTGGGTCACGACTTCGGCACCGGCGGCGCCATCGAAGACCAGACGTTGTTCGAGGGCCAGCGGGGCAGGCCCCTGGCGATTGAGACGACGTTTGCCGGTCGGGGTTCGGGTCGATTTCGAGGACATGGCAGCCTCCTGCAAATTTGGGTGACGAGTTATTTTTGCGGTGCCGGTGCGCTGGCGGGCGGGGCGAGCATCACCCGACCGCTCATGCCGGCGATCAATTCGGAGAACTGGCCGTCGATGACAGCCACTGCCTTGACGGACTGGCTGACCGGATCGACCTTGGCGCCCAGGCGGGTGACCTTGGCGGGGTAGGTGATGCCGGTTTCGTCGATCTTTACCTGGAAGCGGTAGCCGTCCTTCAGCCACGCCATCCAGCGTGACGGGACGATGAATTCCAGTTCGAGCGCGCTGTCGTCGAGGATCTCGAGAATGCCCTGGCCGGGCTGTGCGAACTGCTGTTCGCGAATCTTTTGCTCCGATACGCGACCGGAGAAGGGCGCCACGATCTGGCACTTGGACAGGGTGGCGTTCATCAGTGCCACGTCTGCACGGGCCTTGGCGACCTCGGAGTGGGAGGTGTCGAGTTCAAGCTTGCCCACCGAGTTCAGTTCGGCCAGGCGGCGGTTGGCGGCGTAGGTCTGATCGGCCGCGGCCAGGGTGGCCTTGGCCTTGTTCAGCTGGGCCGTCTGCAGGGAGCAATCAAGGACGATCAGCACCTGCCCGCTCTTGAAGCGCTCGCCTTCGCGAACGCTGACCCGATTGACCTTGGCGCCCAGTTCGGCCGCCAGCGTTGTGAAGCGGCGCGGCGAGAGCTGGGCGCGGATGTCCTGGCGGTCGAGCGCCGGGCTGGCGGCGGGAGGCGGCGGAGGCGTGACCCGGGCCGGAGTCTGGGCCCAGGCTCCGGCGGTCGTCGCAATCAGGGCGACGGCAAGTAAGGCTCGATGCATGAGTGGCGACCTGGTTACTGGGCGGTTTGAACGGATGAGGTTGCAGCCAGGGAGCCGCGCTTGAGCTGGGCCATGTGGCGATCCTGGAGGTCGGCGATGGACCAGGCGATGGTGCCGATGTGCTTCTGGCCGATCCCGGCACCCGAGGAGACATCCGTCCAGGCTACGTCGCGGGCCTGGACCGGGGCGGCCAGCGGCAGTGTGGTCGCCTGGGCCGGGCGGTCGGCGTCGATGGCGGCAGCCTTGTCGTCTGCCGGAGCGTCGCCCTGCGCGGCGGGCTCCTGGGCCTTCAGCGCTTCGCCGCGGCTCCATTGGTCCATGGCGTTCTCGACATTGCGGCGCAGATCGGACAGCGGCATGTCGTTGATGCTGCCGATTTCCGGCTCGAGGCCGAGGGTGGCCTGGATGCGGCTGCTGGCGGCGTACACCTGGCTCAGGGCCTGGTAGCGGCGCAGCATGCTGACGATGGCCGAGGTGTTGCTGAAGATCAGGTCGAGGCGGCCTTTGGTTTCGGCGCTTTCGCGGCTCTTGCTGTGCTCGAAGATGCGCTTGTCCACCGTCCAGATGGAGTCGGCACGCTCGAGCAGACGGTAGGCATTCTCGTATTGCTGGCGAGCCAGGTGGACCTGGGCCAGCACGGCCATCTGGGTGGTCATGCGCCGATGCTCGGCGAGCTTTTCGGCCGATTCGGAATAGCGGATGTTGGCCGGGGCCGACAGCAGGGTGAATAGGTTCCAGCTGATCTGGGCACCGGCGTCCTGCCAGGAGTTGTGGATCAGGTAGCTGTTGGTGTCGTTGCGCAGGGCGTAGTTGAAAGACAGGCCGGGGAACATCCGCAGCATGGATTTCTTGGTCTCGGCCACGGCGATGCGCACGTTGTAGAACTGCTCGCGCAGGTCGGCGTTGCGGGCGATGGCGAGGTCTTCCATGCGCTCGATGGGCATGGGCAGCGCCGCGGGCTTGAGTTCTTTGTCATTCGGCTCGGCGAGCTGGAACTGGGTGCCCGGCGGCAGATTGATGAGGGCGGCCAGTTCGATCTTGGCGGCGGCGAGTTCCTGCTGGATGCTTTCGAGGATGCGCAGGTTTTCCAGCACGGTGCGCTGATAGCGCAGGGCTTCCAGCGGGTCGCGGATGCGTTCCTGTTCGATCTTGCGGGAGTCCTGCAGGGCGGATTCGGCCAGGCGGATGGTTTCGCGCAGATCCTTGTCGATCTTCTCGGCGCTGGCGGCGCGCCAGTAGGCGGTGCGCACTTCCTGGATCAGGTTGTGCATGGCCTTGCGCCGGCGTTCGCTGGCGATCAGCACGCGGTCGGCGTTCTGCTTGGAGTTGAAGTAACTGACGCCAAAGTCGAGCACGTTCCACGACAGGGCCAGGTCGGTGAGGGTGTGCGAACGGTCGGACGAGATGTAGGGGTTGGCCAGCGAGGGAAGCCCGGTGACGGAATCCCTGCTGTTCGTGATCAGTTCCTTGTCGCGCCATTGGTAGCCGGCGGAGGCGACCAGCTTGGGCAGCATGTCGTAGCGACCGAGATCGAGCTGGCCCATGGCGAGGGCTTCTTCCATCATCCGGGAGCGGTGCTCGAGGTTGTACTTGATGCCTCGTGCGATTGCGTCGGCCAGCGTCAGGCGATCGGCCAGCGGTTCGACGTCGGCGGTGGCCGCCTTGCGGTCGTTGGCGGCGATCTGCTTTTGCTCATCGGCCGAGAACGGCGTGGGCAGTGTCGAGCAGCCCGCCAGCAGTGCTGCCAGAAGGACGCTGCAGGCGCCGGCCAGACGGCTGCCGCGCACGGATTTAACGCAATTCGAGTTGTTCATGGATTCCCCCTGGAAGCAAGAAATGGAAAGTGCGGGCACAGAATTCTTTTCGTCGTTGTCGATGGTGCTGCCGGGAGCAAGTTTTATGCTTTATGAGTTTTTTGCCGCCCGGGCTTTGAGGCCTTCGCTCTGTATCGGCACGTCATCGCTTTTCTTGAAACATTTTGTAGCATGAGCCCGGGCGCGGATTTCGAGTGCCTGAACTGGCTGGTCACGCTGGCAACTGGAGGTGTGGGATGTGCAGGATTCCAAACCAGCGTGACGCGCAATCATTCAGGCAAGAGGCGCTTCGTCAGGTGAGGGTGGCGTGCAAGAGTGCGGAGCTGGTGGCGCCGGGGAGCCCCGGATGAACTGGAGAAAGGCCGGCAAGCCGGGCCCGCTGGGCGCGGGCAGCGGCAAGCCGGGATCACACCAGAGCAGATGGCAGATGGAATGATCGAGCCTGCGGGCGGGGAAAGGTGGGGGGGGCGGTCTGTTGCATCCAGGCGCGATGCAGGCTTCGCTACGAGGTCATGACCTACAGCAAGCAAAGCCTTCCGACGACGGTGAACACCTTGAACCGTCAGTTCATGGTGGGGTCGCCGGGATGGGTCTGGATGGCCGGCATCACCTACAGCCTGACGCAGGAAGGCTGGCTGCACCTTGCCTTGGTCATGGGCCTGTACAGCTGGAGGATTGTTGACGACAAAAAAGCCAACCCCGAAGGATTGGCTTTTCTGCTTGTCTTGGCTCCTCGACCTGGGCTCGAACCAGGGACCTACGGATTAACAGTCCGGCGCTCTACCGACTGAGCTATCGAGGATCTGACGGGTTTGGTCATATGCATCAACGATGCACATCACCGCAAATTTTTCTCTGGCTCCTCGACCTGGGCTCGAACCAGGGACCTACGGATTAACAGTCCGGCGC
>NZ_JAOAUU010000032.1 GCF_030157465.1 Zoogloea sp.
CGTCGGCACGCCCCAGAGCTTCGAGGCCTACGGCTGCATGATGCGAAAGGACGATCCGGCCTTCAAGAAGGTGACCGACGCGGCACTGGCCAAGGCCATGACTTCCGGCGAGGCCGAGGCCATCTACAAGAAGTGGTTCACCCAGCCCATTCCTCCCAAGGGCCTGAACCTCAACTTCCCGATTTCCGAGGCCATGCTGAAGCTCTACAAGGCGCCCAACGACAAGGCCTTTGAGTAAGCATCCGCGCCGGTACGGGTCGTCGCCCGTGCCGCCCCTTCCCTCTGGAGCCGCAGCCCATGAGCTACCAATGGAACTGGAGCATCTTCTCAAGCCCGGTGCCCACCGGAGACACGACCTACATGGGATGGCTGCTGGAGGGCCTGCAAATCACGCTGGCCTTGTCGCTGTCGGCGTGGGTCATTGCACTGCTGCTCGGCAGCCTGATGGGGGTGCTGCGCACCGTGCCCCATCGGGGGCTGTCGCTGCTGGCGACCAGCTACGTGGAAGTGTTCCGCAACATTCCGCTGCTGGTGCAGTTGTTCATCTGGTATTTCGTGCTGCCCGAGCTCCTGCCTTTCGGCCTTGGCGACGCCTTCAAGCAGCAGCTTGATCCGCTCACCCAGCAGTTTGTGGCGGCCATGGTGTGCCTGGCCTTTTTCACCAGCGCGCGGGTGTGCGAGCAGGTGCGCTCCGGCATCCTCGCCCTGCCCCCGGGGCAAAGAAACGCGGGCCTGGCCCTGGGTTTGACGCTGCCGCAAACCTACCGGCATGTGCTCGTACCCATGGCTTTCCGGCTCATCGTGCCGCCGCTCACCTCCGAGTTCCTCAACATCTTCAAGAACTCCGCCGTGTGCTCGACCATCGGCCTGCTCGAGCTTGCCGCGCAGGGCCGCCAATTGGTGGACTACACCGCCCAGCCCTATGAATCCTTCATCGCGGTCACCCTGTTCTACCTCGTCATCAACGTGGTGGTCATGGGCCTGATGCGGGTCGTCGAGGGGCGCACCCGCGTGCCGGGCTACATCGGCAGCCAGTGAGGAACATGCGATGAATTACGAGTTCGACTGGTCTTCGATCCCCGGCGCCCTGCCCTTTTTGTGGGAGGGCATGAAGATCTCGCTGGAAATCACCCTCACCGCGGTGGTGGTCGGCATCGTGTGGGGCACGCTGCTGGCGATGATGCGCCTGTCGTCGGTCAAGCCGCTGGCGTGGTTCGCCGCCGGCTACGTCAATCTGTTCCGGGCGATTCCGCTGGTGATGGTGCTGCTGTGGTTCTTCCTGATCGTGCCGCAGCTGCTCACGGGCACCTTCAATCTCAGCCCCGGCACCGACGTGCGTCTCACCTCCGCGATGATCGGCTTTGCGCTGTTCGAGTCGGCCTATTACTCGGAAATCATCCGCGCCGGCATCCAGAGCG
>NZ_JAOAUU010000033.1 GCF_030157465.1 Zoogloea sp.
CCGAGGTAGTGGTACCACTGGGGCACTTCAGCGAGAAAGATCGACGACAGCAGGGTGCCGAAAACCGGCATCAGGTGAATGAACAGGCTGGCGCGGTTCGCGCCCACTTCGGCAACGCCCCGGTTGTAGAAAATGTAGCTGACGAAGCCGGGAACGATGCCGATGTAAGCCAGGATCGCCATCGATTCGGGATTCAGTTTCATCCGTGCGCCCTGGGCGAATTCCCAGGCATAGGCGGGGGCCAGGGCGGCGACGCCGATCATGATCGTCGTGCCGAGCATCAGCGTCGGATGGACGCCTGCGGGTCGCCACGCCAGGGCAATGGTGTAGAGCGCCCAGTCGAGCACCGCAAGCAACATCCACAGGTCTCCGACGTTGAGGTCGAGGCTGGCCAGTACATCCAGATTGCCGCGCGCAACAATCGTGAGCGCCCCGCACAGGGAAACGATCACGCCCACGGCTTCCAGGGGTTTAAGGTGTTTTCCGAGAAAAGCCCACGAAATCGCGATGGTCACGATGGGGACGAAGGAATTGAGCAGGGCCGCGTTGGTGGCTGTGGTGTGCTGCAGGCCCAGGTAAGCGAAGGCGTTGTAGCCGCCGATGCCGAGCAGCCCGAGCACCAGCAAGGGTCGCCAGCCTTGCCTGAGCAGCGGCCATTGCTGCTTGAGATGCGGCAGTGCAAAAGGCAGCACGAAGAGGCCGGCGATGACCCAGCGCCAGAACGACAGCGCCATGGGCGGAATCTCGCCACGGATGGCACGGCCGAGAACCATGTTGCTCGACCAGGACAGGACGCTCAGGGTGAGCAGAAGGTAGGGATTGGCAAGGCGCTTGATCATGATCGGCGCGATTGTGCCTGATTGTTCATGATCGGGCGGAGCTTGCGAGGCACCTGCAGCGGAACGAAGGCCGCCGCGTCGGGCTTGTCACGCCACCGGCCGCTCCTGCCTGGCAGCGGGGAGGCTGGGTCCTGGCCCTAATGCCCGCGCTTGTGACGCGGCTTGGTGACGACTTCTTCAGCTTTCTCTGGCGGATGACGAATGACGGTTACGGATTCGGCAGGATCAAACCAGAACTCGCCGTTGGCGCTGTCGAGGCGGCCCGCGGTCAGCATGACCAGACCATCCACCCGATGCACCTTCGTTACGGTTTCCCACGCAAACGTCGGATGGACATTGGCCCCGGGGCCGTCGTAGATCAGGTCGCCAATCTGGACATCGTCAGCAGTGATGGTGATTCTGGTTGTCATGACTTTCTCCTTCCGGAAAATCCGCAGGCCGGTCCCTGACATAAGGAGGGCATGATGCGCCCTCCCGTTGATTCCCGCCAATTCAAGCCCGGTGATTTTTGCCCGGAGGCGGGCGCCCGGCGGAGATTAGTCAGCGTTGTGCCCTGTCTGTGATCAGCACCGGGGGCCGATGCACGTGCCGAGCCGTGGCACATTTGCATTCGAGGGCTCGTTGGTGTCGTGACCGAAAAACAATGTGGTGTCTCCGATGTCTCCCTTGATGGTGGTCTGGGCGGGCGTAAAGATGATGGGCGCGTCGGCGCCGCGCAATCCTGCCGGAAGGCGCAGTTCGTCCTTCTTGTTGACGTAGGCATTCCAGAAGGCGGGCACTGTTTTCGGGAGGCCATTGCGTGGCCAGGGGCGGCGGCGTACTGCGCCCATCCAGCTGATGAACGTATCCACGTCCGCCCGGCTCAGGCTGCCGTTGGCGACCATGGCTTCCAGCGCCGCCCGGCCCGTGAGCGGGCCCGCCGCGGCTGCGTAGGGCTCGAGCGGGAGAGGCGACGAGCCAGCCTCCGGGGACAATGACAGTGACGACCTGGCTTTGGGCGTCAGGGGGTCGCCCACGGTGATGGCGCCGGTGCGGGCAAAGTAGCTCGTGAAGGGCAATCCACGCCCGAAGGGATCCAGGCTGCCGGGCCCGGGTGTCGCAAGCTGCCGGCCTGGGCCTGCTTCGTCCAGCGGGATGTCGCAGCGAACCTGCGCGATGGCGGTATCCGGATCAAGGCCGAGCACCGCCGTGCGGGCCCCCGGCTTGAAATCGCGCTGAAGGATGACGCCGACGATCCTGGTCGAGGCCGTGCGGCGAATCGACCAGATGCGCGGGGCCTTGATTCCAGTGGAATTCAGAAGCAGCAGAACCGGGCGCTTGGGGGCGTTGACGATCAGTTCGACCACCTTTGCTTCGTCCGGCACGCCCTTGAAGGCCAGGCCCGTTGGCTCGCCCCCGGTGTGCGAAACCACGGCCAGTTCCAGATCGTCGATAAACTGGATTTCGGGGAAGCTGCACACCTCGCGACGCGGCGCAAAAGCTGCCGGGCCGGGCCTGGAGATCGGCGTCTGCAGTGTCCCGGGCCAGATTCCCGGGCTGACTTTCAGCACGGGCTGGAGCTTGCGGCAGCGCTCTTCGCCGGCCGGTCGAAGGCAGAGTTCATGCAGTCGCTGTTCGATCACGGTGCCGCGAAGGTCGTTGTGCCCGCCTTCGGCCAGCAGGCGAATCTTGTCGAGAATTTTTTCGGGGTTTCCCCTGCTGCCGGGAAAGAAGGACCACACCGCCTCCTGGAGCGGCGCATGCAGGGCAGGGAGGTCTCCGAACTGAGGAGAGCGATCGACCCCGAGTTGAAGCATCAGCCGGAGCATGCGCTCCGAGGAACAGCCCGTGAGCGCGTTGGCGGCCTGGAACTGCGAATGGCTCACGGAGCGGTTCTTGTCCGCCCCCCGGTCGATCAGGAGCCGGTAGATGGCTTCGGTGCGCTGCGTCGCTTCTGCCTCGGTGAGGCCAGGTCGCGCAAACGCTTCCGGGCAGCGGAAAAAAACGGAGTCGGGGCTGAGGCCGTCACGCATGCCGCTGGGATCGGCGCCTTCGTCCACGAGCCATTTCACGACGTCGATGTTGCCGCCGCGGATGGCGTGATCGAGCAACTTGCCTTCTCCGCAGCCGAAATCCGAGCCATTGAGGAAGGTCTTCCTGGTTGCCGACTGCCACTCCTGTATCGCCCGGGGGCTCGACTCCAGCACGGTGCGCATCGCCGGCTCAAGATTTTTCCAGGCGCGCGCCATGTGGCTGGCCAAATGGGCGTGCATTGCAGACGCCGGCCCCGTGGCGGCTGCATCGATCAACGCGCGATTCATGGCGCAGCCGCCCGAATCACCGATGGCGTGAGCGGAGCCCGCCATGAGTAAAGCAAACAGGCCCCCGACGAGTCGGACAATCGACACGCGGCGGGACGAATGAGCCGGTCTCAAGATGCTTCTGATGCTGAGCATGCGCGGTGTAAGCCGAAAAATTGATCAACGCAATCTAGCATGCTAACCACATGACCCAAGAACGGGAACAGCCCGCCAACCCGGATGAGGACGCCGTGGCAAAGGAGCGTTGAGTCGGCGGTGGGGCGCGTCATGAGCGTAGCGAACCCCACCGTCAAAACCATAAAACAAACAAATTTGTTCGTTTGTTGACCATAATCAAATCAGGGTCTTTCTGGCACCCGCAGACTCCAGGCATCGTCTTTCCAGAGCGGAAAGACAGAGGAAGCCGGAGTCCGCCATGGCGCCGGCCTTCACCCGAATCCATGGACGGCACCCAGGCCGCCACGCACCGGAGGAGACATCCCGATGAACGCACCCTGCGCACAGCATCATTCGCTCAATGCACCCGAAAACCTCGGCGACCCGACTACCTTTCAGCGCTTGCTTGAAGATGAGACGGTGCCGGTGCCTGACTTTCTCAGGCCGGCTCCGCCAGCCGGACTCGGGGATGCCGACCTGGCGGTGAGCCGCTATTTTTCGGCAGATTTCCACAAGCAGGAAATGGACAGGATGTGGCCCCGCGTGTGGCAGTTCGTGGCCCGCGACGAAGCCATTCCCGATGCGGGCGACCACGTGGTGCATGACATCGGGGATCACTCGCTCATCGTCATGCGCGGTGACGACGGCGTGGTGCGCGCGTTTGCCAACTCCTGCCTGCACCGGGGCATCGCGCTGCGGCCGGCGGGCGGAAACGTCAAGCAATTGCGCTGCCCCTTCCACGGCTTTACCTGGGATCTGGCCGGCGCCATGAAGAGCCTGCCCTGCGCGTGGGATTTCAAGCACTTCGAGCGTGACCGCCAGGATTTGCCGCAAGTGCGCGTCGAAACCTGGGCCGGCTTCATCTTCATCAATTTCGACAAGAATGCAGCTCCCCTTGCCGATTGGCTGGGTGTGCTGCCCGAGCACTGTGCCGACTACAGCCTCGAGCGTGCCACCACCCTCGTGCACGTGCGAAAGCGCATCCCCTGCAACTGGAAGCTGGCCCAGGAGGCCTTCTTTGAATCCTTCCATGTGCGCGCAACCCACCCGCACATCCTCACCTTCACCGACGACGTGGACAGCCAGTACGACCTGTATGGCGACACCCTGGCCCGCTGCATCACGCCCATGTCCATCGCCAGCCCCAACTTGGATGGTGTCACCCAGACCGAAGTGATGCACGACTGCATCGCCGCCTCCGGCCGCATGGCCGACGGCAACGGCGACGCCCACACCCTGCCCGAAGGCATGAGCGCCCGCCAGTACGTGGGCGAGATGAACCGTGCGGCCTACGCCGCCGCATCGGGCGTGGATTTGTCTCACGCCACACTGGCCGAATTGCAGGATGCGATCCTCTATTCGGTCTTCCCGCACTTCCAGATCTGGGCGGGCTACTTCGGCAACATCATCTACCGCGCCATGCCCGACGGCCACAACCCGGAAAGCTGCATCTACGACGTGATGGTGCTCGGCCGCCACAAAGCCCATGAACCGCGGCCCGCCGCCGTGCCGGTGCATTGGCTGTCCGAAAACGAGCCCTTCAGTTCGGCCCCGGAACTCGGCGCCCTCGGCCCCGTGCTCGACCAGGACATGCGCAATCTTCCGCACATGACCCGCGGCCTCAAGGCCTCGCTGACCGGCGTCGTCACCCTGGCCAGCTACCAGGAACTCCGCATCCGGGCGCATCACCACACGCTGGACAAGTATCTGGCGGACTAGGCTGTTTGAGCGCGCTCGCCGAGGCTGACGGAACTGTAGAAAAACGGCGGAACCGGCAGGGCGCCGCGATGGCAATTGAGGGTATCCTCGCCGCCATCGCAATTCCGCTGAGCGTCGGCAATCCCCGGCGGCAGGGGGCAGCCCAGGAGGGATCAGGCATGTACAGGGTTATGGCAGTGATGGCGCTCGTGCTGGTCGTGCCCACGTGGTGGGCGATGAGCGTCAAACAGAAGCAGGCTGGCGCGGCGGGGCATGTGAAGGCTGCGGCCTTTGCGCTGTTCCAGTTGGCGGTAATGGCCGCGCTGATCGCCGCCGACGCCTGGTGGGCAAGCCTGATTTATGTCTTTTTGGTGCTGGCGACGGGCAACATGGTTCTTGAAGCCGTCACCCAGCGCTATCCGGCCAGCCGGCTCGGTGCCTGGTGGGCGCGGCAAAAGACGGCGGCGGCATCCCGCCGCGCCTAACAGGGCAGGGTGTTTTTCAGCGTGCGCCTCAAGCTTTCCTGATTTGGTTCGCTAATCCCATCGTTCGCAAATAAAAAAGGTCGAGACGATGGCGAGTACTGGCCAGTTTGGTCATCTGCAGGCCCTGCTTGTGGAGCCCTCCGCAATGCAGGCCAAGATCATCCGCAAGGTGTGCGACGAGGTCGGGCTGACGCAGGTGCAGCTTGTCGGTAGTGCCGCGGATGCGGATGCCGCGATGCGGGCTGCGCGGCCCGACGTGGTGCTCTCGGCGCTCTACCTGCCCGACCGTTCAGGCACCGAGCTGCTCATCGCGATGCGGGCCGATCCGGTGCTCAAGAATGTGGCTTTCATCCTGATTTCGAGCGAAACCCGCCCGCAGGCCCTTGATCCGATCCGCCAGTCCGGCGTGTGCGGCATCGTGCCCAAGCCTTTCACATCCCACCAGCTGACCCTGGCGCTCAATGCCACCGTGGATTACCTCGGGACAAACTACACGCTGGACAACCAGTACGACCTGGAAAGCGTGCGCGTGCTGGTGGTGGATGACAGCCACAACGCGCGCAAATTCATGCGCAAGGTGCTCGAAAACCTCGGCATCAGCCACATCATCGAAGCCTGCAACGGCAAGGAAGGCGCTGCCGTGCTGGAAGGCACGATGGTCGACCTCATCATTACCGACTACAACATGCCCGAAATGGACGGCCGCGAATTTGTCGAATACGTGCGCACCCGCAGCTGGCAACGCACGGTGCCGATCCTGATGGTGACCAGCGAAACCAGCGAGAGCCGCCTGGCCGCGGTGGAAGAGGCCGGCGTGTCGGGAATCTGCGACAAACCGTTTGAACCGTCGCTGGTCAGGCAGTTGCTGGGGCGGATGCTGGAGCAGGGCACGACCGACTAGGCCGCGGGGCAAGCCGGCGAGCCCGGCAGGATCGCAAAAAAAGCAGGGCCGCCCGTAATTGGACGGCCCTGCTTTTTGATCAGACCGGCAGGGTTCAGCCCTGGCCCTGGTCTTCGTTGCCGAGCGCGGTGGTGTTGAAACCGCCGTCTACGTACATGATTTCACCGGTTACGCCACTGGCGAGATCGGAGCACAGGAAGGCGGCTGCGTTGCCGACTTCCTCGATGGTCACGTTGCGGCGCAGCGGGGCGTTGCGTTCGTTGAACGACAGCAGCTTGCTGAAGTTGCCGATGCCGGAGGCCGCCAGCGTTTTGATCGGGCCCGCGGAAATGGCATTGACGCGCGTGCCTTCGGGGCCGAGCGTGACCGCCATGTAGCGTACCGAAGCCTCGAGGCTCGCCTTGGCCATGCCCATGATGTTGTAGTTGGGCATGGTGCGCACGGCGCCAAGGTAGGACATGGTCAGCATCGAACCTTTGCGACCCTTCATCATCGGCCGGGCGGCCTTGGCGAGGGCGGGGAAGCTGTAGGCGCTGACTTCCTGGGAAATGCGGAACGCCTCGCGGGAGAGCCCGTCGAGGAAGTCGCCCTCGAGGGCTTCGCTGGGGGCGAAAGCGATGGAGTGAACCAGGCCGTCAAGCCCGTCCCATTTTTGCGCGAGCTGATCGAAGAGCTTTGCGATTTCATCGTCGTTCTGGACGTCGCACGCAAAGATCATCTCGCTGCCGAATTCGGCGGCCATTTTGGCCACGCGATCATGGAAGCGTTCGTTCTGGTAAGTAAAGGCGAGCTCTGCGCCTTCCCGGTGCATGGCTTTGGCGATCCCGTAGGAGATCGAGCGGTTGGACAGCAATCCGGTGATGAGAATGCGCTTGCCGGCGAGAAAGCCCATGTAAGGTGTCTCCTGTGAATAACCACTCGATTATAGCGGATGCTTCCGGAGCGTGTGCTGTCGCGACTCCGCCGCTATCCGGTAGAGTAAACCCCATGCACGCACTGATCCGACCGCTGTTTCGTCCGCTATTCCGGTACTTTCCTTCCATGCTGCTCGCAAGCCTGGCAGCCGGCTGTGGCCAGGTGTGGAACGATCCCTACCCGATCGCCGAGCGGGGCCAGAACATTCTCTACACCGCCTTCACCCAGCGGCCCAAGCACCTCGACCCGGTCCAGTCCTACAGCGAGGACGAGGCGACTTTTCTGTACCAGATCTACGAGCCGCCGCTGCAGTATCACTATCTCAAGCGCCCCTTCGAGCTGAATGTGGCGGCCGCCGAGAGGATGCCTGTGCTGCGCCAGTTCGATGCGGACGGCAAGCTGCTGCCACCCGGCGCCGACCCGGTCAGCATCGCCCGCAGCGAATACGAAATCCGTATCCGGCCGGGCATCCGCTATCAGCCGCACCCGGCCTTTGCCGCCGACGCCAAGGGCCAGCCGCTTTACCTCGGCCTTACCGCGGCAGATCTCGCCGACAAGCGCAGCCTGGGTGATTTTCCGCAAACCGGCACCCGCGAACTCACCGCCGACGATTACGCCTACCAGATCAAGCGCCTCGCACACCCGCGCCTGCATTCGCCGGTGCTCGAACTGATGGGTGATTACATCGTCGGGCTGAAGGATCTTCACGCCCGCCTGGCCGCCGACGAAAAAGCCCGTGCCGCCAAAGGCGAGGGCGGCTGGATCGACCTGCGCAACTATCCGATGAGCGGCGTCGAGGTGATCGACCGCTACACCTACCGCGTCCATATCAAGGGCACCTATCCCCAGTTTCCGTACTGGCTGGCGATGCCTTTTTTTGCGCCGGTGCCGGTAGAGGCCGACCGTTTCTTTGCCCAGCCGGGCATGGCCGAGCGCAACCTGACACTTGACTGGTGGCCCATCGGCACGGGGCCCTACATGCTGGCCGACAACAATCCCAACGCCCGCATGGTGCTGGTGAAGAACCCCAATTTCCGCGGCGAAACCTATCCCTGCGAGGGCGAGCCGGAAGACAAGGCGGAAGGGCTGCTGGCCGATTGCGGCAAGACCATTCCGTTTGTCGACCAGGTGGTGTTCACCCGCGAAAAGGAAAGCATTCCGTACTGGAACAAGTTTTTGCAGGGCTACTACGACGCCTCGGGCGTGTCGTCCGACAACTTCGACCAGGCCGTGCAGATGGGCGGGCAGGGCGACGTGAGCCTGTCCGACGAAATGGCCGAAAAGGGCATCAAGCTCAACACCTCGGTGGCGCCCACCGTGATGTACATGGGCTTCAACATGCTCGACCCGGTGGTTGGCGGCAACTCCGAGCGGGCGCGCAAGCTGCGCCTGGCCATCTCGATCGCCATCGACCAGGAAGAATTCATCTCGGTCTTCCAGAATGGCCGCGGCGTGCCGGCGATGCACCCGATACCGCCGGGCATCTTCGGCTACCGGGCCGACGAGGCCGGCATCAACCCCAATGTGTACGACTGGATCGACGGCAAGCCGCGCCGCAAACCGGTGGAGGAAGCCCGTCGCCTGCTGGCCGAAGCCGGCTATCCCGGCGGTCGCGACGCCAGGACCGGCGAGCCGCTGGTGGTTAACCTCGACACCACCGGCAGCGGCATGGGCGACAAATCCACCGTCGACTGGCTCAACAAGCAGTTCCGCAAGCTCGACATGCAGCTGGTGGTGCGCGCCACCGACTACAACCGCTTCCAGGACAAGATCCGCAAGGGTAACGCCCAGCTCTTCTACTGGGGATGGAACGCCGACTACCCGGACCCGGAGAACTTCCTGTTCCTGCTTTATGGTGCCCAGAGCAAGGTCAAGAGCCAGGGCGAGAACGCGGCCAACTACGAAAACGCCGAGTACGACCGCCTTTTCGAGCGCATGAAATCCATGCCCGACAACCCTGAACGGCAGGCCATCATCGAGCGCATGCTGGCCATCCTGCAGCACGACTCACCGTGGGTGTGGGGCTTTTACGAGAAGGCCTACACGCTGCAACACGGTTGGCTGTTTAACCGCAAACCGGGCAAAATCGCTCGCAACACCCTTAAATATCAAAGGGTTGATGTGGCCGCGCGGGAGCGTCTGCGGGCCGAATGGAACCGCCCCGTGCTGTGGCCGCTTGGCTTGGTGGCGCTGTTTGGCGCCCTGGTGGTGACGCCGGCAGTGCTGCACTACCGGCGCCGGGAGCGGGCCGGAGGCAGCTGAATCATGCAATCGTGAAATCGTTCAAAAACGGCAACAATCCTGCGCTGATTGTTGCCGTTTTTGTTTGTGGATCTACCGGCCAGCCCAGCCGGCTTGATCAGTCAAATGCCGGCATCACCGGCTTGGCTACCGGTTTGCCTGCACCAACCCAGGCGTCGAAACCACCGGCAATCGACTTGACGTCGAGGTAGCCCATGTCGTGCAGTGCGCAGGCAGCCAGCGCGGCGCGGCCGCTGGTCTTGCAGTACAGAACGATCCGGATGTCGCGGGACGTGAGTTCGGGCGTGCTGCTCAGCTTGAATTCCAGCATGCCGCGGGACATGTGAACCGCGCCGGGAATATGGCCGGCGGAAAACTCGTCGGTTTCGCGTACATCGATCAGCACGTCAGCGTCGCGAATGGTTTGTTCGGCAGCTTCGGGCGAGATTTCCTGAACGCGGGTCTTGGCGGCGGCAACGAGATCGTGGGCGGTTTTCATGGCGTTCCTTGAAGGGCAGGGTGGGGCGCCCAATAATATTAGAAATCGCTCATATTGTGATTTAAAAATCACCGCACCTACCGTGCGCCTCCAAAGCGCTCAGCCCAGCGTCGCATCACCTTCCTGCGGGCCGGGCGCAGGCTCGGGCAAAGGCGAAGCGGCACGCATCAGCATGAGCGCCTGGGTGTGTGCTTCCGCAGTGCGCGCTCTTTGAGCTTCAAACTGAAGCTGCAGCTCCAGCCTTGCCATCTGCGTTTCCTGATTGCCGATCGTCGTTGCGCTGGCCAGTTGTTGTGCTCGCAGCCGGGCCAGTTCGGCCTGAAGCTCTGTCAGCTGGGCGGTCATTGTGGCGGCCTCGGTCTCCAGCTGGCGCTTGAGCGCCGCAAGCTCTGAAGCGCGACCTTCGGCTTCTGCGGTTTTGCTGCGCTGGCTGCTCAGGTTGGCATCCAGCACGCCGACCCTTTGGCGGAGTTCATTGACGGCAGCGGCGTGATCCTGGCGAAGCTGGTCGGTCTGGCGCATCAGGTGTTCGCGCTCGCCGGCGCTGCGATCCTGCTCGGCGCGTATTTCGGTGAGCAGGCGATCCCGCTCGGCCGCCGCCTGAAAACCCAGATCGCTCACATGGCGCGCGTGCTCGTCGCGCAGGGATTCCAGGCGCTGCTCGAGCCCGGCGCACTGGGCGATGTGCAGCTCCCGTTGCCCGAGAAGGTCGGCAATCATCGTTCGCTGGGCCGCGGCGGCCTCCTGCTGGGATTCGAGTTCCGCGCTCAGTCGGGCGGTGGTGGCACGCTCGCTGCGCAACGTGTCGAGGGCGGCGGCGCGGTCGTTGGCCGCATCGTCCGCCTGGCGCTTGAGCGCTTCTTCCTTGAGCAGGAATTCCGCCCGCAGGGTTTCTGCCGACGCACTGGCCGCTTCGGACGACACGACGAGCAGCGCGTCGAACAGGCTCCGGGCCTTGAGCTGCAATGCTTCCGGCCACTCGCCGAAAAGCGGGTCACGGGCGAGCGCGGTGCTGCCGGCGCGGGATTCGCGCCATTGCCGGATGTGGGCAGAAACGACGCGCGTCGAGCCTTTTCCCAGCTTTTCATGGACTTTCAGGTAGGTCGGGCTGTCGCCGGCGGCGGCGGTGAGGTCGTTGCAGATCTGTTCGACCATTTCGTAGGTCACGGCACTTGCCATCGAGGTGTCTCCGTTTTTGCGTGTGCTTGCGTGCCTGACGGGGCTGCGCGTTGCTGCACATGAATTCATCGCAACATTTTAAATATTTTGCGCAATTGCGCAATTGCGTTGCTATATCAAAACAAATAATAACGAGTTGTGCAATTATCGACACTATTAGCCAAGGCAAGTAATATCCACTTCGACCACACAAACGGGAGGAGCTGGATGGCTCATACGCCAGCAGTCAGCGTAGCAATTCACGAAGGCGGGCCGGTGATGCTGCCGATCCCGCCCCATCTGCAGGCCGGCAGCGACGCCCGACGCAGCGTGGCCGTTGCCAATTCGCTGGGCGCCACCAACGACCATGAGGCAATCCTTACCTGGCTCAACGCCAGAGCGAAAAACGTGCAGACCCGCAAGGCCTACCTCCAGGAGATCCGCCGCTTTCTGGCTTTCATGCTGTACATCCGCGGCCGGCTGATCTCGAACGCCACGGTGGGGGATCTGGAGGCCTTTCGCGTGTGGCTCGTTGCGCCGTATCTGCCTGCCGAAGGCTGGCCAGCCGGATACATGCCCTTTGGTAAAGGGAGTGAGGCACCGGCGGCGGACGGGCAGGTGCGTCTGAAAGGGCTGGCAACAGGCAGCCGGCGCCGGGCCGACACGACGATCCGGGGTTTTTTCCGCTTTCTTCACGACAGCGGCTATCTGGCCACGAATCCCTGCCTGCGCCTCGGAAAACTCACCGGAGAGGAGATCTCCCAGGATGCGCTGGAGGAACTGCAGCTCAGCCCGGAGATGTACGCCCGGCAACGCCGGCTGGATGCCATCGAACAGGACAATCGTGGGGCCGACAAGGCTTTTTCAATCGAACTGTGGCTGTGGCTGCGCGACTTTCTCGATGCCCCGGAGAACCAGTGGCGGATAGCCGACCCGGATGCCGGCGAGGGCGCCGCGGCGGCATCCCGGCCGCAACCGTGGCCGCCGGAGCGCCAGGAGCGTCTGCGCTGCATTTTAATGTTCGGCTACGCCGCAGCCGGCCGCCGTGCCGAGATCGCCGAGACAACGATGAGCGCCATCGTGCAAAGCGGAAAGCGCTGGATCTGGAAAGTGATCGGCAAGGGCAGAACCGCCGCCGACGGGCCCGATCGGGTCACGCTGGACGACGCCGCCGTCCAGGCCCTGATGCGCTATCGCGCCGCACGCGGGCTATCCGGCTACCCGGATGCGAGCGAGCGCCAGGTGCCGCTGATTGCCAAGCTCACACCGCAAAGGCGCCGGAGCAAGCAGCCACTTAAAACCGGCGAAGGCGTCACTGCCGGCTACCTGAACAGCGAGCTGCGCCGCTTCCTGAACTACGCCGCGCCGTTTGCCGCCATGCGTGAGCCGGCCTGGGAGGCGCAACTGCGCCGCGCCGCATCCCACTGGCTCAGGCACACCCGAGGAACTCACTTCGCCCTGGGCCACGTCTCGCTGGCCAGAACCGCCGAACAACTGCGCCACAAAGACCCGCGAACCACCAGCAAGTACTACGTGCACATGAAGGACGAAGAGCGCGGAGAAGCGGTAGACGCAATCTCCACGCTGCTGAAAAGTAAAGGCGAGAGCGGTGAGAAATGACACCGACGCGCTTGCTGACAGGTTTTGGAGGGGGGCAGCTCCGGGCTATCCATCACTTCTGAAAACAGTAATTTTCAGAAGTGATGGATATTTCTTTCGGAGATGCTTCCGGGACTTCTTAAAGAGCTTCTGAGCGCCTGGTCAGCAACTCCCGGCAGCTTGGCCATCACGCTCACATCCGCCTGAAAGTTCTGAACTTTCCAAACCTCCCGAACGCCATCCCGCCAGGCGCGGGTAACCGCGCCATCAACCGCCGTCAGAACGTTGAAAAACGCAGACGCACACCATCGCGACGGGCACGGCCGGTGTCCTTGAGCTTTGCGGGGGCTTGCTCCAGAATGATCCGGTTACCCTTTCGTCGTCTCACCGCACCTTTGGCATTCCTATTGCGAGTCATCCACGATGGACAGGACCCAGGAGAGTCAGGCCTTCCCTACAGGCGCAGCGGCCCATCCGGCGGCGCCCGTGTCTCCGGCTATCTCTTCGGTAGCGGCCCTGTCCCCGTCCCTGTGCCGGCTGGACGGAGCCGAACTGGTGGTGGCGCCGTTCCGGATCAATCGCTTCCGCCAGGCCTACCTCAACCCGGACGAGATCCGGATTGAACTCGCCGCCATCGCCCCCGGCCAGTATCGGGTGATGGCGGTGCACAACTTTCACGTCGAAGACTGCAATCCCTGCCTCGACGAATGCGTCGCCGGGCTGTTTCTGGCAGCGCAACTGGACGACGGCAGCTGGGAAGAGCCCGAACGTTTTCCGGTGGAATGCCGCGCGGTCGCCGTGCTTGCCACCCTGCGGGTGCCGGACGGCGACGGCCCGGCGGAGCTGCTCGCGTGATCACCAACACCCGCGAGCGCGATTTCGATGTCATCGAGATCACCAACGAAATGCCCCATAACCGCATGGGCGGCGTGGGCAGCGTGATCGAGGCACTGACCAGCGGCTTTGCGGCCATCGGCGTGCGCGCCCTGTGGTACGTCACCGATCACGGCTACCAGCCCTACGAGGTCGACGCCATCCTCGCCAGCCGGGCCTGTGTGGCCCTGGGCAGCGAAGCCGAACTGGCCCACTTCCGGGCGCCGGTGGTGCATGTGCATTCCTACAACCACGGCCCCGGCCTGCTCGACGCCACCCGCGGCGCCCGTTCGCTGTTCACCATCCACTCCCTGCTGGCCTACGAGGAAATCTCCAACGCGGTGAATCTGCACGGCGCGGTGCTCGACCAGGAACGCCTCATTGCCGCGTGCGACGAAGTGGTGCTGGTTTCCGAGGCCGAGCGCGGCTACTACCGTCAGCTCGGCTACGAGCGCCTCAATCCGCGGGTCAGC
Organism: Zoogloea sp.; assembly: GCF_030157465.1. GTDB lineage: Bacteria > Pseudomonadota > Gammaproteobacteria > Burkholderiales > Rhodocyclaceae > Zoogloea. The sequence goes on from NZ_JAOAUU010000033.1 coordinate 14,138, forward strand.
GTGGTCGCCAACGGCATCCGTCTGCCCCCCATGCAGGCGCCCGGGCCACGGCGCGGCATGCTTGGCTACTGCGGCCGGCTGGTGCCGCGCAAGCATCCCGAATACGTGCAGATGGTGCTCGCCGAGCCGGGCTTCGAGCACTTCGAGGCCATGATCGCCGGCAAGGCCTTCAGCGCCTACGCCCGCGACCTGCTCACCGAACACGCCATCGAGGAGCGGGTGCGCCACCTGGGCTGGTGCGGCGGGCCGCGCCTCGACGCCTTCTTCGCAGGCATCGACGTGCTCGCCCAGCCCTCCACCTACGAACCCTTCGGCCTGTCGGCCCTCGAAGCCGCGGCGCGGGGCGTTCCGCTGGTGTGCACGCCGGTGGACGGGCTCGTCGAAGTGCTCGGCGAACACGCCTTTTACTGCGACGACACCGGCTACCCCGCCTTTCTCGACGCCATGACCCGCTGGCGCGAAGCCGATCCCGACGCCATCGCCGCCCGCTGCGCCGGCGCACGCGCACGCGCCCTCGAACACTTCACCGATCTGGCGATGGCGCGCCGCTATCTCGAACGCTTCCGCCAGATCAAAGGCACGGCGACCACAACCGGAGACGACTGACCATGCACCCGGATTTCTTCCTGCCCGACGGCTATGAATATCTCGCCCCGGACTGCGAACGCTTCTTCGCCGAACACCCCGACTACGCGCGCAACGTCTTCATCATGACCCGCTTCGAGCCGGGCAACCGCCTGCTCACACAGCTTGACGAGGTGCTGCGCAAGGCCCTGTGCGGCCACGGCCTTGCCGGCCTGCGGGCCGACGATCGGATGTATCCCCTCGACCGCCAGCTCTGGAAGAACGTCTGCGTTTACATGCTGTGCTGCAAATACGGCGTGGCGGTGCTCGAAGACCGCCTCAAGGACGAGTTCAACCCCAACGTGGCCCTCGAATACGGCTTCATGCGCGCCCTCGACAAACCCGTGCTGCTCCTGGCCGACACGGGTTTCCACAACCTGCGCGCCGACGTCATCGGCACCCTGCGCGAGAGCTTCGACATCACCGACATCGGCGCCACCCTGCCCCGCGCCGTGGGCACCTGGGTGCGCGACCTCGGCCTGGACCCGCAAGCCCTGCCCGGCGCGCTGCGGGAGCAGGCCTTCAAGATCGTCCGCCGCCTGCGCAACATCGATTGCGCCCGGCTGGTGGTGGATGAAGCCAGACGGCTCAAGGAGCGCAACGACGAGTTCTGGTATCTGGGCGAGGAGATCAGCGCCTACCGCGCCCTGCTCGACACCCAGCCGGACGCGGCACATCGCGACGCCGTCGACACCACCGACCGGCGCCTCGTGCAGAACCACGACCTCGCGGCGCTGCCCGAGATGATCCGCGTCTTCACCGGGCTGGCCCGACGCCCCTGATCAGGCCGTAACGGACTAAGCAGACCCGCGCCCACACCTGCCGTAAACCCTGCTGCTTCTGCGCATTTCTTTCTGACACAATCGATTTTGTCGGGCGCCCATCCGGGCAGACCCGCGAGAAAGGCCGGCCATGTGCGAACGGCCTTTTTTCTACCACAAAAGATGTATTAAAAATAACTCTTAAGGAAGACACCATGGACGCCCAGGTACGCGATCTCGTCAAAGCCACCATCCCCGTGCTCAAGGAGCACGGCGTTGCGCTGACCTCCTACTTCTACCAGCGCATGTTCCGCCACAACCCGGAGCTTCACCAGATCTTCAACCGCAGCCACAGCGACACCGGCAAGCAGGCCATGGCGCTCGCCGGCGCGGTGCTGGCCTACGCCGAAAACATCGACGATCCTTCCGTGCTGGCGCCGGTGATCACGCTGATCGCTCACAAGCACGCCAGCCTGGGCATCCGCGCCGAGCACTACCCCATCGTCGGCAAGCACCTGCTCGCCTCGATCAAGGAAGTGCTGGGCGACGCCGCAAGCGACGAGCTGATCAACGCCTGGGGCATCGCCTACGGCGTGCTGGCCGACGTGCTGATCGAGGCCGAAGGCAAGCTCTACACCGAAGCCGCCAACCGGGACGGCGGCTGGTCCGGCTGGCGCCCCTTCCGCATCACCGACAAGGTGGCGGAAAGCGCGGAAATCACGTCTTTTTACCTCACCCCGACCGACGGCGGCCCGCTGCCCGCCTTTCGCCCCGGCCAATACACGACGGTGCGCGTGTTCGTGCCCGAATGGAACGTGATGCAACCACGTCAATATTCCTTGTCGGATGCTCCCGGCAGCGCCGCCTTCCGCATTTCGGTGAAGCGCGAGCCGGGCAGCGACGGCACGCCCGCCGGCCGCGTCTCCAACCGCCTGCACGACGCCTACAACAAGGGCGACATCATCGATCTGGCCCCGCCCTTCGGTGACTTTTACCTGCACGAAGACCGCGACACCCCGGTCGTGCTGATCAGCGGCGGCGTCGGCATCACGCCGATGATCTCGATGCTCAAGCAGCTGATCGGCACCGCCAAAAACCGCCCGGTGCAGTTCATCCACACCTGTCGCAACGCCGACGTGCTCGCCTTCGGCACCCGGCTGCACAAGGCCGCCGCCGACAACCCGCAGCTGCAGGTGCACATCTATCACGATGCCGCTCCGGTAGCCGAATTCGGCGTCATCGGCAGCCTCGACCTCGGCGAGCTTGGCGCCGCCGTGCTGGCCCCGGGGGCCGATTACTACCTGTGCGGCCCGACCGGCTTCCTCGAAACGCACATCGCCCGCCTGCACCAGCTCGGCGTCGAATCCGCGCGGATTCACGCCGAAATCTTCAGCACCGGCGGCGTCGCGGTTTAAGGGCGTATCCGTCATTCACCGGCAACATGGCGTTGCCGGTGTGTCGGATCGACGGGCGCGCTCTCAGCTTTTGCGCGGCCAGTACCAGCTGGGCACCCCAGCCCGGCCGCCGCCGGCGCCCTGCTTGAAGCGGCTGCGCAAATGTCCGTCAACGGCGCTGATCCAGGGCGCCAGTTGTTCGTCCGCCAGCGCGTAATCCACAAACAGCTCTGGCAGGCGGTAGCCGAACCAGCGGTACGCGGCCAGCAGTCGCACCGTCGTTTCGGCATCCTCGAGCGATGCCTTCTTTGCCGATCTGGGCAAAAAATCCAGCCTGATGCGCTTTCCCTGGTTGGCGGCATAGGCCCAGGTACGCCAGGTGCCATCGATGGTTTCGTTCTGCGAAGCCATCGGCGCCATGGAAAACACGTGCTTCAAGGGCAGTGACAGCTTCTTGAGCCGGTCGAGTTGCGCCGCTCTGGCCAGTTGTTCCTCCGGCACGTGGGGCGTGAAGAATCCGTCGCCGCAGTCGGCATGCAGCAAAAAAAGCGACAGCAGCGCTTCAAGCCGGTTGTCGCCCGACATTCCGGCGATCTGCTCGAGATAGGCGGCGCCGGCCGTGATCTGGAATCCGCTGGATTCCACCGGCGGCTGCGTGGCTTTCATGTGCGCAAGCACCAGCCGGTGCTCGTTGGGCGTAAGCCCGGCCACCACACCTTCTTCTTCCTGGTGCCCAAAGCGCCCTGCCCGGCCGCCGATCTGCTGCAGCAGCGACACCGGCAGATCACCCCGCCGAACCCCGTCGTATTTCTGAACGGCCGTGAACACCACGCGCTGGATGGGCAGGTTCAAGCCCATTCCGATGGCGTCGGTAGCCACCAGCACATCGGCCTGCCCCTCGGCAAAGCGCCGCGCCTCCCGCTCGCGCACTTCGGGCGACAGTGCGCCGTAAATGCAGGCCACCGACTGGCCCAGGCCCAGCAGGTCGTCGCGCAGGTTAAGCGCATCGCGGCGTGAAAAGACAATGAAGGCATCCCCGGGCCGGGCCTGGCGCAGGGCACTGGCCGGGTGATTGCCGAGCGGCTTGCCCACCACCAGCGGATGCTTGCGTGTCTTGCGCCGAATCTCCAGCGGCAAGCCCAGCCGGGCCGCCAGGGCCGTGACGGCCGGCTCGGCGGACAGCGCGCCCAGCAGCCACAGCTCGCGGGCGTTGGCCCCCACCACGGCCTGGGTCCACGCCCAGCCCCGGTCGGGGTCGCTCAGCATCTGGATTTCATCGATCACCGCCACGTCCACTTCCCGGCTGGCGTCGAGCATTTCGATGGTGGACGCGGTTACCCGGCTGCCTTCGATGATGCGCCGCTCCTCGCCGGTCACCAGCGAAGCCCTGACGCCGAACTCGTCGTTGAGGCGCGTGTAGGCTTCCAGGGCCAAAAGGCGCAGCGGGCCCAGATACACGCCGGACGCCGCGGTCACGAGGCGCTCCAGCGCGTCGTGGGTTTTGCCCGAGTTTGTGGGCCCCAGCACGGCAATCAGTTTGCGGGCCCGGCGGCGGGCCGGAAAAGTGTCGGGGTAGTCGGACAGCTTCACCGAGTGGCCGATCTGTTCTGCCAGATTGCGGTGACGCCGGTTCGACTGCATGTCCAGCAGCGACTGGCGAAGCACGCTGCCAACCCTGCCCAGGTCCATTTCGCCGCTCGCCCAGTGGTCGCGGAGCTGCGGGATATCGGGCTGCAGCGCGTCGGCTTCGCAGGCTTGCAGATAGGCGGCGATCTCGGCCACGGCGGCTTCCAGGGCCTGCTCCAGCTTCGCCCCGTGCGTTTGAAGCACCGCGTGCTCGGCAGCGTCGCGTTGCTCGCCGGTGAACCTGCGCCATTGCGACTGCGGGCCCAGGCTGCTCTCGGGGATGTGGCCGAAGATTCTCAGGCTGCCAACCGAAAAGCTCACCCTGCGGCCCGCCGTCAGCCACATCGTGTTGCCACACAGCGTTCGCGTAAAGCGCAGGTCCGTTGCCGGAGCGTCCATATCAATCCTGTTGGGTGTATTCATCGAGTGCGGCAGGCCTCGGCAACCCGCAGGTCGCCGGGGCAAGTGGTAGTAAAGTATCAAGCCATGAAAGGCACGCAAAACACGGCGGCTGTTGTTTGCAGCCCCCCATCATCCGGCCGATTCATGGCCCTTCCGGGCACGCTGCTCATTGCCTGCATGCTGCTCTGCAGCTGCATCTTTCTTCCCCGCACCACCACCCGATACGACCCTGCCTGCGGTATCACCCAGCGACACATGACGCTCGAGGCCTACCAGATTGCCGCTTTTGGCGGGTGCCGCAATGAAGGATGTGCCGAGCTGCTGGTGCTGGCCGGCGCCGTATCGGCCGCGAGCCTGGTGGTGTCGGGCAGCGTTGTCGCTGTGGGCGAGGTCGTCTATTGGCTGGAGGCCAAGGGCCGCTGCCTTACGGTGCCGGGCTTTTGAAGGGCACAGGGCAAATCTTACTGCCCGCCGATTTTCCGGTGAAAGTAAGGCATCAGCGCCTCGGCCGCCGCGATTCTCAGGCGTGTTTTTTCCGACGTATCGTTCATCACTGCCAGCAAGAAATTTTGCGGATCGCCATGGGCGTCGTGTCGAGCGACTGTGGCCTGCGGGCTCGCGGCTTGTGGCGCAGGGCCGGCCTCCACCGCGGCCGAAATCCCCAGCGTAAGCCGCGCCTGCTGAAAATCTTCAGCCTTGATGCTGTCGAGGCTCGCCAGAATATCTGCCTGCTTGTCCATGTTGGGTGACATGTCCAGCCAGGGTTCATCGACAAACATGCTGCCCAGGGTCGGATCGATGAAGGCCGACCATTTTTCGGTGCCCGCCTGCAGCGCCGGCGGCAGCTCCATGACCGGCGTGGCGGCTTTCGGCAGCAGATCGAGATGGATCGCCGGAAGATCGGCCAGGTAAGTGAGCTGGAGCGCTTCGAGAAACGCCTGCGCATCGGCCACCGGCACGGCTTCGGTCAGCGAAAACCACAGCCCGTAGCCCTTGCCGCCTGAAACAGAAACGGCCGGGGCCGGCAGATTCAGCTCGCTTTGCACGGCCTGATAGACATTTGCCACCTGGTCCCAGTCGCCGGCCCGTTCAAAATTCATGACCATCGCCCGAACCTTGCCGTCAGCGCCGATCATGTTCAATGCCGTGGCCGTTTCGCCGGCAAGGCTGCCATCGTCCGGCGTCTGGCCGGGGCATTGCGGGTCGCGGAGAAAATATAGCCGCTGCAGTTCGTTTGTCAGTTTATTCATGCAACACCAAAGTAAAAGGCCGGAGAGTTCGGGCTACCTGGACAGCGCGGTGGGCTCGCAGCGTTCGCACACCTCCCACGGCAGGCAGTCGCAAACACGCGCCTGCTCGACATAGGCGCTGCCCACGATGACCATGCTGGCGGCCTGCTGTTTCTTGACGGGCGCGGCGCTCTTATGCACCGGCTCGGTACCCGCCGAACTTTCGTGCGGGCTTGGCGCCCATCTCGCGAACGGAGCCATGTCGGGCTTGTTCTCGACGTACCAGATTTTCCGGGCCGCATCCCAGCGGGCCCCCAGCTTCTTGGCCTCGTCTTTTTCTGCGAAGGGCACTTTCAGATTCACTCTCATTTATTTACCTTTTCAGCAAATCTAAAACCGGGAATCCGGCAGCGAAGCATTCCATTCGCCAAGAAACCGGGAAACAAAATCCTCCATGAACTGATGGCGGTCAGCGGCGAGCCTGCGGCCGGAGGCCGTGTTCATGCGATCTTTCAGCAGAAACAGCTTTTCATGAAAATGGTTCAGGCTGGTGCCTTGTGCGGTTTTATAGGCCTCGGCAGTGGGATGCATCACCGGAGGAATATCCGGGTCGTAAATCAGGCGCCCGGCGTGCCCGCCGTAGGCAAAGCAGCGGGCAATCCCGATGGCCCCGATCGCGTCGAGTCGGTCTGCGTCCTGAACACATTGTCCTTCAAGGGTCTGCATCGCGGTGCTGACCCCGGCCCCCTTGAACGAGATGGTCGCAACGATATCGACAACAGGCGTGATGATGCTTTGCGAAGCGCCCTCGAGGGCGAGCAGTCGCCGGGCCTCCCGCGGCCCGGCTGTTTCATCTCCGCCGTGGAACTTCCAGTCGGCGATGTCGTGCAGCAGGGCGCCCAGTTCGACGATCTGCTGATCGGCGCCCTCCTCCGCGGCAATCTGGCGGGCGAGCTGCCAGACCCGGTTGATGTGGTGCCAGTCGTGTCCGGAGCTTTCGGCCAAAAACCTGGCTTTGACCTGTGCGGCCACGCGCTCGACCAGATTCAGATCGGCGCTCACTTTTTCGAAAATCTCATCGGCTATTCAAATCAAAATGCAGTGCCATGATGCGACCCGGATGGGCCGGCGTGCTTTAACGGGATTTTGCATCGACCTGTTATCGGCTTTGCCATCCGACACATACGGATACAAAGCGTTTCAATACGCCTACGTTTGGGACGGGTCTTTGAGGCCAATATGGGCCTACCAGAATAAACCGCCGACAGACGCCATGAGTCATATTGAAAACAGCCCTGAAGCGATGAATATCAAAGCCTTTCTTGCCGAATCGCGAAACTATCTCGCGCTCAACGATAGTCGAAGTGCCGCTGAACGCCAAACCACCGTTTCAACCGTAACGACCGAAACCCAAAGGAGCACCATGAACTCATATCGCAAACTCGCCCAATCACTTCTTCTGGTTGCCGGTCTGGGCGCCGTGGCAGCCGGTCCGGTCATGGCAGATCCGGGCTGTGGCCCGATGGGTTCCCACCAGGAACGTCATGCCCACATGAAAGAGCAGCATCACAAGCAGCTGCATGATGCGCTGAAGCTGACGCCGGAACAGGAGCCCGCCTGGGCCAAGCTGATGGAATCCGAGCAGGCCCGCCCTGCCCTCAGTGGTGGCCAGCCCGAAGACTGGGCCAAGCTCAAGGCGCCGGAACGTGCCGAAAAAATGCTTGAGCTCATGAAGGGCAGGCAGGCACAGATGACCGAACACGTCGCGGCCCTCAAGACGTTTTACGCCACGCTGACACCCGCGCAGCAAACCACTTTTGACGAGCACCACGCGGCCCCGCGCCGGGGCATGATGCGCGGCAAGGCGGCACCGGCCAAGCCCTGATCGCAGTCTGATAAAACGTCAAAAACCCGGCATCGCCTGCCGGGTTTTTTTACGCCTGCGTGCTGGCCGGCTGTTACTTGCTGCCCAGCAACTGGATTTCGAAGTTGAGGGTGCTGTTGGGCGGAATCTTGCCCAGATCGCGCGTGCCATACGCCGTTTCGGGCGGGCAGGTCAGCTTGGCCGTGCCGCCGACCTTCATTTTCTGGACGCCCTGGGTCCAGCACGGAATCACCTGATTGAGGCCAAAGCTCGCCGGCTGGCCTCGTTTGAAGGAACTGTCGAACTCATCGCCATTCAAGAGCGTGCCGCGGTAGTGCACCGTCACCTGGCTGGTTGCGGTCGGCGCGCTGCCTTCGCCAATCTTGACGTGCTCGATCTTGACGCCGGAAGGCAGCGTTTCAATGCTCGGGGCCGCATGAGCCGCGTTTGAGGCAACCAGCATGGTCGCCAGGATGGTCAGGGAAACTGCTCGCATATCGACACTCCGGTTGATGGAATCCGGCATTTTAAGCTGCGCCGGGAAGGAAAGCCCCTCCCGCGCCATCGATGTTTTCATGGCAGCCTACGGCCCCAGCCCGCCTGGGTAGGCGTGGTAAGCGTGGGTAAGCGTTTATGGCGGCAAGGTGCCCGCCACAACGTGAGATAGTGAAAGCCGCACAGCGCGTGCCGCCTCAGCCGGCGCGAGCACGCCTCAACGACACAAGGACAGCAAAAGAATGCGCAAGAAATGGGAAGACTACGATAACGCCGCACGCCAGATCATCACCGACATGCGGGATGCCCTCGGCCTGGCACGGCCCGAGGGCGCGCAGCGGGCTGCCGGACCAACCGGCACCCAGTGGGAACTCGACACCCGGAGCTGGCTCGAGGGGCGCGACGGCTTTCTCGTGATCGAAGGCCGCCAGTATTCGTCACCACTGAAGCAGGAATCCCGTGCAGCCATGGCCTGGCGTATCCAGGTGGGCAGCGATGGCGCCATCACCGCCTCGGCGCTGTCTGCGCCGGCCGAAACCCCCGCCACCGCGAGCGTCGAGCAGATGCTGCTTAACGACGACAGCACGGCCAACAACTACATGGCCGAATTTCTGAGCCGCCGGTTTCGTGACGTGGCGGCTGGCGCCGGCTCTTAATAACCGCCCCTTTCACAGGGACGGCAGCAGACTGTTGGGGCGACTGAAGTCGCTCATCGCATGTCAACCATCGGCATGCCTTTGATCGAAGCACGGGTAGATACTGTTATCCCCGTCAAGCTCCGTGAAGCCCTGGCTGGAAG
>NZ_JAOAUU010000034.1 GCF_030157465.1 Zoogloea sp.
CATCTTAGAGCCTCTCGCGGGTGGCGTCTGCGCGTGTCTGTAAGCGCAGGTTTCCACGTATGCACGGGCGCTTGCTGCGTTTTTTTGAGCGCTGGTAAAGCCGGCTGTCTGGCCGCCGTTGAAAGAGACATGTTCCTGCCCGCCACCGGAGACCGCCATGAGAATCGCTGCTGCCAGCCTGGACTTCGCTGCTACTCACGCAAGTGCCAGCAAGTTTGAAGTGGAGGAGCGCCTGCAGGCGTGGGTGGGGCCACGGCCGCGCGAGGCGGCTGAGCCCGTGCCCGCCCGCAGCGTGGTGCTGTCCGATGCGGGACGACAGGCCTTGACCCTGGAACAGGCCGATTCGTCAGCGGCCAGCGCGCCGGTTGCCGATGACGAAATGGCGGCGGATCCCCGGATGGAACTGCTCAAGTCCATCGTCGAAATGATGACCGGGCGGAGTATCCGTGTGATGTCCGCCGCCGAGCTTGCTGTCGACGCGTCGTCGCAGCTGGCCGCACCCGATGCTGCAGCACCGGAAGCGGCCGCGCGGCAGCCGGATTTCGGTATCGAATACGATCGCCGCGAAACGCGGGAAAGCTCCGAGGAGACGCACTTCGAGGCGAGAGGCACGATTCGCACCGCCGATGGCCGGATGATCGACTTCAGCGTCGGGCTGGCCATGCAGCGCAGCGAGACGGTGACGAGCAGCGTCAGCCTGCGTGCCGGCAATGCGGTGAGCAAGGATCCCTTGGTGATCAACTTTGGCGGCAGCGCGGCGAGTCTGCGCAATCAGCGCTTCAGCTTCGACCTGCTGGGCGACGGTAACAAAGTGGATGTGCCGGTACTGGGGCAGGGCAGCGGATTTCTGGTGCTCGATGCGCTTGGGGCCGGCAAGGTGGAATCCGGCCGTCAGCTTTTCGGGCCGGCCAGCGGCGATGGTTTTGCCGATCTGGCGCAGTACGACAGCGATGCGAGCGGCTGGATCGACGAGGCCGACCCCGTGTTTGGCCGGCTCGGTGTCTGGACGCCCGACGCACACGGCGGCGGGGCCGTGGTCGGGCTGGATGCCGCAGGTGTCGGTGCGCTTTACCTCGGGCGGACAGCGACGCCGTTCACGCTCAAGGACGGTGGCGAGGAGCTGGGGGCGATCCGCACGTCCGGCGTCTTCGTGGGCGAGGACGGCCGGGTCGGAACGCTGCAGCAGGTGGACCTGAAAGTCTGATCAGGCCGGCGTCGAGGCTGTCCTGGCGAGGAAGCCCTGGGGCACGGGGGCCGGGCGGCGCGCCGCGTAGTCGAAGAACAGGATGCCGGTCTTTCCGCGGGCGACCTCGCGCCCGGTGGCTTTGTCGCTGGCCCGCCAGACGAGGTCGCAGCCGTATTTGTTGAAGTCGTCCGGGGTCATCTCGAAGACCAGGGTCTCCCCGTGGAAGGCCTCGGATTTGTACTGCAGGGCCATGTCCGCCACCACGATGCCAACCCCGTCCACGTCCAGTTCGTCGTAGCCGAGCGAGCGGAAGAAGCGCACGCGGGCTTCGGACAGGAGCGCGATCAGCGCCGCGTTGTCGAGGTGTTGGGCCTTGTTAATATGGGTGATGTAGATCGGCACTTCGGTGGAAAACACGAACTGCGCGGGAAGTTCTATGAGCACACGGGCCATGGGACGGGATCCTTGCCTGAAACCTGAAAGCACGGATTATTGCACTTCAGCCGCGCTCGATAGATTTTGCCGATGGGGCGGGAAGGGCGATGCGCTGCTTGCGGGAGCGTGCATGCTCTAAAATGAGTCTTTGATTCGTGCATCACGGCGCCTGCCATGCCTCCTTCGTCGAGCGATAGCCTTGCCCTTGTCCTGCTGGTTTTCGTGCTCGGCCTGAAACACGGTTTCGACGCCGATCATCTGGCTGCCATCGACGGACTGACCCGTTTCAACGCGCACGCAAACCCGCGTTGGGCGCGCTTCTGCGGTGTCCTGTTTTCGATGGGTCATGGTGTGGTGGTGATGCTCATCGCGCTGGGCGTGAGCCTGCTGTCGCAGGGCTGGACTGCACCGCCGTGGCTCGAGCTTTCCGGCGCCTGGATTTCGATCGTGTTCCTGACCCTTCTCGGCCTGCTCAACCTGCGCGCGGTGTTTGCCGCGGGGGAGCAGGACGTTGTGCGTCCGGTCGGCCTTCGGGGGCGCTGGCTGGGCCGCCTCGGACGGGTTGCCCATCCGGGTGGTGTGGCCCTTGTCGGCGCGCTGTTCGCGCTGTCCTTCGATACCGTGAGTCAGGCGGCGCTGTTTGCGGTCACCGGCTTGCAGAGCGGGGGCTGGCTGCATGCGGTGTGCCTCGGGCTGGCCTTCATGCTCGGCATGTTGCTGGCGGATGGCGCCAATGGTTTGTGGATCGCCCGACTGATCGCCCGCGCCGACAAGCTTGCCCGCGTCGCATCGAGGGTGATGGCCCTGGCCGTGGCCGGCATGAGCCTGCTGGTGGCCGCCTATGGTGCAGCACGCCTCGCTTTGCCGGGCCTTGAAGCCTGGGGCGAGGGCAAGGAGCTGGCTCTGGGCTTTGCGGTGATCGGCGTGATCTTCACGAGTTTCCTTGTGGGAATGCGCCTGGCCGGCAGGCGTGGCCCCCACGCGCCGGTGACGGGGTGAGGCTCGCGTGTCCCGGCAAACTTCCCGTTCACTGCTCGGGTGCGATTCGGTACGATCTGCCTCCCCCTGCCTTGACCGATCTTAAGGCTGGAAACTGCGCGAGCCGGCACATTGCACGGATACCGTGATTTTGGCTGCCGCGGTCAGCCCCACCCACTACCTGGACGAGTCTCCGTGACCACCGACACCCGCCTTGCCGACATCCACACTGCTTTGCCACGGCTGGCTGTGCGTATCGCCCTGTGATGAGCGACAGGGGGCTGCTCTACGCGATCGGTGCGTCAATCCTGGCCCACGGCCTCATGCTGGGTCTCGGCAGCGGTCTGCGCGCGCCAACGCCTGATGCGCCGCGTCTGCTCGAGGCCCGCCTGGTCCGCGAGGTCGTCCCTGAAAAGAAGGTCGAAGCGCCCCGGCCCGAGGCGCATCCGGCTCGGGCCGAGCCTCCCGCGCCAGCGCGTCATGCGAGTGTCCGCACGCACCCCGAACCGGTTCAGCCGCAACAGCGCCTGGTCAGCGAGGCGCGCAGCGAGCACCCAGCGCCGGCCGTCGCAGCGGCGTCGGCGCCATCTGCGCCTGCCGCGAGTCAGCCGGCTGCCGCTCCCGGGCCGGTTGCGCCGATGGCCGCTCCGCCGAGCCAGGCGGACGCACCCGCCAGTTATTCACCGCCAAGCTTCGGCGCCCGCTATCTCGACAATCCCAAGCCGGGCTACCCGCTGATCGCCCGTCGGCGCGGCCTCGAGGGCACCGTACGCCTCGATGTCCGCGTCTCTGCAGAAGGCATCCCGATTTCCGTCAGGGTGCGCGAGAGTGGTGGCCACGAATCCCTCGACGAGGCGGCGCTCACAGCAGTCTGGCATTGGCGTTTCGTGCCGGCACGGCGCGGCGGCGAGCCGGTCGAGGCGTCGGTTGTCGTTCCCGTCCGTTTCCGGCTGGGTACGGACGAGGCGGGTTGAAACGCTTTTCTTCAAACACGGTGGCGGCCGCATTCCGCCAGTGGAGCTTTTCATGTCACTTCCCCTCTGGCTGGGTTTTCTGGCCACCGTGCTGGTCGTTGCATTCTCGCCCGGCCCGGGGGCTGCCCTCAGCATGAGCGTGGGGCTGCAGCATGGCTATCGCCACGCCCTCACGGCGATTCTCGGCTTGCAAGCCGCGCTGCTCATGCAGCTTGCCCTGGTGGCGGCGGGCCTTGGCGCCCTGCTCGCGGCATCGGAACCCGCTTTTCTGGCCGTCAAGCTGGCGGGCGCGGGCTACCTTGTGTGGCTGGGCGTAAAAAAATGGCGGGAGTCGCCGGCCGAAGGCGGGCTGGTGCCTGCTTCAGGCGCCCGCGGCGGTTTTTTCTTCCAGGGCGTGCTGGTTAATCTCGGCAATCCGAAGGCCATTGTTTTCATCGCAGCCCTCGTGCCTCCGTTCATTGATTCCGGCCTGCCACGCCTGCCCCAGTTTCTGGTGATCGGCGCCACGATGTGCTGCGTCGATATCCTCGTGATGTCCGGCTACGCGCTGCTGGCCGGTCATTTTCGCGGTGTTGCCCGCGGCAATCGCGCGATGCGGCTGCAGAACCGCATTTTCGGCGGCGTTTTCGTCGCCGCCGGACTCGCCCTGACCGCGACCTCCCGTCACTGAGTTGCTGTCAATCCGGCGCCGCGGCGAGCTGATCGAGATCCTCTGCAGAAAAACCCAGCTCCGCCTCCACCTGCTCCTCCCAGTCCGTCCAGTCGGGTGACGCACCGTCGCGAAGGCGCCTTCCTGCAGCCAGCAGCAGGCTGATGCGCCTGCTGTCGTCGCCAAGCCGGGATGCCAGGCGTGGGTCGTGATGCGCGCGGATCGCCTCGCACACTTCCAGGGGCAGCTTCCAGTTACGCGCCACAAGATAGCCCGCCGCTGCGTGATCCGTGCCCGTGAGTGCATCGAGTGCCCGGGCTCCGACCTCGATTGCCGTACCGGAAATACGCAGAACGCCGGCGTGCTCGGGCGCGCGGCGCAGCACAACGGCAATCCCCGCGTCCTGCATCAGTGCCGCCAGGTAGGCCGTGTCGGCAAGTGATTTGAAGCGCGTCGCCCGTGCCGCACGGTAACTGTGATCGGCCGCACTGGCACAGGCTGCCCAGACGACTTCAAGCGCCGCCGCATTCTTGCCATCTCCCTGGTTTCTGAGTGCCACGCTGGCAGCGGTTGCCAGCGTTCGCGTACGCCCAAGCATCGAGATGGCCTCTAGGGCCGAGCGAGGCGCGCTGCGGGGCCTGAAGACAGGGGAGTTGGCGACCCGCAAAAGCGCTCCGGTGATTGCGGGATCCTGGCTCACCGCGTGAGCCAGTTCCTTTGGCCCCGCGTCATCGTCCGCAGCCGCGGCCTGCAGTCTTAGAAAGCCCGGTCCTGGTGCGGGCAGCACGACACCGCTGGCAAGAACTGCTTCGAGCAGCAAATCATTGTTCATGCGTTGGTTTCTCCTTGCACAGAACCTGGTTGAATCGATTAAAGCACAGTCTTTGAAAAATATTTGTCGAATGTGTTTGACAATGTCGATATCCATGTCTAAACTGCGCAGCTTCTCGCTTGGAGGGGTTCCCGAGCGGTCAAAGGGATCAGACTGTAAATCTGACGGCACTGCCTTCGAAGGTTCGAATCCTTCCCCCTCCACCAACGGTTTTATGCTGTTGCTCCATGTTTGTGTGTAGGCATGAAGTGGTGATTGTGAGTCGTGCGTTGTAAAGCGGGTGTAGCTCAATGGTAGAGCAGAAGCCTTCCAAGCTTATGACGAGGGTTCGATTCCCTTCACCCGCTCCAGTTTGCGTGTGTGAGGCCCATGTAGCTCAGTGGCAGAGCACTCCCTTGGTAAGGGAGAGGTCGGCAGTTCAATCCTGCCCATGGGCACCAGCAATTACTGGTGCAACGGCTTAGAGTTAGTGTTCCGATTTCCTGATTTTTTGCGGGGTTGATGATATGGCTAAGGAAAAATTTGCACGGACGAAGCCGCACGTAAACGTCGGCACGATTG
>NZ_JAOAUU010000035.1 GCF_030157465.1 Zoogloea sp.
GCACCACGACCACGGTATCGATCACCGTCACCGGCACCAACGACGGCCCGACGGCTCGCGCAGATTCCGCCACCGGAACCGAAGACCAGCCCGTCACCTTCGGCGTCCTCGGCAACGACACCGATCCGGATGGCGACACGCTCAGCGTCACCGGCGCCAACGTCGATCCGCTCAAGGGCTCCGTCGTCGTGAACGCCAACGGCACCCTGACCTTCACCCCGGCCGCCAACATCAATGGCCCGGTCGAAGTCACCTACACCATCAGTGACGGCAAGGGCGGCACGTCCACGGCGATTGCCACGGTCAACATCGCTCCGACCGCCGACACCGCCGTGCTCGGCACCGGAACCGGTGCGGTCAAGGAAGACACGCCGGCTCAGACCACCGCCTCCGGTACCCTCAGCATCGTCGACCCGGACGCCGGCGAAGTCGCCTTCCAGCCGCAGACTGATGTCCCGGGCCTGTACGGCACGCTCACCCTCGCCGCCGACGGCGCCTGGACTTACACCCTCGACAACAGCAAACCCGAAGTCCAGGCCCTGAAGGAAGGCGAAACCCGCCCTGAAACCTTCACCGTCACCAGCGTCGACGGCACCACGACCACGGTGTCGATCACCGTCACCGGCACCAACGACGGCCCGACTGCAGTTGCCGACCTGGCCGCCACCAACGAAGACCTGCCCGTCACCTTCACCGTGCTCGGCAACGACACCGACCCGGATGGCGACACGCTCAGCGTCACCGGCGCCAACGTCGATCCGCTCAAGGGCTCCGTCGTCGTGAACGCCAACGGCACCCTGACCTTCACCCCGGCCGCCAACATCAATGGCCCGGTCGAAGTCACCTACACCATCAGTGACGGCAAGGGCGGCACGTCCACGGCGATTGCCACGGTCAACGTCGCTCCGCAGAACGATGCGCCCGTTGCGGCCAACGACCTCGGCGCCGTCACTGAAGACGCCACCCTGAGCGTCTCGGCAACCAACGGCCTGATCACCAGCACCGCCACGCCCGCCGGCACCGACCGCGACATCGATGGCGACACCCTGACGATCTCCGCCATCCGCACCGGCGCCGAGAACGCCAGCGGCACCGCCGGCACTATCGGCACGGCCATCACCGGCACCTACGGCACGCTCACCGTGCAGGCCGACGGCAGCTACACCTACGTTGCCAACCACGCTGACGCGCTGGCCGCCGGGGCCCCCGCCACCGACGTCTTCACCTACACCGTCAGCGACGGCAGCAAGACCGACACCGCCGAGCTCGTCATCACCGTCACCGGCACTAACGACGCGCCCGTCATCGTCGGCACCCTGCCCGACTTCAACTCCAGCGACGCCCTGGCGGTCACACTTCCCACCGCAGCCGGTTTTGCCGACCCCGATGCTGGAGACGTGCTGC
>NZ_JAOAUU010000036.1 GCF_030157465.1 Zoogloea sp.
CTCACGCCTGATCGGGAGGAAAAATAATCATGGCTCAATCGAATCACGACTTTATCGAACGCAAGGTTGGCTGGCTGATCGTTTTTACTCTGCTGACCGTCAGTGTTGGTGGCCTCGTAGAGATCGTTCCCCTGTTCTTCCAGCACTCGACCACTACTCCGGTAGAGGGTCTCAAGCCTTATGACCCGGTGCGCCTCGTTGGCCGGGACGTGTACATCCGCGAAGGTTGTTTTAACTGTCATTCGCAGATGATCCGTCCGTTCCGTGCCGAAACTGAGCGCTACGGCCATTACTCCGTTGCCGGCGAATACGTCTATGACCACCCCTTCCAGTGGGGTTCCAAGCGTACTGGTCCGGATCTGCATCGTGTTGGCGGCCGTTACTCCGACCAGTGGCACCGCATCCACCTGTTGAACCCGCGCGACGTTGTGCCCGAGTCCAACATGCCTGCTTTCCCTTGGCTTGACCGTCCGGCCAGAGTGGACGACATCGAAGCAAAGATGACGGCGCTTCGCAAGGTTGGTGTCCCCTACTCCGACGAGGAGATCAAGGGCGCCCGCAAGGCACTTGAAGGCAAGACCGAGCTAGAGGCAGTGATCGCCTATCTGCAAGGGCTTGGCACTGCGCTGAACGCCGGCAAGCCGGCTCCGGTTGCCGAGGCCGCTCAAACGGCAGCTCCGGCTGCTGACGCCTTGGGCAAGGTCTTCTTTGAGGTTGGTTCGAGCGCACTGCCGGCAGATGCAACTGCTGCTGTCAATACCGCTGCCGAGTTCCTCAAAGGTAAGGCTGATGCCAAACTCGATTTGACCGGCTACACCGACAAATCCGGTGACGTCGAAAAGAACCTCGAGTTGGCCAAGGAGCGCGCCAAGGCTGTCCGCGAAGCGCTGAAGGCTGCGGGTGTTCCGGAAGACAGGATTAACATGAAGCCGCCGGTCAGCATTACCGGTTCTGGCGACAATGCTGAAGCCCGTCGTGTCGAGCTCAACCCGGCCAGTTGATCGGCTTCGGGAAGACCATTCTGAGAACGAAGGAGTGTGACCTTGGATATCAATGATGCACGTACGGTGCTGACCGTTATGGGATTGGTGTGTTTCATCGCCATTTCCCTGTGGGCGTTCAGCGGGCGAGCGCGTAAGGGATTTGACGAGGCAGCACTCCTGCCGTTCAGCGAGGACGACTTGCCGGTCCTGGATGCAGGGCGGCAAACCAAGGAAGGAAATAAAAATGGCTGACTTTGTTAGCGGTTTCTGGAACGCCTACGTGATGGTGCTGGTGTTCCTGAGTATCGGTTTCTGCGTGTTCGTGCTTGTTTCGAACACCACCAAGCGGACATCCGGCCCGGTCGGGCTGCATGATCACGTCTGGGACGAAACCCTCCAGGAATACAACAATCCGCTGCCGCGCTGGTGGATGTACATGTTCTGGATCACGATCATCTTTGCGATTGTGTATCTCTCCATGTACCCCGGTTTTGGCAACAACCAAGGTAAGCTTGGCTGGTCTGCTGCAGGTCAGTGGGAGGCGGAGCAAAAGGCCGCAGCCGAAAAGTACGGCCCGATTTTCGCAAAGTTCCGTACCATGGACTTGAATACGGTCGCTACCGACAAGGAGGCGAATGCCATGGGGCAGCGTCTGTTCGTTACCTACTGTGCGCAGTGCCATGGTGCTGATGCCAAGGGTGCGAAGGGTTTCCCCAATCTGACCGATAACGACTGGCTTTATGGTGGTGAGCCGGAGACCATCAAGACGACCGTTCTTGGTGGTCGCCAGGGCATGATGCCTCCGTTCGGTCCGGCTCTCGGCGCCGATGGAGTAAAGGATGTTGCGAACTATGTTCGTTCGCTCTCCGGTCTGGCCAATGATTCGTTGCGTGCGCAGCGTGGTAAGGAGCTTTTTGCTCAGAACTGTGTGGCGTGTCATGGTCCGGAAGCCAAGGGTACTCAAGCTCTTGGCGCTCCGAATCTGACCGACAAGACCTGGCTCTACGGTTCTGCTGAGGCGACGATCATCGAGACCGTTACAAACGGCCGTACCAACCAGATGCCTGCGTTCAAGGAATTCCTGGGCGAAGACAAGGTTCATCTGCTGGCCGCTTACGTTCTGAGTGTTTCGAAGAGCGCTGCAGCTCCTGTGGAAGCCAAGAAGTAATCATTGATTGGTGTGGTTTTGCGCCAGGCAAGCAACTCCCCGGGCCGGTCCCGGGGAGTTTTTGAGTTCTAATATTAGAATATATTTAAATACTGATCATGAGCCAGCCAGAAACCCAAACTCCAAAAGCACCGGAGCCCCAAGTCAAGGCCGGTCCGGAAGAGGATACCTTGTATGCCGTTCGGCAGAAGGTTTATCCGCGAGCTGTCACCGGTATCTTTGCAACGTGGCGCTGGATTCTGGTTTGGGCTACGCAGCTCATTTTCTACGGGCTGTGCTGGTTGCCATGGAACGGCAGACAAGCCGTGTTGCTTGATGTAGTTGAACGCAAGTTTTATATCTTCAACTGGGTTTTCTGGCCCCAGGATGTGTTTTTTCTGGCGATCCTCCTGATCATCAGTGCGTATTCACTTTTTTTCTTTACGGCAGTTGCAGGACGTTTGTGGTGTGGCTATGCATGTCCGCAAACGGTGTACACAGAGATCTTTATTTGGATCGAAGAGAAGATCGAGGGTAATCGCGCGCAGCGGATGAAGCTCGATCAGGCTCCGCTGAGTGCCCGTAAAGTGGGCATCAAGGCTGCCAAGTTCGGCGCATGGGGCCTGCTTTCACTGTGGACGGGATTTACCCTCGTAGGCTATTTCACGCCGATTCGGGAGCTTGTCCAGGAAGCCATTACATTCAGTTTCGGACCATGGGAGCTCTTCTGGATTTTCTTCTATGGTGGCTTCACCTATTTGTTCGCGGGACTGATGCGGGAGCAGGTCTGCAAATACATGTGCCCCTATGCTCGTTTCCAGGGCGTGATGTTCGATCCCGATACCCTCGTCATTACCTACGACCCGGAGCGGGGTGAGCCGCGCGGTGCGCGCAAGAAGGGTGTTGATCCAAAGGTGATCTCCAAGGGTGATTGCGTTGATTGCGGGATATGTGTCCAGGTTTGCCCGACGGGTATTGATATCCGGAATGGCCTGCAGTACGAGTGCATTGGTTGCGCAGCTTGTATCGACGCGTGCGATCAGGTCATGGACAAGATGAATTACCCGAGGGGGCTCATCCGCTATACCACCGAGAACGCGATGAAGCGCCATTGGGGACGTAAGGAAATTATTGGGCACCTGATGCGGCCGCGAATCATGATTTATGCGGCGGTGCTGGTAGCGATCTGCGCGGCGTTTGTTTGGGGACTGGCAACGCGGTCCACTTTGCGCGTGGATGTTATTAAAGACAGGTCAACCTTGAGTCGCGAGGTAGAGGGCGGACTGATCGCCAACGTTTACAACCTTCAGGTCATGAACATGACCGAAAGTGCTCGTCGATTCACGCTGTCTGCGAGCGGACTCGAGGGTGTTCAAATTACGCCGAATACTCCGTTTGAGGTGGATGCCGCAAGCTTCAGGTCGGTTACTGTAGAGGTCGCTGTTCCGCCCGAGTCCGGCAAGCCGGGCTCAAACACGATTTATATCGAAATCAAGGCTGTGGACGACGAAAAGGTCCGTGTGCGTGAGAAGACTGCTTTCCTGCTGCCGCGATAGGATAAATATTTAATGAATACGACAACAATGAAAACTGGCGGCAATCCGACTCCTTGGTACAAGGAACGCTGGACTTGGTTATTGATGCTCATGCCGGCAACGGCAATTGTCGCCGGGTTCATTACCCTGTGGCTGGCGGTAACAACCTTCGATGGCCTCGTTGCTGATGATTATTACAAGCAGGGCCTGGCTATAAACCAGACACTGGCTCGAGCTAATGCTGCACAGGAGCTCGGGCTGGTGGGACAGGTCAAGTTCTCTGCTGAAGATGTTCGTGTTGTTCTTTCCGTCAGACAGGGCGTCGAATTGCCCAGCAAACTGTTGGTGACACTCGCTCACCCGACAAGAGGCGGACTGGATCAGAAACTGGTGCTCGAGTTGCGCGATGGTGCTTATCTTGGCAGCTTGCAGGCGGCGCTGACCAGCGCTCACTGGAAGGTTTTAATCGAGGACGAGTCACGCAGTTGGAGGTTGTCAGGGGTCGCATTTCTCCCCACCGAGACCGAAATCCGCATTAATTCAGCCGATCTCAAACCTGTAGATTGACCGGCTGTCATGGTGTGGCAAGCGTTGCTCAAAACCGATGTCACTCTTTTGAGTAGGTTTGCGACCGGATTTGTTCTTGTAATAGTGCTTATCGGTATCGTTTTGCCCCGCGGTATATGACCGAAGACGAGTGGAAGGTCACACGGTTGAAAATGGCGGGCTAAACGTCTGCTTTCAAGGGAGCTAGTCGATGTTGAAACTGATTCAGGTTTTGTGGCCGTCGTTTCTGGTGGCGGGGGTTGCGGAAATCGTGTTTTTCACGGTTGTCGCTCCCCGTGAGTTGTATTTGTTTGGCGAGCCGGCGCATTTCTCGGCTATCGCCACTTACTCTATCGGCTTCTTTGCATTCTGGATTGTGTGTGCTGCGTCGAGTCTGACGACACTCTTCTTTCAGCGCACATCGAACGAAATAAACCAGTCGGATTCTATTTAGCTGCTTCCTTGCCGGGCTGATTTTTATTTTTCGGCGCAAGATGTAAAAAGGCCTCGCAGATTGTGCGAGGCCTTTTTCATATTTGGATTTTATTTGATGCGAGGTGAGTTTCAGCGATAGACGAGAACCGGAACCTTGCTGTGGGTCAGAACCTTCTGGGTTTCGCTGCCGAGTAGCAGACCGCTGAGACCGCGGCGGCCATGAGAGGCCATGAAAATCAAATCGCTGCGGTTGCGTTCAGCGGAGGCGATGATGGCCTCGAACGGCACTTCGCTTACAACCGTATCACTCCCGGCCGTTACGCCTGCAGCTTCCGCTGCTGATTTGGCTTGGGTCAGGATCTTCTCTGCTTCGGCGGCGGCTGCCCGGTTGAACTGTTCGGGGGTTGTCGGATCGAACAACGCGCCTTCGCCGTAAATCGGCGTCGGGAAGTCGGGTTGGGCATAGAAAAAGATAATGCTTGCACCGGCGTCCTTGGCGAAATCAATGGCGCGGGAAACTGTGGATGCAGAGAGTTCTGAGCCGTCGGTGGGTACAAGGATATTTTTGAACATTGCGTCTCTCCTGGTGCTTGTGGGCGTGTTGTCATTATAGAACGTCTCATCTTCGCAACGAGATTGACGAATGTCAATCAGACCATACACCGCTTGTCGCACGATCAGTATGAGGATGAAAACGTCGCGGATGCTTGTCTGCGCTGTGTTCAACAGAAAGAAGGAGTGCTTGATTATGTCTCGCCGCGAACCTGCCCCGCCGATTGATTTCGCCCGAAAATCCTTGCGGCAATTACATGACTCGGTGGAGTCATCGATTGATCCTCTTGGCATGGCCGCGCCTCTTGTTCATGCCCAGCTTGCCTGGATGGCTCATCCCCAGGAGCTTGCCGAGGCTCTTTCAAGGGTTTCGACCAGTCTGTGGACGCTCCAGTGGCATAGCTTCCGGCGGATCATGGGCTTGCCAAGCCAGGATCCCGTCAAGCCCAAGGAGGACGATAGCCGTTTTGTGGATCCTGTTTGGGCGGAGTCTCCAGGCTGGGATCTGGTCAAGGAGTGGTATCTGCTTCTTACGCACCACATGCAGGACATGCTTTACGACACACCTGGACTTTCCCAGAAGGAGAGACGCCGCGCCGCCTTCTGGTGGCGTAATGGACTTAATGCCGTGGCGCCTTCCAATTTTTTGCTCACGAATCCTGTAGCGATGCGCATGGCCATTGAAACCAATGGCGAGAGTCTCACGAGAGGTTTCCGGAACTTTCTCGACGATCTGGCTGCCGGCAATATCCGCATGACCAATCCGGATGATTTCAAGGTGGGTGAGAACCTTGCCGTTACGCCGGGCAAAGTCGTTTTTCGTAATCATCTCCTTGAGGTGCTGCATTACACGCCGACCAGGCCAAAGGTTCATCAGACGCCCATTGTTATTGTGACGCCATGGATCAACAAGTTTTACATTCTTGATATCAATCCCAAAAAGAGCATGATCCGCTATCTGCTCGATCAGGGGTTCGATGTATTCATTACAAGCTGGAAAAATCCCGGCGAGGAAATGCGGGATTTGCGTTTCGACGACTATCTCACCGACGGTATCCAGCCCCTGATCGATACCGCGCGGGGCCTTTCGGGATCTGCCAAGGTGCATGCCGTAGGTTATTGCATTGGCGGCACGGCGCTATCGACCTATATGGCGTGGGCCAATCACCATTTCACGCCGGACGAAGTGCCGGTGGCACACTGGACGCTCTTCACCACGCTCGTGGATTTCCACAAGCCGGGCGACATTGAAGTGTTTGTGGATGAGGGCAGCATCCGCTTCATAACCCAGAACATGGAGCGCAAGGGCTATCTTGATGGTGCCGAGATGGCTTCGTCATTTCGGCTGCTGCGCTCGAACAGCCTGATCTGGCATTACGTTGTGCATGGCTGGCTTTACGGTGAAACGCCTCCGCCGTTCGACGTGCTTTACTGGAATATGGATACCACGCGGATGCCCTATGCGATGCATGCCTGGTATTTGCGCGAGCTGTACCTTAATAACAAGCTGATCGAAAAGAATGCCCTGACCGTGGCGGGAGAGTCCATCGATCTTGGGGCCATATGCCAGCCGCTGTATGCCGTTTCTGCAGAGGATGACCACATTGCGCCGTGGCGCCAGGCATTCAGGGCCATGAATTACGTAGGCGGTTCAAAGCGTTTCGTATTGTCCAGTTCGGGGCATATCCTCGGTATCGTCAATCCTCCGGTCAAGCCCCCGAAACGAAGCTTCTGGGTTGGGCCCGCCCGGCGTAGCGACACGGCAGATGACTGGCGGGGGGATCTGCCGGAGCAAGCCGGAAGCTGGTGGGATGACTGGATGGCGTGGCTGAAGCCCCAGTGTGGCGAGCTGGTGGATGCGCCTGCGGTATCGAACGAGGCTTTCCCGGCCCTCGGGGCGGCGCCGGGAAGCTACGTGCTCGAACATTGAGCATCGCCCCTGGGGCAGCTTGCAAGCTCGCCCCAGGCGTCGAGGCGACGGGCGAAGCTGTAGCCGGCATTGGCGGGGCTGGTGGAGGGCAGGCGGCGATACTGGAGTTGCTGGATGTCTGGCGGCAGGGACTTCAACACGTGTCGCCGGAAGCTGCTCTCCGCCATTGCGCCATTGAAAAATACCCGCTTGATGTGTGGGTGGCGCGCGAAGAAATCGGCGAAGTCGTTGGGAACGATCGTGCCGGGGTCTATGCTGGAGTCGAGGCTGCCTTGGCGTTCGCAGCACTGTAGAACGTCCCACAGGGCGATGCCGTAGTCGGTGATTTTCTGCAGGCGGAGCAGGTAGGGAAGTGCAGGATCCGCGCCCGCCAGCTCTCCGAGAATCGGCCAGAAAAAGTTGCGTGGGTGGGCGTAGTATTCGCCGGCCCGCAACGATGCACCGCCAGGCATGCTGCCCAGAACCAGGGTGTGGGCCTGAGGGGTGGATACCGGCGGGAAACTGTAGATCAGGGTCATGATTCAGAGTGAGACTTTACACCGGCGCTCAGCCGGATACGGGTTCAGGAGCAAGGGATGAAACAGCGCGCACATGTGCTGGTCGTGGACGATCAAGCGGACAACCTGCTGATTCTCGAAGATGTGCTGGCCGAGCACTATGAAGTCCATCCCGCCACGAATGGAAGGGAGGCGCTTGATTATCTCGAGGGGGGAGGGCGTGCCGATCTCATCCTGCTGGATGTAATGATGCCGGATGTGGATGGTTTCGAGGTGTGCAGGCGACTCAAGTCGTCGGAGTCGACCCGGTCGATTCCGGTGATATTCCTCACTGGACTTGACCGTCCGGAGGATGAAGAGCTCGGATTTTCCCTCGGAGCCGAAGACTTCATCCACAAACCCATCTCGCCGCCGGTTGTGCTGGCCCGTGTCCGCACCCATCTTGCGCTGTCGAGGGCTACCCGTGCGCTGCAGCGGCGCAACGCCGATCTGGAGTTGATCGTTGCCGAGCGAACGGCCGAGATCAGCGAGCAGGCCCGGCGTCTGGTTGCCAGCAAGCAGGAAGTGATTGCTGCCCAGGCTTCCACCATCACGGCGTTTTGCGCCCTTGCCGAAGCGCGCGACAACGAAACCGGAAACCACATCCGGCGCACCCAGCACTACGTCCGCATCCTTGCCGAAAACCTGCGCGATCATCCGCGCTTTTGCGACAAGTTGGATGAGGAGGTTATCCAGCTCCTCTTCAAATCGGCTCCTTTGCACGATGTCGGCAAGGTCGCAACCCCCGACGCCATCCTTCTCAAAAACGGCAAGCTCACGCCTGAAGAATGGGTGTTGATGAAGCAGCACTGCGAATATGGCCGCAACGCCATCATGCAGGCCGAAAGTGCCCTGGGCGGGGTGAGCGACGCTTCTTTCCTTTTGTATGCAGCGGAAATCGCCTACGGACACCACGAGCGCTGGGATGGCAGCGGCTACCCGCAAGGTATCGCCGGTGACGCCATTCCGCTCTCGGCGCGCCTGATGGCCGTTGCCGACGTGTATGACGCATTGATCTCAAGACGCGTCTACAAGCCGCCGTTTCCTCATGAGCAGGCGCTTTCGATGATCGTTGCCGAGCGTGGCCAGCATTTTGACCCGGATATCGTGGATGCGCTGCTGCGTGTAGCGGGCGAATTTGCCGAAATCGCTCATAGTTTCCGGGATGAGCCGGAGTATGCAGCGGGCGATGAGTCCTAGCTCGACGGGCGCTGCAAAGTTGTTTCCCCGGGGGCTATCGCGCCGGGCCATTGCGCTAGGTGGTGCCGTCAAGGAGCGCTTGAAGGCGATGAGCCAACCAGTGGAAACCAATGTGTTCCTGCTCCAGCCGCAGTCCTGCGCGGATGCGCTTGTCGCGCAGATCGTCGTAGAGGGCTCTCTCCTCGGGCGTCAGTCTGTGCAAGTCCGCCTGCAGGGGTTTGTCTTCGCTTCCCCAGACGGCGGCATGCGCATCAAGGGTTTCCCTGTCCATCAAGAACGAATCCACGTGATCAAAGTAGCTACGCAGCTGATTCAGGATGCCAAAGCCGTGGGTGTCGATGTCGCCCCAGTAATGGATTGGGCAGTGCTTTAGCCAAGGGCTGCGTGCCAGTGCATCCCAGCCGTAACCCGCCCCAAAAACAACAACGGCATCTTTGACCTGCGGAAACGCCAGGAAGTTGGTTTCATTCTCGGTGATGAATACCCGCTTCACGGGGAGTTCCAGGCGACTGAAGCTCTCGGCATCCAGGCTTACGTCGGGGCATACCGTGCCTGGCACAGCCTGGAGTGCTGGATCGAGCACCCGGAAGCGAATGCGCGTCGGCTTTTCCAGAAACCCGTAGCGGGCCGCAAACTGGCTGACCCCCGTTTTGCTGATGTCTACTGCCTCTGCGGGCAGCGCCAAATCGAGTAACTCGGCCAGCACATTGCGATGCGCCTCGATGAATTTGCTGTGCACGCCCGGCAAGTCCACCTGCCTCAAGTAGATGCCCGGGCGAGGATGTCGAGCAAGCCAGCCCACTACGGCCAGCAAACGGGGCCACTCGGAGGATAGTTCAAGCGCCTGCAGGGGGCGTTTTTCCAGCCAGGGCAGCAGGGCGGGGTGGGTTTGCCGGGTTGCCGCGACTTGACTCGAAAAGCGATCCTGCTCTCCGCGCTTGCCCAGCCAGATTAAGGCATCCTCCAGGGTCTCGACCCAGGCGCTCGTGGGCAGTTTTTGGGCACCCTGGACACGGTGACGAAGCTCCTGATAATCGATCCGCAAAAAGCTCGCGGCCGCCAGTTCGGTGGCCCAGGCACGAACGGCATCAAAGCGATTTGTGATGTCAGCCGAACCTGGCGACTTGAGCGACAGGCGCAAAGGAAAGCGCGCATTGCCGGTCACCACGTCGCGCAGAAGCTCGCCACGCTCCCACAGTCGCATCAATTGCGCTTTTAGGTCCTTCGGGCCGGTCCACGTCACTGCGCCAACGCCTGCGCCGCTTGGGCAGGCGTCAAGGCCTTGTGCGCCCGGTATTCCTCAATGGAAAGGTTGCGGACTTTGGAGGCGCGTCCGCCCTCGTTGTGCACGAAGCCCACACTGGATACGAAGGGTTCGATGATGTGGATCTTCTGCAGCGGCGTCACGATGAGCAGTTGCAGGTTGAGTTGCCGGAACAGCTTCAGGCCGTACTGGGCTGATTCATCCGACCCACGACCAAAAGCCTCGTCGATCACCACGAAGCGGAACGAACGTGAGCGCACCGCACCCCATTCCAGGCCGAATTGATACGCCAGGCTGGCGGCCAGTATCGTGTAGGCCAGCTTCTCTTTTTGCCCGCCGGACTTGCCACCGGAGTCGGAGTAATGCTCGTGTTCGCTGTTGTCCTCTCGCCACCGCTCGCTGGCGGCGAACAGGAACCCATTGCGCACATCCGTGACCTTGCTTGTCCAGCGGCGATCCTGTTCGGACAGCCCTTCGCGCCCCCGGAAACGGTCGATGATGAGCTTGACCTGCAAGAACTTGGCCTCGGAATACTGGGTATCGTCAGAGCCGCTTACAGCGCCTTCGGTGCAGGCGCGCAATTCCTGCTGGAAGTCCCGGATCTCGGCATCGGGGCTGATCTGCGACTCCAGGACGATATAGCGCCCGGGGTTGTAGTCGATCTCGCCCAGGGACTTGTTGATGTGCGTGATGCGCTCCTTGATGGTTTCGCGCTCACGGGCCAGTTGGGCATTGAAGTTGGCGATTTCGTTGATCGTGTTGACGTTGAGCAGCTCCTTGAACTTCGCAACAAAGCGCGGCAGGTCGTCGCGGTTCAATTGCGTCAGCAGGTTTTCGTATTCGAAGGCCGCCTCGAGGCTGGCATCCATCTCTGCTGTCTCGAGCTTGAACGCTTCCTTGAAAAAAGCCATGGCCTTGATGATCTTCTCGGTCAGGCGTTTGAGCTTCTGATCTTCCGCGTCAATCCGGGCCTGCAGCCAGGTACGCACGTCCTGCTCGCGGTTGTCGCAGGATTCCACGCTCAGTTGATGTTCGCCCAGCGCCTCGGCGCGTATGGATTCGAGCGTTGAGGCCAGGGTAGCGTCGGCGCCAGCGCCGTGCAGCAGCGTCGCGGTCTGGAGACGAAGTTCCTGTGCGTCCGAGCGGCGCTGTTCCACCTTGGCGCGCTTCTCGCGTGCACTTTGCAGCTCTGCTCCCGTTTCCTTGTGGGCTTTTTGCAATGCGCGCAGGGTGTCGTTCAACTGTTTAAGGATGTCCGACGCCGATTCCAGCCGGCTGCGCTCATCGGTCAGCTGGGCGATTTCGGTGGCGACGCTGGCCCAATCCAGTTCATCGAACGCGGTGAACTCTTCGAGGCGGATCAGCGCATCGAGGCGGCTCGCCAGTTCGCTCCGCGCCTTCTGGATTTCACTGATCTGGCTGGCTATATCACCCAGTCGCGCTTCAAGCTGACGGCGCTTGGTCTCCAGGGCTGCGATCTTGGCGCTGTTGCTCCACCCCAGTACGTAACGGCTGCGGTCATCGATGCGGTGGCGGTCGTCTTTTTCGTGCCGGCCGCTCGGGTCCTTGATCTGCCCGGCGCGGGTGATCGCACGTGTCTCGCGGCGGAACTGTTCTTGCGTGATACAGCAGGCCACGTCGAAACGATGGGCAAGCTCACGCTCCAGCCAGTCGTAGTGCGGCGAGTCGGGCTTGATGGCCAGCTTGCGAACCAGGGAGTCGCGGTGCAGATCCGGCAGTGCTGCAGCCTTGCGCGGCCGTACATGGAAGTACACCAGACGGCCACGCAGATGGGCGCCATCCACCCATTCGGCAACCGCCTTGTAATGGGCATCGGGCACCAGCAGCGCCAGCCCGAAGCCCCGCAGCAGGCGTTCGGCTGCGCCTTCCCAATCGCGCTCATCATCGCGCACCTGGATCAACTCACCGGCGAAGGGCATGTCGTCCACGTTCAGCCCCAGTGCGGCACACATTACGGCGCGGAGCTGGATCTGTTGATCGTCAATGTTGCTGCGGCGGCGCTTGAGGCTGTCGATCTCGGCGCTCTGCTGAGCTTGTTCCTGGGTGCCCTGCTGGAAGGTCACGCTGTGCTCGGTCAGTGCATTTTGCAGATCGGCATCACGGTTGCGCGCTTCTTCTTGCCAGCTTTTATATCTGCCACGCTGCGCGGTGAAGCTGGAGGCATCCGCCGCTGCCGCCTCGCCCAGCACGCCTGCCAGCTCCCCATAGCGACCGGCTTTGGTTTTGCGGGCATCCCGCAAGTGTTCCTTCTGGCGAATTTCTGCGGCAAGACGCTCCAGCCGGTCGCCGCCGTTGTCATTGATGGCCTGCTTCAGTTCATCAACTTGCTGGCCTTGCGCCTCATGAATCGCGTCGAGCTTGTGTACCTGGGCATTTGCGCGCTCCCATTCTTCCGCCAGCAAGCCCAGGCGTTTGTCGATAAGGCCGAGCTTCAGGCCCGCGAAGTGGGGCCGCAGACTGTCCCGGGACCCGCGCAAACGGTCGACTTCGGCGACCAATGCACGATGGCGCCCGCAGTCGGCGATCAAGGGTGTGAGCAATTCAACCTGTTGCTGGGTTTTCAGCACCGCCTGATGGGCACGGTTGAGATCGTCGAAGTGGCCAATCAAGGCCTGGATACGTGGGGCGACGTCGAACGGTTCCAGCATATGGCTGCGCACGAAGTCGGTCAGATTGCCCACCGACTTCATTGATACCGTCTGGTGGAAAAGCTCCAGCGCCTGATCGTTCTCAATGCCGAAACGCCGGCGGAACCAGGCCGCATAGGGCGGAAAACTGTCGTGCAATTCGGCCCCGAGTCCACGCAGCTTTTTGCGCAGCTGGGCAATGTCCGAACCGAAATGGGCAAAGTCAGAGGCAATCGACAGGCCCCGCTCTGCACCCAGAAAGAAGCGTGCCGGTTGGCCCTGTGTGTCCTTCATCCAGAACACCTGGGCCAGCGTCACCGTCTGGTCGTAGCCCGCGTTGTGGAACACGCCCAGGATGACGGAGTAACTGTTGTGGTCGCGCAAGCTCACCGGCTTGGCTGCGCCCGTCACTTCGTTGCGCTCGGATTTGTAGTGCCCGAGCACGTAGGAGCGCAGCGTTCGCTCCTTGCTGTCCGCCCCTGCTGCCTTGTTGTAGGCAATCCGGTTGGCCGGCACCAGCAAGGTGGTGATGGCATCCACCAGGGTGGATTTGCCCGAACCGATATCGCCCGTGAGCAGGCCATTCTTGCCATCCAGTTGGAGCGTCCACACCCGGCTGTCGAAAGTGCCCCAGTTGAACACTTCCAGACGGGCCAGGCGAAAGCCTGACAGGGTGTCGTCTGCACAGAAGTCCAGGCCCAATGATTGCGGGTCATTCATTGCCGGCCTCCTCCTTGGCATGTGTCACGCCGGCCAGTTGTAACTGGTAAGTGGCCAGGCGAGTGTCGAATTCAGCCAGCCATTGGGCATCGACAAAGGCTTTCAGGATCCGCCGCACTTCGTAACTTGCCGGGCCGGCCGCAGCACTGCCGGCAGGCTTGAGTTTATGCAGAAACCCCAGCTCGGCCACCTTGTTGATCGTGGTCTCGATCTGGTCGATCAGCTTGGCTTCATTCGGGCCATCGGGCAGGAACACCCGCACCAGTTCGACAATCTCATCCCGACCGAGTACCAGCCGGGTATCGCCGCCACCGGCGTCGAATTCGGCCAGCTTCTTGCGTAACAAGGCGAGCAACAAACTTACCGGGAAGGATAAGGGCCGGCGCGCCACCAAGCGCGGCAAGTGGGGTGCCGGGTCGTCGTCGGCGGGCTCTGGCCGGCTCTTGAGAAAGGCATAGCCTTCTGCTTCATCCAGCACCAGATCCAGGTTGAGTACCGCCACGTAGTCGCGCACCCGCGCTTGCAGGTTCAGCAGTGCAGCCCATTGGCCCTCGTTACCCTCACGGTAGAGCACGCTCTTGAGCAAGCCGATCAGCAGCACCGACAGATCAGCGGCGGGCACTGCGATCATGTGTTCTTCTTCCATCCCTTGCCTCAACCCTTGTTCTTGTTCAACGCATGAAAATCACCCGTGGCAGTCGCGCGCAGCGGGTGATTGCCTGACCGTCCGTTGTCACCGCCTGCCAGTGGATGGGCTCGGACGTGTCCTCATCCACCACGGTGCTGAAGGTTTCACTGCCCAGTTGCAGATAAGCCACCAGCTCGGCCAGGCCGTGCTGCAAAGCCTGGCTGGCCACCAGTTCGTTCAAGGTGATCTGCGCCCGGTCCTGCAAGGCGTGGCGGATATGGCGGGTGAGCCGTGCCTTGTCCACCACCACCTGATCAAACAGCGCCGAAGGGTCGATATCCTCATCGCCCGCCTGCAAGTTCAGCTCGGCAATCACCGGCTTGATGGCCGGCGTGAACAAGGGGCGTTCCATCGCCAGCTCGATATCGGCGCAGGCCTCAGCCATTTCCATCACCTGGCCAGCAGGTGGCCAGTCTTTGCCCCAATGAGCACGCAGGGCTACGGCCTTGCTCTCGATGCCGTGCAGAATGTCCATGATGCGGCGGTTTTCAAGCCAGGCCTGGTCATCGAGAAATCGGCGTAACTGCTGCGACAAGGATGCGACCGTGCGCTGGGTGTGCTCGCCAGCTTCCATCCAGTCGTAGTGCACGCGGCGGGTACGGCTGTCGGGCTTCAGATCCGTCACGGCGGGCAGCGCCAGCACGCGATCCAGCAGCTGGGTCAGTTCTTCCTGCCTGCGGCTGGAGAGCAGAAAATCCCAAAATGCGCGGAAGCTCTTGCCCTGATCGGAATCGGCAATCGCATCGCGTTCGCCCATGATGTCTTCCAGCAGAGCCCCCTTGCTGCCTTCCCACAGCGCAATGCGCTCACGCACACGGCGGTCGAGCTGGCGGAAGTTGTGCTCCACCTCGCGAAAGTCGGTCAGCAAATCGCGCGCACCCTGCATGAACTGCTGGAAACGGTCCTTCAGCGCAGTGTCATCCAGCAGCGGCACATCGCCCGACAGCACCCGCGCGATCTCGGCGTCGATGTCGTCACGCTTCTTGTGCAACTCCGCGATGCGCTTGGCCGGGTCGGCCTCGCTGCCCTCGCTCATTTGTTTGAGCAGGTCAAACAAGGTGAGCAAGCGCGACTCGGTGCCGACGAACTGCCGCTCACTGAGCTGCGCCAGCCAGGCGATGGCCTTTTCGGTGGCGGGCGTCAAATCGAACTGCGCCTCATCCGTGCCCGGGCGGTAGAACTTGCGCAGCCAGCCCTTGTCGGGCGCCGCCCAGTCGTTCAGGTAGTCGAGCGCCGGCTTGGGAAAAGCGGTTTCGCCCACGTGCAGGCGCAGGGCATACAGCTCGTCTTCCAGCGCCTCCGCCAAATCCGCCGCCGCCATCACCCGCACATTGGGGGCGACAAACACCCGGTGCAGAAAACTTGCCACCAGCGGAGCATGGTCTGAGCGCAACAAGCGCCACGCCGGGTGGTGGGTGCGCAGGGTGTCGAGGGTGGTGAAGTCCAGCGTCATGCGAATTTTGGTTCCGATGGGGTAAATGGCGCCGACAATCAATCCACTGATTATATTCACCGTCAAGATGATTGAGTACGCCGACCCTGTGTTCGAGTTTTCATGGCGACCCCGAAGCTCGCGCACGCTCTCGAGAATGCAAGGGCGCGGCGCATTTCTGCCTGCAGCACCGCGCGCGGATTCAACCGTCGGTCATCCGGCCCGATCGTCTCGAGCTTCTGCTTCACCCTGCTTATCTGCACGCTCCGTGTGTTCGCAATTCAGGACGATAGGGTGCAAGGCGGCGGTCAGGTTGCCCAAGCCGCCTTTGGGCATCGTGTCGTGGTTCGGGAACAGCCGGTCGTAGGATTCCAGCTTCAGTTGCCGGGTGCGCGAGCAGGTATGGCTGACGATTGCCGTTCCCAAGCGCCGTGCATCGCCGGCGGTAACGCGGCTTGCAAAGAAAACCCATGCATGCGCGCCATTCCCGGTCCGCGACATTTCCAGCGCCGCCGGAGCCCCCAGTTCTTCGCAGGACTGCATGCAGGCTCGCGCATCGTCCCGCCGATCGGGCCTTGTCGAAGTCAGCGGCCAGGAGGCTGCAGGTGCCGTCTAAACATCCGTGCGCCCCCGAAAAAGTCCCCTGAACAGGGCTACCGCCAGAGTCGGAAACGCCGTGCGCTGGAAATCGCCGTCATCCATGTACCGAGTGACGATCCTGTCGTTCTCGGACATGGGCTTTTTCGGGACGCGGCCGGCGAACACATGCGCACTTCGCCCGGTGAGCGGGTTCAGGTCGCGCAGGATCGCCACGGCTTGAGGTGCCAGCAGGACAAGGTGCGGTGTGGTGACGCCCTTGCGCGTCCAGCCGTTCATCCGGCTGGCGGGTGTGTTTCATTCACCTCTGTCGAGGTCGATTTCCGCCCATTCCGCTTGCCGCAGTTCGCCCGGCCGGACGAAAACCAGCGCGGACGGCTTCAGGGTTGATTGCACGATCAGCGTTCCCCGGAAAGCATCGACAGCTAGGAGCAGGGCGCCGACTTCGGCCGGCTCCGTGATCGCGGCCATGTGCTTTTCCCTTGTTGGGGGCAGGGCGCCGCGCAGATCGCCCGCAGGGTCGCGATCAGCCGGCTAGTCGCACGGTGTAGCCGGAACACCTGTCCGCAGCTCTGAAGGGCTCGGTGGGCCGTTTCCAGCCGTCCGCGGGCTTCTATCTGGCGGATGGTGGTTAAGACGGCGGGGGGCGTTCAGGTCGGCAATGGGCTTGCCGCCGATCCACGGGAAAACGTCCCGCTCGAAGCGCCACCACTTACCGCCATTTTGGGGGGCGGAAGAGAGAGGCCGTCGCCGTCCGTCATTTTGACGGGCTTGTCGGCAGGTTTTGCGGTTTTGATGGCGGTGTCTGTAAGTGGCATGACGGTAACCCATTGGCGGTAAGTGCTTGTTACCGTCTAAGTTACCGGCTTGCAATGGCCTGCTTCGGACTACTTTGGACGTAAAAAAGGCCGAGAATCCTGATTTTGCCAGGTTTCTCGGCCTTCTCCGGAACATCCCGGACTCGATTCTGGTGGAGCTGGGGGGAATCGAACCCCCGTCCGCAAGTCCTCTACAGTCAGTTCTACATACTTAGCCGACCTATTTGGGTTTAACCCGGGGTTTAGCCAGTCGGCAGGCCGACCACGGGCGAGTTACCTTGAGTTTCGCGCGGGACCAAGTAACCCGATCCTTTGCTAGTCCCTGTAAATGACGCTGCAATGGGTTTGACCCCATCTGACCCAGGAGACCTGTCAGTGCAGCGGCTTAGGCCTTAGGCGGCCAGAGCGAAACGCTCGTCGTTGGCGTTTGTATTTTTTCCAGTGGATTTACGAGGTAACTGGTCCTCGGTATGCCCTGATCTGCTTTGCAACCCACGTCGAAGCCAGGTCAGCCCCTTGGTGATGCATTACTTTGTCCAGCCAGTAGCTGGAAAGTTCCCAATCATAGCACGCGATCAGTCTTTTCGATGAAGGACAGGATTTCAAGTGGATGTTCGATGATCGCGTCTGCGGCCCAGGCTTCAATCGGCTCGTTACTGCCGAGGTAGCCGTATGCCGCGGCGAG
This sequence comes from Zoogloea sp., assembly GCF_030157465.1. Classification (GTDB taxonomy): domain Bacteria; phylum Pseudomonadota; class Gammaproteobacteria; order Burkholderiales; family Rhodocyclaceae; genus Zoogloea. The sequence goes on from NZ_JAOAUU010000036.1 coordinate 17,717, forward strand.
AGTTCGCATGCCGGCGGCTTTACCTGCCTTGATGTCACGAATGTCGTCGCCAACATAAATGCAGCGGAGTGGATCAAGCGCGGCGAGCTTGCAGGCGTGAAGGAGCGGGTCGGGGAAGGGCTTGGCACGCGCCACGGTATCGCCGCCGACGATGCAGATGCTGCGTTCCGCGAGGCCGAGGGCTTCGATGATGGGGCGGGCGAAGCGTTCGGCCTTGTTGGTGACTACGCCCCATACGATGCCGCGTTCGTCGAGGCTGTCGAGCAGTTCGGACATGCCCGGGAAAAGGCAGGTTTCCACGTAGAGGCTTGCGGCGTAGAGCGTGAGAAAGCGCTGCGCCAGGTCTGCATACGCAGGGGCATCCGGTGTGAGGCCGAAGCCTGCACCCAGCAGGCCTCGAACACCGTTTGAGACCTGGGGTCTCAGCACTTCGAAGGGTGTTGGGGCGAGGCCGTTCTCATGCTGAAGATGGGCAAGGATCCCCGCGAGATCCGGTGCGGTGTCTGCGAGCGTGCCGTCGAGGTCGAAGAGAACGGCCTCAGGCATGCCTGGATGTACGCATCAGGTAATTGACGTCGGTGTCGCGACCGAGGGAGTAAATCTTGCTGAAGGGGTTGTAGTTCATGCCGATAAGCTCTTCCACATCGAGGCCTGCCTCGCGAACATAGCGGGCAAGTTCGGAGGGCTTGATGAACTTGGCGTATTCGTGCGTACCCTTCGGGAGCAGATTGAGGACATATTCGGCGCCGACCACAGCCATGAGGTAGGCCTTGAGGTTGCGGTTGAGGGTGGAGAAGAAGACGTGGCCCCCGGGCTTGACCAGCGTTGCGCAGGCGCGGATGGTGCTGGCCGGGTCGGGGACGTGTTCAAGCATTTCCATGCAGGTGACCACGTCGAAACTGGCCGGCGCCTCGCGGGCCAGGTCTTCGGCGGAGATGAGGCGGTAATCGACGCTCTGTCCACTTTCGAAGAGGTGTAGCCGGGCGACGCCGAGGGCCTTCTCGGAGAGGTCGACGCCAGTGACCTGTGCTCCCCGGGTGGCCATGGATTCGGCGAGAATGCCACCACCGCAACCAATGTCTACCACTCGCTTGTCAGCAATCCGGGCTGCGTTGTCGATCCAGTCGAGACGTAGCGGGTTGATCTGGTGAAGCGGTTTGAATTCGGATTCGGGATCCCACCAGCGGTGGGCGAGGTCACTGAATTTCTGTAGTTCTGCAGGATCGGCGTTCATGGATGCGGGGCGTCAGCGGGACGAAGAGTTATTCAGGGGTTGATTGTATTGCGCTGTGCAGAAAAACAAAAAGCCCTGCAGGGCAGGGCTTTTTGAGGACTGACGCGAAGTCAGAAGGTCGGCAGATTACTTGGTGCCGATCACTTCGATTTCAACGCGACGATCCGGCTGCAGGCACTCGACCAGCTTCTTGTTCTTGCCGCTTTCCTTGCCGAGATTGGTGCACTTGCCGGTGGTCACGGGCTGCTTCTCGCCCTTGCCTTCGGTGTAGACACGGTTGGCTTCTACGCCCTTGCCGACCAGGTAGGTCTTGACGGCAGCAGCACGCTTTTCAGACAGCTTCTGGTTGTAGGCGTCGCCACCGATGCGGTCGGTGTGGCCAACGGCCAGAATGACTTCCAGCTTGACGTTCTTGGCCTTGGCAGCCAGGTCGTCCAGCTTGGACTTGCCGGCGGGCAGCAGGACAGCCTTGTCGAATTCGAAGAGGGCGTCGGCAGCCAGCTTGACCTTTTCAGCAACCGGGGCAACAGCCGCGGGAGCGGCGGCCTTGGAGCCAGCGGCCGGGGCAGCGGCGGCTACGCATTTTTCCTGGGGTACGACGTCCTTGTCGCACTCGCAGCCGACCGGCAGTTCGCCAGCCATGGTGTTGGCGGCGGCCGCAGGGGTCCAGTAGCCGGTACGCCAGCAGAGGTCAAAACCGCTGCGTGCAACGACATTGCGTGCATCGATCACGTAAGGCACTTCGCCTTTCGCATCGACGACGACGTCTTTGGCGAAGCTGGCGGAGGCGGTCAGGCCGAGGGTAGCCATTGCGGCAGCCATCAGCAGTTGTTTTTTGGCTTGTTTGATCATCGTTTTCCTCGTCGCAAGGCAAAGGGGTAGAACCGGAAGATTCATCCATGTCGCCGGAGAACACTATGAACTCAGGCAGCATATCCAATTCATTGGCGGAATCTATTTTGCCATAGGCGGGCAATGCCCAATAGCTCCGTGTTGGTTATTTGCAACAGTTTCCCATGCTCCATGCGCTGCTGTCCATCGACCCAGACGTCCGATACGGCATGTCTGCCTAATACGTATACCACGTGCGAGACGGGGTCGAAGCAGGGGAGTTCATCGGGGTCGTTGATGCGGATGGCGCAGATGTCGGCCGCCTTGCCGGGCAGGAGGGAACCGATTTCCTTGTCGAGGCCAAGGGCGCGGGCACCGTTGAGGGTGGCCATGCGCAGCGCCTGGCGGGCGGGCAGGGCCGAAGCGTCGCCGGTAGAGAGTTTTGCGAGCAGGCTGGCTTGATGCATTTCGCGGAAGAGGTCGAGCCGGTTGTTGCTGGCGGCGCCGTCGCTGCCGAGGCCGACCGCCAGTCCGTGGTCGAGAAGCCGGGTGCTGGGCGCCGCGCCGCTGGCGAGTTTCATGTTGGAAGTGGGGCAGTGGGCGATGGCGCACTGGTGCAGGGCGAGGCGCTCCATGTCTTCCGGTGTGAGGTGGACGGCGTGAACGCCGATCAGATTCGGACCGAGGATGCCGAGGCTCTCCATGCGGGTGATCGGGCGCTGGCCGAAATCCCGCAGGCTGTCGGCGATCTCGCCGGCGGTTTCGTGAAGGTGGATGTGGATTGGCAGTTCGAGTTCGTCGGCGAGGGCGCCAATGCGTTCGAAGCTTGTGTTCGAGACCGTGTAGGGCGCGTGAGGCGCGAGGGCGAAGCGAATAAGCGGGTGGTCGCGCCAGGCGTCGTGGGTGGCGAGGCCTTTGCGCAGGTAATCGTCGGCGTCAGCGGCGTATTGCGACGGGAATTCAAGGACTGTCATTCCGAGCACCGCGCGGAGGCCCAGGCGGTCGAAGGCTTCTGCAGTGGCCTCCGGGAAGAAGTACATGTCGTTGCAGGTGGTGATGCCGCCACGCAGCATTTCGGCGCCGGCCAGCAAACTGCCGTCACGTACGAAGGCGTGGGATGCGTGGCGGGCCTCGGTGGGCCAGATGGCTTCCTGGAGCCAGCGCATCAGGGGCAGATCGTCAGCGAGGCCGCGCATCAGTGTCATGGCGGCGTGGCAGTGCAGGTTGATTAGGCCGGGAATGAGGATGTGTTCGGGCAGGCTTACCGTTTTTGCGGCCGTGAAGCGCGCGCGGGCGTCCGCGAGTGGCAGGATGGCCACGATTTTTCCGCGCTCTACGGCGATCGCGTGATGTTCCAGCGTGGTGTCGTCCGGCTCGACCGGAATGATCCAGCGCGCTTCGATGAGCAGATCGACCGGTGTGGGCATCATGGTGTTTCTCGTCGGAGGCAGAAAAAACCCCGCTTGCGGCGGGGTTCTGGAGGCGTGTGCGGGTGTATGGCCAGCGTATTACCTGGCCGGGCCCTTGACGTCTACGGTGACGCGTCGGTTCGGGGCGAGGCATTCGATCAGTGCCTTGCGGCCGAGCTTGTCGTCACAGCTCTTGATCGGCTGGGTCTTGCCGGCACCCATGGTGTCGATCACGTCAGCCTTCACGCCCTTGCCGGTCAGGTAGGATTGGACGGCGCTTGCGCGCTTTTCGGAGAGTTTCTGGTTGTACGACTGGGAGCCGAGGCGATCGGTGTGGCCGGTGATGATCACCGAGGTCACTGCGGCACAGGTGCCGAGCTTGCCGATCACGGCGTTGTCGAGGTTGGCTCTGGCAGACTTGGTGAGCACGGCCTTGTTGAAGGCGAAGGTGCTGTCGGCAGCCAGGGTAACGCTGAAATCACATTTGCTGGCAGCTGCCGCGGGGGCGGGGGCTGCAGCCGGGGCTGCGGCAACGGCGCGCGCGGAGGCTGGGGCGCACTTGTCGGCGCCGACGACATCCTTGTCGCATTCGCAGGCGACCGGCACTTCACCGGCCTTGGTGTCGGTGGCGGCGCCCGGGGTCCAGGTGCCGGTGCGCCAGCAAAGGTCGGCACCGCTCTTGACGACGGTGTTGCGTTGGTCGATCACATAGGGGACGTCGCCTTTCGGGTCGACGACGATGTCCTTGGATTGGGCCGTTGCGCCGACGCTGGCAAGCATCAGCAGGGCAGCGGCGGTCAGGCGGAATTTGGCGGTGTTCATGAAGATCTTCCTCTATGAAATGGCGCGTTTCCGGCGCCCGTCTCGTAATCGGTCGTGCGGCGCGATTAAATCACACGACGACCGCTGATCACAACGCATGCTGGCAGTGCAGCGTGAGTTTCCGGGGTGATGCAAGCCGAAATCGGGTATCGGCGGCGTGCTAAACTCGCTCCTTTTCGTCTTTTCGACGAATAGTCGATTCCTCGCGGTGCCATGATCCCGTTCGCCAAAGAAACCATACCCATCAGCCTCGAAGACGAGATGCGCCACGCCTACCTGGATTACGCCATGAGCGTGATCGTCGGGCGGGCCCTGCCGGATGTGCGTGACGGCCTCAAGCCGGTGCACCGGCGCGTGCTTTTTGCGATGCACGAGCTGGGCAACGACTGGAACAAGGCTTACAAGAAGTCTGCCCGTATCGTCGGTGACGTTATCGGTAAGTACCACCCCCACGGCGACCAGTCCGTGTATGACACCATCGTGCGCATGGCCCAGGATTTTTCCCTGCGCTACATGCTGGTGGATGGCCAGGGCAACTTCGGTTCGGTGGACGGCGATAGCGCGGCCGCCATGCGTTATACCGAAATCCGCATGGCCAAGATCGGCCATGAGCTGCTGGCCGATATCGAGAAGGAAACCGTCGATTTCGGGCCCAACTACGACGGCTCCGAGAAGGAACCGCTGGTTCTGCCGGCACGCATCCCGAACCTGCTGATCAATGGATCGGGCGGCATCGCGGTGGGCATGGCGACCAACATCCCGCCCCACAACCTGACCGAAGTCGTCGACGCCTGCCTGCGTCTGCTGCAGGAGCCGGATGTTTCCATCGACGAACTGATCAAGATCGTGCCGGCGCCAGACTTCCCGACTGCGGCGCTGATCTATGGCCTGTCCGGCGTCCAGGAGGGCTACCGCACCGGCCGTGGCCGGGTGGTGATGCGCGCGCGCACCCACTTCGAGGACATCGGCAAGGGCGATCGCCAGGCGATCATCGTCGATGAGCTGCCGTACCAGGTTAACAAGAAGACGCTGATCGAGAAGATCGCCGAGCTGGTCAACGAAAAGAAAATCGAGGGCATCAGCGACATCCGCGACGAGTCGGACAAATCCGGCATGCGCATGGTGCTCGAGCTCAAGCGCAACGAAATGCCCGATGTTGTGTTGAACAACCTGTTCAAGCAAACGCAGCTTCAGGACACCTTCGGCATGAACATGGTGGCGCTGGTGGACGGCCGGCCGCGCCTCCTCAACCTGCGCCAGATGCTCGATTGCTTCCTCGCCCACCGGCGTGAGGTCGTCACCCGCCGCACCGTCTTCGAACTGCGCAAGGCCCGCGAGCGTGGCCACATCCTCGAAGGCCTGGCGGTTGCGCTGTCCAATGTGGACGAGATCATCGCTCTCATCAAGGCCGCTCCGACGCCGCCGGAAGCCAAGCGTGGCCTGATGGCCCGCCAGTGGCGCTCGGCGCTGGTCGAGGAAATGCTTTCACGTGCGGTGGCCGACAGCTACCGCCCGGACGGGCTGGCGCCGGAATTCGGCTTGTCGGCACAGGGCTATCGTCTTTCCGACGCCCAGGCCCAGGCCATTCTCGAACTGCGCCTGCAGCGCCTTACCGGCCTCGAGCAGGACAAGATCGTCGCCGAGTACCGCGAGGTGATGGACGTGATCGCCGACCTGCTCGACATCCTCGCCCGCCCCGAGCGCATCACCGCAATCATTGGTGACGAACTGGCGCTCATCAAGCAGCAGTTTGGCGACCCGCGGCGCTCCGAGGTGGTGATGAACACCGCCGATATCAACATCGAAGACCTGATCACGCCGCAGGACATGGTTGTAACCCTGTCCCACACCGGCTATTTCAAGCGCCAGCCGCTCACCGACTACCGTGCCCAGAAGCGCGGCGGCCGCGGCAAGCAGGCGGCTGCGGTCAAGGATGACGATTTCGTCGACCAGCTTTTCGTGGCCAACACCCACGATCACATCCTGTGCTTCTCGAACCGCGGCCGGCTGTACTGGCTCAAGGTGTATGAAGTGCCGGAAGGCACCCGCAATTCCCGCGGCCGCCCGATCGTCAATCTCTTCCCGCTGCTCGAAGGCGAGAAGATCACCGCGGTGCTGCCGGTCAAGGAGTTCGACGAAGGCCATTTCGTCTTCATGGCGACGGCCCAGGGCACGGTCAAGAAGACCCCGCTCACTGATTTCTCCAATCCCCGCAAGGCCGGCATCATCGCCGTCGGCCTCGATGATGGCGATTACCTGGTCGGCGTTGCGATCACCGACGGTCAGCACGACGTGATGATGTTCTCCGACGCCGGCAAGGCCGTGCGCTTCAGCGAGAACGACGTGCGTCCGATGGGCCGTCAGGCCCGCGGCGTGCGCGGCATGATGCTCGAGGACGGTCAGACCGTCATCGCCATGCTGGTGGCCAGCGACGAGGAGCAGAGCGTCCTCACCGCGACCCAGAACGGCTTCGGCAAGCGCACGCCGATTGCCGAATACACCCGCCACGGCCGCGGCACCAAGGGCATGATCGCGATCCAGACATCGGATCGCAACGGCAAGGTGGTCGCCGCCACGCTGGTCACCGAGAAAGACCAGATCATGCTGATCACCACGGGCGGCGTGCTGGTGCGTACCCGGGTTTCCGAGATTCGCGAGATGGGCCGTGCAACGCAGGGCGTCACGCTGATCTCGGTGGACGAGGGCAGCGTGCTGTCCGGCGTGCAGAAGATTCTGGAAGGTGAAGAGGACGAGCAGGATGCCGGCCACGACGAGGCGAGTGACGAAGGCACTCAGCCCGAAGTCTGAACGGATTGACGCAGGAAGGATTTAGACAATGCGCATTTTCAATTTCTCGGCCGGTCCGGCCGTGTTGCCCACCGCAGTGCTGGAACAGGCCCGCGATGAACTGCTCGACTGGCACGGTTGCGGCATGAGCATCATGGAGATGAGCCACCGGGGCAAGGATTTCACCGGGGTCATCGAGGAGGCGGAAGCCGATCTGCGTGATCTGATGGGCATCCCGTCGAATTACAAGGTGCTCTTCCTGCAGGGCGGGGCGACGCAGCAGTTCGCGCAGATCCCGATGAACCTGCTGGCCGGTCGCTCGGCCGATTATGTCGTCACGGGTTCGTGGTCGAAAAAGGCCTACAAGGAAGCGCAGCGCATCGGCGGCGTTCGCCTGGCCGGCACGACGGAGTCCGGCAAGTTCACCTGCGTGCCCGCCGCCGGCGAACTGCAATTCGACCCGCAGGCTGCCTACGCGCACATCTGCACCAACGAAACCATCCACGGTGTCGAGATGTTCGACCTGCCGGACGTGCCGGCAGGCGTGCCGCTGGTCGCCGACATGAGTTCCCACGTCCTGTCGCGCCCGATGGATGTTTCGCGCTATGGCCTGATCTACGCCGGTGCCCAGAAGAACATCGGTCCGGCAGGGCTCGTCATCGTGATCGTGCGTGAAGACCTGCTGGGCAAGGCCTTGCCGAGTACGCCCTCGGTGATGGATTTCAGCGTCATGGCCGAGCACGGCTCGATGCTCAATACCCCGCCCACCTTCGGAATCTATCTGGCCGGGCTGGTCTTCAAGCACCTCAAGGCCCAAGGTGGCCTGGCGGCGGTCGAAGCGGCCAATATCGCCAAGGCCACGCTGCTCTACGACGCCATCGAGAGCAGTGGCGGCTTCTACCGCAATCCGGTGGAGCAGGGCTGTCGCTCGCGCATGAACGTGCCCTTCACGCTGGAAAACCCGGCGCTGGATGCAGACTTCCTGGCCGAGGCTGCAGCGCGTCGGCTGGCCGGCCTCAAGGGTCACAAGTCGGTGGGCGGCATGCGTGCGTCGATCTACAACGCCATGTCGCTGGAAGGTGTGGCTGCGCTGGTCGAGCTGATGCAGGATTTCGCTGCGCGCAAGGCGTGAGCGTCGCAATTTCAGGAGAAGGCATGAACGAGGGGATGCTGCAGGAACTGGGCGTGGTCCGCGACGAGATCGACGCCATCGATGCACAGATGCTGGCGCTGCTCAATGAGCGGGCCAAATGTGCCCAGCACGTGGGTGAAATCAAGGCCCGCTACGGCGAGGCAGGGCAGGTTTATCGTCCCGAGCGCGAGGCCCAGGTGCTGCGCCGGGTCCAGAGCCTGAACGCGGGCCCGCTGCCAGACGAAAGCGTCACGTTCTTCTTCCGTGAAGTGATGTCGGCGTGCCTGTCGCTGGAAAACCCGTTGGGCGTAGCCTTCCTCGGCCCCCTCGGGACTTTTTCCGAGAGCGCGGCGGTCAAGCATTTCGGTCATGCCGCGCGCCTCGCGCCGCAGGGCTCGATCGACGACGTCTTTCGCGAGGTTGAGGCCGGCCATGCCCAATACGGCGTTGTTCCGGTCGAGAACTCCACCGAAGGCGCCGTTGGCCGCACGCTGGATCTGCTCTTCGGTTCGCCGCTCAAGATCTGCGGTGAAGTCGTGCTGCGCATCCATCAGCACCTGATGACCCGCGAAACCAGTCTTGCGGGCATTACCCGGGTTTATTCCCACGCCCAGTCCCTGGCCCAGTGCCACGAGTGGCTCAACCGCTCGCTGCCCGGCGTGGCACGGATTTCCGTCGGCAGCAACGCCGAGGCCGCCCGGCTGGCGTCCATCGAGCCCGGAACCGCGGCGATCGCTGGCGAGGCCGCCTCAGAGCGTTACGACCTGCCGCGCCTCGTCGAAAGCATCGAAGACGAGCCCAACAACACGACCCGCTTCGTCGTCATCGCCCGCCACGATGCGGGCCGTTCGGGCGTCGACAAGACCTCGCTGATCATGTCGGCTTCCAACCGCCCGGGCGCAGTGCACGAATTGCTGGCGCCCTTTGCCGACGCCGGCGTGTCGATGAACCGCCTGGAGTCCCGCCCGGCTCGCGCGGCTCTCTGGGAATACGTTTTTTACGTGGACGTCGAGGGCCACCGGGACGACCCGGCCGTAAAGGCAGCTCTTGATGCGCTGGCCTCTCGCGCCGCCTTCCTGAAAGTCCTGGGTTCCTACCCCCAGGCTGTTTACTGATTGTCCCCAGGAGTCATCAATGCGTTTGTGTGATCTGGCACCTGCCCACATCCGGGCGATTTCTCCCTACCAGCCCGGCAAGCCGATTTCCGAACTGGCCCGCGAAATGGGGCTGGCGGAAGAGTCCATCGTCAAGCTGGCTTCCAATGAAAATCCGCTCGGCGTCGGCGAAAAAACCCGTGCCGCGATGTACGCGGCGCTGGCCGACATCGCCCGCTACCCGGATGGCAACGGTTTCGAGCTGAAGGATGCACTGCGTCGCCGCTATGGCGTCGAGCTCAACCAGATCGTGCTCGGCAACGGCTCCAACGACATTCTGGAAATGGTTGCCGGTGCCTTGCTCGGGCCCGAGCGCGAGGCTGTGTTCGCGCAGCACGCTTTCGCCGTTTACCCTCTGGCAACCCAGGCCGCGGGTGCCCGTGGCATCGAAGTGCCGGCAAAGAATTTCGGCCATGATCTAGACGCCATGCTGGCGGCGATCACCCCCGCCACCCGCGTCGTTTTTATCGCCAACCCGAACAACCCGACCGGCACCTTCGTGCCTGGCCACGCACTCGAAGCCTTCCTGGCCCGCGTGCCGGAGCACGTGCTGGTCGTCCTCGACGAGGCCTATACCGAATACCTGGCGCCGGACCAGCGCTACGACGCCGTTGCCTGGATCACGCGTTTCCCCAATTTGCTGGTCAGTCGCACCTTCTCGAAGGCCTATGGCCTTGCCGGCCTGCGGGTGGGTTACGGCCTGGGCAGCCCGGAAGTCATCGACCTGCTGAACCGGGTGCGTCAGCCGTTCAACGTGTGCAGCGTGGGCCTGGCGGCTGCTGCTGCGGCCCTGTTCGACGACGAGTTCTTGCAGCGCAGCTACGAACTCAACCGTGACGGCATGGTGCAGCTGACCGAAGGCTTCCGGCGTCTCGGTCTCGACTGGATTCCGTCCGCGGGCAATTTCGTCACCTTCAAGGTGGGCGATGGTGCCGACGTCAATCTGCGCCTGCTGCGGCAGGGCGTCATCGTGCGCCCCATCGCCGCATACGGCATGCCCGAGTGGCTGCGAGTTTCGATCGGCCTCGAAAGCGAGAACGCTCGCTTCCTCGAAGCCCTTCCCGATGCCTTGACCTGAGCGGAGCCGGGCGTGAAGAAGATCGACAAGCTGGTTGTCTGCGGTGTCGGCCTGATCGGCGGCTCCTTCGCCCTTGCCCTGCGCCGGGCCGGATTGGTCAATCGCATCGTGGGCGTCGGCCGCCGTCCGGAGCCCCTGGATGCAGCCCTGCAACTCGGCGTGATCGACGAGGTTTCCACCGACTGGGCTGGCGCCCTCGACGGTGCCGAGCTTGTTCTTCTCGCCATGCCGGTCGGTCAGATGGATGCGGTGGCGGCAGCGATCGCTCCCCATCTCGGCCCGGACACCATCGTTACCGATGCGGGCAGCACCAAGCGCGACGTGATTGAAGCGGTTTACCGTCACTTTGGCGCACAGCTTGCGAATGTCGTGCCGGCGCATCCGATTGCCGGCGCCGAGAAAAGCGGGCCGACAGCCGCCCGTGCCGATCTTTACCAGAGCCGCAAGGTGGTGATCACGCCACTTCCCGAAAACGATCCGGCCTCCGTCGCCAGGGTGCGTGAAGTGTGGGCGGCCTGTGGGGCAGTGCTTCACGAAATGAGCCCGCAGGAGCACGACCGGGTGTTTGCCGCGGTAAGCCATTTGCCACACCTGCTGGCTTTTGGCCTGGTCCATGATCTCGCCGGGCGCGCCAACGCCGAACAGCTTTTCAGCTACGCGGCGAGCGGCTTTCGTGATTTCACCCGGGTCGCCGGCAGCCACCCCGAAATGTGGCGCGACATCTGTGTCGCCAACCGGCATTCCCTGCTTGCCGAACTGGACGCCTATCTGTCCGAACTGGCCTATTTGCGGGCGCTTCTCGTTGAGGGCGATGGTCCGGCCCTCGAAGCCGTTTTCGATGAGGCCAGCCGGGCACGCAACACCTGGGCCGACAAGGCCTTCCCGGCCTCACCCTCGGGCGAGTAGCCGTCCTGAACACCTGCGCGGTGTGCAGCAAGGTCTGCGCGCCGGCATTTCATTGCCGTCTCTGAAACAAGGAATTTTCATGGAATTCATCGATCTGACGCCGATGCGGAAGGCCGCCGGGACGGTGCGCCTGCCTGGCTCCAAGAGCATTTCCAACCGCGTGCTGCTGCTGGCCGCCCTCGCCGACGGCGACACGCTTGTCGAAGCACTGCTCGAGTCCGACGATACCCGCGTGATGAAAAACGCAATCGCTGCGCTCGGCGTCAAGGTCACGGAGGAGGGCGATGCGCTGCGTGTTTCCGGTTGCGGCGGGCGTTTTCCGCAGCTCGTGGCAGACATCTTTGTCGGCAACTCGGGCCTCAGCATCCGCACGCTGGTGCCAGCCATCGTGGCCAGCCTGTCCGGCTGCGACGATCCGGCTGCGAAGGTAACGCTCTCCGGTGTGCCGCGGATGCATGAGCGGCCAATCGGTGATCTTGTCGACGGCCTCAAGCAGCTTGGCGCGTCGGTCGAGTGGCTTGGCCAGGAAGGCTATCCGCCGCTGGCGCTCAAGCCGGCGCTGCTCGGTGCCGAGCGGGTCAGCGTGCGGGGCAGCGTCTCCAGCCAGTTCCTGACCGGGCTCCTCCAGGCTGCGCCGCTGGTGGCCCGCGACAAGGCGCTGGTTATCGATGTCGAGGGCGAGCTGATCAGCCGTCCCTACGTCGAGATCACCCTCAACCTGATGGAGCGCTTCGGAGTCATCGTCCAGCGCGAAGGCTGGAGCCGTTTCATTGTGCAGCCAGGCCAGCGCTACGTTTCGCCAGGACGCATCGTCGTCGAGGGTGATGCGTCTACCGCCAGCTACTTTCTAGCGGCCGGCGCCCTTGGTGGAGGCCCGGTGCGGGTCGTCGGGGCTGGCAGGCGGAGCATCCAGGGCGACGTCAAGTTTGCCGATGCGCTGGCCACGATGGGCGCACAAATCAGCTGGGGCGACGACTGGATCGAAGCCCGTGCGCCGGCATCCGGCAAGCTCAAGGCCTTCGATCTCGATCTCAACCACATTCCCGATGCAGCAATGACCCTCGCCGTGGCTGCGCTGTTTGCCGATGGTCCGAGCACCCTGCGCAACATCGGAAGCTGGCGCGTCAAGGAAACCGACCGCATCGCCGCAATGGCGACCGAGCTGCGAAAGCTCGGTGCGATGGTCGAGGAATTCCCCGAAAGCCTGAAGGTGACGCCGCCGGCGCGGCTGAATTCTGCGGTGATCGACACCTATGAGGATCACCGCGTCGCGATGTGCTTCTCGCTGGTGACGCTGGGCGGGCCATATGTGCGCATCAACGATCCGCAGTGCGTGAACAAGACCTTCCCCGAATACTTCGCCACTTTTGCCGGCATCACGACGCCGGTGCCGGTTGTCGCGATCGACGGCCCTTCTGCGTCCGGGAAGGGAACCGTGGCCGCCCGTGCCGCGGCAATCCTGGGTTTCGAATACCTTGACAGTGGCTCGCTGTATCGCCTTGTCGCGCTGGCCGGTTTGCGTCAGGGTATTGCCCTCGATGATGAAGCACGTCTTGCGGCTCTCGCGGCTGCGCTGCCGGCACGCTTCGACGACGAACGGATTTTCCTGGGTGAAGAGGACGTGACCGACGCAATCCGCAGCGAGGAATGCTCGGTCGGCGCTTCCAGGGTGGCTGTGCTGCCGGCCGTGCGGGAGGCGCTGTTCTGGCGCCAGCGCGCCTATCGGCAAGGCCGTGGCCTCGTCGCCGAGGGGCGCGACATGGGGTCGGTCATCTTCCCGGATACGCCGGTCAAGATATTCCTCACCGCGTCGGTCGACGCACGTGCCGAACGGCGTTATAAGCAGTTGATCGATAAAGGAATGGCTGCTAACATGGATGAGCTTCTTAAGGATTTACGCGATCGCGATGCCCGGGATTCCCAGCGCGCAGTCGCTCCTTTGAAGCAACGCGAGGATGCGGCGCTACTCGATACCTCCGGAATGACGATCCAGCAAGCGGTCGATTTCGTCATCGGGCAGGCAGCCGCCTTCGTAAAATAACCTCTTCCGCAGCCCGCCCGGGTGCGGAAGGTTTTTCAACCAGGAGCCGTTTCGCGACGGTTGTAAGGTTCTTTTTTCCATATGTCCACTGCCACCCCTGTTTCCTTCGAGGAAAGTTTTGCCGCCCTGTTTGAGGAATCCCTCAGTCGTCAGGAGATGCGTGCCGGTGAGGTGATCACCGCCGAAGTCGTGCGGATTGACCAAAACTTCGTCGTCGTTAACGCCGGCCTCAAGTCCGAGAGCTATATCCCCCTCGAAGAGTTTCGCGGCGATCGCGGCGAGCTGACCGTCGATATCGGCGACTACGTTCAGGTTGCCATCGAGCAGCTCGAAGACGGCTACGGCGAAACCCGCCTGTCCCGCGACAAGGCCAAGCGCATCGCCGCCTGGAACGACCTCGACAAGGCGCTGAACGACGCGATCCTCGTCAAGGGCATGATCACCGGCAAGGTCAAGGGTGGCCTGACGGTCATGGTTAACGGCATCCGTGCCTTCCTGCCGGGTTCGCTGGTGGATATGCGTCCGGTCAAGGACACCACCCCGTTCGAAGGCAAGGAATTCGAATTCCGCGTCATCAAGCTCGACCGCAAGCGCAACAACGTGGTCGTGTCCCGTCGTGCAGTGCTCGAAGCTTCCATGGGTGAAGAGCGTCAGAAGCTCCTCGAAACCCTCAAGGAAGGCACTGTCGTCAAGGGTATCGTCAAGAACATCACCGACTACGGCGCATTCGTGGACCTCGGCGGCATCGACGGCCTGCTGCACATCACCGACCTGGCCTGGCGTCGCGTGCGTCACCCGTCGGAAGTGCTGTCGGTTGGCGATGAACTCGAAGCCAAAGTGCTCAAGTTCGATCAAGAGAAGAACCGCGTCTCCCTCGGCCTCAAGCAGCTGGGCGAAGATCCGTGGGTGGGCATCTCCCGTCGTTACCCGCAGGGCACCCGCCTGTTCGGCAAGGTGACCAACATTACCGACTACGGCGCATTCGTTGAAGTCGAGCAGGGCATCGAAGGCCTGGTCCACGTTTCCGAAATGGACTGGACCAACAAGAACATCCACCCGACCAAGGTTGTCCAGCTGGGCGACGAAGTCGAAGTGATGATTCTCGAAATCGACGAAGACCGCCGCCGCATCTCCTTGGGCATGAAGCAGTGCATGTCCAACCCGTGGGACGATTTCGCCATCAACCACAAGAAGGGTGACAAGGTCCGTGGTCAGATCAAGTCCCTGACCGACTTTGGCGTCTTCATCGGTCTGGAAGGTGGTATCGACGGTCTGGTGCATCTGTCTGACCTGTCCTGGTCGCTGACCGGCGAAGAAGCCGTCCGCCAGTACAAGAAGGGTGACGAAGTCGAAGCCGTTGTGCTGAACATCGACGTCGAGAAGGAGCGTATCTCCCTCGGCATCAAGCAACTCGATGGCGATCCCTTCACCAACTTCATCGCTACCCACGACAAGAACACCCTTGTCAACGGCACCGTGAAGACCGTGGATGCCCGTGGCGCCGTGATCGGCCTGAACAACGATGTCGAAGGCTACCTGCGCGCTTCCGAGTTCTCCCGCGATCGCGTCGATGATCTCTCCCTGCTGTTGAAGGTCGGTGAAGAAGTCGAAGCCCTGATCGTCAACGTGGATCGCAAGACCCGCGGCATCAATCTGTCGATCCGTGCCAAGGATCAGGTCGAGCAGAATGAAGCGATGACCAAGCTGGCGTCTGACAGCTCTTCCGCTGCCAGCGGCACCACCAACCTCGGTGCGCTGCTGAAGGCCAAGCTGAACGAGCAGAAGTAAGCGGCTCGGGCATGACCAAGTCGGAGCTCATCGCCCGGCTGGCGGAGCGGTTTCCCCAGCTGGTCGCGAAGGACGCCGAATTCGCGGTCAAGATGATTCTCGATGCGATGACCGACGCCCTGTCGCGGGGTGATCGTATCGAGATCCGCGGCTTTGGCAGCTTTGCCTTGAATTACCGCCCGCCCCGGGTTGGGCGAAATCCCAAGTCCGGCGAAAAGGTGCAGGTTCCGGAAAAATATGTTCCGCATTTCAAGGCGGGCAAGGAGTTGCGGGAGCGCGTGGACATGATGGGGTGATCCCCGTCTCAGTTCATGGGCCGGAGTCATCCGGAGTCTTTCAGCTCGATCACGAAGGCGGCGCAAGCCGCCTTCTTTTTTTTGTCCGTGTCGGGGATAATTTCAGAATGCGCGCACTCATCTGGGTCTTCCGACTCTTCCTCTTCCTGCTGCTGTTCGGATTCGCCGTCAAGAATGACGACGTTGTCGTTCTGCGTTTCTTCTTTGGCGCGCAGTGGCATGTGCCGCTTGTGCTGGTGATCCTGTTGTTCGTTGTGGTGGGGGTTCTCATCGGTGTGACGGCAACGCTCGCCACCCTGTATCGCCAACATCGCGAGATTGGTCAGTTAAGAGGGAAGAACGAAGAAGGTACCAAGTCCGACAGGCAGAATCCGCTTCCCCTGGCCCACGGGCCCGATCTGCCGGAGAGCTACTGACTCCATGGAATTCGAACTCTGGTGGTTACTGGCTTTTCCGCTTTTTTTCGTGCTGGGCTGGCTGGCGGCGCGCGTTGATATCAAGCATCTGGTCAAGGAGTCCCGTGCGTTGCCGCGGACCTATCTGACCGGCCTCAATTTTTTGCTCAACGAGCAGCCCGACAAGGCCATCGACGCCTTCATCGAGGCGGTAAAGATCGACAATCAGACCGTCGAGCTGCATTTCGCGCTGGGAAGCCTGTTTCGCCGACGGGGTGAAACGGACAGGGCGATCCGCATGCACCAGAACCTGGTTGACCGCAACGACCTGTCGGACGATCAGCGCCAGCACGCGCTGTCGGAGCTTGGCCTGGATTTCCTCAAGGCGGGCTTGCTGGATCGTGCCGAAGCGGTGTTCCTCAAGTTGCGCGATACCCGTCTGAACGATTTCGCCCTAAAGAACCTGCTCGACATCTACCAGCAGGAAAAGGATTGGCGGAAGGCCATCGAGATCGCCGAGGCGCTGCCTCACGAAGGTGTTCTCTGGGAAAAGGAAGTCTCCAATTTCCACTGCGAACTGGCCAGCGCTGATATCGCGAACTCCCGATTCGACGATGCGCTCAGCAGCATCACACGGGCCCTTGAAATGAACCGAAAGTCGGTTCGCGCGAGCATGTTGCTGGGCGATCTGCATGCAGCCCGCGGCGATGATCAGGCTGCGCTCGATGCCTGGAAAAGGGTCGAGAGTCAGAATCCGGTGTATCTCGCCCTCGTCGCCGAGCGGCTCATGGATGCGTACAGGCGCCTGGATCAGCTGGAGCAGGGCATGCAACTCCTGCGCAGCTATCTTGAACAGTACGCTTCGCTGGATCTTCTCGATGCCCTGTTCCAGTGGGAATTGCAAAAAGAAGGCCCCCAGGCTGCCTATCAGCTCGTGCGCGACGAGTTGCGTCGCAACCCAACCCTGCTGGGGCTCGACAAGTTGCTGGAGGCTGCGCTGTTGACGGCGCCGGTGGCGCAGCGTAACGATATCGAGCTGGTGAAAGGGCTGGTGCACGGGCATACGCGTCGCGTTGCGCGCTATCGTTGCGATGCCTGTGGTTTCAAGGCGCGGCAGTTCTACTGGCGCTGCCCGGCCTGTGGCGGATGGGAAACCTATCCTCCAAGGCGCACCGAAGAGTTCGATCTCTCCCCCTGATCTTGGGCGGGGTTATTGCGGAAGGGCTCCTCTTTCGCGCAAGCTGCCAGTTTGTGGCGCGGTTATCTAGATTCATCTCGGGAATGAGCATATGAAAATCACCGTGGTCGGTACGGGTTATGTGGGTTTGGTATCCGGCGCCTGTCTCGCTGAAATGGGCAACGACGTGCTTTGCCTTGATCTGGATCCGGAAAAAATCCGCATTCTCAAGGAAGGCGGTATTCCGATCCACGAGCCGGGCCTGGATCAGGTTGTGGCCCGCAACGTTGCCGGCGGACGTCTGCATTTCACGACCGATGTTCAGGAGGCCGTTCAGTTCGGCACGATCCAGTTCATTGCTGTCGGCACGCCACCCGACGAGGACGGCTCGGCCGACCTGAAGTACGTACTGTCGGCCGCCAGGGCCATCGGCCGTCACATGACCGACTACAAGGTGATCGTCGACAAGAGCACCGTGCCGGTCGGAACTGCCGACAAGGTCAAGGCTGCGGTGCAGGCTGAACTCGATGCCCGCGGTGCTGCGATTCCGTACAGCGTTGTGTCGAACCCCGAGTTCCTCAAGGAGGGCGCGGCGGTTGACGATTTCATGCGCCCGGATCGCATCGTCGTGGGCGCCGAGGACGACCAGGCCATCTTTCTGATGAAGGCCTTGTACGCGCCTTTCCAGCGTAACCACGAAAAGCTCCTGATCATGGACCTGCGCAGTGCCGAGCTGACCAAGTACGCGGCCAACGCGATGCTGGCCACCCGGATCAGCTTCATGAACGAGCTCGCGCTGCTGGCCGAAAACCTCGGCGCCGATATTGAACTGGTGCGCCAGGGCATCGGCAGCGATCCGCGCATTGGCTACCATTTCCTGTATGCGGGTTGCGGCTACGGCGGCTCGTGCTTCCCGAAAGACGTCAAGGCGCTGATCAAGACCGGTGCGGATGCGGGCCATGCGCTGCATGTGCTCAACGCGGTCGAGGATGCCAATGACGCCCAGAAGCTGGTGCTGGTGCACAAGATCGTGGCCCATTTTGGTGAAGATCTGAGCGGCAAGCATTTTGCGTTGTGGGGGCTGGCGTTCAAGCCGAACACCGACGACATGCGCGATGCGCCTAGCCGCGTGATCATCGCCGAGCTTTTCCGGCGCGGAGCGACCGTTACCGCCTACGATCCGGTGGCGATGACGGAAAGTCGCCGGATATTTGGCGACGAGCCCCGTCTCTCCTATGCCGACCGCCCGATGCAGGCGCTCGACAACGCTGATGCGCTGGTGATCGTCACCGAGTGGAAGGAGTTCCGCAGCCCCGACTTCGATGTCATCAAGGCCAAGCTCAAGAGCCCGCTGATTTTCGACGGTCGAAATATTTTCGACCCGGCCCTGCCGAGGCAGGCGGGCCTGAGCTACCTGAGCATCGGCCGACCCTGAGCGGGCGAACGCTCAGGCTGTTTTCAGGGGCTTCCGGCGGGAGTCCCTTTTTGCTTTTTGGCGGCTCCGGTTCCCGCGGAGCGCGCCGCAGTTTGCCCTGTCCGCCTGACAGGCATTCGGTATGATCGCCCCAACCCGATTTTTCCACTGGATCGAATGATGGAATTCAAGACTCTCGAAGACTACGTGGGCCAGACCCCGCTGGTCCGGCTCAAGCGCATCGCTGCCGGACGTAATAACGTCATTCTCGCCAAGCTCGAAGGCAACAATCCGGCCGGTTCGGTCAAGGATCGTCCGGCCCTGTCGATGATCCTGCGTGCCGAGGCGCGCGGCGAGATCGCTCCTGGCCAGACCCTCATCGAGGCGACCAGCGGCAATACCGGCATCGCCCTTGCCATGGCTGCCGCCATTCGCGGCTACGGCATGATTCTTGTGATGCCCGAAAATCAGAGCATCGAGCGCCGCCAGAGCATGAGTGCGTTTGGTGCCGAGCTGGTGCTGACTCCGAAGGAGGGCGGCATGGAACTCGCCCGTGACGTGGCCTCGCGCATGCGCGACGAAGGACGCGGCGTCATCCTCGACCAGTTCGCCAACCCTGACAATCCGCTGGCTCACTTCGAAGGCACCGGCCCGGAAATCTGGGAGCAGACCGGCGGAACAGTGACCCATTTCATCAGCAGCATGGGCACGACGGGCACGATCATGGGTGTATCCGCCTATCTGAAAGAGAAAAACCCGGCGATCCGCATCGTTGGCTGCCAGCCTACCGATGGATCTCAGATTCCCGGTATCCGCAAATGGCCCGAGGCCTATCTGCCGAGCATCTATGACAACGCCCGGGTCGACCAGCTCGAATACGTATCGCAGGCCGATGCCGAGGAAATGACTCGCCGCCTCGCACGTGAAGAAGGCATTTTTGCCGGAATTTCCTCGGGCGGTGCCATGTGCGTGGCGCTGCGCCTGGCCGAGCAGCTCGAGAACGCGGTGATCGTTTCCATCGTTTGTGACCGGGGCGATCGTTATCTGTCTACGGGTGTCTTTCCTGCCTGATGATCCGCATGGCCACTACGCTTGTTTTTGATATCGAAACGATTCCCGATGTCGAGGGTATTCGCAGGCTGCACGGCCTGCCGGAGGAACTTGCGCCCGAGGAGGTGGCAGAGTTCGCCTTTCAGCAGCGGCGTGCCGCCAACGGGTCGGATTTCCTGCCTCATCATTTGCAGCGGGTCGTGACGATTTCCTGCGCACTGAGGGACGCCAGTCAGTTTCGCGTGTTTTCGCTGTCGGAGCCCGATTGTGCCGAGGGCCAGCTCATTCAGCGCTTTTTCGACGGCGTCGAGAGATTCACTCCGCAACTGGTGTCATGGAACGGAGGTGGCTTTGACCTGCCCGTGCTGCACTACCGCGGCATGTTGCACGGCGTCAGCGCGCCCCGCTACTGGGATCTGGGCGACGGGGATTACAACGACTCCCGTGATTTCAAGTGGAACAACTACATAGGGCGTTACCACACCCGACATCTCGACCTGATGGACTTGCTGGCGCTCTACCAGCCGCGGGCTAGCGCGCCGCTGGATGATCTCGCCAAGCTGATGGGGTTTCCCGGCAAGCTCGGCATGGATGGATCGGCCGTGTGGAAGGGCTACTGTGAAGGCCGTATCGCGGAAATTCGTGATTACTGTGAAACCGATGTGGCGAATACCTACCTGGTGTTCCTGCGTTTCCAGTTGATGCGTGGGGTGCTCGACAAGGCTGGGTACGAAGCCGAGATCGCTTTCGTGCGGGAAACGCTGGGTCGCCTTGAGGCTGCCCACTGGGAGCGCTTCCTTGCGGCGTGGCCGGTCAGTGCGCCAGATGAAAATAAATAGAGGTAGTTGTTGACAGATTTTCTGGGTCGTCTATAATGCGGGCTTCTTAGGCGCGTAGCTCAGCTGGTTAGAGCACCACCTTGACATGGTGGGGGTCGTTGGTTCGAGTCCAATCGCGCCTACCACATACCTAAGAAGGAAAACGATGTCTCGAACTTGCAGCGAGCAAGGCTAATTAAGACCGAGTCTGCTGTGAGGCGTTTTCCAGAAAAAAGAAAAAGCGCGGCTCGTCCGCGCTTTTTTTTTGCCCAGCTTTTTCCGTAAGCGAGTCATCATGCCCAATATCACCTTGCCCGACGGTTCTGTACGCAGTTTCGAGCAGCCCGTGACGATTGCCCAGGTTGCTGCCTCCATCGGTGCCGGCCTGGCTCGCGCTGCGCTTGCCGGCAAGGTCGAAGGCAGGCTTGTCGATACTTCTTTCCTTATTGAAAACGATACGGCGCTCGCCATCGTTACCGACAAGGATGCAGAGGGTCTTGAGGTTATCCGCCACTCTACGGCTCACCTCTTGGCCTATGCGGTAAAAGAGCTGTTTCCGGATGCTCAGGTCACCATCGGACCGGTAATCGAAAACGGCTTCTTCTACGACTTCTCCTACAAGCGTCCCTTTACGCCCGAAGATCTCGAAAAAATCGAGCTGCGCATGGCCGAGCTGGTCAAGCGTGATATTCCGGTCGAGCGTAGCGTGCTGCCGCGGGATGAGGCTGTTGCGTTCTTCAAATCCATTGGCGAGCATTACAAGGCCGAGATCATTGCGTCGATCCCGCAGGATCAGGATGTATCCCTGTATCGCGAGGGCGATTTCGTCGATCTGTGTCGCGGACCTCACGTCCCTTCTACCGGAAAACTCAAGGTTTTCAAGCTGATGAAGGTAGCCGGCGCCTACTGGCGTGGCGACTCGAAGAACGAAATGCTGCAGCGCATTTACGGCACGGCCTGGGCGAAGAAGGAAGATCAGGAAGCCTATCTGCACATGCTTGAGGAGGCCGAAAAACGCGATCACCGCCGCCTCGGAAAGCAGCTCGATCTCTTCCATCTGCAGGATGAGGCGCCGGGTATGGTTTTCTGGCACCCGAAGGGCTGGACCCTCTGGCAGCAGATCGAGCAGTACATGCGCCGTGTGCTGACGGCGGCGGGCTACGATGAGGTCAAGACGCCGCTTGTGATGGATCGCCAGTTGTGGGAGCGATCGGGGCATTGGGATAACTACCGTGACAACATGTTCACCACGGAATCGGAAAAGCGCGACTACGCGATCAAGCCGATGAACTGTCCGGGGCATGTCCAGATCTACAATCACGGTCTGCATTCCTATCGCGATCTGCCTTTGCGTCTGGCCGAGTTTGGTTCCTGCCACCGCAACGAGCCCTCTGGTGCGCTGCATGGCCTGATGCGGGTGCGCGGCTTTGTACAGGACGACGCGCATATCTTCTGTACCGAAGAGCAGATCGTCTCCGAGGTCACGGCCTTCAACGAACTGCTGTCCCGCGTCTATCGCGATTTCGGTTTTACCGATGTGGCCGTCAAGCTTTCCCTGCGTCCGGAGAAGCGTGCTGGTAGTGACGAGGTCTGGGACAAGGCCGAAGGCGGGTTGCGCGAGGCGCTCGCTGCTTCAGGTCATGGCTGGGAAGAGTTGCCCGGTGAGGGCGCTTTCTACGGTCCGAAAATCGAGTATCACGTCAAGGACGCTCTTGGGCGTTCCTGGCAGTGCGGCACGATGCAGCTCGACTTCGTGCTGCCCGAGCGGCTGGATGCCGAGTATGTGACGGAAGATAATTCCCGCCGCCGTCCGGTGATGCTGCATCGTGCGATTCTCGGGTCGCTGGAGCGTTTTATCGGCATTCTCATCGAGAACCACGCCGGTGCGCTGCCCATGTGGCTGTCTCCGGTGCAGGCCGTGGTGATGAATATCTCGGATGCGCAGGCCGATTATGTGACGGAAGTGGTCAAAACGCTGCGCTCGCGCGGATTCCGCGTCGAGGCGGATTTGCGCAACGAGAAAATTACTTATAAAATACGCGAACATAGCGTACGTAAGCTGCCTTACTTGCTGGTCGTTGGTGACAAGGAGAAGGCAGCTGAAGTTGTGGCCGTGCGCGCCCGGGGTAATCAAGACCTCGGTCAAATGTCCCTCGATACGATTGTCGAGCGTTGGCAACGTGAAATATCCGCGTTTGCCGGCACGGCCTGATATTTTTTGCTTTCTTGGAGAATTGAACCATCGCTCAGGATAAAAAACTGCGCATCAACGGCGAAATCAGTGTGCCGGAAGTGCGTTTGACGGGGGAGGACGGTGAGCAAATTGGCATCGTTACTCTGCGTGCTGCACTGGAAGCGGCTGAAGAAGCCGGTTGCGATCTGGTAGAGATCGCGCCGATGGCGAAGCCGCCAGTTTGTCGCTTGATGGACTTCGGCAAATACAAGTACGAAGAAGCCAAGCGGGCTCATGAAGCTAAGCAAAAGCAGAAGCAGATTCAGGTCAAGGAAGTCAAACTTCGTCCGGGTACCGACGAGAACGACTACCAGATCAAGTTGCGCAACCTCATCAAGTTCCTGACCGAGGGTGACAAGGCCAAAGTGACGCTGCGTTTTCGCGGTCGTGAAATGGCTCACCAGGAATTCGGCATGCGCCAGCTCGAACGGGTCAAGGCTGACCTCGAAGAAATCGGCCAGGTCGAGCAGATGCCCAAGATGGAAGGGCGCCAGATGATCATGGTCATCGCGCCGAAAAAGAAGCACTAGGAATTCCCGGTGTCGCAAGGCACTGGAATACGGCGGGCAGCATAGCCCGCCGGAAACAAGTGGTGACGGGTTGTTGAAGCGTTTCCGGAAGTCGGAAGCCACCCGGGGCCATGTCATAAGCTGGAGTACTTCATGCCCAAGATGAAGACGAAGAGCGGGGCCGCCAAGCGGTTCAAAATCCGCTCGAGCGGTAGCATCAAGCGTTCGCAGGCGTTCAAGCGCCACATCCTGACCAAGAAGACGACCAAGAGCAAGCGCCAGCTGCGCGGCATGACTGCCGTTCACGCTGCGGACGAAAAGTCCATCCGCGCCATGATGCCTTACGCCTGATTAGGAGAACGCAATGCCCAGAGTTAAGCGCGGTGTAACCGCACGTGCACGTCACAAAAAAGTCCTCGATCAAGCCAAGGGCTATCGTGGTCGTCGCAAGAACGTATATCGGATCGCCAAGCAGGCGGTGATGAAGGCCGGGCAATATGCCTACCGTGACCGTCGTCAACGCAAGCGTCAGTTCCGTGCCCTGTGGATCGCCCGTATCAACGCCGCTGCACGTGAAGTCGGTCTGACCTACAGCCGCTTCATGAACGGCCTGAAGAAGGCTTCCATCGAAGTGGACCGCAAGGTTCTGGCCGATCTGGCCGTGTTCGACAAGCCCGCTTTCGCGGCGCTCGCCGAACAAGCCAAGGCCAAACTCGCTGCGTAATCGTACGCCGCTCGAAAAAAGGAGGCCTGGCCTCCTTTTTTTTGTCCTGAACCCGGGATAAGACTGAAAAAATGGATCAACTCGATCAACTCGTCGCAGAGGCTGGTGCTGATTTCGCCGCTGCTGCAGACGGAGCCGCGCTGGAATCCGCCAAGGCGCGTTATTTCGGCAAGGGCGGCTCTCTCACCGAGCTGCTGAAGGGCCTCGGCAAACTCGATCCGGAAGCCCGCAAGACTGTCGGCGCCGAGATCAACAAGGCCAAGGCTGCCATTGAGGCGTTGTTGACCGCCCGTCGCGACGCGCTACAGCAGGCGGCTCTCGAAGCCCAGCTCGCAGCCGAGGCTCTGGACGTTACCCTGCCTGGTCGTGGCGCCGGTATCGGCGGCCTGCACCCGGTGGTGCGTACCCTGGAGCGTGTCGAGCAGCTCTTCCGCTCCATCGGCTTCGATGTGGCCGAAGGCCCCGAGATCGAGACCGACTTTTACAATTTCACTGCATTGAACACGCCGGCCAATCACCCGGCCCGTTCGATGCACGATACCTTCTATCTGGAAAACGGCGATGGTGTGATGCTCCGCACTCACACCAGCCCGGTCCAGATCCGCGCCATGCAGGCCCACGTCGAGGCCTACAAGGATCGCGAGACGATGCCCGAGCTGCGCGTGATTGCGCCGGGCCGCGTCTACCGCGTCGACTCCGATGCCACCCACTCGCCGATGTTCCATCAGATCGAAGGTGTGTGGATCGGCGAGTCGGTGAGCTTTGCCGACCTCAAGGGCGTGGTTGCAGATTTTCTGCGCAGCTTCTTCGAAAGCGACGACCTGCAGGTGCGCTTCCGTCCCTCCTTCTTCCCGTTCACCGAGCCGTCTGCCGAAATCGACGTGGCTTTCATGAGCGGCGCGTTGAAGGGCCGCTGGCTGGAAATCGCGGGCTGCGGAATGATGCACCCCAACGTGTTGCGTTTCGGCGGCATCGATCCCGAGCGCTACACCGGCTTTGCTTTCGGCATGGGGCCGGACCGGCTGACCATGCTGCGGTATGGCGTCAACGACCTGCGCCTCTTCTTCGAAGGCGATCTTCGTTTCCTCGGTCAATTCAGGTAAGCCATGCAATTCTCAGAACTCTGGTTGCGCAGTTTCGTCAGTCCGGCTCTTGATTCGGACGCGCTGGGGCATTTGCTCACCATGGCGGGGCTGGAAGTGGAAGGGCAGGGCGGCGTCGCCTCCGTGTTCTCCAAGGTGGTGGTTGCGCAGATCGTCGAGGCGGAAAAGCATCCGAATGCCGACAAGCTGCGTGTCTGCAAGGTGGATGCCGGGCAGGGCGAGTTGCTGCAGATTGTCTGTGGTGCCCCCAATGCCGCGGTCGGAATCAGGATTCCATGTGCCCTCGTTGGCGCCGACCTGGCTGGTTTCGGCATCAAGGCGGCCAAGCTGCGTGGTGTCGAATCCTTTGGCATGCTGTGCTCTGCCAAGGAACTCGGTCTTTCGGATGAGAGCAGCGGCCTGCTGGTGCTGCCGGAGGACGCCCCGATCGGTATCGATCTGCGGGAATACCTCAAGCTTGACGACACCCTGTTCACGATCAAGTTAACGCCGAACCGTGCCGACTGCCTGAGCCTTTCCGGCATTGCCCGTGAA
Source organism: Zoogloea sp. (assembly GCF_030157465.1). GTDB lineage: Bacteria > Pseudomonadota > Gammaproteobacteria > Burkholderiales > Rhodocyclaceae > Zoogloea. The sequence goes on from NZ_JAOAUU010000036.1 coordinate 43,152, forward strand.
GTGGCGGCCTTAACCGGCAGTCCGCTCAGCCTGCCCGCCTGCGAAGTCGTGGCTCCGTCTCACGGCGAGACGCGCGCGATCGTTCTTGATGCGCCGGAAGCTTGCCCGCGTTACAGCGGCCGGATCATCCGCGGAGTGAACGCCAAGGCGCCGACGCCGGACTGGATGCAGCAGCGCCTCGTGCGCAGCGGCATCCGCTCGATCAGTGCGCTGGTGGATGTGACCAACTACGTGATGCTGGAACTTGGTCAGCCGCTGCATGCCTTCGATAACGCGAAGCTCGGCGGTGCGATCCATGTGCGTCTGCCGAAGGCCGGCGAACAGGTGCTGCTGCTCAACGGCCAGACCATCCCCCCGGCTGCCGACACCCTGCTGATTGCCGACGAATCCCGCGCGCTGGCGCTGGCCGGCATCATGGGTGGCGACGATAGCGGGATTACGCTGGAAACCACCGATCTTTTCCTGGAAAGCGCTTTCTTTGCGCCGGACGCCATTGCCGGCCGCGCCCGCGCTTACGGTTTTTCGTCGGACGCGTCATACCGCTTCGAGCGCGGTGTGGACTTCGAGCTCGCCGGCAAGGCGATGGAGCGGGCCACGCGCCTGATCCTCGATATCTGCGGCGGTTCAGCCGGCCCGGTGCAGGAGGCGCTGGCTGCCGACAAGTTGCCGGCGCGCGCGCCGATCCGCCTGCGTGCGGCACGCGTGCGCCGCGTGCTGGGCATTGCGCTCAGTGCAGACACGGTTGCCGCAATGTTCCACCACCTCGGTCTTGCCGTGGTGCGCGATGGCGACGATTTTGTCGTGACGCCGCCGTCCTACCGGTTCGACCTTGAGATCGAGGAAGACCTGATCGAGGAAATTGCCCGGATCCACGGCTACGACAACATTCCGGTGCTTGCTCCGCGTGGCCCGATCACGATGTTGCCGCGGCCCGAGGCCCGGCGCGACGCGATGTCTGTCCGTCGCCTGGTGGCCGGTCGCGAATATCAGGAAGTGATCAACTTCGCCTTCGTCGAGGAGGCGTGGGAGAAGGACTTTTGCGCCAATACCGATCCGGTTCGCCTTGCCAACCCGATTGCCAGCCAGATGAGCGTGATGCGCTCGAGCCTGATCGGCGGGCTGGTGGCCAACCTTGTGACCAATCGCAAGCGTCAGACCAACCGGGTTCGTGTTTTCGAGATTGGCCGCTGCTTTAGCCGCGATGCGGCCGGCACGCCGGTGGATGGTTTCCGGCAGCCGGTGCGTCTGGCCGCGCTGGCCAGTGGTCTGGTGAGCCCGGAGCAGTGGGGCGAAGCCAACCGCAATGTGGATTTCTTCGACGTCAAGGCCGACCTCGAAGCGTTGTTTTTCCCGCGTGTCGCCGAGTTCGAGCGGGCTGTCCATCCGGCGCTGCATCCGGGGCGTTCTGCCCGTGTGCTGCTGGATGGTCGCGAAATCGGTTTCATCGGTGAGCTGCACCCGATCTGGGTTCAGCGCTACGAACTGGGGCTTGCGCCGGTCGTCTTCGAGGTCGAACTGGCTGCGTTGCTGGAAACCGTGACGCCAGCCTATCGCGAAGTGTCTCGTTTCCCGGCGGTAACCCGCGATCTGGCGCTTGTGGTTGATCAGGGCGTTGCCGCGGCCGGCTTGCTCAAGGGTCTGGAGGGCGTGGCGCCGGCCATCGTGCAGCGCATCGAACTGTTCGACCAGTATCAGGGCAAGGGTATCGAGCCGAACCGCAAGAGCCTTGCTTTCCGTGTAGTGATGCAAGAAACTCACCGGACGCTTGAGGATGCGGAAGTCGAGGCTGCGATGGCAGCCCTGACCCGTCACGCCGAGGATAATCTCGGCGCGAAGCTCAGGGCTTGATGCATCATGACAATGACCCTGACCAAGGCGGAACTCGCCGACATGCTCTTCGAACAGGTGGGCCTCAACAAGCGCGAAGCCAAGGATATGGTGGAGTGTTTCTTTGAGGAAATCCGCCTGGCGCTGGAGCGCGGCGATTGCGTCAAGCTTTCCGGTTTTGGAAACTTCCAGCTGCGCGAGAAGCCTCAGCGTCCTGGTCGCAACCCAAAAACCGGCGAAGAGATTCCGATTACGGCCCGGCGTGTGGTGACTTTTCATGCCAGCCAAAAGCTCAAGGCCAATGTGGAGCAACTGAGCGATGTCGCCAAGTGAACCCCAGGCAGTCGTAGAGCTGCCGCCGATTCCCGCCAAGCGTTACTTCACGATCGGTGAAGTCAGCGACCTGTGCGGGGTCAAACCTCATGTGCTGCGCTACTGGGAGCAGGAATTCACCCAGTTGCGGCCGGTCAAACGCGGTGGTAACCGGCGTTATTATCAGCACCATGAGGTGCTGCTGATTCGCCGTATCCGGGAACTGCTCTACCAGGACGGCTTCACGATTTCCGGTGCGCGCAACCGTCTCGACGAGACGGCGGCGCGCAAGCGTGAGGATGTCGAGGAGTCGGTCGGCCTGCGCGAGCAGCTCTCGGCGCTGCGTGCCGAAATCAAGTCTATCCTGCAGGATTTGCAGGACTGACCCGCGCGCGGGGCGGGGAGCCCCTTCCTGCCTGAAATACAAGCGGTGCCGGGTCTCGGCGCACGCTCACGCAGCTTCATTTACCCGGATTTTTCCCATGACATATTGTGTCAGCATGTCGCTCGACGCCGGTATGGTGTTCCTGTCCGATTCCCGTACCAATGCGGGCGTCGACCATATCAATACCTTCCGCAAGATGAGCATTTTCCAGCGCCCCGGCGAACGGGTGCTGGTGCTGATGAGCTCGGGCAACCTGGCGATCACCCAGCAGCTCGTCTCGATGCTGCGCGAGTCAATGGCGGCCCAGGACGGGCGGGAAAGTCTGTGGTCGGTGCCCAACATGTTCGAGGCAGCGCGCAATGTAGGGGAAACGCTGCGCGAGGTGCATCGACGGGATGCCGATGCGCTCAGCAGCTTCGGCATCGACTTTACCGCCGCGCTGATTCTCGGCGGGCAAATCGGGCGGGAGCAGCCGCGCCTGTTCAATATCTATGCCGCGGGCAACTTTATCGAGGCCACGCCGGACACGCCGTATTTCCAGATCGGTGAATCGAAGTACGGCAAGCCGATCATCGACCGTGTCGTGAAGCGTCATACCAGTCTGGACGAGGCCGCCAAGCTGGCGCTGATCTCGATGGACTCGACGATCCGCTCCAATCTTTCGGTTGGTGTGCCGCTGGATCTGGCGATTCTCAAGACCGATGAGCTGAAGATTTCGTCGCATATCAGTATCGACGCAAAGGACGAATACTTTGCGATGATCCGCAACCGCTGGAGCGAGGCTCTGGGTCACGCTTTCGATGAACTGCCCAACCCGGATCTGCTGGGCAAGGGCGACCAGCTGCCCTGATTGACCGCCTGCCCCACGGGGCAGGCCTTACCAGCCCTGGGCCTGGCGCCGGCCCAGCTCGCATTCGGTCCGGAAATCCAGAAACTGGCGCAGACGCTTCATCTCGAACTTGCCGCTCTCCGCGGCCTCCCGCAGGGCGCAGTCGGGCTCTGAATCGTGGCGGCAATCGCGGAAGCGGCATTTTCCGATGTACGGCCGAAATTCCGGGAAGCTCGCTTCGAGGGCTTCTGAATCCAGATGCACCAGCCCGAAGGTCTGCATGCCCGGGCTGTCGATGATGCCGCCGCCTTCGGGCAGCGGGTAAAGCCGCGCGAAGGTGGTGGTGTGCTTGCCGGTGTCGAGATATTCGGAAATCTCCCGCGTCTCGGCGCGTGCTTCTGGAATCAGCGCGTTGGTCAGCGTTGATTTGCCCATTCCCGATTGCCCCACCAGCAGGCTTGTTTCGCCGATCAGGCGGGCGCGCAACGCGTCTGCGCTGTCGAGGGCGGAGAGTTCGAGGATCGGGTAGCCGAGCTTTGCGAAGGTGGCGAGCTGGGCGCGGGCGCCTTCGAGGCCGGCGACGATGTCGATCTTGTTGAGCACGATCAGCACTTTCAGGTGCTGGCTTTCGGCAGCGCAAATGCAGCGCGACAGGAATTCGTCGGAAAAGCTCGGTTCGGTGGCCACCACCAGCACCACCTGGGTGGCGTTGGCCGCGATCAGCTTCTGGCGCCAGGCGTCGGAGCGGTAGAGCAGGCTGGTGCGTTCGAGCAGCTTGTCGATGACGCCCTGGCCTGGGCCGGTGGCGGCGATCTGAACCCGGTCGCCGCAGGCGAACAGGCTTTTCTTGCCGCGGGGCACGCACAACAGGATTTCACCCGTGTCATCGGTGCGAACTTCGTATTGGCGCCCGAAGGCGGCAATCAGGGTGCCGGTGGTTTTCATTGAGCGCTGGCCTGCAAACGGGCGATACGGATCGCCGCGGGCGGATGGGAATCGTAAACGCTGGAGTAGAGCGGATCCGGCGTGAGTGTCGAGGCGTTGTCGCGGTAGAGCTTGACCAGCGCGCTGACCAGCGCCTGGGCCGGGGCCTGGCGGGCAGCGTAGGCATCGGCCTGGAATTCGTGGGTGCGCGACCACATGCTCATCAGCGGGGTCAGCGGAAAGCTGAATACGGGCAGCACCAGCGCAAACAGTACCAGCGTGGGGGCGGTGCCGGCGGTATGCATGCCAAGCCCGCTGAAGAACCATTCCTGGCTGGCCAGATGGCCGAGCAGCGCGAAGAAGGCCAGGCTGCCGGTGCCGATCACGGCGAGGCGTTTCCAGAGGTGGTGATGGTGGTAGTGGCCAAGTTCATGGGCCAGCACGGCTTCGACTTCGGTGGCGTCGAGCTTGTCGAGCAGGGTGTCGAAGAAGACGATCCGCTTGGCGGCGCCGAAGCCGGTGAAGTAGGCATTGCCATGGGCCGAGCGCTTCGAGCCGTCCATCACGAAGAGGCCGGACAGACGAAAGCCGCAGCGCGTCATGAGGCCCTCGATGCGGTTTTTCAGGGCGCCATCTTCAAGGGGCTTGAACTTGTTGAAAAGCGGCGCGATGAAGCTCGGGTAGACCAGCAGCACCAGCAGGTTGAACACCAGCCAGAAGGCCCACACGTCAAGCCACCACAAGCTGCCCATCGCCTCCATCAGCCACAGCACGAACGCGATCAGCGGCAGGCCGATGAGTGCCGAGAGCAGGATGCCCTTGACGGCGTCGGCGACGAACAGGCCCGGGGTGAGGCGGTTGAAGCCGAAGCGGGCTTCGAGGCCAAAGCTGCGGTAGAGCGTCAGTGGCAGTTCGACGATCCAGGAAACGATGGCGACTGCGCTGATGAAGGCCACGCCGTGGCCGAGGCTGCCGGGCTCAAAAAGCCCGGCGGTGAGCGCATGCAGCTGCTGCAATCCGCCGCCGACGCTGAGTGCCAGCAGCAGCAGAGCCGACACCAGCACGTCGACAATGCCGACCCTGACCCGTGCCACGGTGTAGTCGGCGGCTTTGCGGTGGGCATCGAGCCCGATGATTGCAGCGAAGGCGGGCGGTACGGCATCGCGGTGGGCGGCCACATGGCGCATCTGGCGCCGGGCCAGCCACAGGCGGGTCAGCAGGCCGGCGCCAAGGGCGACGAGGAACAGGGCGGTGAAGCTGCTGGATGTCATCAGAGGGGGTGCGAAGCGGGGCAGGAGGGAGTGACGTGTCACGGTGTGGGCGTAGAATCGCGCCTTTACCGAAAAAGCGAGCCGATTATGGCACAGGACCAGAATCACCTCATCTGGCTGGACATGGAAATGACCGGCCTGAATCCCGACAGCGACCGCATCATCGAGATGGCGATGATCGTGACCAACAGCAACCTGGAAGTGGTTGCCGAAGGCCCGGTGATCGCCGTGCATCAGTCCGACGCCGTACTCGATGCGATGGACGAGTGGAACAAGAATACCCACGGCCGTTCGGGCCTGATCGAGCGGGTGAAGGCTTCGACGATCGACGAGGCCGCTGCCGAGGCCGCCTACCTCGAGTTCATGCGCGAATACATTCCGTCGCGCACCTCGCCGATGTGCGGCAACTCCATCGGCCAGGATCGCCGCTTCATGGCGCGCTACATGCCGAAGCTGGAAGATTGGTTCCACTACCGCAACCTCGACGTGTCCACGCTCAAGGAGCTGTGTCGCCGCTGGCGCCCGGATGTGTACAAGGGCCTCGAGAAGCGCGGCGCCCACCAGGCTCTGGCCGACATCCAGGAATCCATCGCCGAACTGCGCTACTACCGCGAGAATTTTCTGAAGGTTTGAAGATGCGTCCGGACGCCCTTGTTGCCTGGTGGCGGCGCAACCGCCGCCGGGTGATCGGGCTGGCGTTGGTGTGCGCCTTCTTCTTTGCGCTGGGCTATTTCAGCCCGAGGGTGAATTCGCCGCTGATGTGCAAGATCTACGGCTGAGCCCCGGCGGCGGCTTTCAGCTGCCGCGCAGCCACTTGCGGTTGCTCTGGGTTTCGAGCAGGTCGCGCGGTGTTGGCAGGCCCTGCACACTGGCGCGAGCCAGCGCAACCTGATGCAGCTGGGCAACGGCAAGGGCTTCCAGGAGGGCGTCCCGGTGATCGATGCGTTCGATGCCGAAGGCGCCCAGCCAGGCATCCATGCGTGCCTGCCCGGCGATGCGTTCGGGGTAGAGGCTGGGCATCAGCACCATCAGGTCGATCCAGTCGAGTTCGGGCCGGCTGCCCAGGTGCTGCTCGAAGGCCCGCTCAAGCATGCCCTGGTTGAAGGGCGCATTGAAGACGACCACCGGTGCGCGGCCAATGAAACGCAGCAGCCCGATCAGCGCCTCGGCCGGCGCGCTGCCGAGGCTTGCCTGGAAGGCGTCGCCGGGGTGGAGCAGGCCGTGGTTGAGCGCCACCGCGCCCACCGCCAGCAGCCGCTGGCCGCCGCCATCCTGCGGGCCGGTTTCGGTGTTGACGACCACGTAGCGGGTTTCGTAGTGCGAGCGGCCGGTATCGCAGGCGGGCAGGGCCGCGATGGCCTCGAGGCTGGTTTGTTGCTCGGGACTGAGGCCCGGGCCGCTGCCGGGCAGGAATCGGGAGAGCCAGTTCATATCTGGTAGTCCAGCTTGAGACGGAGTTGGATTTTGCGCGCCTGGCGGAAGGCTTCCTTGAGGATGCGCCGGTCGAGTTCGTTGAGATCGTCGGGCTTGACCCGGTTGTCGCCCGGCGCGCCGTGGTCTGTGTCGAGGTGCTGGTGGCGCAGGCGCAGCAGCTGGATGAAGTGAAAGCCGTCGGCCATGGCCGAGAGTTCTTCAGCCGGCATGCCGATGCGCGAGCCGCCCTGGCGCAGGCGCTGGACGGTGCTGGTGGCGTCGACGCCGGTGCGCAGTGCCAGCACGCGGGCGGCATCGACAAACAGGCGGGCGCCGAATTTCTTGAGGTCGATGCTGCCGGGGTGCTTGGGGTCTTCGTCGGTGATGAAATCGCGGATCTTGCCTAGCGGCGGCGACACATCAAGCGCGTTGGCGGCCATGGCCTTCAGGAAGGCCGGGTTGCCGCCGGTCATGGACAGCAGCCAGTGGCGCAGCTTGTAGGCGAGTTTTTCGTCGCCGTAGAGCACCCGGTAGTCGAAGAAGATGGTTGCGTTGAGCAGCGCTTCGGGGTGGGGCTCGCGAATCCAGTTGCCGAATTTTTCGCGCCATTCCTCGAAGGTGAGGCACAGATCCGGGTTGCTGGCCATGATGTTGCCGGTGCACAGCGGAAAGCCGCAGGCGGCCAGATCGTTGTTCACATCCTTGGCAAATTCGAGCAGGCGCAGCTTGAGGGGTTCCTTGTCGGCCCATTCGGGCAGCACGTAGAGGATGCCGTTGTCCTGGTCGGTGGACAGGGTCTGCTCGTGGCGGCCTTCGGAGCCGAACGCCAGCCAGGCGTACTCGACGCCGTAGAGATCATGGCGTTCGAGGTTGAGCTCGATGATGCGGCGGGTCAGGGCGTCGTTGAGGGCCGAGATGAACTGGGTCAGCTGCTCGGCGCCGATGCCCTGGGCGAGCAGGTTGAGGGCCAGCTGACGGATGTCGCGGCTGGCCCGCTGCATGGACTGGACGTCGGAGGCGCTTTCGATGCTGGAGCGGATCTGGCGCAGGCCGATGCGCTGCAGCGCAAACAGGTCACGCTCGGAGACGACACCCTTGAGCTTGTCTTCGGAATCCACCACCAGGATGTGGCGCACGCCGTGGGTGGCCATTTCGAGGGCCGCGTCGTAGGCACTGGCGTTGCCGCCGAGGGTGTGGGGCGGGGCGGTCATCACTTCGGCGATGGGCCGGGTGAGATCGAAGCCGGGCAGCACGATGCGCTTGAGGATGTCGCTCTGGGTGAGCACGCCGACGGGCTTTTCGTCGGCGCCGGCCACCGCCATGCAGCCCACGCCGAATTCGACCATTTTTTCCAGGGCGTGGCGGGTGGGAACGTCGGGCGCCACGAAGACCGGATCTTTCTTGACCAGGTTGGACAGCGAGGTGTTCATCGTCTGCTGTTCGGCCGCGCGCTGGGAGAACTGCGCCTGCAGTTGCTCCCGCGACTGGCTGACCAGGCTGGCGATGTAGCGCGTACAGAAAATCTGGAAAACGGGGCTGATTTCCTGGAGACGCAGGAAATCGGCGGCCGGCAGCTGAAGGCAGTAGCTGTCTTCGAGGGCGACGTAGCGGTTGGTGGAGGCGCGCCCGGCCGAGATGGCGCCGATCGGGAAGCCCTCGCCGGGGCCCAGGGTGAGCGTCGAGTATTCGGTGACGGCGACGCTGGCCACATGCCGCGCCTGCACTTTGCCGCGGTAAACGATGTACAGGAAGCGCGGCGGGCCGTCCTCGGGCATCAGGATTTCCGATTCCGCAGGATAGAAGGCCGTGGCCAGCCGTTCGCCCAGGAATCGCAGGGCTTCCGCCTCCATCCGGTCAAAGGGGGCGTGGCGGCGCAGGAACTCCAGGTTGGTGCGGATCAGGGTGTCGGAGGCGGTGTCCATAAGTAAAACCAGAGCGCAGATCAAACCGTCGAATCTACTCTGCAGTTGCCCTGCTGTCATGACCTGGCGCAAGAAATCAATGTTTCTGCCTGGTTTGGCGCCGTCCGGCGTGATCTACGTCGCACCGGCAATCAGGCACAATCGGGCGATTCCAACCACAGGATCTGCCATGACTGCCCCCCTCCTGCCTGCTGTCGAAATCGCTTCCGGCGCCAACCCGACCCATGCCGTCATCTGGATGCACGGCCTCGGGGCCGATGGCCATGATTTCGAGCCCGTCGTCGATGAGCTGGACCTCGACCGCCTGCCACCGACGCGCTTTGTCTTTCCCCACGCGCCGGAGCGTCCGGTGACGATCAATGGCGGCTATGTGATGCGCGCCTGGTACGACATCCTGACGATGGATTTTTCGGGGCGACGGGAGGATGCGGCCGGCGTCATCGAGTCGGCGGCGCAGATCGAGGCGCTGATCGCCCGCGAGAACGCCCGCGGGATTCCCGACAGCCGCATCGTGCTGGCGGGCTTCTCCCAGGGCGGGGCGATTGCGCTGCACACCGGCCTGCGTCACCGGGCGCGGCTGGCCGGCATCCTGGCCCTGTCAACCTATCTGCCGCTGGCCGACACGCTGGCTGCGGAGGCCAGCGACGCCAACCGCAGCGTTCCGGTTTTCATGGCCCACGGCGAGGCCGATCCGGTGATTCCCCATGCTTTCAGCAGGCAGTCGGCCGACTTCCTGCTTGCTGCGGGCTATCCGCTGGCCTGGCGCAGCTACCGGATGGAGCATTCCCTGTGCATGGAAGAGCTGCGCGACATCGAGCTCTGGCTGGTCGGCGTGCTGACGGATTAACTGGCGCGGCGCTTGAGCAGGTTGTTGCCGATGAAGCTCAGCACCGTTTCGCCGCGCTGGTTGACGGCCTTGTAGAGCAGGCGGGCGATGCCCCGGTCGGGCTTGGATGACGAGGGGCGCACTTCGAGCACTTCCACCACGCTGTGCAGCGTGTCGCCGGGGCGCACCGGGGCGAACCAGCGCAGTTCGTCCAGGCCCGGCGAGCCGATGCTCGACCCGGCGAAAATGCCGCTCTGGATGAACAGGCGGAAGCACACCGCGATCGACTGGAAGCCGCTGGCGATGAGCCCGCCGTAGGGCGATTCGGCCGCGGCGTTGGCGTCGAGGTGGAAGGGCTGGGGGTCGTAGCGGAAGGCGAAATCGATGATTTCAGCCTCGGTGAAGGTCAGGCCGCCGCTGGTGAAGCGGTCGCCGGGCGTCAGGTCGTCAAGGTAGCGGGTGTCCATTTCGGGGCTCCTGTTTTTTGGGGCTGTTGCGGGAAGGTCGCGTCCTGCTCTGTGGCGTTCGGGCGGGCCGATCCGTCAGGTTTTTTTACAGTTTGCGTGGCGTAATTTACTCGAGCTTTGTTTTTAATAACATTTTTTCACAGGTATGGAAGTTGCTGAAGCCTCCCTGAATAAGGCTTGCGGGCCGTCGCCTGCGGCCACAAAACGGTAAGGGGACAAAAATGGCTGCGGTTTACGGTGAAGAGCGCGTTAATTACTACACGACTGACTACCAGTACAGCCCGCAGGCTGCCGGGCTCGTCGGAGGTGGTTATGTCCTGACCTGGATCTCCAGAGGACAGGATGGCGCTGTCGACGGAATTTACGCCCAGCGTTACAACGCCTCCGGGAGCGCGGTCGGTGCCGAGTTCCAGGTCAATACCCAAACCGCCGGAAGCCAGGTCGACCCGGCCATCACCGGTCTTGCCGACGGCGGCTTCGTGATCGCCTGGAGCGACCCCAATGGCGACGGCAGCGAATCCGGCGTGTATGCCCAGCGCTATGACGCGGCCGGCATCGCCCAGGGCGGGCAGTTCCGCCTCAATACCTACACCGCAAGCAACCAGGACGTGCCTGATCTGGCCGCCTTTTCGACCGGCGGCTTCATCGCAACCTGGGCTTCCTACGGCCAGGACGGCAGCACCTATGGAATCTATGCCCAGCGCTACGACGCGGCCGGAACCGCGGTGGGCGCCGAGTTCAAGGTCAACAGCACAACAAGCAACGAGCAGACCGAGCCCCATGTGGCAACTTTCGGCGATGGCAGTTTTGTCGTCGTGTGGCGCTCCTACCTCCAGGACGGCGACAGCTACGGCATTTACGCACAGCGCTTCAGTGCCGCAGGCCTCGCGACCGGCAGCGAGTTCCGGGTCAACACCACAACGGCCAGCGCGCAGTACGAAGAGCAGGTGGCCGCGCTCGAAGGTGGCGGCTTTGTCGTCGTGTGGAGATCCGAAGATCAGGATGGCTCCAACGCCGGCGTCTATGCCCAGCGTTATCAAGCCGACGGCAGTCCGGCCGGCGGGGAGTTCCGGGTCAACGTTTCGACGCTGGGCGGCCAGTACCAGCCCGACATCAGCGCGCTGGCCAACGGCGGCTTTGCGGTCACCTGGTACAACGACAACTCCGACGTGAGCGGAACGGGATCCTACGCCGACGTGTACGTGCGCGAATTCGCTGCCGACGGTACGCCGCTCACCGGCCAGGTCAAGGTGAATACTCCCAATGGCTCGACCAGCCAGTACGAGCCGACGATTGCCCACATCGGAAGCGACAACTACGTTATTGCATGGCGCTCGGATGCCCAGGACGGTTCCAATTCGGGCATCTATCAGCAGCTCATGGGCACCGCCACCGAGCTGGCCCGCTCCGAAGCGCCCACCCTCGGCGATTTTGGCGGCTCCGTCAGCTTTGGCGAGAACCTCGTCAATGCCAGCCCGCAGTTGCTCGACCCGGTCGTCAGCTTCACCGATCTGGATTCTCCAAGCATGGCGGGTGGCCTCGTCACGGTGTTCTACGTGAGCGGCGCCAGTGCCGGCGACCAGTTGGCGATCAGCTCCGAAGGCATGGCGGCGGGGCAGATCAGCGTGTCGGGCAGCAGCGTGAGCTTTGGCGGCACGGTGTTCGGCAGCCTGGTCGGCGGCAGCAATGGCAGCAATCTCAGCGTCAGTCTCAATGCCGCGGCAACGCCCGATGCGGTTGAAGCCTTGATCCAGCGCATCACGTACGGCAGCTCCGACAACAGCCCGGCGCCAACGCGTCAGATCGGTGTGCGCGTCGAAGATGGCGGCGGCGCATCGGCAATGGGTGGGCTGATGACGATCAACCTCACCAAGGAACTCGACGGCACGCCTGCGGTGCACGGTGAAGAACAGGTGAACACCTACACGCCGGGCCAGCAGCAATGGCCGTCGGTGGCCACGCTTGGCGACGGCAGCTACGTGGTGGCGTGGCAATCCGACAACCAGGACGGCAGCGGCTGGGGCGTTTACGCGCAGCGCTTTGCCAACAATGGCGAAGCCCTGGGCCCCGAGCAACGGGTCAACACCCTCACCGGCAGCGACCAGAGCTGGCCGCAGATAGCCGGCCTGTCGAACGGCGGCTACGTCATCGCGTGGCAGGACAACGCCAACGACGGCAGCGGCTGGGGCGTGTTCGGGCAGCGCTACGACGCCAACAACCTTGCCGAGGGCGATCAGTTCCGGATCAACACCACCACCAGCGGTGACCAGTACAACGACAGCCTGGCGGCCTACACAGACGGCTTCGCGGCGGTCTGGTCCACCAGCAACGACATCTACCTGCAGCGCTACAGCAACGCCGGGGTGAAGCAAGGCGCCGAAACCCTGGTCAGCACCGTCCCCGGCGGCGGCACCGCCCAGAGCGGCGCCCAATACCTGCCCGACGTGGCGGCCTACGCCAACGGCAACCTGGTCATCGTCTGGACCGACGCGGGCGGCAACGACGGCGACAGCTACGGCGTCTACGGGCGCACCTACAACGCCGGCACCGGCAGCTTCGGCAGCAGCTTCCTGGTGAACACCACCACCAGCAGCTACCAGGGCTACTCCAACGACGGCAACTACGCCCCCAACGTAGCCGTGCTGAGCAACGGCGACTTCGTCGTGGTGTGGCCCTCCTACAACCAGGACAGCCCGAGCACCTGGGCCGTGACCGGCCAGCGCTTCGACGCCGCCGGCAACAAGCTGGGGGGCGAATTCCAGGTCAACGAAACCCTCGCCGGCAGCCAGTACATTCCCGACGTCACCGCCCTGTCCAGCGGCGGCTTCGTCGTCACCTTCTACAACGACAACTACGACATCGACGGCACCGGCTCGACGGGCGACGTCTACCTGCGTGAATACGACGCCGGCGGCAACCCGGTCGACGGCCAGCGCAAGGTCAACGCAACCACCGTCAGCACCCAGTGGGAATCCGCCGTGGCCGACCTGGGCAACGGCAACTACGCCGTGGTGTGGGCGGGCTACAACGCCGAGGCCGGCACGGCCAACACCTACGGCATCTTCCAGCAGCTCTACGGCGACAGCACCGAGCTGGCGCGCTCGGCGAGCCCGCAACTGGGCGACTTCACCGGCACCGTCACCTTCGCCGAAAACGCGGTCAATGCCGGGCTGCAGGTGATCGACGCCGCAGTGGGGCTGTCCGACCCGGACTCGGGCAACTTCAACGGCGGTCGGCTGGACCTGTACTACGTCCAGAACGGCAGCGCCGAAGACCAGCTGGGCGTGGTCAGCCAGGGCAGCGGGGCCGGTCAGATCGGCGTCTCGGGCAGCACGGTGAGCTACGGCGGCGCGGTGATCGGCACGGTGAGCGGCGGCAGCAACGGCGCCAACCTGCGCATCGACTTCACCAGCGACGCGGCCAGCGTGGAGGCCGTCGAGGCGCTGATCCAGCACCTGGGCTACCGCAACGCCGATTCCAGCCCGAACGTCAGCCGCACGCTGGGCCTGCGGGTGTCCGACGGCGACGGTGGCAGCAGTGCGCCCAGCATGCTGACCATCGTGGTCACCGGCGACGCGGACGGCACGCCTGCGGTGTACGGCGAAGAGCAGGTGAACACCTACACGCCGGGCCAGCAGCAATGGCCGTCGGTGGCCACGCTTGGCGACGGCAGCTACGTGGTGGCGTGGCAATCCGACAACCAGGACGGCAGCGGCTGGGGCGTTTACGCGCAGCGCTTTGCCAACAATGGCGAAGCCCTGGGCCCCGAGCAACGGGTCAACACCCTCACCGGCAGCGACCAGAGCTGGCCGCAGATAGCCGGCCTGTCGAACGGCGGCTACGTCATCGCGTGGCAGGACAACGCCAACGACGGCAGCGGCTGGGGCGTGTTCGGGCAGCGCTACGACGCCAACAACCTTGCCGAGGGCGATCAGTTCCGGATCAACACCACCACCAGCGGTGACCAGTACAACGACAGCCTGGCGGCCTACACAGACGGCTTCGCGGCGGTCTGGTCCACCAGCAACGACATCTACCTGCAGCGCTACAGCAACGCCGGGGTGAAGCAAGGCGCCGAAACCCTGGTCAGCACCGTCCCCGGCGGCGGCACCGCCCAGAGCGGCGCCCAATACCTGCCCGACGTGGCGGCCTACGCCAACGGCAACCTGGTCATCGTCTGGACCGACGCGGGCGGCAACGACGGCGACAGCTACGGCGTCTACGGGCGCACCTACAACGCCGGCACCGGCAGCTTCGGCAGCAGCTTCCTGGTGAACACCACCACCAGCAGCTACCAGGGCTACTCCAACGACGGCAACTACGCCCCCAACGTAGCCGTGCTGAGCAACGGCGACTTCGTCGTGGTGTGGCCCTCCTACAACCAGGACAGCCCGAGCACCTGGGCCGTGACCGGCCAGCGCTTCGACGCCGCCGGCAACAAGCTGGGGGGCGAATTCCAGGTCAACGAAACCCTCGCCGGCAGCCAGTACATTCCCGACGTCACCGCCCTGTCCAGCGGCGGCTTCGTCGTCACCTTCTACAACGACAACTACGACATCGACGGCACCGGCTCGACGGGCGACGTCTACCTGCGTGAATACGACGCCGGCGGCAACCCGGTCGACGGCCAGCGCAAGGTCAACGCAACCACCGTCAGCACCCAGTGGGAATCCGCCGTGGCCGACCTGGGCAACGGCAACTACGCCGTGGTGTGGGCGGGCTACAACGCCGAGGCCGGCACGGCCAACACCTACGGCATCTTCCAGCAGCTCTACGGCGACAGCACCGAGCTGGCGCGCTCGGCGAGCCCGCAACTGGGCGACTTCACCGGCACCGTCACCTTCGCCGAAAACGCGGTCAATGCCGGGCTGCAGGTGATCGACGCCGCAGTGGGGCTGTCCGACCCGGACTCGGGCAACTTCAACGGCGGTCGGCTGGACCTGTACTACGTCCAGAACGGCAGCGCCGAAGACCAGCTGGGCGTGGTCAGCCAGGGCAGCGGGGCCGGTCAGATCGGCGTCTCGGGCAGCACGGTGAGCTACGGCGGCGCGGTGATCGGCACGGTGAGCGGCGGCAGCAACGGCGCCAACCTGCGCATCGACTTCACCAGCGACGCGGCCAGCGTGGAGGCCGTCGAGGCGCTGATCCAGCACCTGGGCTACCGCAACGCCGATTCCAGCCCGAACGTCAGCCGCACGCTGGGCCTGCGGGTGTCCGACGGCGACGGTGGCAGCAGTGCGCCCAGCATGCTGACCATCGTGGTCACCGGCGACGCGGACGGCACGCCTGCGGTGTACGGCGAAGAGCAGGTGAACACCTACACCTACGATTACCAGTACGCACCCGCGGTGGCCGGGCTTGCCGGCGGTGGTTACGTCACCACCTGGATTTCGCGCAGCCAGGATGGTGCGGCAGGCGCCGACGGGATCTACGCGCAGCGCTTCCTTGAAAATGGCGAGGCGGTGGGCCCCGAGTTCCGGGTGAACAGCACCACCGCGGGCAACCAGCGTGACGTGAAAGTCGCCGGTCTGTCCGACGGCAGTTTCGTCCTTGCCTGGACCGACCAGAACGGCAACCCGGACGGCAGCGGCTACGGTGTTTACGGCCAGCGTTTTGATGCCGCCGGCAATGCGCTGGGCGGGCAGTTCCTGATCAACGCAACGTCGACCAGCAGCAACCAGGAGGCGCCGGCGATTGCCGCATTCGAGAGCGGTGGTTTCGTCGTTACCTGGGATTCGAGCGCATCGCTGGCCAACGGCGGCGATGGCAGCGGCGACGGCGTGTATGCGCAGCGCTTCAACAACGACGGCACGACCAACGGCGGGATGTTCCGCGTCAATACCACCACGGCGAACTCGCAATACGAAAGCGACGTGGCGGCCCACGCCGACGGCAGCTTCGTTGTGAGCTGGCGCTCCGACGCGCAGGACGGCAGTGGCGCAGGGGTGTACTTCCAGCGCTACGACGCCGCCGGTGTCGCGCTGGGCGCAGAAACCCGGGCGAACACCATCACGATCAGCAGCCAGTACGAGGCGAAGATCGCCACCCTCGCCGGTGGCGGCTTCGTCATCGTCTGGCGCGACGACGGCGGCCAGGACGGCTCCGCCAACGCGGTTTTCGGGCAGCGCTTCGATGCCGCCGGCAACCCCCTGGGCGATCAGTTCCGGGTCAACGAGACGACGTCCGGCAGCCAGTACCAGCCTGATGTCGTCGGGCTCGACAACGGAGGTTTCGTTGTCACCTTCTACAACGACAACTACGACCTCAGCGGCAGCGGCTCCACCGCCGACGTTTACATCCGCGAATACGATCTCAACGGCGTCGCCGTCGACGGGCAGCGCAAAGTCAATACCTTTACCGGCAGCAGTCAGCAGGAGCCGGCGATTGCTCATCTGGGCAGTGACAATTTTGTCGTGACCTGGCGCTCCGAGACGCAGGACGGCAGCAACTCCGGGGTCTATCAGCAGCTGTTCGGAGCAGCGGCCGAACTCCCCCGTGCGTCAGCCAACCCGGTGCTGGACGACTTCCGCGCGCAGCGCATTCTGGTGAGCGACGCGGCCTCGTCGTTCTACGCCGGCACGCCGCAGCTGATCGACGGCGACGTGGGCGTGCAGGACGCAGATTCCGCCGACTTCGACGGCGGCAGCTTCACCGTCACCCTGCTCAACGGAGCCACGGCCACCGAAGCCCTGGGCATCCGAAACCAGGGCACTGGCACCCTCCAGATCGGCGTCGCAGGCAGCGACATCAGCTTCGCCGGCACCGTGATCGGCAGCTTCACCGGAGGCGGCGCCGGCAACAGCCTGCTCACCGTCACCCTCAACGCCAACGCCACCCCGCTGGCAATACGCGGCCTGGCCCAGAACATCACCTACCAGAACACCGCGCCCCCCGCCGGCACCACCGACCGCTACGTGAGCTTCCGCCTCACCGACGGCGACGGCGGCACCAGCAACGCGGCAAACGTGGAGATCCAGATTCAGCCCACGATCACGCCCACCGCGGTGGCCGTGGACGACATCGAAACCAGCGTCACCCTCACCGAAGCCCAGGCCCAAGCCGGCGGCTTCTTGCTCGACAATGCGGCGCAGGTCAATTACAACGGCGCCGGCAACTTCAACACCGGCACGCTGACGGTCTCCTACCTCAGCAGCACCAGCCGCGTGGACGACCAGCTCGGCATCCGCAACCAGGGCAGCGGCGCCAACGAGGTGGGCGTCTCCGGCACCGCGGTGAGCTTCCAGGGCACCCAGATCGGCACCCTCAGCGGCACGCTGAACGGCGTAAACGGCAACAACCTGCAGATCACCTGGAACGCCAGCGCCACCGACCAGGGCATCGAGCGGGTCATCGAAAACCTCACTTACGGCAACACCTCCGACGGCCCCAACGCCAGCCGCAGCATCCGCTTTGCGCTGACCGACAGCAGCGGCACCGCGAGCACCGTCCGCGACATGCAGATCAACGTGACGCCTCAGATTGACGGTGCCAGCCCGATCTTCGGTGAGCAGCAGGTCAACACCTACGAGCCGAACGAGCAGCACGTTCCGGTAACGACCGGCCTGCAGGGCGTCAATGACGGCAGCTACGTGGTGGTGTGGCGCTCGAACGGGCAGGACGGCAGCAGCTACGGCATTTACGGGCAGCGCTACGACAACCGGGGCGGTGCGGTGGGGGCCGAGTTCCAGGTCAATACCCAGACGCTGGGCGCGCAATACGAAGCCGAAGTGGCCAGCCTGGCCAACGGTGGTTTCGTGGTGGTGTGGCGTGACGACAGTGGCCGCGATGGCTCCGGAACCGGCATTTACGCCCAGATCTACGGGGCCGACGGCGCCCGGGTTGGCGGCGAGCGGCTGATCAACACCACCACCACCGGCAGCCAGTACGAGCCGGCGGTGGTGGGCCTGAGCGACGGCAGCTTCGTCGTCGCCTATCGCAGCGACTACACGGGCGGCGCCTACACCACCGACGTGCTGGCGCGGCGCTTCGATGCCGGCGGCACCGAACTGACACCGGAATTCACCCTCAACACCACCACCTCGGGCACCCAGTACAACCCGCGTCTGGCGGCGCTCGCCGGCGGGCAGTTCGTGGTGGTGTATGGCGACGCCAGCGGCAACGACGGCAGCAGCTACGGCGTCTTCAGCAAGGTCTTCAACGCCAACGGCACAGAGGCGGTGGCCGAGCAACTGGCGAACACCACGATCAGCGGCCAGCAAAGCGGCCACGACGTGGTGGCGCTCACGGGCGGCGGCTACGTGGCCACCTGGTGGTCGGCCGACAACCACATCTACGGCCAGCGCTTCGACGCGAGCGGCGCCAAGGTGAATGGCGAGTTCCGCATCAGCACGGTCGACACGCAGCCCAACAACAACTTTGCCCGCGTCACGGCGCTGGACAGCGGCGGCTTCGTGGTGGCCTGGGATGCCAACGGCTACGAGGTGTACATCCAGCAGTTCGACGCCAGCGGCAACAAGGTAGACGGCCCGACGCAGGTCAACACCACGACAGCCAGCACGCAGTACTACGCGGATGTCGCCGGGCTGTCGGGCAGCAACTTCGTGGTGACCTGGGCGGGCTACAACCAGGAGGCCGGCGGCCCGAGCACTTACGGCATCTTCAGTCAGATTCTGGGCGCGCCCGGCTCGCTCACCCGCTCGGCGGCGCCGGAGCTGGTGGACGTGGCGACGAGCGTGACGTTTGCCGAAAACCTGGTCAATGCCACGCCGCAGCTGATCGACAGCGCAGTGCGTCTTTCCGACGCCGACTCCGCCAGCTTCAATGGTGGCCAGCTGGTGGTGTCCGTCGTTGTCGCCGGCCAGAATCAGGTGGATACCCCCTTCAGCCAGGATCAGCTGGGCATCCGCAACGCAGGCACCGGCACGGGCCAGATCGGCGTGTCCGGCAGCGATGTCAGCTATCAGGGCACAACGATCGGCACGATTGTCTCTGGCGGGGCCAACGGCAGCACGCTGGCGGTGAACCTCAATGCCAACGCCACTGCCGGCGCGGTGGAAGCGCTGATCGAGCACCTCACCTACGCCAATAGCTCCACCAATCCGGCGGCAACCCGCCTGGTGAGCATCCAGGTCAGCGATGGTCTTGGCGGGGCCAGTGTTCCCCGTACCGTGCAGATCAACGTGACGCCTCAGATTGACGGTGCCAGCCCGATCTTCGGCGAGCAGCAGGTCAACACCTACGAGCCGAACGAGCAGCACGTTCCGGTAACGACCGGCCTGCAGGGCGTCAATGACGGCAGCTACGTGGTGGTGTGGCGCTCGAACGGGCAGGACGGCAGCAGCTACGGCATTTACGGGCAGCGCTACGACAACCGGGGCGGTGCGGTGGGGGCCGAGTTCCAGGTCAATACCCAGACGCTGGGCGCGCAATACGAAGCCGAAGTGGCCAGCCTGGCCAACGGTGGTTTCGTGGTGGTGTGGCGTGACGACAGTGGCCGCGATGGCTCCGGAACCGGCATTTACGCCCAGATCTACGGGGCCGACGGCGCCCGGGTTGGCGGCGAGCGGCTGATCAACACCACCACCACCGGCAGCCAGTACGAGCCGGCGGTGGTGGGCCTGAGCGACGGCAGCTTCGTCGTCGCCTATCGCAGCGACTACACGGGCGGCGCCTACACCACCGACGTGCTGGCGCGGCGCTTCGATGCCGGCGGCACCGAACTGACACCGGAATTCACCCTCAACACCACCACCTCGGGCACCCAGTACAACCCGCGTCTGGCGGCGCTCGCCGGCGGGCAGTTCGTGGTGGTGTATGGCGACGCCAGCGGCAACGACGGCAGCAGCTACGGCGTCTTCAGCAAGGTCTTCAACGCCAACGGCACAGAGGCGGTGGCCGAGCAACTGGCGAACACCACGATCAGCGGCCAGCAAAGCGGCCACGACGTGGTGGCGCTCACGGGCGGCGGCTACGTGGCCACCTGGTGGTCGGCCGACAACCACATCTACGGCCAGCGCTTCGACGCGAGCGGCGCCAAGGTGAATGGCGAGTTCCGCATCAGCACGGTCGACACGCAGCCCAACAACAACTTTGCCCGCGTCACGGCGCTGGACAGCGGCGGCTTCGTGGTGGCCTGGGATGCCAACGGCTACGAGGTGTACATCCAGCAGTTCGACGCCAGCGGCAACAAGGTAGACGGCCCGACGCAGGTCAACACCACGACAGCCAGCACGCAGTACTACGCGGATGTCGCCGGGCTGTCGGGCAGCAACTTCGTGGTGACCTGGGCGGGCTACAACCAGGAGGCCGGCGGCCCGAGCACTTACGGCATCTTCAGTCAGATTCTGGGCGCGCCCGGCTCGCTCACCCGCTCGGCGGCGCCGGAGCTGGTGGACGTGGCGACGAGCGTGACGTTTGCCGAAAACCTGGTCAATGCCACGCCGCAGCTGATCGACAGCGCAGTGCGTCTTTCCGACGCCGACTCCGCCAGCTTCAATGGTGGCCAGCTGGTGGTCAGCGTGATCTCCGGCTACGGCAACATCGAGCAGGCCCAGTTGCCGAACAGCCCGGAGACGCAGGATCAGTTCGGCATCCGCAATCAGGGGAGCGGCGCGGGGCAGGTGGATGTGTCCGGCAGCAACGTGCGCTATGGCGGTATCGTCATCGGCACGATCAGCTCCGATGGCCTCAATGGCCATGACTTCGTCGTCACCTTCAACGCCAGCGCCACTGCCGGTGCGGTGGAGGCGGTGATCGAGAACCTCACCTACCGGAATGTGGTGTCCAATCCGGTTGCCAGCCGGATGGTGAGCATCCAGGTCAGCGACGGCGCCGGCGGTGCCAGCGCGCCGCAGGTGGTGCAGATCAACATCACGCCCGAATACGACGGCGCCCAGCCGCTGTACCAGGAGGATTCCGTCAACACCTACACGCCGTCGAACCAGAGCCAGCCGGCCATGGCCCGACTGGAGGATGGCGGCTACGTCACGGTGTGGACTTCCGAGATCCAGGATGGCTGGGGCTATGGCATTTATGGCCAGCGCTACGACGCCGCAGGCGTGGCGGTCGGCAACCAGTTCCAGGTCAATGACTACACGCCCTACAACCAGACCGAGCCCGCGATTTCCAGCCTGGCCGGTGGCGGTTTCGTGGTGGTGTGGCGGGATGACGGCGGGCATGACGGCAGCAGCTACGGCGTATTCGGCCAGCGCTACGATGCCGCTGGCCTGCAGGTGGGCAATGCGCTGCTGATCAACTCCCATACGGGCAGCGCCCAGTATCAACCGTCGATCGCCAGCGTCGCCGGTGGTGGCTTCATCGTGGCCTGGTATTCCGATGCCACCCAGGACGGCCGCCCCTACGACGTTTACTTCCAGCGTTTCGACAACAGCGGCACACCCCTTGGCGCGGAAACCCGGGCCAATGCCAGTGCGGGCTTTGTGAACAGCGCCCAGTACGAGCCCGCGGTGACGGTGCTCTCCGATGCCAGCTTCGTCGTCACCTGGCGCTCCGAGAGCCAGGATGGCAGCAGCTCCGGCGTCTATGGCCAGCGCTTCGCCGCCGATGGCACGGCGCTGGGCGGCGAGTTCCGGGTCAACACCTATACCGACAGCAATCAGCTTGATCCCAGCATTGCCGCGCTGAGCGGTGGCGGCTTCGTCGTCAGCTGGACTTCCTATTACCAGGATGGCGGCGGCACCTACGGGGTGTTTGCCCAGCGCTACGCCAACGATGGCACGCCGCTGGGTGGCGAGTTCCGCGTCAATACCACCACGGCCAGCAACGAACAGCAGTCGTCGGTGACGGCCCTGGCCAACGGTGGCTTTGCGATCGTCTGGAGCAACGGCAGCGAAATCTATGCCCAGCAATACAGCGCGGGTGGCGTTGCGGTGGATGGCGAAACCCGCATCGACGTGCTTGACGACAACTATGCGATCGAGCCTGCCGTGCTGGGCCTCGGCAATGGCAATTTCGTCGTGAGCTGGACGGACAGGGGGGATGGCGGCGGCAACAGCTATGGCATCTACCAGCGCGTGCTGGGCAACCCTGCCGATTTTTCGCGCCAGGCCAATCCGGTGCTGGTGGATGTGGCACAGAGCGTCACCTTTGGCGAGAACGAACTCAACCTGATGCCGCGCCTGATCGATCCGGGCGTCGGCCTCTACGACGCCGACTCGGCAAACTTCGCCGGCGGCAGGCTCGAGGTTGATTACATCAGCGGCTACGGTGGCCAGGACCAACTGGGCATGCAGGGCCTGGAGAACCAGGATCAGCTCGGCATCCTCAGCGAAGGCGATGGGCTGGCGCAGGTTCGCGTATCGGGTCTCAACGTGTTCTACAGCGGCGTGCAGGTGGGCACCATCACCGCCAACGGCGCCAACCACGGCAAGCTGGTGATCGAATTCAACGCCAGCGCCAACGTCGATGCGGTCGAGTCGGTCATCGAGAACCTCACCTACCAGAACACCTCCAGCAACCCGTTTGCCAGCCGCACCGTATCGCTGCGCCTGACCGACGGTGACGGTGGCGCGAGCGACGCAAAGTTCATCACCCTCAACGTGACGTCCGCGGTGGATGGCGCCGTGCCCCTGGGGCTGGAAAAGAGCGTCAACACCACGGTGGCCGGCGACCAGAGCGAGCCCTCGGTGGCGCATCTGGCGGGTGGCGGCTATGTGGTCGTCTGGACGGACCAGGGCGGCGCCGACGGCAGCAACCATGGCGTCTATGCCCAGCGCTACGACGCGGACAACAACCCGGTCGGCGTCGAATTCAGGGTCAATACCACCACGACCAACTACCAGTACGAGCCGCAGGTGGTGGGACTGGCCGATGGCGGCTATGTCGTGGTGTGGCGCTCCGACGCCCAGGACGGCAGCAGCACCGGCGTCTTTGCGCAGCGCTACGATAACCTGGGGGCGCCCGCGGGTAGCGAGTTCCGTGTCAATGAAAGCACTCCGGGCGGGCAATACCAGCCCGACGTGGCAGCACTTGCCAGCGGCGGCTTTGTCGTTACCTGGTTCAACGACAACTACGATGTGGTTCCGGGCACCGGCAGCTATGCCGACGTGTATGTACGCCACTATGCGGCCGACGGCAGCGCCAGCACCGGCCAGATCAAGGCCAATACGCCAACGGCCAGCCAGACGACGCAAAGCGAGCCCACCGTCGCGGTGCTGGACGATGGCAGCTTCGTCGTCGTGTGGCGTTCCGACAGCGCGCAGGACGGCAGCGGCATGGGGGTCTATGCGCAACGCTTCGCAGCCGGCGGCGCCAAACTGGGCAGCGAGTTCCGCGTCAATACCTACACCGACAGCAACCAGTACCAGCCCGACATTGCCGCGCTGAAGGATGGCGGCTTCCTGATCGTCTGGCGTTCCGAGGCCCAGGATCTGAGCAGCGGCGGCGTCTATGCCCAGCGCTACGACGCATCCGGCGCTACCGTCGGAGCCGAGTTCCGGGTCAACACGACCACCAACAGCACGCAGGAAGACCCCGCGGTCACCGCGCTGGAAAACGGCGGCTGGGTGGTGACCTGGACCGACCAGTATGGCGCGGCCCCCAATACCTACGACGTCTTCCTGCAGCAGTACGACGCAGCCGGGCGGCAGATGGACGGGCAGACGCTGGTCAACACCTACACACCGTATGTCCAGTATCAGCCCGCGATCACCAGCATGCCCGACGGCGGCTTCGTCGTGGCCTACTCGTCCTACGTCTATTCGAGCGACCAGAACGGCGACGGTGTGCCCGATGGCGGCAACAACACCTACGAAATTCGCCTGCAGCGCTACAGCAACACCGCGCCGGTGCTCACCGATGTGTTCGTGAGCGGCCAGGAAGACAGCGCCATCATCCTGACTGACGATTTGTTCATCTCCGGCTTCCATGATCCGGAAGGGCAAAACCTCGCCGCGATCAAGATCACCACGCTGCCGGCCGAAGGCACCATGAAGCTCGACGGCGTGGCCGTCATCATCGGGCAGGAGATCAGCCTGGCCGACCTGCAGGCCAACAAGCTGACTTACCAGGGCGACCCGAACTACTTCGGGCTCGACCAGTTTGCCTGGACGGGCAGCGACGGCGTTGCCTTTGCCCCGACGCCGGTGTTCACCAACATCAACCTTTCCAACGTCAACGACGCGCCGGTCCTGGAGGCCGGGCCGAACGACACGGCGGCCGAAGGCACCTACTTCAGCCATGCGATCAGCCTGGGCGATCCGGATCCGGATACGCACCGGGTAACGGTTGACTGGGGTGATGGCACGCCGAACAGCGTCTATGACAGCAGCGCCGATCTGGTGAACATCAGCCACTACTTCTCGGATAACGGCACCTACGACGTAAGCGTCACGGCCAGCGACCAGCAAGGCCAGGCCAACAGCGTCGAGGTGGATGGCTTCCAGGTGACGGTGGGCAATGTCGCGCCGGACCTGAGCCTGTTTGGCGACGGCACCGTGGTGCAGAGCGAAGTCTACACCCTGACCCTGGGCGGGGTGCTCGACCCCGGCGCCGACACGGTTTCCGAATACCGCATCGACTGGGGCGACGGCACGGGTGTGCAATCGATTGCCGCGGCCAGCCTGCCGGCCAACCGGCAGGTCAGCCACGCCTATGCGGCAACGGGCGCCAAGACCATCGGCGTGAGCCTGGTGGACGAAGACGGCACCCATGCCAGCGTGGCCACCAAGGCCATCACGGTCAGCGCACCGGCCGAAGTGCTCACGGTGGATGCGGGCGCCGACCGCACGGTGAATGAGGGCAGCTTTGTCCTCCAGACTATCAACTTCAGCGATCCCACCGACACCGATCCGGCAGGCCGTCTCTACACGGTGGACTGGGGTGATGGCGCCACCTCATCGGGCCGCAGCTTTGGCGCCAGCTCGCTGGATGTCGGCCACACCTACGCCGACGGCGGCAATGTCTACACCGTCTCGGTCACCCTCGACGACGACGGCGCGCAGCAGGCCAGCGACAGCTTCCAGGTAACGGTCAACAACGTCGCGCCGACGCTCAGTCTGGGTGGCGCCGCCACGACGGCCGAGGGCAGCGTTTACACGCTCGCCATCACCGCCACGGATCCCGGCAACGACCTCATCTCGGGCTACCGCATCGACTGGGGCGACAGCTCGCCGGCCACCCTGCTGACCGCAGCCGAACTGGCGCTGGCAAACGGCAACGTGACCCATACCTATCTGGATGGCACCGCCGATCGCACGATCACCGTTCAGGCCACCGACGAGGACGGCACCTGGAGCAACACCAGGACGATCAGCGTTGCCGACGTGGCGCCGGTGGTTGAACTGACCGGCGGAGATACCGTCGATGAAGGCGGCAGCTACACGCTGACGCTGGCATCGATCACCGACCCAGGCAGCGACACGGCGCTCAGCTACACGATCAACTGGGGCGACGGCAACGCCGAAGTCGTCGCCAGCCTGGGCAGCTACAGCCACACCTATGCCGACGGCACCACCAGCCGGACGATCAGCGTGCTGGTGACCGACGAGGAAGGCGTTCATGCCAATGCCGGGACGAAGACCATCACGGTAAATAACGTCGCCCCCGCGGCCAGCGTCAGCGGCCCGGCCACGGTGGACGAAGGCAGCGTCTACACCCTCACCGTCGGCGCCATTCTTGAGCCCGGCGCCGACACCC
>NZ_JAOAUU010000037.1 GCF_030157465.1 Zoogloea sp.
GACAACATCGCCACATGCGACGCGCTGCTCGCCGAGGAGGGCTGAGCCGGGTTAGCCCGGCACCACCTTTTCGAGCTGCGCGCGCAGCCACGAAACGGCCGGGTCGCCGTGGTTGCGGGGGTGCCAGGCCAGGCGCAGGCCGAAACCACGGTCGCTGAAGGGCAGCTCGAACATGTCGAGCACATTGGCAAAGCGGCTCATCAGCATCGATGGCAGGGTGCACACCAGGTTGGAGTTGCGCAGGATTTCCGGCACCAGCATGAACTTTTCGACCGACAGCACGACATTGCGCTGCCGCCCCTGGCTGGCGAGGTTTTCATCCACGTAGCCGTGCATGCTGCCCCCGACTTCGGTCACCAGCACGTGCTGGAGCTCGCAGTAGGCGTCCAGGTCGAGGGGCACGTCGCCCCGCGGGTGGCCTTTGCGCTGGGCCATCACAAAGCGCCCGTGGATCAGCGGCCGGGCTTTCATCGTGGCGGGCACGATGCGTTCCGAGGCGAGCAGCAGGTCCACCTCGCCGCGTTCCATCTGCGAGGCGATCACATCGATTTCCGGAACGCGAAAGGCGAGGCGCACGCCGGGCCAGGCATGGGCGGCGAGTTCCTCGATGAGGGGCAGGCCGATCACCACCATCGCGGTGTCGTTCAGTGCCAGCTGGAAGGTGCGCGCGTCGGTGGCCGGGTCGAAGCTCGGCTGGTGCAGCACCACCGATTCCAGATCCTTCAGCGCCAGGTGCAGCGCGGGGCCGAGGGCCAGCGCCCGGGTGGTCGGCGTCATGCCGCGTCCGGTTTCGGCCGGCAACAGCAACGGATCGTTGAAAAACTGGCGCAGGCGGGCCAGCTGGGCCGACAGGGCCGGCTGGCTGATGTGCAGGCGCCGCGCCGCGCGGGTGACGTTGCATTCGGCCAGCAGCGCATCCAGCGAGACGAGCAGGTTGAGGTCGATCTGACGCAGATCCATTGTTTAATCCACCGCGGTTATATGTGGAATACCATTAATCGATTTCCAATATATGTCGCATCTCCCTAGAATTCAATTCGTAAATTGCCTTGTTTGATCTTCCCGGACTTCTTCGGGACGCGGCGGGGCAACATCGAAAGGAGTGCAACATGGACATCGTTGAATGCCTGCGCGCGACGACCGAGAGCAGTGCGCTTAAAAACGAAGCCGTAGCCGAAATCGAGCGCCTGCGCGCCGAAAACGAAATCTTCCGTACCGCATTGCAGTGTGCTGATGTCGCCATGGCCGGCGCGCCGATCTGGCATGCCCAGCACCGCGTCCTCAGCGAAGTGATCATCGAGCTGAAGAAAACGCTGGCCAGCGCCCCAAAGGCCCGTGAAGTCGAGCCCTGCGAGGCCTGAACCCCGCGTGTAAAGGTGGACCGGGCAGGGCCGATGCATGAAAATCCGCCCGCCTTCCACCCCTGAATCGAGGACGAAACAATGAGCTACCCCAACACCCAGTTGATGATCGCCGGCCAATGGCAGGACGCCGCCGACGGCCGCACGCTGCCGGTCTTCAACCCCGCCACCGGCGAGGAAATCGGCCGCGTCGCCCATGCCGGCATCGCCGATCTCGACCGTGCGCTGGCGGCCGCGCAAACGGGTTTCGAAACCTGGCGCGACATTTCCGCCCTCGAACGCGGCAAGACCATGCGCCGCGCCGCTGTGCTGATGCGCGAGCGCGCCGACCGCATCGCTTCGCTCCTGACCCGCGAGCAGGGCAAGCCCCTCGCCGAGGCCAGGATGGAAGCCCTGGCGGCGGCCGACATCATCGACTGGTTTGCCGACGAAGGCATGCGCGTGTATGGCCGCATCGTGCCGTCGCGCAATCTGGCCGTGCGCCAGATGGTGTTGAAAGACCCGGTGGGCCCGGTGGCGGCCTTCACGCCGTGGAACTTCCCGATCAACCAGGCGGTGCGCAAGGTGGGTGCCGCGCTCGCCGCCGGCTGCTCGATCATCGTCAAGGCCGCCGAGGAAACCCCGGCCGCGCCGGCCGAACTGATCCGCGCCTTCGTCGATGCCGGCGTGCCCTCCGGCGCCATCGGCCTGGTGTATGGCAACCCGGCCGAAATCTCGGGCTACCTGATTCCGCATCCGGTCATCCGCAAGATCAGCTTCACCGGCTCGACCGTGGTGGGCAAGCAGCTTGCCGCGCTGGCCGGCCAGCACATGAAGCGCGTGACGATGGAACTGGGCGGCCACGCGCCGGTGATCGTCGCCGAAGACGCCGACATCGAACTGGCGGTGAAGTCCGCCGGCGCGGCCAAGTTTCGCAACGCCGGCCAGGTTTGTATTGCGCCGACCCGCTTCCTGGTGCACGAAAGCATTCGCGGCGACTTCATCACTGCCCTTGCAGGCTATGCCCAGGGCCTGAAGGTGGGCGACGGCCTTGCCGAGGGCACCCAGATGGGCCCGCTGGCCAACCCGCGCCGCATCAGCGCGATGACCGAAGTCATGCAGGACGCCGTGAAGCAGGGCGCCACCGTGGCCACCGGCGGTGCCCGCATCGGCGAGACCGGCAACTTCTTCGCCCCGACGGTTCTGGTCGATGTGCCGCTCGATGCCAAGGTGTTCAACGACGAACCCTTCGGCCCGGTGGCCGCCGTGCGCAGCTTCAACACGCTGGAAGAAGCCATCGCCGAGGCCAATCGCCTGCCTTACGGCCTTGCCGGCTACGCCTTTACCCGCTCGCTGAAGAACGCGCACCTGCTGTCCCAGCGCGTCGAGGTTGGCATGCTGTGGATCAATCAGCCGGCCCTGCCGTCGGCGGAAATGCCCTTCGGCGGCCTCAAGGATTCGGGCTACGGCTCGGAAGGCGGCCCGGAAGCACTGGAAACCTATCTCAACACGCGCGCGATCTCGATCGCCAACGTCTGAGTCGATTCCCGATAAACAGGAAGACATGAACATGGAAGCCAAGACAGCCTCTGCCGCACCCACGCCGGGCCAGGTCACCCGTATTGCACGCCGCCGCGCCCAGCCGGGCAAGGAGGCCGGTTACGAAGCACTGGTTCGCGAGATGTTCCAGCAGATGCGGGCCAGTCGCGGCTTCCTTGGCGCCGAGTTGCTGCCGCCCCACGAAGCTGGCGGCGAATACCAGGTGGTGGTCAATTTTGCATCGGAGGCCGACCTGCAGGGCTGGGATGCCTGTCCGGCCCGCGCCTCGATTCATCAGCGCATGCGCGAAGTGGCCGAGGCCGAGCCGGAGTACCGCAGCCTCTCCGGCCTTGAAGCCTGGTTTGCGCCGGCGGTGGTGCCCGCCTCGATGCACCCGCCGCGGGTGCGCATGGCGGCGGTCACGTGGCTGGGCATCTTCCCGACGGTGTCCTTCTTCCTGTGGTTCGTGCTGCCCTACCTGCAGAGCCTGCCCTTCCTGCCGCGTACCGCGATCCTCACCGCACTGATCGTGATGACCATGACCTGGGTGGTGATGCCGCGTCTCACCAAGCTGCTGCGCGGCTTCCTCAATCCGCACCTCAAGAAGTAGATCCGGCGCCTTGAGCGCAGGCACCAGGGCCGTCCGCAGCGTTGCGGGCGGCCTTTTTTCATTGATGTTCATCAAGCTGGAAATTAATTCTGCACCGACCGGAATACGGTCAGGCTGTAACGTTCGTGCATCGCCCGCTACCCTTAGATTGGGGGCTGGCGTCATGTGCAGGAGAGCGTAATGGAAATGGTAATGAGTGCCCCGGCCGGAGGGTTGGAGGCGGCAGGGCGGGTGCCCGGCAATCGCGGCATGTGGGTGGGCATCCTGTGCGAAATGACCGAGTTTGCGCTGATGTTCCTGGCCTACGCCTGGTTCAAGCAGGTGCATCCGGCAGATTTTCACAATGGCCCGGCCATGCTCAACACCGCTTCGGGGGTGTGGAACACGGTGGTGATGCTCACCAGCGGCTACTTCGCGGTGCGCGCCTTGTTTGCGATCCGTCGCAACGATGCCGCCGCCGCGCGCAACTGGCTGATGGCGACACTCGTTGGCGGCATCGCCTTCCTGTTGATCAAGGCCTGGGAATTCAACTGGAACATCGATCACGGTGTGGTGGGCACCGGCAACAGTTTTGTCGCCATGTACTACTACCTGACCTTCAACCACTTGGTGCACGTGGTGTGGGGCTGCCTCGGGCTGATCTGGGCGATCCTGCGCACAAGCTTTGGCGCCTACAGCCCTGAAGACCATGACGGGCTGGAGGCCGCGGTGCTGTACTGGCACGCAACCGACCTGGCGTGGATCGTTATTTTTCCGCTGCTCTACGTGCTCAGGTGAGGTGGGGGATGAAGATCATGCAAGCGGACGGACAGGAGCGCCAGGTCACCCTGGTCTGGCTCGGGCTGGTGGCGCTGACCCTCGGC
Source organism: Zoogloea sp. (assembly GCF_030157465.1). Taxonomy (GTDB): domain Bacteria; phylum Pseudomonadota; class Gammaproteobacteria; order Burkholderiales; family Rhodocyclaceae; genus Zoogloea. The sequence continues at coordinate 4,353 of NZ_JAOAUU010000037.1, forward strand.
AGCGCGTGGCTGGGCGAAGGGCTCGCGTCGATCGGCATCACTGCGGCGCTGGTGGCCCTGATCGTCGCGATCAAGGGTTTGCTGGTGATACGGTATTACATGGGCCTTACCGGGCGGGGCTCGCGTCTGGGCCAGGTGATGCGCCTGTATTTCGTCGTGGTGCCCCTGCTCATCCTGCTGGCGGGCGGGGCCGGAGCCGTGCTTTCCTGATGCGCGCGCGAAAACATTCGACGCCTTTGCAAGGCCTTGCTATTGTATAAATTCGCGACCACATCCAGGCCGCCTTACTTTCATGGAGCGTGTCAATTGGGTACCAAGCTTTACGTAGGTAATCTGGCTTACAGCGTCGACAAGAGCATTCTTGAAGAGATGTTTGCCGATTTCGGCACCGTGACCTCCGCCCAGGTGATCATGGATCGTGAGACCAACCGCTCCAAGGGTTTCGGCTTCGTCGAAATGGGGTCGGACTCGGAAGCCCAGGCCGCGATTTCCGGCCTGAATGGCAAGAACGTGGATGGTCGCAACCTCACTGTGAATGAAGCCCGTCCGCAAGAGCCCCGTAGTGGCGGCTTTGGCGGTGGCGGCGGTGGCCGTCGCGGCCCGGGTGGATTTGGCGGCGGCGGTGGCGGTGGCGGCGCAGGTCGTCGTGGCCCCGGCGGCGGCGGTGGTGGTGGCGGTTTTGGCGGTGGCGGTCGCTACTGACCTTTTAGATGTCCGCCGGCCTTGGGCCGGCGGTTTTGCTTGGTAGGGTAGCCGCAGGGCTGCCTGATTCCGGGCTCATGACGGGAGAAAATGCCTCTTGGCCAAGCCCAATTATTCGTTCGAGAAACGCCAGCGCGAGCTGGACAAGAAACGCAAGCAGGAAGAAAAGCGCTTGCGCAAAAATGATGGAAAAAGCGAGCCTGATGGCTCGGGCGAGGCGGCACAGCACGACTCGCCCCCTGCCGCCACGGAGCCGAACTCCGGCGCGCAGTAGCGTTCTGCAAGGCTTGAGCCGGTTTGAAGCCGGCAAGACCAAACCCCGCGTTGCAGGGTTTCAGTCTGCTGACGAACCCCCGGTTTTCCGGGGGTTTTGTTTTTGTGCGACCGGCCTGAGGGCACTGTCCCGTCCTGCTATAGCTTGACAGCCTTCGGCGTGCCGTTTCGCCGATCAGC
>NZ_JAOAUU010000038.1 GCF_030157465.1 Zoogloea sp.
ACATAAAAGGACGCGCAAATGGCCACCGGAAACGCAACAACGCGAACCGAGCACGACTCCTTCGGCGATATCGAGGTCGCGGCCGACCACCTGTGGGGGGCCCAGACCCAGCGCTCCCTCCAACATTTCGCGATTTCCACGGAACGCATGCCGGACGAGATCATCCTGGCCCTGGCCACCGTCAAATCCGCCTGCGCCAGGGTGAACGGCGAGCTGGGGCTTTTGCCGGACAACAAGGCTGCAGCAATCATCGCGGCGGCCGAAGAAGTGCGGCTCGGTCGCCACGCGGCGGAGTTTCCGCTCGCGGTGTGGCAGACGGGCTCGGGCACCCAGAGCAACATGAACATCAACGAGGTTCTGGCCAATCGCGCCTCGGAACTGCTGGGCGGCACGCGTGGCCCGGGGCGTTACGTGCATGCCAACGACGAGGTCAATCTTGGCCAGTCCTCCAACGACATCTTTCCCACCGCGATGAATCTTGCCGCGGCGCTCGGCATCACGCGCGCGCTGCTGCCTGCGCTGGCGCGCCTTCGTTCAACGCTGGAGGCAAAATCCACGGCCTTTGCCAGCATCGTCAAGATCGGCCGCACCCACTTGCAGGATGCGACGCCCCTGACCCTGGGCCAGGAGTTCTCGGGCTACGTCGCGCAACTCGATCAGGCGATGGCGCGGATCAATGCCCTGCTGCCCGCTATCCAGTCGCTTGCCGTCGGCGGCACGGCGGTGGGCACCGGCCTCAACACCCATCCGGAATTCGGCGCGCGGGTGGCGGCCGAACTCGCCCGGAGCAGCGGCCTCGCCTTCATCAGCGCCAGCAACAAGTTTGCCGCGCTGGCGTCCCACGATGATCTGGTCGCCGCCCATGGCGCCCTCAAGACCCTGGCCGTTGCGCTGACCAAGATCGCCAACGACATCCGCTGGCTGGCCTCCGGGCCGCGCTGCGGACTGGGCGAAATTTCCATCCCCGAAAACGAACCCGGCAGCTCGATCATGCCCGGCAAAGTCAACCCGACCCAGTGCGAGGCGCTCACCATGCTGTGCTGCCAGGTGATGGGCAACGACGTCGCCATCACCATCGGAGGCGCAGCGGGGAGCTTCGAGCTGAACGTCTACAAACCGCTCATCGCCCACTGCTTTTTGCAAAGCCTGCGCCTACTCGCCGACGGCATGAACAGTTTCGAGCAGCACTGCGTGCACGGCATCGAGGCGCGCCCCGAACGGATCACCGAACTGCTGGAGCGCTCGCTGATGCTGGTCACCGCCCTTGCGCCGCATATCGGCTACGACAAGGCCGCCGAAATCGCCAAGAAGGCGCACCACGACGGCAGCACCCTGCGGGAAGCCGCACTGGCCCTGGGGCATGTCGCCGC
>NZ_JAOAUU010000039.1 GCF_030157465.1 Zoogloea sp.
TGGCCGCCGGCCGGGCTGGAAAAGCTCGGTTGAGCGTAACGAAGAAGAGGTAATTACAAATGCGTCACCGTAACGGTCTTCGCAAGCTCAACCGCACCAGCAGCCATCGTCAGGCTATGCTGCGCAACATGGCAAACTCCCTGCTGCGTCACGAGGTCATCAAGACCACTGTGCCGAAAGCCAAGGAGCTTCGCAAGGTTGTTGAGCCGCTGATCACGCTTGGCAAAAAGCCGAGCTTGGCAAATCGTCGTCTGGCTTTTGATCGTCTTCGCGATCGTGACATCGTTGTCAAGATTTTTGACGAACTGGGTCCGCGCTTTTCCACCCGTAATGGTGGTTACCTGCGCATTCTGAAGTGCGGCTTCCGTGATGGCGACAATGCTCCCATGGCATTCGTCGAGTTGCTGGATCGTCCGGATCTTGAGGACGCTGCTGAAGGCGAGCAGGCTGCGGCTTAATACGTTCTTTAGTCCGTGAGTTGCCAGAACAAGGCCAGCGAAAGCTGGCCTTGTTTTTTTTGCGCGCCCATCATCAGTAAGCCGCTGGAGGTCTCCTCTTGACGCTCCTCAGGCTAAAGGTGTGGGTCTCCATCGATGTTGCAGCAACTCCCCCGCTTTGACCCTGCGAAATCTCCCTTGGTGGAGCCGCCAGTACGCCAGCCAGATTCCGTTGCGGTCATGGATCACCGCACCTTCATCCGGGTACCGCGCCGGTTTGCGAAAAAGTAGGCGTGATGGGGGCGCGCCTCGCCGAAGACCCGAACCACCTGGGCAAGGATCGTGTTCATACCGGCCCGCATGTTCGAGCGGGGCCAGCGACAGCCACAGGGCTTCGACCCGGATTACCCGAGCCAGTCGCGCAGCCACGCACCACAGGCGGCTGCCGACGACGCTGGCCGCTCCACCGAGATTTTCGTGGCCCCGTTGCACAGCTTTAGCCGGATGGGCGCATCAGCCCTCGGGGAGGCTGCTAGTGGAAACTATGTTTAGCGAGCTGCGGGGCCGGTGGAAGATGGGTTTGCCGGGGGCTTGCTTTGCATCCGTAGAAGACCAGGATTGGCTACTGCAAGAACACCAATCTGCGCAGTAGTCAGGTGCTGGATGAGCCGACAGGTTTACGTTCGGCTCCGGGAGGGCTTGGACGCTGTGCTTGGCCGGATCGGATTCCCGGCTACTTCAAGGTAGTCATGAAGGTCCCCTGAGAAAGACAAATCCCTACTCAGCGTTGTCCGCTGGGTAGGGATCTGGGTGACCATCTCATCATGGCCTGATGGGCGTTGCTGCGTGTGCTTAGCCGACGATCATTCCGGCTCCAACGGTGTTGTTGGTCGATTCGTCGATCAGGATGAAGGCGCCGGTTGCGCGTGAGT
>NZ_JAOAUU010000040.1 GCF_030157465.1 Zoogloea sp.
AGGACGGCAAGCTCAAGTGCTACTGGACCAGCACCACCAACAACATGCAGGCCGGCCCCAACGTCAACCAGGAAATCTATCCGGGCTGGCGCAACCCGGCGGCTTTTGTTGTGGTTTCCGACGTGTATCCGACGGTGTCCGCGATGGCCGCCGACCTGATCCTGCCCTCGGCCATGTGGACCGAGAAGGAAGGCGCCTTCGGCAACGCCGAGCGGCGTACCCAGGTGTGGCGCCAGCAGGTCAAGGCGCCGGGCGAAGCCCGCTCCGACCTGTGGCAGTTCATGGAGTTCTCCAAGCGCTTCAAGGTTGAAGAAGTGTGGCCGTTGGATCTGATCGCCAAGAAGCCCGAGCTGAAGGGCAAGACGCTCTACGACGTGCTGTACGCCAACAAGGTGGTCAACAAGTTCCCGAAGAGCGAGCTGGCCAAGGTGAACGATCACGCCATCAAGGGCTACACCAACGACGAAGCCGAGGCTTTCGGCTTTTACGTGCAGAAGGGCCTGTTCGAGGAATACGCCCAGTTCGGTCGCGGCCACGGTCACGATCTGGCCAACTTCGACGTCTATCACAAGGCGCGCGGCCTGCGCTGGCCGGTCGTCGATGGCAAGGAAACCCTGTGGCGCTACCGTGAAGGCTACGACCCCTACGTGAAGACCGGTGAGGGCGTGAAGTTCTACGGCCACAAGGACGGCAAGGCGGTCATCTTCGCGCTGCCCTACCAGGATCCCCCCGAGAAGCCTGACGCCGAGTTCGACATGTGGCTGTGCACCGGCCGCGTGCTTGAGCACTGGCACACCGGCACCATGACCCGCCGGGTGCCCGAGCTGCACAAGGCTGTTCCCGAAGCCCAGGTGTTTATGCACCCCGACGACGCCAAGAAGCGCGGCCTGCAGCGCGGCATGGTGGTCAAGGTTCTGTCCCGTCGCGGCGAGATGACCGCCCGCCTCGAGACCAAGGGCCGCAACAAGCCGCCGGTCGGGCTGATCTTCGTGCCCTTCTTTGACGAATCGAAGCTGGTGAACAAGCTCACCCTTGACGCCACCTGCCCGATCTCCAAGCAAACCGACTACAAGAAGTGCGCCGTCAAGGTGGTGCGCGCCTGACGACTGCGGGGGACGTGTAGGGAACGTGTAGGGGCGGCTTCAGCCGCCCGCCTTTCCGTTGATCAAGCTCGGGCGGCTGAAGCCGCCCCTACATAGCCCCCACACCCACCAAGCATCCAGCTATCCGACTGATCATGGACACCGGCAAGAAAACCGCCCGCAAAGTCACCGAAGCCGTTTCACCGGCTTCGGCGGCGCGGCGCAAGTTCATCAACAGCGTCGCCGCCGCTGCCGGTGGCGGCTGCCTGCTCGCGCTGGGCGCCGGCTTGTATTCCAGGAGCGCGTCGGCGCTGCCGGCCCAGGCTTTGCGCCCGCCCGGCGCCTTGCCCGAGCCGGATTTTCTGGCGGCCTGCGTGCGCTGCGGGCTGTGCGTGCGCGATTGCCCCTACGACATTCTCAAGCTGTCCGACCTGGGTGACACGGTTGCAACGGGCACGCCTTACTTCACCGCCCGGAAGATCGCCTGTGAAATGTGCGAGGACATTCCCTGCGTGAAGGCCTGCCCCACCGGCGCCCTCGACCGGCAGCTCACCGACATCAACCAGGCCCGGATGGGCCTTGCGGCCCTCGTCGACCACGAGAGCTGCCTCAATTTTCTCGGCCTGCGCTGTGACGTGTGCTATCGCGTGTGCCCGGTGATCGACAAGGCGATCACCCTCGAAACCCAGCACAACCCGCGCTCCGACCGCCACGCCATGCTGCTGCCCACGGTGCATTCGGATCATTGCACCGGCTGCGGCAAGTGCGAGAAATCCTGCGTGCTGCCCGAGGCGGCGATCAAGGTTTTCCCGCGCGCGCTGGCCCAGGGCGCGCTGCCCGCCCACTACCGCAAGGGCTGGGAAGAAAAAGCCCGCCACGGCGGCTCGCTGATCGGCGAGCAGGTGGAGTTGCCGGTGCGCGGCTTCGAAGGCCCCACCGCCGGCCGCAGCGCCACCGAAACGGTGCTTGCTCCGAGCGCGCCGGCGCCGGCCGTGCAGGCTCCGGCAGTGCCTGCCGCGCCCAAGACCCCGCCGGGCATCAACTCCCACTGGAAGCCCTGAACCATGGCGACCATCCCCCTTCCGATCAAGCCCGCCGCCGCAGCCTGTGCGCCGGCGCGCAGCCTCTGGCAGCGCCAGCGCTGGCTGATCCTGCGCCGCACCAGCCAGCTGCTGATCCTGCTGGCCTTTCTGTCCGGGCCGTGGTTCGGGCTCTGGATTGCCAAGGGCAACCTGTCCTCGTCGCTCACGCTGGGCGTGTTGCCGCTGACCGACCCGCTGTTGCTGCTGCAAACCCTCGCCACCGGCCATGTGCCGTATGCGGCGGCGTTCACCGGCGCGGCCATCGTGCTGGTGTTCTATCTGCTGTTCGGCGGGCGAATCTTTTGCAGCTGGGTGTGCCCGGTGAATGTCGTCACCGACGCCGCCGCGTGGTCGCGTCGCCGCCTTGGCATCAAGACCGGCCGCGTGCCCGACGCCGACACCCGCTACTGGCTGCTCGGCGGCACCCTGGTGGCGTCGGCCCTGACCGGCACGCTGGCCTGGGAATGGGTCAATCCGGTGTCGCTGTTTCACCGCGCGCTGATCTTCGGCATGGGCGGGGCGGTGTTCGTGATCGGCGGCATTTTTTTATACGACCTGCTGGTGGCAAGCCGGGGCTGGTGTGGCCACCTGTGCCCGGTGGGCGCGTTTTACGGCCTGCTCGGCAAGACGGCGCTGGTCCGCGTTGCGGCGCCCAACCGCAAGGCCTGCGACGACTGCATGGATTGTTTTACCGTGTGCCCCGAACCCCAGGTGATCCGCCCGGCCCTCAAGAAGGTCGGGCAGGAGAGCCCCCTGATACTGGCTTCAGACTGCACCACCTGCGGCCGCTGCATTGATGTGTGTGACAAACAGGTTTTCAAAATGACCCATAGGTTCGACCAAAGGAGCGAGTGATGAACAAGCCGACCTTCAATTCCGCCCGCTTGCGGGCTGCTGCACTGGCGCTGTGCCTGGCCCAGACTTTCCTCGCTCCCGTTGCCGCCGTGGCTGCCTCCGAGCCGCCGATCAAGCTGATGAGCCTGCGCGGTGCCGAGATCAACGCCAGCGACCCGGAAGGCGACGGCACCCGCTACGGCCGTGACCAGCCGCCGCTGCCGCGCGATTTCGTCCAGCAGCCGCCACTGATCCCGCACACGATCAAGGGCTACACCGTGACCAAGAACTTCAACAAGTGCCTGGACTGCCACGCCTGGGCGCGCGCCAAGGAAACCGGCGCAACCAAGATCTCGGTCACCCACTTCAAGACCCGTGACGGCGAAGAGCTGTCCAGCGTGTCGCCGCGGCGCTATTTCTGCAACCAGTGCCACGTGCCCCAGAGCGACGCCAAGCCACTGGTGGGCAACACCTTCAAGCCCGGCACCGGCATGCGCTGAAGCATAGACAAGGGAGTACGGACAAATGGATACCAACAAGAAGGGCCTGATCGGCCGAATCCGCACTCTGGGCTGGGGTTTTGCCGCGATGCTGTTCATCGCCGGCATCCTGTTCTGGGGCGCTTTCAACACGGCCATGGAATGGACCAACCGGGAAGAATTCTGCATCTCGTGCCACGAGATGAAGGACAACGTCTACCAGGAGTATCGCAACACCATCCACGCCTCGAACCGCTCCGGCGTGCGCGCCACCTGCCCGGATTGCCACGTGCCGAAGGCGTGGGGCCCCAAGATGATCAGGAAGATCCAGGCCTCCAACGAAGTGCTGCACAAGGTTCTCGGCACCATCGACACGCCCGAGAAGTTCAACGCCAAGCGGCTCGAGCTGGCCAAGCATGAATGGGACCGGATGAAGAAGACCGACTCCCGCGAGTGCCGCAACTGCCACAACTACGATGGTTTCGACTACGCCGAACAGGGCCGTCGTTCCTCGAAGATGCACCAGACCGGCCTCAACGAAGGCAAGACCTGCATCGATTGTCACAAGGGCATCGCCCACACGCTGCCGGAAGTGGAGCAGGCGATCGGTGCGCCGAAGGATGGCGCCACGCCTGAAGAGTTCCACCCGCCGGTGGCGCCCGAACAAGCCAGGCCGGAAGCTGAAAAAGCACCCAGGGGCTGACAGAGCAAGGAGGAGGGGGAGCAGAACGCCGGGCTGAAAGGCCCGGTATGGGGAGTAGGCGGGCCGCTATTGCGGCCCGTTTGCTTTTCTCCGGAGCCGGCCGGGGAGCGCTACGATAAGGGTTGCGGGTGCGTTCTGCCGGATGCGCCGACTTTCACCACTTGCCGGAGGTTTTCATGGCTGATTCCCTGCTCGCCAACAAGCGTGTCCTCATCACCCAGGCGGATGCCTTCATGGGCCCCGCGCTGTGCGGCGTCTTTGCCGCCCACGGTGCCACGGTGATCGCCAGCACCGCGTCGCTCGTCGGCCCCGATGCGCCGGCGGCTGTCGTGGCGGCGGCCGGTGACATCGACGTGCTGATTGCCAACCTGGCCATTCCGGCGCCCGCCACACCGGCGCTGGAGGTGACCGAAGACGAATGGCGCGAGGTGTTTGCCGCGCTGGTGGACCCGCTGCCCCGCCTGTGCCGGGCGGTGCTGCCGGCGATGATCGCGCGGCGGGCCGGCAAGATCGTGGTGATGGGCAGCGCGTCGGCCCTGCGCGGCATGAAGCGCGCGTCCAGCTACAGCGCCGCCCGCGGTGCCCAGCTGGCCTACGTGCAGGCGCTGGGGGTCGAAATGGCACCTCACAACGTGCAGATCAACGTGATCGCGCAGAACTTCGTCGATAACCCCACCTACTTCCCGCCCGAGGTCCAGGCCAATCCGCGCTTTCAGGAGCGTTTGCAGCGCGAGGTGCCCCTCGGCCGGCTCGTCGGTGCCGAAGAGGACGCGGAATTTGCGGCCTATCTCGCCGGCAAGGCGGCCGACTGCTTCGTCGGGCAGGTCTTTCCGATGTGTGGCGGATGGGTGCCGCGCTGAAGCGTGGCCCCGGCCGCGGTGCTATGCTTTTCAGACCGACTGACCCCCTGAAGGCGAGGCTGGCATGAGCAAGAAACTCCCCCTGATGCCCGACGTGCTGAACGACAGGCCCGGTGTGTATGACACCGGAACCGGCGCCATCAAGACCATCGAGGCCAACCCCGGCTTTCCCGGAGTTGAGCGCATCACGGTACGCAGCTACTGCGGCCGCAGTGACGACGACAGCCGCTATTACCGCCTGACGGCCGAGCCCGGCCGTGTTTTTAGCACCCTCGAAGAGGCTGTTGCGGCCCGCAAGGTGCGCCTCACCTGAGTGCGGTAGATACTGTTATCCCCGTCAAGCTCCGTGAAGCGCTGGCTGGAAGGTCTGCCCCGACTTGAGCACGCCGTAGCTGACCTGGACGAGCTT
>NZ_JAOAUU010000041.1 GCF_030157465.1 Zoogloea sp.
CGTGCCGACTGGAGGTGATGACGGGCGGAAAAAGGGCTTCGCATGTCTGAGCCCGCAGGGCGAGTTTGCGAAGACCCCGCACGGCATCGCCGGAAGGAGGGAACCCCCGAAGGGGGCGCGGCAGCGGGGTACGTTTTCTTGCCTTCTTCTTTGTCGTACAACAAAGAAGAAGGTCGCCCGCCGGGGCGAGACCCGGCCAACGTAACGCTAAACACGGGAAAACCGTCCCGCAAGGCCTCACCGGTTCGCGGTCGAATGGAATGAACCACCAAGGTTCGCACAACGTGTGGAAAGCGCTTTCCCCGACAGTTGAGACCCTCCAAGCCCGGTGGGTCGGCCAGGAAGAGTGATTACACACTTAACGCGAGCATAGCTAACAAAAACGGCGCCCGAAGGCGCCGTTTTCAATACCGCTAAAGAACGTCGAATTACTTCTTGACGCCCATCTTGGTGAAGGCCTGGAAGGCTTCGGTGGAGGCCTTGGTCATCTGCTCGTAAGCGGCGCGAGCGGTGTCCATGGCGCCCTGGATGGTGCCGAGGGCGTTGTGGTCGCCGATGGGCATGCCCTTGAACATCTTCTGCATGGACTCGAACATGTCTGCACCGCCGCCGGTGAGCTGCTCGCTGACCATCTTGCCGACTTCGGCTTGGGTCTTGGCAGTGATCTCGGCGATTTCGCGGGCACAGGAGAGCATCTTTTCGGTGGTGCTCTGGGCGTAGGACGTGCGCAGGCTCATGGCTTCAGCCGGATCCTTGACGCCGGACAGGGCCTTGGCGTTCGCAACACCTTCTTCGAACAGGGACTTGGCGGTGCCCACCTGAAGTTCCATGATGCGCTGGGAGTTCTCGATGGAGAGCTGGGCCAGACGCATGGCGGCTTCGAGGTTCTTCTTCTGGATTTCGTTCAGTTGTTGCTGTTCTTGCTTGTTGGCCATATTTGTTCCTCCTGGTGTTTGTAATTGAGCTTTTTAGAGGTGCTAAACAACAATCAACTGCGACCTCACACGAAAACAATATCACACGCGGCTGCACCGTTAAGTGACACGCCTCAAAAAATGGCACATCTGCGCGTGTAAATGTTGCACTGCAGCAACAGTTTGCAAGAAATAACAGTCAGGGCATTTTAGCCAGCCCGGCACGGGCTTCCTCGGCCGATTCGAAAATGCCGGGTTTAAGCTGCCGTGCGTTCAATGCGTCGCCGAGTCTTGCCTTGAGAAAGGTGTTGGTGGCGTAGCGGGTGACCTGGGCATAGCAGGAGTTCATCAACCCCTTGATCATGTTGGCATAGGGGTCGATGAGTTCTTCCTGGATGTCGAAGCCGTGGTAATTCACGACGACCGGCACCTTGCGGCCGAGCGGCAGGAGGATGGCTTCCACGATGCTGCGGATGCGTTCGATATCGGCTTCGTGGCGCAGGCTCATGCTTTCGAAATCGACGAAGAAGATGTTCTGATCGGCGTCGTACTGAAAGCGCGATTCGAGGGGCACGGCCACGATGTCGGCGCGTAGCTGCATGGGTTCGTCGCGGAAGATGCGCGGGTCCATCGGGCGGGGCGTGCCGCGGATGACGGGCTTGAAGGCCATCAGGGCGAGGATGTCGCGCTCGATGTCGATGCCCGGCGCAACTTCGATCAGCTCGACGCCTTCGGAAGTCAGCTCGAAGACGCAGCGCTCGGTGACGTACAGCACCGGTTGCCGGCGGCGCAGGGCTTCCTGGCCGCTGAAGGTGCGGTGTTCGACTTCCTGCACGAACTTGCCGGAGCGGCCTTCGGCCAGAATCCGGAGCTGGCCGTCCTGCAGCGCAACTTCGAGCCCGCCGGCCGTGAAGGTGCCGACGAAGACGACCTTCTTGGCGTTCTGGCTGATGTTGATGAAGCCGCCGGCGCCGGTGAGCTTGGAGCCGAACTTGGAGACGTTGAGGTTGCCCTGGGCATCGGCCTGGGCGAGGCCCAGGAAGGCGATGTCGAGCCCGCCGCCGTCGTAGAAATCGAACTGGCTGGGCTGGTCGATGATGGCGGAGGTATTCACCGCGGCGCCGAAGTTGAGCCCGCCCTGGGGAATGCCGCCGATGACGCCGGGCTCGGCGGTGAGGGTCATCAGGTCGAGGATGCGCTCTTCGGTGGCCACGGCCGCCACGCCCTCGGGCATGCCGATGCCGAGGTTCACCACGGCGTTGGGCGTGAGCTCCATGGCGGCGCGGCGGGCGATGATCTTGCGCTCGCTCATTTCCATCGGTTCGAGGGACGTGAGGGGGATGCGGATCTCGCCGGAGAAGGCCGGGTTGTAGTGTTCGAGAAAGGTTTGCATGTGCCACTCGGGGCGTTCGGCAACCACCACGCAGTCGACCAGAATGCCGGGAATCTTTACCTGCCGTGGATTGAGCGAACCGGATTCGGCGATCCGCTCGACCTGGGCGATAACGATGCCGCCGCTGTTGCGGGCGGCCATGGCGATGGCCTGGCCTTCGAGGGTCAGGGCTTCCTTTTCCATCGTGATGTTGCCGTCCGGGTCGGCGGTGGTGCCGCGGATGATGCCGACGTGGATCGGGAAGGCCTTGTAGAAGAGGTATTCCTCGCCGTCGATTTCGATGATGCGGACGAGATCCTCGGTGGTGCATTCGTTGACCTTGCCGCCGCCGAAGCGCGGGTCGACGAAGGTGCCGAGCCCGACCCGGGTGAGGGTGCCCGGCTTGCCGGCGGCGATGTCGCGATAGAGGTGGGTGATGACGCCCTGGGGCAGGTTGTAGCCCTGGATGCGGTTGGCGACGGCCAGTTCCTGCAGGCGTGGCACCAGGCCCCAGTGGCCGCCGATCACTCTTGCGACGAGGCCGTCGTGGCCCAGGTGGTTGAGGCCCTTGTCCTTGCCGTCGCCCTGGCCGGCGCCGTAAACGAGGGTGAGGCCTTCGGGCTTGCCGCGGCCTGCCGGATCCTGCTCGCGGGTTTCGAGAAAGTACTGCTCGAGGGCGATGGCGATGTTTTCAGGGAAGCCGATGCCGACAAAGCCGGTGGTGGCGATGGTGTCGCCCGAGCGGATGAGTTTGACCGCGTCGGCGGCGCTGACGATCTTGCCGGTGTTGCGGCCCTGGGGACGCATGAATTTCTGGTTTTTAGGGTTCATCTCCACTCATCCTCTGGGGGCCTGTTGAAGTATCGAACGATACCTAAAGATCGCTGCCAGCGACGAGGGATGAGTGATTCCGAGCGATCTGCGTGACATGAAAAAGGCCGGAGCTCGTCCGGCCTGTGAGGGTTGAATTCAGGTGCAACCGGAGTGCTCAGGTCGCCGATTCCTTTTTCTTCAGGCGGTAGTTGAGCTGGGGGCGGGTGATTCGCAGCAGGCGCGCGGCACCCGACAGGTTGCCGCCGGATTCCTTCACCGCGTGCTGGAGCAGCGCTTCTTCCAGGTCGTCGAGGCCGATGCCGGCTTCAACGATGCGCGTACACAGATTTTCGATGGCACAGTCGGCATCGGCGAGGTTGCCCGAATCGTCGACGATCTGTTGTGCCGAGCCGAAATCCTGGGGTTCGGCAAAAAGATGCTCGATTTCGATCCACTCGTTTTGCGGCGTGAGGATCATGCCGCGCTCGATGATGTTTTCCAGCTCGCGGATGTTGCCCGGCCAGGGGTAGCCGCGGAGCGCGCGCAGCGCCTTGTCGGTGATGCCGGCGATGCGCTTGTCGTGCAGGGCGCTGAAGCGCAGCAGCATGGCCTCGACCATCGGCTGGATGTCGGCGATGCGATCGCGCAGCGGCGGAATGCGTACCGGGTAAACATTGAGCCGGTAGTACAGGTCGCTGCGGAAACGCCCGGCCTTGACTGCGGCCTGCAGGTCGACGTTGGTGGCTGCCACCAGGCGCACATTGATCTTGCGCACACGCTCGTCGCCGAGCCGTTCGATCTCGCCTTCCTGGAGCACGCGCAGGAGCTTGGCCTGGGCGGCGAGGGGCAGTTCGCCGACTTCGTCGAGGAACAGGGTGCCGCCTTCGGCCCGTTCGAACTTGCCGGCGCGGGATGCATGGGCGCCGGTGAAGGCACCTTTCTCGACGCCGAAGAGTTCGGATTCGATCAGGTCGTGGGGCAGGGCTGCGCAGTTGACGGCCACGAAGGGGCCGGCGGCGCGGCGGCTCATGTCGTGCAGGGCACGGGCGAAGCGCTCCTTGCCGACGCCGGTCTCGCCAAGCAGCAGGACGGTAACCTGGGTGGCTGCGGCCTTGTCGATCAGATCGTAGGCGTGACGAAAGCCGGCCGACGAGCCGATCAGGTTGGGGGGCTGCTGGGTGCGTTCCAGCGTTGCGCGCAGGGCGTCTACCTGGCCGCGGAGTTCGAGCATCTGGCTGAGTATGGAGTCCGCTTCGTAATAAGGTGTGTGCTGGGCCGCGTCGGGCCACTCGTCGACCGGCTTGCCGACAATGCGGCACTGGTTGTTGCCGGTTGCGGCGCAGGCGACTTCCTTGAACAGGATGAAGCGCCCCATGAAGGCCGAGGTGTAGCCTGAAGCGTAGCCGATCTGCATCCAGCAGACCGGGTGCTCGGCGTGGCCGAATTCGCGTACGTGGACTTCGGCTTCGTAGGAGTTGTCCCAGAGGAATTCGCCGTAGAAGGTGCCGGCCTTGACGTCCATGTCGAGGGTGACCGGCGTGACCAGCACGCTGCCTTCGAGCATGTGCAGCTGGGGGCCGGCCGAGAACACGTCCTTGGTGCACTTGCCGTTGCGCACTTTCTTGGCAAGCTCGGCATCACGGGCGCCGGAGGCGTAGCCCATGCGAGTGAGGATGCGGCGGGCCTGGTCGATGCCCAGCGATTCGATGAGTTCCTTGCGTAAGGCCGAGAGTGCAGCGGCATGCATCAGAATCATGCGGCTCTCGTCGAGCCAGATCAGGCCCTTCTCGGCACAAAACCGTACGAGGCTTCGCAGGTCGCTGTCCTGCGGGTACTGGATGGTGCTCACGGTCTCTCCTCCGTTGATCTCGCCGCTGCATCTATTAGTAGTGATTTCTGGTTTTTTGGACCAGTGCAGCGGAAGAGGCTCCTTATACAACATGCAGGGTGTAGCGGGGTGCCCGAACTGAAAAACGATATCAGCTTGCATTATTCGTTCATCAACGATAATAATATAAAATCTCGAGAAAAATAGCTAGCACTGCTTCTGCGGCACCGTGAAGCGTGACCGCGTGGCATCCAGGAGGGGTAATGGCCGAGAAGCATTTGGTTCACATTGAGAACAGCGGTGAGGATTACCTCTGCGCGCCAGACCAGAACCTGCTGCGCGGCATGGAGGTTCTTGGGCGTCGCGGCATTCCGGTGGGCTGCCGGGGCGGCGGCTGCGGGGTGTGCAAGGTACACATCACGGCGGGAGAGTACGAGGCCCGCAAGATGAGCAAGTCTTGCGTGTCGGACGAAGAGCTGGCCCAGGGCATCGTGCTGGCCTGTCGGGCCTTTCCCCGCGGTGAGGTGTCGCTGACTGTCGTCGGCAAGATGGTCAAGACGGTGTGCGCAGGCGCGCCGTGCGGGTCGGACTGAGGCAGGCGGGCACCGACCGGATCCCTATTCGTTTTTCGTTTTTCGTTCCGCAACCAGGAGCACCACACCGGCAGATCCCTCCCTCCTGCCGGGCTCCCTGGTTTTTATGGCCGTCACGCAATGTGACGGCCATTTTTTTTGTCGTCCCGGCTGTGCGCTGAACCTGCGCTTACAGCGGCCAGCAACGAGGTTTTGGGGCCATTCAGGCGGCGGCGGTCGAGCGTTTGTCGTTCGCCGGCGAGGGGCTTCACCAGATCATTAAGCTGCATTGCAGCATTTCATCAATTGATCGACCTATAAACAGGGTTTTTGGCCCCATTAATTTAATGATGAGAATTTCCTGTTTTAAATCAAGTGACTGAACTTCCTGGCATGAGACTTGATATAGACATCGTGGTGTTCGATACCAGACCGAGGAAACGATGATCGATCCGACGAACCCGTCAGTTGACATGAATCGCAAGTACGTCCGTATCGTGGAGAAGCGGCCCGACGGCATGGTGGAGTTCGAGTTTTCCATCTCCGACCCTTCGATTTACGTCGAGATGTTGCTGCCCGAAGCGGCCTACGAGGATTTCTGCCGGACCAACCGGGTGATCCTCATAGAAGGCACGCGGCCGGAAACGGAAGAGGGCAGCGACTGGAACTGGAACCTGCACGAGGCAACGCATCAGCGTTTCCGCTAGATAAGCCGGAAAGCATCCCGGAACCTTAAAACAGAGGAGGAGAAATACATGCATATCGACCTGCAAACGGTTTCCATCAAGCCGCTGCGACACACCTTCGACAACATCGCCCGCCGCATCGGCGCCGACAAGCCGGCTACCCGCTACCAGGAAGGCACCCTGGACATGCAGCAGACGGCCAACTTCCACTACCGCCCGACCTGGGATCCGGATCACGATATTTACGATGCGTCCCGCAGCGCCATCAAGATGGCCGACTGGTACGCCTTCAAGGATCCGCGCCAGTTCTACTACGGTGCCTACACCCTGGCCCGTGCCAAGCAGCAGGACACCGCCGAAGCCAATTTCGACTTCGTCGAGAGCCGCGGCATGGCAGCCAACCTGCCGGAATCCGTGCGCGACACCGTGCTCAAGCTGCTGATTCCCCTGCGCCACGTGGCCTGGGGCTCCAACATGAACAACGCCGCGATCTGTGCGTACGGCTACGGCACGGGTTTCTCCCAGCCGCACATCTTCCAGTCGATGGACCAGCTTGGCATCGCCCAGTACATCACCCGCGTCGGCCTGCTGCTGGGCAGCGTCGAGGTGCTGGACGATGCCAAGAAGTCCTGGGTTGAGGATGACACCTGGCAGGGCCTGCGCCGTCTCGTCGAAGACAGCATGGTCGTTCAGGATCCGTTCGAACTGTTCGTCGTGCAGAACGTGGTGCTCGACGGTCTGCTGTATCCGCTGGTGTACGAAACCATCATCGACGACGTGCTGTCGGCCCAGGGTGGTACCTCGGTGGCGATGCTGACCCAGTTCATGACCGACTGGTTTGCCGAAACCAAGAAGTGGGCTGACGCGACGGTCAAGATCGCCGCTGCGGAATCCGCCGAAAACAAGGAGATCCTGGCCAAGTGGATCGTCGAATGGCGCGACCGCGCTGCCGCCGCGCTGCTGCCGGTTGCCCGCATTGCCCTCGGCGATCGCACCGACGAGCTGATGGGCGAGGTCGTCCAGCAATTCAATGCACGCATGACCAAGGCCGGTGTGGCCGTTTAAGGAAAACCTGATGTCGAATGTATTTATTGCGCTGCAAACCAACGAAGACACCCGCCAGATCATCGAGGCCATCGTTCAGGACAATCCCCACGCCGTTGTGAACGAACAGCCGGCCATGGTGAAGATCGACGCCGAAGGCAAGCTGGTCGTGCGCCGCGAAACCATCGAGGAGCTGATCGGCCGCTCCTACGACCTGCAGGAACTCCAGGTCAACCTGATCACCATGTCGGGCAACCTCGATCAGACCGACGACGAAATGATCCTTTACTGGAACGCTTGAGCCCCAAGGAGACATAAAAATGGATATGCAAGTAGCCAAGAAAAAGCTCGGCCTCAAAGAGCGCTATGCGGTCATGACGCGCGGCCTGGACTGGACGCCGTCGTACCAGAAGATGGAAGACATCTACCCGTACATGGCCTATGAAGGCATCAAGATTCACGACTGGGACAAGTGGGAAGATCCGTTCCGCCTGACCATGGATGCCTACTGGAAGTACCAGTCCGAGAAAGAGCGCAAGCTGTACTCGGTGCTGGACGCCTACATCCAGAGCAACGGCCACCTGAACGTTACCGACGCCCGTTACCTGAACACCGTGAAGCTGTTCGTGAGCGGCATCAGCCCGCTCGAATACGTGGCACACCGTGGCTTTGCCCACGCTGGCCGCCAGTTCCCCGGCCCCGGCCCGCGCGTCGCCTGTCTGATGCAGTCGCTCGACGAGATCCGTCACGCCCAGACCCAGATCCACGCCGTCTCGAACTACAACAAGTACTACAACGGCATGCATGACTTCCACCATGCGCACGACCGCGTGTGGTTCCTGTCGGTGCCGAAGAGCTTCTTCGACGACGCCATCACCGCCGGCCCCTTCGAGTTCATGGTGGCCATCGGCTTCAGCTTCGAGTACGTGCTGACCAACCTGCTGTTCGTGCCCTTCGTTTCCGGCGCGGCCTACAACGGCGACATGGGCACCATGACCTTCGGCTTCTCGGCCCAGTCCGATGAAGCCCGTCACATGACCCTGGGCCTCGAAGTCATCAAGTTCATCCTGCAGCAGGATCCGGCCAACGTGCCGATCGTGCAGCGCTGGATCGACAAATGGACCTGGCGCGGCTACCGCGTGCTGACCCTCGTCGCGATGATGATGGACTACATGCTGCCCAAGCGCACCATGAGCTGGAAGGAAGCCTGGGAGGTTTACTTCGAGCAGAACGGTGGCGCCCTGTTCAAGGATCTGGCCCGCTACGGCATCACGATCCCCAAGTGCACCGAGCACATCGCC
Organism: Zoogloea sp.; assembly: GCF_030157465.1. GTDB lineage: Bacteria > Pseudomonadota > Gammaproteobacteria > Burkholderiales > Rhodocyclaceae > Zoogloea. Next base: position 8,531 of record NZ_JAOAUU010000041.1, read on the forward strand.
CTCGAAAAGGACCACCTGTCGCACCAGGCCTGGAGCACCTTCTACAACTACGCCGCCGCCACCAACTTCCACACCTGGATGCCGGACGCCGACGAAATGGAATGGCTGTCTGCCAAGTACCCGGAAAGTTACGACAAGTATTACCGTCCGCGCATGGAGTTCTGGCGTGAAGAGGCTGCCAAGGGCAACCGCTTCTACAACAAGACGCTGCCGATGCTGTGCCAGACCTGCCAGATCCCGCTGGTGTTCACCGAGCCGGGCGATCCGACAAAGATCTGCTACCGCGAAGTGGACTACAAGGAAGACAAGTACCACTTTTGTTCCGACCACTGCAAAAAGATCTTCGAAGACGAACCCGAGAAGTACGTCCAGGCCTGGCTGCCGGTTCACCAGATCTACCAGGGCAACTGCTTCCCCGAAGGCACCGACCCGACGGTCGAGGGCTTCGATCCGCTTGCCGCGGTGATTAAGTACTACCACCTCGAATTCGGTCGTGACAACCTCGATTTCGAGGGCTCGGAAGACCAGAAGAACTTCGCCGAATGGCGTGGCCAGGCGACCAAGAACGCCTGATGCCGCGTACCGCGGGTGCCTGGCACCCGCGGCTTTGAAGAATCAGCAAGGAGACAAGACATGGCTGTAGCTGCCGTCAAGGAATACAACTTTCCCCCCGCCGACACCGTCGACAAGTTTCACGGCGCCCAACTGCTCTACATCGGCTGGGAAGACCACCTGATGTTCTGCGCACCGTTCGCCTTCCCGTTCCCGCCGACGATGCGCTTCGGCGACATCCTCGTCGGCGTGCTGCCGGGCGTTTATGGCTACCACCCGGATTTCGCCCAGATCGACTGGGCCAAGGCCGAGTGGTTCAAGTCGGGCAAGCCCTGGCAGCCGGATGTCGAGAAGTCGCTGGCCGAGAACGGACTCAAGCACAAGGACGTGATCCGCTTCCGTACGCCGGGCCTGACCGGCATCAAGGGGTCCTGCAGCTAAGAAGTATCAAAGCGTTATAAGAACAAGGCGACCTGTGGGAGCAGGTCGCTGCTTTTCCGCCCGACCGAGAACGGACAAGAACCATGAGTTACGAACTGACCATTGAACCGATCGGCCAGACGATCGAAGTCGAGGACGACCAGACGATTCTCGACGCCGCACTGCGCGCCGGCATCTGGCTGCCCCACGCCTGCTGCCACGGCCTGTGTGCCACCTGCAAGGTGATTGTCACCGATGGCGAAGTCGACCACGGCGATGCCTCCAGCTTTGCACTGATGGACTTCGAACGTGACGAGGGCAAGACGCTCGCCTGCTGCGCCCGCCTGCAAAGTGATGTGACCATCGAAGCCGAAATCGACGAAGAGCCGGATGCCGAATCGATCCCGGTGCGCGATTTCCCCGGCACCGTTTCGCGAATCGTTACGCTGACTCCGACCATCAAGGCCATCTTCGTCGAACTCGACGAGGCGATCCACTTCCAGGCCGGCCAGTACGTCAACGTACACATTCCAAGCCTCGGCATCAGCCGCGCCTTTTCGCTGGCCAACGTGCCCTCCACTGGGCGCGAGATCGAGCTCAACATCCGGATCGTTCCCGGCGGTACCGGCACCACCTATCTGCACGAGCAACTCAAGGCGGGCGACCGCATCACGATTTCCGGCCCGTATGGTCGCTTCTTCGTGCGCAAGTCTGCCGCTACGGGATCGATTTTCATGGCGGGCGGCTCCGGTCTGTCCAGCCCGCGCTCGATGATCCTCGATCTGCTGGAAGAGGGCAGCACCCTGCCGATAACGCTGGTCTATGGCCAGCGGACGCGGGACGAGCTGTACTACCACGACGAGTTTGTCGCGCTGGCTGAGAAGCACCCCAATTTCACCTACGTTCCGGCGCTGTCGAATGAACCGGACAGTTCCGACTGGGATGGCTTCCGTGGTTATGTGCACGATGCAGCCAAGGCCCATTTCGACAACGACTTCCGCGACCACAAGGCCTACCTCTGTGGCCCGCCGGTGATGATCGACGCGTGCATCACGACCCTCATGCAGGGCCGCCTGTTCGAGAACGACATCTACACCGAAAAATTCTTCTCGGCCGCCGATGCGCAGCAGGTCCGCAGCCCCCTCTTCAAGCGGGTTTGAGCTTTATCAAAGAATATCGAGAAAACAGAAAATTATCGCGAAACTATCGGTATTCTCCCTGATGCTGTAGTTGGTATTTTTTGTTGGCTAACCCACCTCGATCCGGACTTTATAAAAACCGGGCGAGGACTTTCCGGAGGAGAAATTTATGGCAATGACTGGTGTTCTGCGTCCCGGCCACATCGCACTGCGCGTCCTGGATCTCGAAGAAGGTATCAACTTTTACAAAAACACCCTCGGCCTGGTCGAGACCGGCCGCGACAGCCAGGGCCGCGTTTACTTCAAGGCCTGGGACGAGCGTGACCACAACAGCGTGCTGATCCGCGAAGCGGAACAAGCGGGTGTTGATTTCTTCGCTTTCAAGGTTGCCGACAAGGCAACCCTGGAAAAGCTGGATGGCGACCTGAAGGCCTACGGCCTCACCACCGAGCGCATCCCCGCCGGTGAAATGCTTGAAACCGGCGAGCGCGTGCGCTTCCAGATTCCGTCCGGCCACCTGATCGAGCTTTACGCCGACAAGACCGACATCGGCAACGGCCAGGCCTACGTCAACCCGGATCCGTGGATTCCGGCCGCCGAGCACGGCATCGCGCCGAGCCGCATGGACCACTGCCTGCTGTACGGTCCGGACATCGAGAAGGTTCAGGAAATCTTCGAGAAGGTGCTGGGCTTCTTCCTCGTCGAGCACGTGGTCATGGAAGACGGCAAGACCGACCTCGCGATCTGGCTGTCCTGTTCCACCAAGGCCCACGACATCGCCCTGGTACGTCACCCCGAGCCGAACAAGCTGCACCACGTGGCCTTCAAGCTGGACAGCTGGGAAAAGGTGCTGCGCGCAGCCGACCTCATGTCGATGAATCGCATCTCCATCGACATCGGCCCCACGCGTCACGGCATCACCCGCGGCACGACGATTTACGCTTTCGACCCGTCGGGCAACCGCTTCGAAACCTTCTGCGGCGGTTACGATACCTACCCCGACTACAAGGCCATCAAGTGGACCTGGGACGAAGTCGGCCCGGGCATCTTCTACCACGACCGCAAGCTCAACGAGCGCTTCCTGACGGTCGTTTCCTGATCGTTTGAAGAGTCGTTGAACAATGCAGAACGGCGGGGAAACCCGCCGTTCTGTTAAGCCTTGCAAAAGCCGGAATGCCCGGCAGGTGTAGTGCCCCGGCTGGTCGATCAGCTCAGAAGGTTGGCCGGCAGTTTGCGAACGGCTTCCAGCGTACGCAGGATGTGCTCGGTGAGGATGCGCGTGGCTTCCTGCGCGTTACGCGCCAGGGCCGCATCGACGATGGCCTGATGTTCGGCATGCACATCGCGGGAAATCGGCTGGCGGAAGAGGGACAGGCGCCTGTAGCGCTCCGACTGGAGGTAGAGGATGTTCTGGAAATGGCGTACCCACCGCGACGGGCAGGCTGAAATCAGCACCTCGTGGAAAACCCGGTTGCGCTCTTCCCATTCTTCCCGGGCGGCGTCGGTGCCATCCTCGAGCTTGTCCTCGGCCCGGGACAGCATGTGGAAGGCTGCCACCACGCTGGCTTCCCAGTTGTCGTCGCCGAGTTCGATGGACTGCTGCAGGGCCACGGTTTCAAGAAGTACGCGGGTGCGGGTGATGTCTTCGAAATCGTCGAGCGAAATCGGCGCGACTCGAAAGCCGCGCTGCCCCTGGGCCACCACCAGCGCGTCGGTGACCAGAAGTTGCAGGGCCTCGCGCAGCGTACCGGCGCCCACTGAATACTGGTCCTTGAGATGTTCGACGCGCAGTTTGTCGCCGGGGTGGTGAATCCCCTCAATGATGTCCCTGCGCAGCTGCCGATACGCCGCTTCGGCGAGAGTCTTGGGACTATCTGCATGGCTGGCCGCCACGTCGGAGACGCTAGCAAAATCGTTCATTGTTTTGGATTCTCTGTTCATGCCTGCACCAGAATTCTCGCAGGTTCAAGCTAATTTTAGCCGAATTGTCTTATCGCGGTGATGGATAAAAATCTCGAGAAAACATTGACGGCGAAATCAGAAGCAAATATCGTTGGCACGAACGCGCTCTTCTATAACACTTGATCCGGAAACCACCATGAGCCAGAAACCCGTTTCATCCGTCGCAGTTCCCCAGTCGGTCATCTCTGCCGAAGCGGTCAGCGTGGCACTCGAGGCTGCGATCGGGCACGCGGCCAAGCTGGGTGTGAAGATCAACGTGGCGGTGGCAGACAGCGGTGGCAACCTGTCCGGCTTCCTGCGCATGCCCGGCGCCTTCCTGCAGTCGATCGATATCGCCATCGACAAAGCCTACACGGCGTCCGGCTTCGGCTTTTCGACCAAGGACTGGATGAAGGTGATCGGCCACGATGAAGGCATGAAGCTGGGTTTCTCGGCCCGTCCGCGCCTGGTGGTGTTCGGTGGTGGCCTGCCGATCCGTGTGGCGGGCGAGCTGATTGGCGGCATCGGTGTTTCCGGTGCCTCGGAAGAGCAGGACGAAGAGTGCGCACGTGCCGCACTCCTGGCCATCGGCGCGGAGTAAGCCGGGCAGGGGTTTTCCTGACTGCCGATTTCGTGTTCCATGGAGTAAATTTCGCCCCCCGAATCACCCGCTTTCAACCGGCGCAGCTGGGCTGCGCGCAGGTTGTAGTTCACAGACAGAGGTATTCATGGATCTTCAACTGGCAGGCAAGCGCGCTCTCATCACCGGTTCGACTTCTGGCATCGGCTTTGCCACGGCCCGGTCGCTGGCCTCTGAAGGCGCAGAGATCATCCTCAACGGACGCAGCCGCTCCGGCGTTGCCGTGGCCGTCGAGCGCCTGCTCGAAGCCGTGCCCGGGGCCCGAGTCAGCGGCATTGCCGCCGACCTCTCCAGCGTTACCGGTTGCGAGACGCTCACCGCCGCCTGTCCCGATGTGGACATCCTCGTGAACAACATGGGCATCTTCGAACCGAAACCCTTCGAGGAAATCGCCGACGAGGAATGGTTCGACTTTTTCGAGACCAACGTGATGAGCGGTGTGCGTCTCACCCGTCACTATCTTCCGGCGATGAAGGCCCGCAACTGGGGCCGCGTGGTGTTCATCTCCAGCGAGTCGGGCGTCTGCCCGCCGGCCGAGATGGTGCACTACGGCATGAGCAAGGCGGCCCAGCTGTCGGTGGCGCGCGGCATTGCCGAAACCTGCACAAGCTCCGGTGTTACCGTGAATTCCGTACTCCCCGGCCCGACCCGCACCGAAGGTGTCGCGACGTTCTTTGGCCGACTGGCTGAAGAGCAGGGCGTTTCTGTGGAAGAGGCCGAGCGGGCCTTCTTTGCCAACGCCCGGCCAACCTCGATCATCAAGCGCCTCATCGACCCTGCCGAGGTCGCTGCCATGGTCACCTATGTTTGTAGTCCGCTGTCGTCCGCCACCCATGGCGCGGCCCTGCGGGTCGAAGGCGGCGTCGTCCGCAGCATGGTTTAACCCCAGCGTTTCAACAGGAAAAATCTTAACGATGAGCAAAAAAATCAAATGTGCCCTCATCGGTCCCGGCAACATCGGAACCGACCTGCTGGCCAAACTGATGCGCAGCCCCGTCCTTGAGCCGGTGTGGATGGTGGGTATCGATCCCGAGTCCGACGGCCTCAAGCGGGCCCGCGAAATGGGCATCAAGACCACCGCCGACGGCGTGGATGGCCTCCTGCCCCACGTGATCGCCGACGGCGTCCAGATCGCCTTCGATGCCACCAGCGCCTACGTGCACGCGGAAAACACCCGCAAGCTCAACGCGCTCGGCGTGCTGATGATCGACCTGACCCCGGCCGCCATCGGCCCGTTCTGTGTGCCGCCGGTCAACCTCGTCGATCACGTCGGCAGCGGCGAGATGAACGTGAACATGGTCACCTGTGGTGGCCAGGCCACCATTCCGATGGTCGCGGCGATTTCCCGCGTCCAGAAGGTGAGCTACGGCGAGATCATCGCCACCATCTCCTCCAAGAGCGCCGGCCCCGGCACCCGCAAGAACATCGACGAATTCACCCGCACCACCTCCGGCGCGATTGAAAAGGTCGGCGGCGCCGCCAAGGGCAAGGCCATCATCATCATCAACCCGGCCGAACCCCCGCTGATGATGCGCGACACCGTGCATTGCCTCGTCGAAGGCGAACCCGACCAGGCCCGGATCACCGAATCCATCCACGCGATGATCAAGGAAGTCCAGAAGTACGTGCCTGGCTACAAGCTGGTCAATGGCCCGGTGTTCGACGGCAACCGCGTGTCCGTCTTCCTGGAAGTCGAAGGTCTGGGCGACTACCTGCCCAAGTACGCCGGCAACCTGGACATCATGACCGCCGCCGCTGCCCGTACTGCCGAGATGTTTGCCGAAGAAATGATCGCCGGCCGTCTCACGCTGAAACCCGTCACCGCTTAAGGAACCGGACATGGATCTCAAAGGTAAAAAAATCACTGTCCACGACATGACCCTGCGCGACGGGATGCACCCGAAGCGTCACCTCATGTCCCTCGAGCAGATGAAGAGCATCGCCACCGGCCTCGACGAAGCCGGCGTGCCGCTGATCGAAGTCACCCACGGCGACGGCCTGGGCGGCAGCTCGGTGAACTACGGCTTCCCGGCCCACACCGACGAGGAATACCTCTCCACCGTCATCCCGCTGATGAAGCAGGCCAAGGTTTCGGCGCTGCTGCTGCCGGGCATCGGCACCGTCGACCACCTGAAGGTGGCGCGCGAGCTGGGCGTGAACACCATCCGCGTGGCCACCCACTGTACCGAGGCCGACGTCTCCGAGCAGCACATCAGCTTCGCCCGCAAGCTCGACATGGACACCGTCGGCTTCCTGATGATGTCCCACATGAACACGCCGGAAGGCCTGGTCAAGCAGGCCAGGCTGATGGAATCCTACGGCGCCAACTGCATCTACGTGACCGACTCCGCCGGCCACCTGCTGCCCGACGGCGTCAAGGCCCGCCTTTCCGCCGTGCGTGACGCGCTCAAGCCGGAAACCGAGCTGGGCTTCCACGGCCACCACAACCTGGCCATGGGCGTCGCCAACAGCATCGCCGCCATCGAAGTGGGCGCCACGCGCATCGACGCCGCCGCTGCGGGCCTCGGCGCCGGTGCCGGCAACACCCCGATGGAAGTCCTGATCGCCGTGTGCAGCCTGATGGGCATCGAGACCGGCGTGGATGTGGCCAAGATCACCGACGTGGCCGAAGACCTGGTTGTTCCGATGATGGACTTCCCGATCCGCATCGACCGCGATGCGCTCACCCTTGGCTACGCCGGCGTGTATGGCTCCTTCCTGCTGTTCGCCAAGCGCGCCTCCGTCAAGTACGGCGTGCCGGCGCGGGACATTCTGGTCGAACTGGGCCGCCGTGGCATGGTCGGCGGTCAGGAAGACATGATCGAGGACACCGCCATCACGATGGCCAAGGCTCGCGGCCTGATGGCCTAAAGCCCCAGGCGGGGCGCTCCGGTGCCCCGCCTGTATTGATCACAAGTTTTACGACAAGGGAGAGCGACATGCCGTTTGCGCAGGTTCACATCACCGAAGGCCACAGCCCCGAGCAGAAGCGGGTGCTCATCGAGAAGATCACCCAGGCCGTGCACGACTCCATCGGCGCGCCCAAGCCCAACATCCGCGTGTGGCTCCGCGAGCTGCCAAAGACCGACTACGGCATCGGCGGCGAGCCGGTGGAAGCCCTCGACGACGCCAACGCGCCCTTCGCCCAAATGTTCATGATGGAAGGCCGCACCGAAGAGCAGAAGGCCGCCGTCATCGACCTGGTCAGCCAGGCCTTCGTCACCGCCCTCGGCACTGCCCTCGAGAAGACCCGGGTGTGGATCACCGAAGTGCCCAAGACCAACTGGGGCATCGGCGGCAAGACGGCCAAGAACATCGGCCGCTGAACACCGCTTTTGCGCGGCTCGCCACCTTGCAGGGGGCCGCGCCGGTTGTAACGCAGTAAAAAAAAGAGCAATTCCATAGTTATCCATTGGAGGGGAACCTTATGAAGAAATCAGCTATTGCACTCATCGTCGGCAGCCTGTTCCTGGCGGCTGGTGCCGCCCAGGCCAAGGAAGGCGGCGACCAGTCCGCGCCGGGCGCCGAAAACTGGATGGCGGGCGCGCTGCCGCCGGCCGGCTTCTACTTCAAGAACTATCTGGGCCACTACGGCGGCAAGCTGCAGGACGGCAAGGGCAACGATGCCAAGCTCGGCCCCAACCAGGTGGGTGCGCGTGCCGACGTCACCTTCGACGTGCTGCGCTTCATCTACGTCACCAACATCAAGATCCTTGGCGGCGACTACGCCGTGCAAGCCTTCGTGCCGGTGGTCAACCAGAGCCTGAGCTTCGCCGGCAACCGCGGCAGCAAGTTCGGTATCGGCGACATGTTCTTCACCCCGGTGGCGATCGGCTGGCACCACAGCCCCGAGCTGCACACCATCGCCGCCCTCGACGTCTTCCTGCCGACCGGCGAATACGACAAGAACGACCCGGCTCGCAGCCTTGGCTCCAACTACGTCGCCTACGAGGCCGTGTATGCCGTCACCTGGCTGCCCAAGGGCAACTGGGAAGTCACCGGCAAGTTCATGTACAACATGAAGCAGAAGAACGGCGACACCAAGTATCAGTCGGGTGACGAGTTCCACATGGACTACCTGGTCGGCAAGAAGTATGGCGACTGGGGCTTCGGTCTCGCCGGCTACTACCTGAAGCAGCTGGATAGCGACAAGCAGAACGGCGTTGTGGTTCCCGCGGTTCAGGGTCTCCGTTCCGCCGGCAACAAGGGCCAGGTCTTCGCCATCGGCCCGAGCGTCAAGTACTCCACCAAGACCGGCACCACCTTCATGGCCCAGTGGCAGCGCGAGATGGCGGTGGAAAACCGCTTCCAGGGCGACAAGCTGTGGTTCAACGTGGTGATGCCCCTGTAATTCTCCTCAGACGGCTCCGCCATGGCGGGGCCTGATGACGTGAGTCAAGCCAGTCAGCCTAACGCTGACTGGCTTTTTGCATTTATTTCAACGAAAGAAGACGCCCCCGATGACCCGCCCGAGCTCCCGCCTGCCCGCCTCCCTGCGGGCGCTCGCCCATCGCAATTACCGCTTCTATTTTGTCGGCCAGGCGGTCTCCATCCTGGGTTCGTGGATCCAGCAGGTGTCGCTTTCGTGGCTGGTCTATCGCATCACCGGTTCTGCGGCGCTGCTGGGCGTCACGGCGTTTTGCGCGCTGGTGCCCCAGTTGCTGGTCGGCCCGCTGGCGGGCGCGTGGATCGACAAGCAGGACAAGAAAAAATGGCTGCTCGCCGCGCAGGCATTGCTTGCCGTGCAGGCTTTCGTGCTGGCGTTTCTCACCTGGATGGACTGGATCGGCCCCACCCTGATCGTGCTGATGTCGCTGTTGCTGGGGCTCGTCAACAGTTTCGATACGCCGCTGCGCCAGTCGCTGATCAACAGCTTTGTCGGACACAAGGAAGATCTGCCCAATGCGCTGGCCCTCAATGCCATGTTGTTCAACAGCGGGCGCTTCATCGGCCCGCCCCTGGCCGGACTGCTGCTGGGGCTCACGTCCGAGGCGGCCTGTTTTGCGATCAACGGCCTGTCTTTTCTCGCCCTCATCATCGGTCTGCTGTTCATCAAGGTGACTGAACCGCCGCGGGCCAGCGGCTCGATGAGCGAGGTGTTTTGCGAGGGGCTGGATTACGCCTGGCACACCTGGCCGGTGCGCATGCTCATCCTGACCCTGATGGCGCTCAACCTCACGGCCTCGGCCTACGCCGTGCTGCTGCCGGTATTCGCCCGCGACGTGTTCGCCGGTAACGCGACAACCCTGGGCTGGCTGTGGGGCGCGGCGGGGGGCGGTGCCTTCATGGCGACGATTTTTCTGGCCACCCGCCGACGCCTGCCGGGGCTCATCAGCGCCGTGGTGGCGGGGTGCGTGATCAGTGCGCTGTCGATCATCGTGTTCGCGCTGGCGTCCACCCTGCCGCTGGCGATGGGGGCGATGATCGGGGTGGGCTTCGGAATTTCCGTGTGCAACGTGGGCATCAACATGCTGCTGCAGGGTATGGCGCCGGATCAGCTGCGGGGGCGGGTGGTGTCTTTCTTCACGTCGGCGCGCTTCGGTTTCGATGCCCTCGGCGGCTTGTTCGCCGGGCTGCTGGCCACGGCCATCGGGGCCGGGCCAAGCCTGCTGGCGGAGGGGGTGGTGCTGCTGGCTTTTGTCGCCTTTTTGCTCACCCGTCGCCGGCGCCTGCTGGCGCTGGTCACCGAAAGCCATGGCTGACGACAAAAAAATGCTGTGCTGCGGCATCAACCGGGGCCGCTGAAATAACCCACGGCACAATCAGGCCGTATACTCAGTACCTCATGAATTTTGGAGCCATCCATGCGCTACGGAGAGTTTGACACCGCTTCCCTCATGTACATCACCAACCGCCCCGATCTCGTTTTCGAGCGCGGCGAAGGGGCGTGGCTGTACGACCATAACGGCAAGCGCTACCTCGATTTCATCCAGGGCTGGGCGGTCAACTGCCTCGGCCACTGTCCGCCGGAAATCCGCGATGCGCTGGTCAAGCAGGCCAGCACGCTGCTCAACCCGAGCCCGGCCTTCTACAACGGCCCGATGGTCGAGCTTGCCGGCCTGCTCACTGCCAACTCGGTTTTTGACCGCGTGTTCTTCGCCAACACCGGCGCTGAAGCCAACGAAGGCGCGATCAAGCTGGCCCGCAAGTGGGGCAAGGTCAACAAGGGCGGTGCTTACGAAATCATCACCTTCGACCACTCCTTCCACGGTCGCACGCTGGCCACCATGTCGGCTTCCGGCAAGCCGGGCTGGGACACCATGTACGCGCCGCAGGTGCCGGGCTTCCCGAAGGCCGACCTCAACGACATCGCGTCCGTCGAGGCGCTGATCACCGACAAGACCGTTGCCGTGATGCTGGAGCCGGTGCAGGGCGAGGGCGGCGTGATTCCGGCCGATCCCGTGTTCATGCAGGCCCTGCGCAAGCTCACCCGCGAGCGCGGCCTGCTGCTCATCGTCGACGAAGTGCAGGCCGGCATGGGCCGTACCGGCACCCTGTTTGCCTACGAGCACTCGGGCATCGAGCCGGACATCATGACCCTCGGCAAGGGCATCGGCGGCGGCGTGCCGCTGGCGGCGCTGCTGGCCACCGAGTCGGTTGCCTGCTTCGAGCCGGGCGAGCAGGGCGGCACCTACAACGGCAACCCGCTGATGACGGCGGTTGGTGTGGCGGTGATCAAGCGCCTTACTTCGGAGGGTTTCCTCGAGTCCGTCCTCGCGCGTGGCGAATATCTCAAGAAGCGCCTGCTCGAGCTGTCGGCCAAACACGGCCTCAAGGGCGAGCGCGGTTCCGGCCTGCTGCGGGCCCTGATCCTCGACGACGAGCGCGGTCCGGCCATCGTCCAGGCGGCACTCACCATGGAGCCGCAGGGCGTGCTGCTCAACTCTCCGCGGCCCAACCTGCTGCGCTTCATGCCGGCCCTCAACGTCAGCGAAGCCGAGATCGACCAGATGATCGATGCGCTGGATATCCTGCTGAAGAAGTAACAGCACGGATCTCGGACCAAAAAATGGCGCCCACCCGTGGCGCCATTTTTTTGTCCATTTGCGGGGCTGTGCTTTGTTAAATTTGCCTGGGCGGCATAGCGGGATATCGTGTCCCGGCTATGAATTCCAGGTGTATTGAGTCACTATGAATTCCGGTGATATTCACTGAAGAGGTTCCGGATCGTGGTGACATTTTCTGGTAATGATCAACGTATCAGGGACCCTGAAGTTGAAATCAAAGCGACGTTTCAATGGGCACACCTGCTTCCGGCGCCAGACGGAGCGCTTTGCCCGTCGCCCGCGGCGGGCGGCGCCACGGACTGGATCCGCAAGCTTGCCGCGGGGGGCCTGGCTGACGCGGCCATCCTCGCCGGCCTGCGTGTCATTGACGTTCAACTGAGCCGCGGAGCAGGGCTGGCAAGCCTTGCGGGCCCGCGCGCCGAACTCCTCGCCCTGCTGGATGTACCCGTAACCGCGCCGCTTCTGGCGAGCGAGTCATGGCTGCGCCTGGGCGTGCTGGCGCTGCTCGCCGAGGCCGATGTCGTTCAGGCGGTCGAGACTGCACAAAAGTCCTTGCACCTTGCCGTCGAAGGCGACGAAATCTCCCTGCAGCTTTCCTGCCTGGCCTTGCTCGGCGTCGCCGATGCCCTGGCGGGCAGGGTGGTTCGGGCTGACGTGCGCTTGAGCGATGCGGTGTTCCTGTGCGCCCGCCGCGACGCGACGCTGCTGGCCCAGGTCGTCGTGCGTGGTGCGGCAGGCCTGGTGGCCCTGATGCTCGGCGAGCCGGAGCGCGCCGATGCCGAACTCGTCACCGCCGCCGGTCTGGCCGGCGCGGCGGGCCTGCCCGAGGCCGTGCCGGTGCTCCTCCTCGGCCATCGCCTCTACGCGGCAGCGGCGCTGGGGCGCGAGGCGGAGAGTGCCGACTGCGCGCGCCTCCTGGGGGAAGTGTGCATTCCGGCGGGCCGCTGCCTCCTGTGTGCCTACCGTCATCTTGCCCTCGGCGTACTGGCGCTGCGCAGCGGCCAGGCCTTGCGTGCTCTGGAGCGCGCCGATGCCTGTATCGAGCAGGCGGGGGCGGGCGGCGTCGGCCTGCTGTTGGCCCTGGGCACGCTCCTGCGCGTGCAGGCCCTGGCCGATCTGCACCGCGGCCCGGAGGCCCGGGAGGCCTTCAAGCTCGCCAGCCCTGGCTGGCTCGCCACAGGCCTCAACCGGATCGCGGCCGTCGCCCATCAGGAACTCGCGATGCTCGACGCCCGGAGCGGCGAGCGGGACCGCGCCCGCACGGGTCTTGCCGCGGCGCGGGCGCTCGTTCCGGCTGGCGAGATGCTGCGCCCTCTCCATCGGCCACGCGCATGGGTGGATGAACTGGAGGCCCTGCTCGGCGGTACCGGCGTCCAGCCAAGAGTGCGCATCCAGACCCTCGGCGAGTTCATCGTCGAGATTGACGGCCGGCGCATCTACGACCGCGACTGGAAGGGCCAGCGCACCCGCATGCTGCTCATCGCGCTGATCTGCGAAGGCGGCCAGAAGGTGCCCGCCACCCGCCTCGCCGACATGCTGTGGCCGGACGCGGAGGGCGACAAGGCGCTGCAGAACCTGAAGGTGGCACTGCACCGCCTGCGCCGGCTGGGGTGCCTGGAAGGCGACGAGCCGGTGAATTGGGTGCATGTGAAGCATGGTGTGGTGAGCCTGGTGCGGGGCTTGTGCTGGGTGGATGTGCATGAGATGGAGGCGCTGCTTGATGCAAGAGCAAATTGGCGTGAAGTGATCGTCCAGCACGACGAGGGTGAGTTTCTGCCGGGCGATTTCAGTCACCCGTGGGTGGTGCGTTATCGAGAGCGGATCCAGTTCATGCTTGAGAAACAAGAGAACGAGACAGGTGTTTCGAGTCTGTAACTGATCTGGAACCTCTCCGGGGTGAAACTTCAACAAGGCAAATTAAGCCATCCCGTCATGATGTTCAATAAAACGATCAGGAGACCAAATGATGATGAAGCGTGCACTGATGACTGTTGCTGTGGTTGGCGCATTGGCAGCTACGGGAGCTCCAGCTAACGCGGCCGATGATGTACGTATCGCTACTTTGCCGGGCACAGGATGGCAGGTGACGAGTACTGCCCCGGTGGGTATGGCGTGGACTTCTGTTGGCTTTGATGCGTCGAGTTGGAG
>NZ_JAOAUU010000042.1 GCF_030157465.1 Zoogloea sp.
CCTTGTGAATGCGGGCTCTCGGCTTGGCCGGGCCAAAGATACTGTTCGATCTCTTAAGTGAGGGTGAGTGGCCGCTGCAAGATCTACCATGCGGGCGCGCGGCCCAAGGGCGGGTACGGCATCCAGCCACTCAGTCGGGGTGCCCCCCGACTATGCACACCCGACCGCCAGGCAAGGTCGATGGCGATCGGGTGCTGGTGCATGAGGAAAATAATACAAGGTCGGGTTAGCCCGCAGGGCGTAACCCGACACCAACATGAACATCAATGGCCACGTCTGATGTCGGGTTACGCTGCGCTAACCCGACCTACCGCAGCTACAACAGCCCCGACAACAGCCCCAACGCGTCGCATCCAGCAATTTCCTCCGGCAACCCGCGCAGACGGGGCCGGACCATAGCGTCAAGACAAGTGTGAGGAGACACATGAACAAGCCGCTGAGTTACGTCCACGGTGCATCGGACAAACCCCTGATCGGCCAGACCATCGGCCGTTTTTTCGATGAAGCCTGCGCGCGCCATGCCGGCCACGAAGCGCTGGTGGTGCGCCACCAGAACGTGCGACTGAGCTATGCCGAACTGAAGCTGAAGGTGGATGCGCTGGCCTGCGGGCTGCGCCGGCTGGGGCTCGAGCCCGGAGAGCGGATCGGCATCTGGTCACAGAACAACCTGGAATGGGCGCTGACCCAGTTCGCCACCGCCAAGGCGGGTCTCGTGCTGGTGAACATCAACCCGGCCTACCGGCGCAGCGAACTGGAATATGCGCTGAACAAGGTTGGCTGCCGTGCGCTGATCGTGTCGCCCTCATTCAAGAGCAGCGATTACCTGGCCATGCTGGCCGATCTGGCGCCGGAGCTGGCCCACTGCGAAGCGGGCCTCCTGCGCGCCCATCGCTTGCCCAGCCTCGAAATCGTTGTGCGAATGGGCACCGGGCACACGCCGGGAATGCTCAATTTCGACGACCTTTTCGTGTCGCCCAACCGGGATGAACTCGGCGAGCTTGAACTCCTGGGCGAGCGCCTGCAGTTCGACGACCCGATCAATATCCAGTTTACGTCCGGCACCACCGGCAGCCCCAAGGGCGCCACGCTGTCGCACCACAACATCCTCAACAACGGGTTTTTTGTGGGCGAGGCGATTCGCCTGCGGGAGGGCGACCGGGTGTGCATTCCGGTGCCGCTGTATCACTGCTTTGGCATGGTGATGGGCAACCTGGGCTGCCTGACCCACGGCGCGACAATGGTTTATCCGGCCGAGGCCTTCGAGCCGCTGGCCGTGCTGCAAACCATTGCCACCGAAAAGTGCACCGCCACTTACGGCGTGCCGACGATGTTCATCGCGATGCTCGACCACCCGGATTTTGCCGGCTTTGATCTCTCCAGCCTGCGCACCGGCATCATGGCCGGCAGCCCGTGTCCGACCGAGGTGATGAAGCGCGTCATCGACAAGATGAACATGCGCGAGGTGACCATCGCCTACGGCATGACGGAAACTTCGCCGGTCAGCTTCCAGAGCGGCACCGACGACTCCATCGAGCGGCGCGTGTCCACCGTGGGCCGGGTGCAGCCTCACTGCGAAGTGAAGATCATCGACAACGAAGGCCGCATCGTGCCCCGCGGCATGGCGGGCGAACTATGCACCCGCGGCTATTCGGTGATGCTCGGCTACTGGGGCGACGAAGCCAAAACGGCCGAAGCGATCGGCCGCGGCGGCTGGATGCACACCGGTGATCTGGCGACCCTTGACGATGAAGGCTTCTGCAACATCGTCGGGCGAATCAAGGACATGGTGATTCGCGGCGGCGAGAACATTTACCCGCGGGAAATCGAGGAGTTTCTGTACCGCCATCCCAAGGTGCTGGATGTGCAGGTGGTCGGCATTCCCGACGAGAAATACGGCGAGGAGCTGTGTGCGTGGATCATCCTGCGTGAGGGCGCACGCCTCACCGAGGGCGAGGTGCGCGACTTCTGCCAGGGGCAGATCGCCCACTACAAGATTCCGCGCTATATCCGCTTCGTGGAGAGTTTTCCGATGACGGTGACCGGCAAGATCCAGAAGTTCCAGATCCGCGAGCAGATGAAGCAATCGCTCGGGCTCCGGGATGTCGCAAGCGCATGAAGGAGGTTTTAGCGATGAATCCGGTTGCGCACATGCCGAAGCAGGTCCGCATTGTCGAGATGGGCCCCCGCGACGGCCTGCAGAACGAGAAGCAGCTTGTCGACACCGAAACCAAGGTCGAGCTGATTGCGCGCCTTGGCGCGGCCGGGCTCAAGGCCATCGAGGCCACGTCCTTCGTGTCGCCCCGCTGGGTGCCGCAGATGGGCGACAACGCCGAGGTGATGGCCCGCATCCTGCGCCTGCCGGGCGTGGCTTACCCGGTGCTCACGCCCAACCTGCAGGGCTTCGAGGCCGCGCTGGCGGCGGGGGCCACCGAAGTGGCGGTGTTTGGTGCGGCCTCCGAGTCCTTCAGCCGCAAGAACATCAACTGCAGCATTGCCGAATCGCTGACCCGCTTCGAGCCGGTGATGCTGGCCGCCAAAGCCGCCGGCGTGCGGGTGCGCGGCTATGTGTCGTGCGTGCTCGGCTGCCCCTACGAGGGCGAAATTGCCCCCGACGCGGTGGCCGGCGTGGCCGCCACGCTGTTTGAAATGGGCTGTTTCGAGGTGAGTCTGGGCGACACCATCGGCACCGGCACGCCCGGCAAAACCCGGCGCATGCTCGATACGGTGGCCCGCCGGGTACCCATCGACAAGCTTGCCGGGCATTACCACGACACCTACGGCCAGGCCATGGTCAACATCTACGCCTCGCTGGAGGCCGGCGTGGCGGTGTTCGATACTGCGGTGGCGGGCCTTGGTGGCTGCCCCTACGCGGCGGGCGCCTCGGGCAACGTGGCAACCGAGGACGTGGTATACATGCTCGACGGCCTCGGCATCGAAACTGGCATCGATCTGGATGCGCTGGTGGACACCGCGGGCTGGATCAGCGAACGCCTGGGCCGCGCCCCCGCCTCGAAGGTGGCGCGGGCGGTCCTCGCCAAACGCGGCCTCGCCCGGGCTGGCGGAAAGGTTTAGCGCAATCCGCCGCCAGCTTTTTGAGCGCATGGCTTCATGCGCTTCGGCGCTTCAAGCCTTCACGGCTTCGAGCAAGTCTTTCACCGCTGACACGCGCATCTTCAGATCCGGGGTGGCGATCTTGCGCACCAGCTTGTCCGGGCCGGACATCTTCGTGTTCCGGTCCTTCTGGATCAGCATGATGACCTTTACCGGGTCGATGCTGGCGTTGGGGCCGAACTGGACGCTGATCTGGCTTTCGGAGGCGTCCATCTTGGCGACGCCGTAGGGCTTGACCAGCATGCGCAGGCGGTGGGTTTCGAGCAGCGTCCTGGTTTGCGCCGGCATTTCGCCGAAGCGGTCGATGAGTTCTTCCTGAATGTCGCGCAGCTCGTCTTCGCTTTCGCAGTTGGCAAGGCGCTTGTAGAGGGTGAGGCGTTCCTGCACGTCGCTGCAGTAGTCGTTGGGCAGCAGTGCGGGGGCGTGGAGGTTGATTTCCGACACGACTTCCAGCGGCTGGCTGAGGTCGGGCTCCTTGCCCTGCTGCAGGTCGCGCACGGCGCGCTTGAGCATTTCGGTGTAGAGGCTGACGCCGACCTGCTGGATTTCGCCGGATTGATTTTCGCCGAGCACTTCGCCGGCGCCGCGAATCTCCAGATCCTGCATCGCCAGGTAAAAGCCGGAGCCCAGCTCTTCCATCATGGTGATCGCTTCGAGGCGTTTCTGGGCCTGGGCGGTGGGCTTGGCGTTGGCGTCGGTGAGCAGGTAGGCGTAGGCCTGGTGGTGCGAGCGCCCGACGCGGCCGCGCAGCTGGTGGAGCTGGGCAAGGCCGAAGCGGTCGGCCCGGTTGATCAGGATGGTGTTGGCGGTCTGGATGTTGATGCCGGTCTCAATGATTGTGGTGCACAGCAGCAGGTTGGCCTTCTGCGTGGTGAAGTCGCGCATCACGCGCTCCAGCTCACGCTCGGGCAACTGGCCGTGGCCGATGACGATGCGCGCTTCGGGCAGCAGCTCTTCCAGCGATTCCCGCATGTTTTCGATGGTGTCGACTTCGTTGTGCAGGAAGTACACCTGCCCGCCGCGCTTGAACTCGCGGATCACCGCCTCGCGGATGATGCCCTTGCTGAAGCGCTGCACGAAGGTCTTGATGGCGAGGCGTTTTTGCGGTGCGGTGGCGATCACCGAAAACTCGCGCAGGCCTTCCAGCGCCAGGCCGAGGGTGCGCGGGATGGGCGTGGCGGTGAGGGTGAGGATGTCCACTTCGCTCCTCAGCGCCTTGAGGGCTTCCTTCTGGCGGACGCCGAAACGGTGTTCCTCGTCGATGATCACGAGGCCGAGGCGCTTGAAGGTGACGTCTTTTTGCAGCAGGCGGTGGGTGCCGATGAGGATGTCCACCTTGCCTTCGCCCAGTTGCTGGATGGCGTCGGCCTGCTCCTTGGCGTTCTTGAAGCGGGAGAGTTCGGCGACCTTGATCGGCCAGTCGGCAAAGCGGTCGGCAAAGGTCTGGTAGTGCTGTTCGGCCAGGAGCGTGGTGGGGCACAGCACAACCACCTGTTTGCCGTCGGCCACCGCGATGAAGGCGGCGCGCAGGGCCACTTCGGTCTTGCCGAAGCCCACGTCGCCGCACACCAGGCGGTCCATCGGCCGGCCGGACTTCATGTCGGCCACCACGGCCTCGATGGCAGCCATCTGGTCGGGTGTTTCCTCGAAGCCGAAGCCGTCGGAGAACGCTTCCAGGTCGTGTTGCTTGAAGTCGAAGGCGTGACCCTTGCGCGCGGCACGGGTGGCGTACAGGGCCAGCAGTTCGGCGGCGGTGTCGCGCACCTGCTGGGCGGCCTTTTTCTTGGCCTTTTCCCACTGGCCGGAGCCGAGGGTGTGCAGGTGAACGGCCTCCGGGTCGGCGCCGGCGTAACGGGTGATCACGTGGAGCTGGGACACCGGCACGTAGAGCTTGTCGTCGTTGGCGTATTCGAGGTGCAGGAATTCGGTGTCGCCTTCGCCCAGGTCCATGTGCACGAGGCCGATGTAACGGCCGATGCCGTGGCTGGAGTGCACCACCGGGTCGTTGGGCTTGAGTTCGGAAAGGTCGCGCAGCCAGCCTTCCATCGTCGCCGCCTTGCGGCTGTCGCGGCGCGTTCGGGTGCGGGCTGTGGCGGCGTAGAGCTCGGATTCGGTGACGATGGCGATGCCGGCTTCGGCAAGCACGAAGCCGGCGCCAAGCGGCCCGGTGCCCAGGGCGAGGCGTGCGTCGCCGGCGACAAAGCTTTCGAAATTGGCGTTGGCGGCGGGCTTGAGGGCGTATTCGGCGAAGTATTCGGCGATGGTTTGCTGGCGGCCGGCGGATTCGGCCAGCACCAGCACGCGGCCTGGGAAGCCGCTGCAGAAGGCCTTGAAGCGGTGCAGCGGATCACTGGCCTTGCGCTCGACGGAGATGTCGGGGAGCGCCACGGCCGGGCCTTCGCTGCCGCCTGCGGGCAGGGCCAGGCGGGCGCGGTCCTTCAGGGCGATGAAAAAGGCTTCTTCGGACAAAAAGAGTTCGTCCGGCGCCATGATCGGGCGGGTCTTGTCACCGCCGAGCAGCTTGTGACGGCTGCGGGCATCCTTGCCGAAGGCTTCGATGGCGCCGGGCACATCGCGGTGCAAGAAGATGGCGGCGCTTTCGGGCAGGTAGTCGAAGAGGGTGGCGGTTTCTTCGAAGAACAGCGGCAGGTAGTACTCGATGCCGGCCGGGGCGATGCCGTTGGAGACGTCTTTGTACACCATGCAGCGCGATGGATCGCCTTCGAATTTTTCGCGGAAGCGGCCGCGAAAGCGCGTGCGGCCAGGCTCGTCCATCGGAAATTCGCGGGCCGGCAGGAGGCGTACCTCCTTTACCGGGAACACGGTGCGCTGAGTGTCGGGGTCGAATGTCTTGATGCTCTCGACTTCGTTGTCGAAGAGATCGATGCGGTAGGGCAGCGCGGCGCCCATCGGGAAGAGATCGACCAGCCCGCCGCGCACGCTGTATTCGCCGGGCGTCATGACCTGGGTGACGTGGGCGTAGCCGGCCACGGTCATCTGCATGCGCAGGCCGTCCACATCGAGCTTGCTGCCTTGCTTGAGAAAGAAGGTGTAGGCGGCCAGGAAGGACGGCGGGGCCAGGCGGTAGAGCGCCGTTGAGGCCGGCACGAGGGCGATGTCGGCTTCGCCGCGGGTGATTGCGTAGAGCGTGGAGAGGCGCTCGGAGATCAGGTCCTGATGCGGGGAGAAGCTGTCGTAGGGCAGGGTTTCCCAGTCGGGCAGCAGGTGGGTGGAGAGGCCCGGTGCCAGCCAGGCGATTTCGTCCGACAGGCGCTGGGCATCGAGCGGGTTGGCGGTGATGACGACCAGCATGCGTCCGCCGCCGGCCAGCCGCGCAATGGCCAGGGCGTCACTCGATCCGGCGAAGGCCGGCAGGTCAAGGCGCTGGCCGGGCTTGGCCTGGCTGAAGACGTCGAGGGACGGGAGGAGGGCTGACAACTGGGAGCGAAGCGGGCTGGAGGCGGTCATGCGGGCGCGTGCTGCAGGAGAAACAAGGGGCGGATTATAAGGCGCCGGGGGATCAGGCCCGGTCTACTTGAAAGCGTTCGACGACGCGGCCGGATTCAAGGCCGACATCGTTCCAGGTGGATTCGGTGACGTGCATCCAGCCGTGGCGGTCGCGGGTGATGACCGTGGAGCAGCGGGTGCCGTAGCCGGGGGCGCGGATGAAGGCGCTGGAGAGCATGCGTTCCCAGGCAAGGCTGACGCCGGTGCGAGGCAGCGCTGCGTCGGGAGCGGGGCGGTCGTCGCGCAGGAGTTCGCGCAGTGGGGTGTCGTCGGGCAGGGCCCGCAGCGCGCGGGCAAGGCGGGATTTGCCGGCCGTGACCTTGGGCCAGGGCGTGTCGAGCAGATGATTGGAGAGGGCGTAGATGCCGGGCTCGAGGATGCGCGCGCTGCCGCTGGCGCTTTCGTAGATGCCGAGGCTGTTGCCATCCGAAACAAACAGGTTGAAGGCGTTGTAGCGCGGGCCTTGCGTTTGCAGCCGCGCGAGGGCCGCGGCGGTGCTTTCGCCGCCGGTGAGAAAATCCGCCACCAGCGCCCCCCGTGACGGCGCATCGTTGCGGTTGCGCGGGGGATCGCGAAAGTTGGTCAGCCCGGCGAAGCGGCCATCGCGGGCGAGGCCGAGCCAGGTGCCGCCGGCTTCGAGGTCACGACCGGCAAAAACGTTTTTTGCATCCTTCCACCAGGCGGCTTCGGCCGCCGGCCGGGCGAAGAACTCGTCCCGGTTGGCGGCCACCACCAGCGGGTAGTCCGGATGCACCCGCCAGGCGACGAGAATCAGGCACATGCGACGAAACGTTCGGTGTGGCGGCTGCCACCTTCGTCGATGAAGCGCAGGACGCCGTGCCTGGCGATCGCCTGCTCCAGCGCCGCATCGAAGGCGGGCACATCGGTGACGTTCTCGTAGATTTCCATCCACGTCCACGGATCGTCCGCCTTGCGCAGGAAGCGCCCGGTGATGCCGGTTTGCTCGCCTACGTCGGCCTGCAGGTTATGCAGCGTCCGGGCCAGATCGGCCTCGAGGCCGATCCGCACGGGGTAGTAGATGTAGTAGTGGGACAGTGCCACGCCGCAACCTCAGCCGAGCGCGTAGGGCAAGGGCAGGAAGCCGAGGGCCGGGCCGGCGGGCGAGCCGAGGTGGGCCTGGCCAGCGTCGGCGCTGGAGGTTTGCAGCACGACGAGGGCGTCAAAACCGCTTTCGGGTGCCGGCGCGACACTCACCACCTTGCCGGCCGACTGTTCGCCGAAATCGGGGGCGAACACGTCGGAGCCGACGGCAGGCGGGGTGTCCACATCCACATGAACCCGGTACATGCGCTTCTTGAGCTTGCCCAGGTAATGGGTGCGGGCAACGATTTCCTGGCCCGGGTAGCAGCCCTTGTTGAAGCTGACGCCGCCGATGAGATCGAAGTTGAGCATCTGGGCGACGAACTCCTCCTGCACCGGCAATGTGACGCCCGGCAGGCCCGCCGTGATGTCCAGCCACTGCCAGGCGCTGGTGCCGGCCGGAAGCGCGCCGGCGGCGACGAATTTTTCCCACAGTGTGGCGGCTTCGGAAAGCGGGGCCGACACGATGAAACGGGCGCCATCAAGGCGCACGACAGTCGCGACGCCACCTGCCGTTGCCCGCTCGGCGCCCGGAATGTGGAGGCCGGCGGCTTCGAGCGCTGCGCCTGCCTGCGGGCCGGCAAGGCCGATCAGCACGCTGTCGGCGCTGTCGTCCATCAGCCTGGCCTTGGAGCGCAGGATGTACATGGAGAGTTTCTTGAGCATCGCCAGGTGCACGTCGGCCGACAGCGTGAGCAGGTAGTCGGCGCCTTCGCGCCACAGCAGGATGCTGGCCAGCATGCGGCCCTTGGGGCTGTTGAAGCTGGTGAGCTGGGCCTCGTTGGGGCCGAGCTTCTTCACGTCATTGGAAAACAGGTTGTGCAGGAGCGCGCCGGCATCCTCGCCGGTGGCGCGGATCGCGCCGAGGTGCACAAGCGGCACCACCACGGTGCCCTCTGCGGCGCGGACGACATCCTGCCGCGCGTCATCATGGAACTTCACCGAAGCGCCATCCGTAAAAAGTGCGCCTTGGTCGGCGAGAAGGGATTGCCAGGTTGCATTCATCTGTGGTCGGAGTCCTGTCGCAAAAACGAGTCCAAAAGCGGTTTGCGTTATTATAAGGGGCTGTGCTGCCGCAGCCTTGCCGGCTCGCCGACGGGTGATCGACCCATCTGGCCAGCGCCGCATTGTAGCGGCAGATTTACCCGTCTTCTTTCACCCCATTCGTTCGTTCCGGACGCGCCAAGTTCCCTGATGAAGCGCCTGTTTTCCCGTTTTTTCATCCTGGCCCTCCTTGGCATCGCCTGTCTTGCCGGTGCACTGGCGTGGTTTGCCTGGCAGCCGATTGCCCTCCGGGAGAGTCCGCTCGACTTCACCATCGAGCCCGGCTCGACGATGAAACAGGTGGCCCGCCAGGTGGCGGACGCCGGTATCGATGTAGAGCCCTTTGCGCTGGTCATGCTGGCCCGCGTGACCCGCAAGGCCAACTGGATCAAGGCCGGCAGCTATGAGGTGGAGGCAGGCCTCACGCCGCTGGCGCTGCTCGCCAAGCTCACCCGCGGCGATGTCACCCAGGCCGAACTGGCCCTGATCGAAGGCTGGAACTTCCGCCAGTTTCGCGCCGCGCTGGATCGCCATCCTGATTTGCGCCACGACACCGTCGACCTTTCCGACATCGAAATTCTCCAGCGCCTCGGCGTCGATGCCTCCCACCCGGAGGGGCTGTTCTTCCCCGATACCTATCTTTTTGCAAGACGCTCCAGCGATCTCGATGTGCTGCGCCGCGCCTACCATAACCAGCAGAACGTACTCGCCCGGGAGTGGGCCCGCCGCGCCGGAGGACTGCCCTACCGGGATCCCTACGAGGCGCTGATCATGGCTTCGATCGTCGAAAAGGAAACCGGCCAGGCCGCCGACCGCCCGATGGTCGCCTCGGTGTTCGTCAATCGCCTGCGCAGCGGCATGCTGCTGCAAACCGACCCAACCGTGATCTACGGCCTCGGGGCTGACTTTGACGGCGACATCAAAAAGCGCGACCTGCTCGCCGACACGCCTTACAACACCTACATCCGGCGCGGCCTGCCGCCAACGCCCATCGCCATGCCCGGCACCGCAGCACTGCGCGCGGCGCTCAATCCGCCGGCCACCGATTACCTTTATTTTGTTGCCCGCGGCGATGGCTCCAGTGCCTTCTCGCGCAACCTCGACGAACATAACCGGGCAGTTGCCCGCTACATCCGGAAACGCCAGCCGTGAAATCCCGCTTCATCACCTTTGAAGGCATCGACGGCGCAGGCAAAAGCAGCCAGATCGCTGCCGCCGTGGCCCTGATCGAGTCCAAAGGCATCGAGGTCGTGCAAACCCGCGAGCCGGGCGGCACGCCCCTTGGCGAAAAACTGCGCGAGCTGCTGCTTCACGAACCGATGCACCTTGAAACCGAGGCCATGCTGATGTTCGCGGCCCGTCGCGAGCATCTGGCCGCGCTGATCGAACCGGCACTCGCCGTTGGTAAATGGGTGGTTTCCGACCGTTTCACCGACGCCACCTATGCCTATCAGGTTGGCGGTCGCGGGCTGGATGAAGCGCGTTTCGCTGCACTGGAGCAATGGGTTCATCCCCACCTGCAACCCGATCTCACGCTGATCTTCGATCTCGACCCCGCCGTCGCCGCCCGGCGTCTCGCCGGAACCGGCAACGCGCCCGACCGTTTCGAGCGGGAAAAAACCGATTTCTTCGAACGTGTTCGCGCCGCCTATCTGCGCAGGGCTGCCGTTGACCCCGGCCGGGTAAGGGTCATCGATGCCAGCCAGACTCCGGATGAAATCAGGAATCAGCTCGAACAAATAATTTCAAAGGTTTGTTTTTAATGGTTTTTGAATGGCAAACCGGGCTCTGGAGGCGCGTAATCGACAGCGCCGGCCGCATGCCGCACGCACTGCTTCTAGCCGGCCCGGCAGGCGGCGGCAAGCGGGTCTTCGCCGAAACCCTGGCGGCCCGCGTGCTGTGCAGTCAGCCAGGCCCCGAGGGTTACGCCTGTGGGGTTTGCGAAGACTGTGTGTGGCGTCTTTCGGGCAACCATCCAGACCTGATCAGGGTGATTCCGGAAGCCGACCGTGAGGATCGTGACGACACGGCAGGTGATAAGCCCGAAGGCGGCAAGGCCGCCAGCCGGCAGATCGTCATTGAGCAGATTCGCGACCTGCAACAAACCCTGACCACCGGCGGACATCGCGGCGGGCAACGAGTTGCCATTGTGGATCCGGCCGAAGCGATGAACCTCTTTACCGCCAACGCACTTCTCAAATTACTTGAAGAGCCAACAACCAACGTATTGTTTTTGCTGATCTCATCGGCACCAAAACGCCTTCTTCCAACGATCCGAAGCCGCTGCCAGACCTGGGCATTCCCGCGTCCGCCGGCTGAAGCCGCCGCCCGTTGGCTGGTCGAGCGCAAAGTGCCCGACGCCGCTGCGCTGCTGGCTTTTTCGGGTGGCATGCCCCTCGCGGCGGCTGATCTTGCCGAAGGCGGCGGGGCGGCGGCCCGCAAACGTTTTGTGGATGACATCGCCAGCCTGCCTGGCAAGGCGCCATTGCGGCTTGCCAGTGAGTGGGAAAGCTGGCTGAAGAGCAAGGACTCACTGGCCAGCGGTTTCGACATGCCCACCCTCGTAGTCTGGCTGCAGCGCTGGGTATCCGACCTGGTGAGCCTTCGCCTTGGTGGGCCGGTGCGCTTCTTTCCCGGGCAACATGGCATCCTGCAAGGGCTTTCCGCGCGCCTGTCTGTAGACGCTGCACTCGGCTGCTACAATGAAATAACCCAGTCGCGCCGGGTTTCCCAGCATCCGCTCAACGCGCGGCTTTTTCTCGAGGACATGCTTTTGCGGTATGCCCGATGTCTCCAGGCTGCCGCCCCGGCGATGCGTAAATGAACGATTCCCTCAAGCGTCCCGTACAGGCACGGCCCAGTGTCCTGTCGCTCAACATCAGTTCCAAGTCGGCGCTCTACGCGGCCTACATGCCCTTTCTCAAGAATGGCGGAATCTTTCTGCCGACCAGCCGCGATTACAAGCTGGGTGACGAGATTTTCATGCTGCTGCAGATCATGGACGACCCGACCAAGCATCCGGTAGCCGGCACCATCGCGTGGATTACGCCGCCCGGTGCCCAGGGGAACAAAACCCAGGGCATCGGGGTCCAGTTTGCCGGGGACGACGCCGGACAGGTATTGCGCAACCGTATCGAGCAGATTCTGGCTGGCCACCTTGGTTCATCCCGTCCCACCCACACCCTTTGATCCTCGACCTGGGGCTTGTGCCCGAACGTCAAAAGTCTTTCCTTGCCCCTTAAGCCCGCAATGCTCGTCGACTCCCACTGCCATCTGGATTTTCCAGAGCTGATCGAAAACGAAGCCGCCGTGCTGGCCCTCATGGCCGACAAAGGCGTCACTCACGCGCTGTGCGTGAGTGTGAAGCTCGAAACATTGTCCGGCATCATCGGTCTTGCCGAGCGCCACGCGAACCTGTTTGCGTCAGTGGGCGTTCATCCGGACAACGCCGACTGCGAAGAGCCCGACGAAGCGCGTCTGCTTGAGCTGGCGGCTCACCCCAAGGTTGTGGCCATTGGCGAAACTGGGCTCGACTACTACTGGCACAAGGATGCTCCGGAGTGGCAGCGGGCGCGCTTTCGCACCCACATCCGTGCTGCCCGCCGTTGCAGCAAGCCGCTGATCATCCATACCCGCGACTCTGCCGCCGACACCCTGCGCCTGATGCGCGAGGAGGGGGCTGGGGAGCCGGGCGGCGTGATGCACTGTTTCACCGAAACCCGAGAAGTCGCCGAGCAGGCCCTTGACCTGGGCTTCTACATCTCTTTCTCGGGTATCGTCAGCTTCAAAACCGCCGAATCCCTGCGAGATGTGGCCCGTTTTGTGCCTGCCGACCGCCTGCTTGTGGAAACGGACGCGCCTTATCTCACCCCCGTGCCTTTTCGGGGAAAAACCAACCAGCCGGCCTATGTTCGCCACGTAGCCGAGGCGGTGGCGACTGCCCGCGGCGAAAGCCTCGAGGCGATCGCCGAGATCACCACCCGTAATTTCTTTCAGCTTTTCAAGGACGCAAAACCGTCATGAAACCTGTCGCTCGCATTCGCTCCGTCTTTCCTGCTGTTTCTGTGCGTGCCCTCGCCGTGGCCCTTGTCAGCCTGCATCTGGCACTGCCTGCGGCAGCCGCTTCGCTGGATGATCTGCTCAATGCAGCCAAGCTTGGTGATTCCGCTGAAGTGGCCCAGCTGGTCGCTCGCGGCATGGATCCGAACTCCACCGACCAGAGCGGCAACACGCTGCTGATTCTGGCTGCCCGGGAAGATCAGCCCGCGGTGGTGGCCGAACTGGTGAAGCAGCGCGGCATCAGGCTGGATGCCCGAAACGCTGCTGGCGACAGCGCCCTGATGCTGGCCAGCCTGCGGGGTCATGCCGGAGTCGTCGATCAACTGCTGAAGGCTGGCGCTGCCTTTGACCATGAGGGCTGGAACCCGTTGCTCTACGCTGCCTTCGAGGGCCGCGCGGCGATTGCCGGGCTCTTGCTCGACAAGGGCGCAAACCCCAATGCGCTGGCTCCCAACAGGAGCACTCCGCTGATGTTTGCCGCGCGTAACGGACATGACGAGGTGGTGGCACGCCTGCTCAAGGCCGGTGCAAGCCTTGATCTGGCAAACGATCAGAAAGAAACCGCCGAAAGCTGGGCTGTTAAATACCGCAACACCGACATCGCCGGAATGATCCAGGCCGAGCGCAAGGTGCGTGCTGCCCGTCGGTGATCAATAGCGCGGATGGCGGGATCCGTAGCGGCCATTGCCATGACTGAGGCGCCACGGGAGCGAGGGTGCCACCCGGCGCAGTACGGCGGCGCCGACCAGCGCCAGTAGCGCCGGCACCAGGGATTGTTCACCCTGGCCGCCGGCCAGCAGCACGCCCACAAGTACTCCACTCAACATCAGCATCCGGCAGATCAGGGTTTCCATCATCGACTCCTTCGCAAAGGTGTTGGTGCCCGGCAGGGCAGAAGACTGAACGCCTCGTGATCTTGGCCGGTGGCCGATGCTGTCATCGCGTTCTCGATAACTGTAATTATATACAGCACTCGCCCGTATGCAAGATCTTCGTCGGGCAACGTGCGTCCGCCTGCTGTCGCCCGCAGTTGCCGGGGTAAACTCAGCGCCATGAAAACGTCGTCCGCCATTCCGCAATCCCGTGTTGCAATGCCTGTTCCCCTGCGTCCCCTTGACGAGCTGACGATTCCACCGGAACTCGATGGGCGTGCCGGTGACAACCGGGCTGATCCTGCCCGGCTGCAGATTACCGCCGTCTGCGACGTCGATGCGATCAGGTGTTTTCTCGTCGAGTACGACCGCTCACCCGGTACCTTGCGCATTTACCAGCGGGAGTGCGAGCGCCTTCTGCTGTGGTCTTTGATCGACTGTGGCAAGCCCTTTTCCAGTCTCAATCGCCAGGATTTCGAGGGCTATCTCAACTTTCTTGCGGATCCCCAGCCGGCTGCACTGTGGTGCGGCCCCAAAGCCGAGAGGGCAACCGAGAGGTGGCGCCCCTTTGTGGGGCCGCTGAGTGAGAGCGCCGTACTGACCGCCATGGCGGCGATCAATTCACTGATGCGCTATCTCGTGGATGCGGGCTACTTGCTCGGCAATCCTCTTGGGTTGATCCGTCAGCGTCGCCGCAAGATGTCTGCCGAGGCGTCTGGGGCATTGCGCGCCGTGGCCAGCACTGATGAAATCGACAAGATCGAGCGTTTTCTCGACCAGCAGATGTGGAATGCCGTGACCTCGGCCATTGAGGCCATGCCGCGTGATGCCGGACGGGCGCGCGACGAATACGAGCGGGCGCGCTTCCTTGCTGCAACGCTCTACATGCTGGCGCCCCGTGCCGGCGAACTGGAGGCTCACCGCATGAACAGCTTTCGCGAAGAGCGCGGACTGTGGTGGTGGCACGTGGTGGGCAAAGGCGGCAAGAAGGCAAAGGTGCCGGTGGCCGACGACATGCTGCAGGCGCTGATCCGCTACCGTAAATACCTTGGCCTTAGTGCGGTGCCCCGACGTGACGACACGACGCCCATTCTTGTTTCGGTAAAGGACGGCAGTCCGATCACCGCCCGCCGGCTGAACCAGATTCTCAAGAAGATTTTCAGCGCGGCTGCTGATTTGTTGCCGCCCGACGCGGAGCACAAGAAGGAAAAGCTGCGCGCGGCGTCAGCCCACTGGGGGCGTCACACGGGCATCACCGCCAAGCTCGACAGCGGCATCGACGAGCGCTTTGTGCAGAAGGATGCGCGGCATACCGATGCCCGCACGACCCAACGCTATATCCACGAAGAAGAAGAGCGCTGGCACGACGAAGCGCAAAAGCAGCGCCTCCCGTGGGTTGGGCAAAAGTGAGGCGCTCTGTTTTCAAGACATATTTCCGGAAAGGCCTCGGAATCGACAAAACGTCATGAATATTACGTTTTCCGGGCGTATACGTATGTTAATGTCCAAATGTTGCAGTGTTTTGCAATTGCGTAACAAGGGACCGGATCATGGCGCGCAGCAGTAGTGTTTCTTTCGAGGCGGTCGAGCAGATTTGCTTCCAGTTGCTCTCCCAGGGAGAGAATCCGTCGTTCAACCTGGTTTACGCCGAGCTTGGCAACAAGGGCTCGAGCGAGATCGTTCAGCGCTACATCGATCAGTGGCGTCGCGAAACCGGCGAGGCCTTTTTCCGCCAGCGGAGCATTCCGGGCATGCCGGACGAACTGGTTTCGGCTGCGGATGTCTTCATGGGCAAGGTGTGGTCCCTGTCGCTGCAGCACGCCGATCAAATATTTGCGACCCAGCGTCAGGATCTGGAACAGGAGCGCGAAGCTTTTCGCGCCCAGCTCAGGCAGGCCCAGGATCGGATTCAGCAGTTTGAGGTGGAGGCGGGCGCTGCATCACAGCAGGTCAAGTCCTTCGAACAGGCTGTGCTCAGCCGCGACAGCACCATTGCCGACTTGCGCAGCCAGGCGCTGGAGTTCCTGCGTCAGCGGGAAGGCCTGGAGAACCGGCTCAAACAGCTTGAAGAAGCGGCCGAAGTGCGTGAGCAGAAATTTGCCGCGGAGTCCGAGCGACTGACCCGGCTCCTGCAAACCGACCGCGACCGCTACAGCGCATCCTTGAAAGAGGAGCAGGACCGCAGTGCCCAGGAACGCGAAATGTTGCTGAAGCAGGTCGACCTGGCACGCCAGGAGAAACTCTCCGACATCATCGCCATGCGCCAGCAACTGGCCAACCGGGAAGAGCGGGAAACCCGCCAGCGCGAGCAGACCGAGGAGGCACGTGCGGCGCTGCGCGAAGCGGTGTCGCGTACGCGCCAGATCGAGACCTCGTTGGCCGCCGCCGAAGGGCGCATCGAACGTCTGCAGGTTCAGTTGAAGACAGCCAGCGAGGCCGCTCACGGCAAGGAGTCTGCAGTTGCCGCGGCCGAGGCGCGGGCCCGCGCCGTGGAGGAAGTTCGTCTTGCCGAAACCGCTCGCGCCCAGCGAGCCGAGTCGGCGCTTGCCGAAACGCTGGTTGAGCTTGCGGCGCTGAAGAAACAGATGGCCTGAAATGCACGACGCAGGGTTGCCGCGGCGTCTGCGCTCGCGGCAACCCTGCCTGTCAGGATGACGCCTTGACGGATGGGGCGTGTTGGGACAGCCACTGCCCCAGCATCATCGAAATCCACACCATTTCGCCGTAATAGCCCGGGAAGGCCGGCAGGTGAGTGGAGAACAGCTCGGAAACGAACTCCCTTCGCAGAATGTTGCGCTCGACCAGAATGTCGACGGATGCGCGTGCGAGCTTTTCGAGGGCCGGATTCTTCAATACCCAGTGCCCGAAGGGCAGGCCAAAGCCCTGTTTCTTCTTGGTGATGATTTCCGGCGGCAGGAAATCCTTCAGGGCTTCCTTGAAGAACCAGCGCAGTTGCAGGCCCTTGAGCTTGTATTCCGGCGGCAGCTTGAGCGAGAAGTCGAGGAGGTCGTCGTCGATCAGCGGGAAGATGGCGTTGATGCCGGCGAGTCGGGCGCTGCCGATCACTTTGGGAAGATCGTTGTCGGCCAGCGTGAAGCGCCAGTCGAAGCCGAGCATCTTGTTGACGAGTGCGTGGGCATTGACACCCTGCCAGACGCGGCGCTGGAGACGGATCGGGGCTTCGGTATCCACGCCCGCAAGTAGCGTGGCGGGGAAGATGTTTTCAATGCCCAGGCGGTAGAGCAGGTTGTACTGTGCGGTTCGGTCGGGCAGGGGGGTGTTGGCCTGCTCGATGTAGCTGGCGGCCTTGCGCATCAGGGGCAGCTTGCCCAGCGGCGTCTGCATGATGACCGGTTCAAGCAGGCCGCCCTTGATAAGGCCGGGTACCTTTTCGTAGTAACCGAACACGCGTTGCTTGGCGTAGCGGGTGTTGCCGCCGAACAGTTCGTCGCCGCCGTCACCGGCAAACATTTTTTCAAAGCCGTCGTCGTGGGCGAGCTTGGCGCACAGGTAGGCCGGAAGCACCGACGAGTTGCCGAAAGGCTGGTCATAGGACGCGGCGACTGCAGGAATGTTGGCGACGAGGTCGTCCGACGTAATGTAATAGGGCTGGTGTTTGACGCCGAAATGCTTGGCGGCGATCCGGGCGAACTCCATCTCGTCGTAGCCTTCGGCTTCAAAGCCGATCGAATAGGCGGTGACGGGGTTGCCGCTGCGGCTGAGCATGCCGACGACGGTGGAGCTGTCGGTGCCGCCGGAGAGGAAGGCGCCCACTGGGGTGCCATCCAGCTCGCGCTCGATGGCTGTCTTGATCAGGTTCTTGAACGAGTCGGCGCTGGTCTTGAAGTCGGCGTCGGAAGGCTCGTCGAAGCGCGGCTGCCACCACGCCGCAAGCTGGGTGCGCTCCCGGTCGGCCACCAGGCGCGCGCCCGGCTCCAGCCGGAACACACCCTTGAAAATGGTGCCGGGCGCCGGAATGGTGTGGAAGTAGAGATAGTCGAAAATGCTTTGCGAGTCGAGTTCCCGCTCAAGGGCTGGCACTTCGTTGGCCCTGTCGGCAAAGCTCAGGCGGCGGCCTTCGCTTGCATAGCAGAAGCCGTAAGTGTTGAAGCGGTCGGAAGCAAAACCGATCTTTCCCTTTGCCGTATCCAGCCAGAGCAGGGCAAAACGCCCTGCGAGCTTGCCGAGGAATTCATCGGGGGCGTCGCACAGCTGCGGGATCGACGCGGCCCAGCCGTCGCGTTCGATGAGGCCGGCGAGGCCTGCATCACGGATGCGGGGCTGGCCCAGGACGAGCAGGGCCTGATGGTTGCGGGCAAACACACCGATACCGGCGCCGCCCAGTTCGAGCTTAAGCCCGGGCAGCGAGATGCCCTGATCCAGGGAGAGGCGATCGAAGACCAGGGTCCGGTCGAGATTGTCGAAATCAATAAAGCCGCGAATCATGGGTGTGCAGCGCCTTCGGAGGAGTTGGGCCGAGCGATCGGAAAAAGCTGATGCAGCGTCCGGCGTGTTGATTGAGGTTTGGACAAGGGTAGCCGCTCCCGGAAACGCCGGCGCGAACATAATGTTGTCGGCGCGCGGGCGGTTGTTTGCCGGAAACGATCTGCCAGGCTGGCGAGGTATCTTGAGCCGACTTGGTTAAGGGCCGAATACATTGCCGCCGGATACGGCAAGCGCGCAAAATACGTCCCGCGAGCCCCATTTTCAGGGCCCGCGAAGGGTAGCAAATGATCATGATGTTGGCACGGTCATGTAACCACATTTGTGAATTACTGCAGTGGCAGCTGCCGTGCTGCCGCATGCTCCGCAAGGATCGCCGCCGACGGCGCTTCATCTTCCACCCGTGCCGCGCGGGCCATGACTGTACAAGAAGCCCGTTTTGAATTAGGATCATGCGTCTAATAC
This sequence comes from Zoogloea sp., assembly GCF_030157465.1. GTDB lineage: Bacteria > Pseudomonadota > Gammaproteobacteria > Burkholderiales > Rhodocyclaceae > Zoogloea. The sequence continues at coordinate 18,603 of NZ_JAOAUU010000042.1, forward strand.
GGGATCTAAAACGGCGGCGTGAGCTGCCGTTTCGCCTTTTTGCCGACGGGACTTTTCGAGTTCCGGGCGTGGCGCGCGGTATGTCAGACCCGGCCTCATCGGGTCCGACAGAACCATAACCAAGAACGAGTGCCATGAACGCACCGAGACACTACTTACAGTTCAAAGATTTTTCTCGCGCCGAGTACGACTACCTTTTCTCCCGCACGCGGTGGATCAAGGACAGGTTCAAGCGGTACGAGCCTCATCACCCGCTGTTCGACCGGACGCTGGTGATGATTTTCGAGAAAGCCAGCACGCGCACGCGCCTGTCCTTCGAGGCAGGCATGCAGCAGCTCGGCGGATCGGCCATCTATCTCAACACCCGCGATTCGCAGCTTGGGCGCGGTGAGCCCGTCGAGGATGCCGCCCAGGTGATCTCGCGGATGAGCGACATCGTGATGATCCGCACCTTCGAGCAGTCGATCATCGAGCGTTTCGCCGAATATTCCCGCGTGCCGGTGATCAACGGACTGACGAACGAATACCACCCGTGCCAGATCCTGGCGGACATCTTCACCTTCATCGAACACCGCGGCCCGATCCAGGGCAAGACGGTGGCGTGGGTGGGGGATTCCAACAACGTCTGCAACACCTGGCTGCAAGCGGCCGAGGTGCTGGATTTCCAGGTGCGCGTGTCAACGCCGCCGGGCTACGAAGTCGAGCCCGAGCGGGCAGGGCTGATCGGTACGGGACACTTCGCCCATTTCGATGATCCGATGGAAGCCTGCCGGGGTGCAGACCTGGTGACTACCGATGTATGGACCAGCATGGGTTTCGAAGCGGAAAACGAAGAGCGGATGCGCGACTTTGCCGATTGGCAAGTGGACGAGGACATGATGAAGGTTGCCAATCCCGGCGCCGTCTTCATGCATTGTCTGCCCGCTCACCGGGGTGAAGAAGTGTCCGCGGAAGTGATCGACGGCCCTCAGTCGGTGGTGTGGGACGAGGCGGAAAACCGTCTGCACGCGCAGAAGGCGCTGATGGAATTTCTCCTGATTGGCAAGATCGAAGGTGACTGCGCCTGAGGCGCAGCAATCAATTCAAGACTCATCTACTCATTTGCAGAAAGCAGGACATGAGCGAAGTAAATAAGGTTGTACTGGCGTACTCGGGCGGGCTGGATACGTCGGTTATCCTCAAGTGGCTGCAGGATACCTATCAATGTGAAGTGGTTACCTTCACGGCCGACCTCGGTCAGGGCGAAGAGCTGGAGCCGGCCCGTGCCAAGGCCCTGCAGTTCGGTATCAAGCCGGAAAACATCTTCATTGACGATCTCCGCGAAGAGTTCGTCCGGGATTTCGTGTTCCCGATGTTCCGCTGCAACACGGTTTATGAGGGCGAGTACCTGCTCGGCACCTCGATTGCACGCCCGCTGATTGCCAAGCGTCAGATCGAAATCGCCCGAGCCACCGGCGCCGAAGCGGTTTCCCATGGCGCGACGGGCAAGGGCAACGACCAGGTTCGCTTCGAACTCGGTTACTACGCGCTGATGCCGGGCGTCAAGGTCATTGCCCCGTGGCGCGAGTGGGATCTGCTGTCCCGCGAAAAGCTGCTGGCCTACGCAGAGAAGAACGGCATCCCCATCGAGATGAAGCACAAGCAGGGTGGATCTCCGTACTCCATGGACGCCAATCTGCTCCACATCTCCTTCGAAGGCCGTCACCTGGAAGATCCGTCGGCCGAAGCCGAGGAGTCCATGTGGCGCTGGACCGTATCGCCCGAAGCAGCGCCGGATGCCGCTGAGTACCTGGATCTGGAGTTCGAGAAGGGTGATCTCGTGTCCATCAACGGCACGAAGATGAAGCCGCATGAATTGCTCGCCAAGCTCAACGAGCTGGGTGGCAAGCACGGTATCGGTCGTCTTGATCTGGTGGAAAACCGCTACGTCGGCATGAAGTCGCGCGGCTGTTACGAAACGCCTGGCGGCACCATCCTGCTTCGGGCTCACCGCGCCATCGAATCGATCACCCTTGATCGCGAAGTCGCCCACCTCAAGGACGACCTGATGCCCCGCTACGCCAGCATGATCTACACGGGCTACTGGTGGTCGCCGGAACGTCTGGCCCTGCAGGCTCTGATCGACCAGACCCAGCAGACGGTCAACGGCTGGGTTCGCGTCAAGCTCTACAAGGGCAACGTCATCGTCGTTGCGCGCGACTCGAAGACCGACTCCCTGTTCGATCCGACCATCGCCACCTTCGAAGACGACCAAGGCGCCTACAACCAGAAGGATGCCCACGGCTTCATCCGGCTGAATGCGCTGCGCATGCGCATCGCCGCCAACGCTAAAGCCAAACGGGGCTGATCCAGGCAAGCATGGATCCCAGCGCACCGCTGCTCTTCGGGCTGACCGTCGCAGAGTTCGAGGATATTTCCCTCAAGCTCTGCGTGGGAGGGCTGATCGCTTACATGATCTTCATCATTGGCCAGCTCGCCTGGGAGTCCAAGGCGGGCAAGTACGGCGCAATCTGGATGTTTGTTGGCCTTGGAGTCGGGTTCATCGGCTTTGCGGCCAAAAGCATCATCCAGAGACTGCTTGGCATCGAATGACTTTTGACCAGAACTGAAAAAATGACCCAATCGACCCAATTCGACGGCGTGTCCGTCGTCAAGCAAGCCAACGTTTACTTTGATGGCAAGTGCGTCAGTCACACTGTGCTGTTTGCCGATGGCAGCAAGAAGACCATTGGCGTCGTCCTGCCTGCTAGCCTGACCTTCAATACCGGGGAGCCCGAGGTGATGGAAACCGTCGCCGGCGCCTGCCGCTATCGCCTCAAGGGGGAAACCGAGTGGAAGACCTCGGCCGCCGGGGAAAGCTTCAAGGTGCCGGGTAATTCCAGCTTCGACATTGAAGTGATTGGCGAGCCCTACCATTACGTCTGCTACTTCGGCTGAGCGGGAGCCACGCGATGCCGTCTTTCGATATCACCTCCGAAGTCGATCAGGTTGCTCTGAAAAATGCTGTTGAAGGCACCAATCGCAAGATTACCGGCCGCTACGACTTCAAGGGTAGCGACGCCCGTGTCGAGCAAAGCGAAAAGCTGCTGACCCTGTTCGGCGACAGCGACTTTCAGCTTGAGCAGATGCTGGCTTTGCTGCTGCCCGAGATGACCGCCAAGAAGATCGATGTGCGCTGTCTCAAGCATGGCGACGTGCAGAAGGTTGGCGGCAACAAGGTCAAGCAGGAACTCACGGTGCGTGTCGGTATCGAGCAGGAGCAGTCCAAGGCGATCGTCAAACTCATCAAGGACAGCAAGCTCAAGGTCCAGGCCAGCATTCAGGGTGAAGCCGTGCGCGTCACTGGCGCTAAGCGCGATCTCCTGCAAGACTGTATTGCCCTGGTGCGCAAGGAAATCACCGACTATCCTTTGCAGTACGGAAACTTCAGGGATTGATCTCCGGCCATGAACCTCGCATCTGTCGCCTCGACATCCCAAGTGCACACCCAGGACGCGGTATCGGTCGCAATGTTGCGCAAGGTGCTGGACCTGCAGCAGTCCAGTGCCGCGCAGATGATTGCGGGGCTTCCGCAGCCCGCACAGGCGCCAGATCCAGCCGCGACGGTAGGCAGGACGATCAATACTTACGCTTGAGCATGCCTCTTGTTCGCCATGAAAAAACCAGCTCAAGGGCTGGTTTTTTCATGGCTGCGCGTCTTGATTCTGAGGACGGCGGGGAAGATGGCTATGGCAAAATACCTGAGCGTCCTCCTACTTCTCCAGGCAAATGGCGACTTCATTTCACGGATTAATTCAACGCTGCTGTTGCGGCTTGATCATGGCTTGCCTGTCTAATGCCTCCGCAGCGACCGATGTTGCGCTGGCCGGGGTTTTTCCCGGGAAGGCGCTGCTTGTCATCAACGGTGGCGCACCCAGGGCGATCAATGTGGGAACTACCACGCAGGAAGGCGTTCGAATCGTTGCCGTAGAAGGGGATGGCGCTACGCTTGATTTCGACGGTCGCCGTCACAGGCTTTTTGTCGGTGAGCGTGCCGTTAACATCATCAGTAGCGCCGGGGCGGCAGGTGGCGCGCCCGTGGTTGCCATTCAACCTGATGGACGCGGTCAGTACAGATCAACGGGCGCGGTGAATGGCGCATCAATGCTCTTCATCATTGATACAGGAGCGACTTTCGTTTCCCTCGGACGCAGTGATGCGCTTAAGGCAGGGGTCGATTTCACGAAGGGAGAGCCGGCCTTGATGCAAACAGCCAACGGGGTGGCTCGCGCTTGGCGCGTTTCGCTGGATACCGTTCGGATTGGTGACGTCACTCTTCGCAATGTCGACGGAGTTGTTCACGCCAACGACATGCCCATTGCTCTGCTCGGGATGAGCTTTCTCAATCGTATGGAAATGCGTCGTGATGGTTCATCTCTTTTGCTGAAGCAGCGCTATTGATAGATCAAATCCATGAAAACTGCAGCTTCGACAGATAGGGTTCCCACTGCAGAATGGCTGAGAAAGCGCTTTGCTGCGCAGCCTGCTTGTGACTCGCCGCAGGAGGAGGGCGTTCCGGCCGGCCCGCTGACGCCGGCGGCGGTCTTGGTTCCGATCGTTTTGCACGAGCCCGAACCTACGGTTCTATTGACCCGGCGCACGGATCATCTTCACCATCATCCAGGGCAGGTCAGCTTTCCGGGGGGGCGGGTGGAGGCGCAAGATCGCTCGCCCATAGAAACCGCGCTGCGGGAAACGGAAGAGGAGATATCGCTCAGGCGCGGTCACATCGAGCTTCTCGGCTGTCTCCCCTGCTATCGAACCGTTACCGGCTTCGAGATCACGCCGGTAGTCGGTCTCGTCACGCCGCCATTCGAGCTTGCCCTGGATGCGTTCGAAGTGGCGGAAGCGTTTGAGGTTCCGCTTTCATTTCTGCTCAACACCATGAATCACCAGCGGCATTCCGTGGACGTGCAGGGAGTCCGCCGGGAATATTACGCAATGCCTTACGGGGACTACTTTATATGGGGAGCAACGGCGGGCATGCTCGTCAGTCTTCATCGATTCCTGTGTCGTTGAACAAACGCCATTTGTGTTGGATCCGTTTGGTGGTATCTTGGACTGTCCTCAATAGGCCTGAACTACGAGGGCTACCAAAGCCCCCTGACGCATGACCCTGTTTTCGCTGATCGTCGCACTGCTCATAGAGCAACTTCGCCCGCTTCCCGTTGCGCGTTTCGTCCAGGCGCCGTTACGCGCTTTTGCGCGTTTTCTCGAAGATCGCTTCAATGACGGTGAGGCGCGTCACGGCGCAGTCGCCTGGTGGGTGGCTATCCTGTCGGCTTGCTTCGCGTCGGCTCTGATTTATTTTGTACTGTGGCATCTTCATCCGGCCTTTGCCCTGATCTTCAATATCCTCGTGCTCTACCTGACCACAGGATTTCGGCAGGTGAGCCATTTTTTTACCGATATCCAGCTGGCGCTGCAGATGGGGGAGCTTGCCCGTGCCCGTCAGTTGATCGGTGAGTGGCGCGGTCGTTCCCACGAGGACTCCAGCTCCAGCGAAGTTGCCCGGCTGGCCATCGAAGAGGCTCTGGTGGCCGCTCATCGCAACGTCTTCGGAGTCATTCTCTGGTTCATCGTGCTGCCTGGGCCAAGCGGTGCCGTTCTCTACCGACTCGCCCGCTTCTTTGATGATGAGTGGGGCGTTCGTCTGGCGGGGAGACCGGATTTTGGCAATTTCGGCTCATTCGCCAAAAAAGCATTTTTCGCCCTGGACTGGATCCCCGTACGCCTGACGGCTGCGGCATTTTCGATCGTCGGTGATTTTGAGGATGGTGTCTATTGCTGGCGTGCGCAGGCAAGCCAATGGAAGGATAAGGCTTCCGGTATACTGCTCGCCAGTGGTGGCGGTGCCTTGGGCGTTAAGCTCGGAATGCCGATTTTTGAATCGGGTGAAGTGGTTGAACGTCCTGAGATGGGTGTCGGCGATGAAGCTGATGCCGATTTTATGCAGAGCACTATCGGTCTTGTCTGGCGTACGCTTGTGCTGGCTTTTATGTTGCTGGCGTTGTTCGGTGTAGCAGGGTGGGGTCGGTAATTTCGTAGCAATTGAGAGGAGGAATACAGATGGCTAGTCGTGACGTTGTGGTTTTGAGCGCAGTTCGTTCCGCTGTCGGCGCCTTTGGTGGCTCCCTGGCCGATTTCGAAGCCAGTGAACTGGCCGGGATCGTGATGAAGGAGTCGGTTGCCCGTTCTGGTGTCGATCCTCAGTTGATCAACTACGTTACCGTCGGCAACTGTATGCCAACTGACGGTCGCTACGCTTATGTGTCCCGCGTTGCTTCCATTCAGGCCGGCCTGCCGATGGAGTCCGTAGCGATGCAGGTTAGCCGTCTATGCTCATCCGGCCTTCAAGCTATCGTGACCACGGCCCAAAACATTCTGCTGGGCGACGCGGACTACGGTATCGGCGGTGGTGTGGAGGTCATGTCCAAGGCGGCTTACTTGATGCCTTCGCTGCGCAATGGTGCCCGCATGGGTGACACCAAGGCCATCGACAGCATGGTTGCCGTGCTGACCGACCCGTTTGGCGTCGGCCACATGGGTATTACTGCCGAAAACCTGGCTGCCAAGCACGGTTTTACCCGTGAACAGCAGGATGCTTTCGCCGTTGAGTCCCAGCGCCGTGCTGCTGCTGCCATTGACGAAGGCCGCTTCAAGTCCCAGATTGTTCCGATTGTCAAGCAGACCCGCAAGGGTGATGTAGTGTTTGACACCGATGAGCACGTGAAGCGCGGTACCTCCATGGAGTCGCTGGCCAAGATGAAGCCGGCCTTCAAGAAGGATGGCACCGTTACTGCCGGCAATGCTTCCGGTATCAACGATGCTGCGGCATTTTTCGTGCTGGCAGATGCTACAACGGCCGTGAATTCCGGCTACAAGCCCATGGCTCGTCTGGTTTCGTACGCCATTGCCGGCGTACCTAACGACATCATGGGTGAAGGTCCGATCCCGGCGACGATCCTGGCCCTTAAAAAGGCGGGTTTGACCCTCGATCAGATCGATGTGATCGAGTCCAACGAAGCATTTGCCGCCCAGGCTCTGACTGTTTCCAAGGTTCTGGGTCTGGATCCGGCCAAGACCAATCCGAACGGTGGTGCCATTGCTCTCGGCCACCCTGTTGGTTGCTCGGGTGCCTTCATTGCCACCAAGGCTATTTACGAGCTGCAGCGCACTGGCGGTCGTTATGCCCTGGTGACGATGTGTATCGGTGGTGGGCAAGGCATCGCAACCATCTTCGAGCGCATCTGATTTCATTCGCATGAAAGAAGCTCCGCAGCAGGGCGCAACGCTGTCCGTTTAAGGTTTCGTTGCTCCCCTGATGGTCAGTCAAAGAAACCGGAACCTTAAACAGGTTCCGGTTTTTTTATGTCTTTCGCTGAGGGTTTGTGAGTGCTGCCTGGATGATCGCCGGGTCGCCAGATAGCCGCTGGATGTGCTGATGTGGCATCTCCCTTCGATTGGATGCAAACGGCTACGGCACGGTTGGCGCCAATACGTATTTAGGCGCGGTCGCCGTTCCACTGGTCCACACGGTCGTCCTGATCGATGCAGGCAAGGGATTGTCGTCCGAGTTTGACGATGGCCGGATGGGCTTGGTGGTGCCGACTTCGAAGCTGTTCTGCATCTCCGGATGCGTACGCGAGAACGGAGGCGGGCATCGGGACACATCTGCTACGGTCACGGCATGGTTCTGAACACGCTTCGGGGGCGGCGGATCTGCCGGTAATGCCGGGTCGATGCATGGATTTGAACTCGAGTGAATGGCGAGATAAAGACCATATAAATTGCTTGCCAGGTGGGTGTGTTTTCCAATACAATCCAAGGCTTCACTGCATTTATTTCAGGATTACTACAAGATGGCCAATTCGGCACAAGCCCGTAAGCGCGCCCGTCAAGCTGTTAAGGCCCGCGCCCTCAACATGAGCCTGCGTTCGCGTCTGCGTACCGCCATCAAGGCCGTCCGCAAGGCGATCGGCGTTGGTGACAAGCAAGTGGCTCAGCAGGTGTTTGTCTCTTCTCAGCGCACGATCGACAGCATTGCTGACAAGAAAATCATTCACAAGAACAAGGCTGCACGCCACAAGAGCCGTCTGTCCTCCGCTATCAAGGGGATGGGCGCAGCTGTTGCTGCCTAAGTTGCACTAACCAAGCGGATGAGCTCAAGTCGAGCTCTTGCGTTGGTTTAAAAAAGGATCGCATCGCGGTCCTTTTTTTGTTGGTGCGCCCAGCACGGGCGTGCTCATCTACAGCCTGAACTCACGTGCCGGGTGGGGTGGAAGGCGAGCGGCCGGATAGTTTGGCTGCTGCCTCCTGCTTGATCGCCTTCGCTTCGCCCCATTGATCTAGTCGGCGCCTGATGAACACAAATCAAGCTTGTTTCGTGACAGGTTTTGAGATGTTCCGTTCAATCCTGCTTGACACTCCGTTTTTTCGCGCGTTATATATTTAAAAGGTAGCAGGCGCCTGCAGATTTGCCAAAATGCCGCGCCAGTACTGGATGCCGGAATTTTCTGTTTGTTAATTTCCGTGACGAGGGGGCGAGTGTGAACAAATCTGAATTGATTGACCATATAGCTGCTGACGCTGAAATTTCCAAGACTGTTGCAGGTCGGGTGCTGGATGCTGCAATCTCTGCCGTGACGCAGACGTTGACGAATGGCGGCAGCGTGACATTGGTCGGCTTTGGCACATTCCATGTGGGCAGGCGCGAAGCTCGAACGGGCAGAAACCCAAGGACTGGCGCGGCGATCAAGATCAAGTCAGCCAAGATTCCGAAATTTAGACCTGGCAAAGCATTGAAAGATGCGCTAAACTAATTGCCTCTTGATTGCGAAGTATTTCGAGCGATCGGACGGGTGCTTAGCTCAGTCGGTAGAGCGTCGCCCTTACAAGGCGAATGTCGGCGGTTCGACCCCGTCAGCACCCACCACTTCCGCGAGAAGTGAGTCGTACTTTGGAGTGGTAGTTCAGTTGGTTAGAATACCGGCCTGTCACGCCGGGGGTCGCGGGTTCGAGTCCCGTCCACTCCGCCAATATTTACGTTGTAATTCGATCGCTGTAATTCGATAGTTGCAACGAGAAAAAGCCACTTACGTGGCTTTTTTGCTTTATAGAATTTATTACTGTCCGGACGGAGTGTGGAAGGCTTGTTTCAAGCCTTTCCTGCATGTAGACTCCAACGAGCCTGATGTGGGGTCTACATTGATCTGATTCGAGCCGCTAGAGCAACGCAAACGAGTTGATCCGGCCTGTATCGCAGAGCTCAGCTTTGCCTTTACACCAGCAAATGACGAGAGGCGAACGAGAGTTCGCCTCTTTTGCGTTTTCAACCAGTAAATCGCCAGCCTGTCAGCAGCAACTGAGGATTCAGCATGTTCGACGCCGTACGCAACAACAAGAAGATCGTCCAGGGATTCCTGCTACTGATCACACTTCCTTTCGCGTTCTGGGGGGTGGATTCGTACGTCAAAAATATGTCGGGAGGTGACGATCTTGCCACTGTCGCCGGCACGCCGATTCAGCAGGCCGAATTCCAGCAGGCGCTGCGCGAGCAGCAGGAGAGGCTGCGCGGCTCGCTCGGGGCGAACTTCAACCCTGCGATGATGGAAACCACCGAGGCGCGGAGGGCTGTCCTCGAAAACCTGGTCAATCAGCGTTTGCTTGCAATCGACGCCTCCAAAATGCACCTCGCGGTTTCGGACGAGCGGGTCCGTGACACGATCGTCAGCATCCCAGCCTTCCAGGACAACGGCCATTTTTCACAGCCGCGCTATGAGGCTGTCCTCAAGTCGCAAGGCATGGTGCCCCAGGTCTTTGAGTCGAGCCTGCGTCGCGATCTCGCGCTGCAGCAGGTGCTCGGCGCCGTCGCTGAAGGGGTAATGGTTTCACGTGCGTCGGTAGAGCAGGTTTACGCGGTTCAGTTCGAAGAGCGGGTCGTGAGTGAGGTCCAGCTGGCTGCTCAGCAGTTCGCATCTGCCGTCAAGCTGCCGGACGATGCTGCACAGAAATACTACGAGACGAATCGTAAGCAGTTCGAGTTGCCAGCCCAGGTTCGTGCTGAATACATTGTTCTCAGCAAGGAGGCCGTTGCCGATCAGCTTGTGGTTGGCGACGCAGATATTCGCAAGGAGTACGACGCGCATCCGGAGCGCTTCCGTCAAGGCGAGGAGCGGCGGGCCAGCCATATCCTGATCCAGGCCGACAAGGGTGCCGGAGACGCGGTGATCAAGTCTGCGCGTGAAAAGGCGGAGGCCATTCTCAAGCAGATCAAGGCAAATCCTGCCGATTTCGCGAAGCTGGCCAAGGAAAACTCGCAGGATCCGGGCTCGGCGGAGAAGGGGGGCGATCTGGGCTTTTTCCCGCGTGGCGCGATGGTGAAGGCGTTTGAAGATACGGCTTTCGGTCTTTCCCGCGAAGGCGAAGTTTCCGATGTCGTCCAGTCCGATTTCGGTTTTCACATCATCAAGCTGACTGGCGTGAAGGCCGAGATGCTGCGTCCGTTCGGTGAAGTCAGGAACGAAATCGCCGCGGAACTCAAGCGTACCGAGGCCGCACGAAAGTTTGCCGAGCTGGTCGATGGCTTTACCAATACCGTCTATGAGCAGTCGGACAGCCTCAAGCCGGCTGCTGAAAAGTACAAACTGGCGGTGACGACCACCGACTGGATTGGCCGCAGCGGCAAGGCGCCTGCGCCTTTCGACAATGAAAAGCTTGTTTCCGAGCTGTTTTCGGACGATGCCGTAAAAAACAAGCGCAATACCGCTTCGATCGACGTTGGCAACGGCACGTTGGTGTCGGCGCGGGTGAGTGAATTCAAGCCGGCGACGCTTCGCCCGTTCGAGGAGGTCAAGGCCGCCATCGAAAAGGGCCTGATCACTGACGAAGCGGTAAAGCTTGCTGAAAAGGATGGCGAAGCCAAGCTGGCCCTGCTGGCCAAGGGCGAGGCTGTCAATCTGCCGTGGAGCGCGCCGCGTTCGATGCAGCGGGGCGACCAGAGCCTGCCGCGCGAGGCTGTTCGCGCAGTTTTCCGTGCTGCGGGAGACAAACTGCCGAGTTATGCCGGCGCGAGGATTCCGGGTGGCGGCTATGGCCTGTTCCGTATCGAGAAGCTGACTCGCCCGGTTGCCAAGCAAGACGATCCGCGTCTGAACGCCATCAAGCAGCAATACACGCGTGTGCTCGCCGAGCAGGATTTCTCGGCGTATCTCTCCATGCTGCGCAAGCGCTACGACGTCAAGGTGAATGAGGCGGCGCTTGAGGTCTCGAAGGACAAGTAATACAGCGTATCGGGTCCTGGCTGCAGCGGCACGGCCGGGCAGCCAGGATCCGGTTCCTTGTGCGTGTGACACCTAACGGCGTCTTGCCTTTGGCCCTTACTCCGGCTGTCGCCGTAAATCCCTTCAGGCCCTGCGGATCACGCAAGGCCCATGCCTCTGCCAATCTGTGTCCAGGGCGTCCGCGCCCGGCGCAGAGTCGTCATCAAGCCCGTCCGTGCATAAAAATCCTGTCTCGACAAGTTGCTGGCTGAAGTCCTGAAGGCTTGTCTTCGGCCACTTTGTGCCGTTGCTCGTAGTGTCAGGCCGGGCCGCTTTTTGCGCTGTGCTGCAGTTGCCATTGTTTGGTCAGCGCATAGATCGCCGGGATCACGGCGAGGGTCAGGAGGGTCGACGAGATCATTCCGCCAACCATCGGGGCGGCGATGCGGCTCATGACTTCGGAGCCGGTGCCGGTTCCCCACATGATGGGCAGCAGCCCGGCGGTGATTGCGACGACGGTCATCATCTTCGGGCGAACCCGCTCGACGGCGCCTTCCATCACCGCCTGGTAGAGATCGGCGGGGCCGGGCGTGCGTCCGCTGGCCAGGCACTTTGCCCTGGTGGCTTCCCAGGCATGGTCGAGATAAATCAGCATGATCACGCCGGTTTCGGCGGCCACGCCTGCCAGCGCGATGAAGCCGACCGCCACCGCAACCGACAGGTTGTAGTCCAGCAGCCACATCAGCCAGATTCCGCCGACCAGCGCAAAGGGCACCGAGAGCATCACGATCAGGGTTTCGGTGAGACGCCGGAAATTGAGATAGAGCAGCAGGAAGATGGTGAGCAGGGTGATCGGGATGACGATCTTCATCTTTGCGGCGGCGCGCTCCATGAACTCGAACTGGCCGCTCCAGCTCACGTAGTAGCCCGGCGGAAACTTCACCTTTTCGGCCACTGCCTTTTTGGCCTCGGCCACGTAGCCGCCGATGTCGCGGCCGCGGATATCCACGTAGATGTAAGCGGAAAGCAGCGCGTTTTCGGTGCGAATGCCCGGCGTGCCTTTGGCGATCTCGACCTTGGCCAGTTGCCCGAGGGGTAGCATGGCGCCGCCCATGACGGGCACCAGCACTTCGCGGGCGATTTGTTCGGGGCTGGCGCGCAGTTCGCGCGGGTAGCGCACGCTGACGCCGAAGCGCTCGCGGCCTTCGACGGTGGTGGTCACCATCTCGCCGCCAAGGGCGCTGCCGATCACGTCCTGAAGTTCGCCAACCGTCAGGCCGTAGCGGGCCAGCTGGGTGCGGTCGGGTTCGATGTTCAGATAGAAGCCGCCGGTGATGCGCTCGGCGAAGGCGCTGCTGGTGCCCGGCACCGTTTTGACGACGGCTTCGATCTCCCGGGCGAGTTTTTCCATCTCATCCAGATCCTTGCCGAAAACCTTGATGCCGATCGGGGTGCGGATGCCGGTGGACAGCATGTCGGTGCGGGCCTTGATCGGCATCGTCCAGGCGTTGGCTACGCCGGGAAACTGCAGTGCCTTGTCGAGTTCTGCGATGAGCGTGTCGGTCGTCATGCCCGGGCGCCATTCCTCTTGGGGCTTGAGGTTGATGGTGGTTTCAAACATCTCGGTCGGGGCGGGGTCGGTGGCCGTGTTGGCGCGGCCGGCCTTGCCCAGAACCGATGCGACTTCCGGAAAACTCTTGATGATCTTGTCCTGTGTCTGCAGCAGCTCGGCGGCCTTGGTCATCGACATGCCGGGCAGGGAGGTGGGCATGTAGAGCAGGGTGCCTTCGTTGAGGGTCGGCATGAACTCCGAGCCCAGGCGTGAGGCCGGGTAGATCGACGCAAGCAGCGACAGCACGGCCAGCAGGATGGTGAGTTTTTTCCAGCGCATCACCGCGGCGATGATGGGCCGGTAGAGCCGGATCAGCACGCGATTCACCGGGTTGCGGGCTTCCGGCATGATCCGGCCGCGGATGAACAGCATCATCAGTACCGGAACCAGCGTTACCGACAGGATTGCGGCGCCGGCCATGGAGAAGGTTTTTGTCCAGGCCAGCGGCGAGAACAGGCGACCTTCCTGGCCTTCGAGCGCAAAGACCGGCATGAACGAGACGGTGATGATCAGCAGCGAGAAGAACAGCGCCGGGCCCACTTCCCGGCAGGCGGCCAGCATGGCGTCCAGGCGATCCCGGGGCGAGTGCGATTCGGGCAGGCGTTCGAGGTGCTTGTGGGCGTTTTCTATCATCACGATGGCGGCGTCGATCATCGCGCCGATGGCGATCGCGATGCCGCCCAGGCTCATCAGGTTGGAGCTCATGCCCAGCAGGTGCATGGCGCTGAAGGCCATCAGTACGCCCACCGGCAGCATCAGGATCGCCACCAGCGCGCTTCGCACATGCATCAGAAAGACCACGCACACCAGGGCGACGATGATCGATTCTTCGATCAGGGTGCCCTTGAGGGTTTCGATGGCCCGGTGGATGAGTTCGGAGCGGTCGTAAACCGTTTGCACCGTGACGCCCGGCGGCAGGCCGGGGCCGATTTCCTCGATACGGGCTTTCAGGTTGTGGATGACTTCGAGTGCGTTTTCGCCATAGCGGGCCATGGCGATGCCGGAGACCACTTCGCCTTCACCGTTCAGTTCGGTCAGCCCGCGGCGCTCGTCCGGCGCCAGCTCGACCCGCGCGATGTCGCGTATCAGCACCGGCGTGCCGCGTTCGGCCTTCACTACCAGCAGTTCGATGTCGTCCCGGCCGCGCAGGTAGCCCTTGCCGCGCACCATGTATTCGGTTTCGGCCATTTCCACCACGCGGCCGCCCACGTCGCGGTTGGAGTCGCGGATGACCTGGGCGACCTTCATCAGCGGAATGCCGTAGGCGCGCAGTTTGGCCGGATCGACGGTGACCTGGTAAGTCTGCACAAAGCCGCCGATGGAGGCCACTTCGGCAACGCCGTGGGTCTTGGTGAGCGGGTAGCGCACGTACCAGTCCTGGAGGGTGCGCAGCTCGGCAAGGGTTTTGTCTTTGGCGATGAGGGCGTACTGGTACACCCAGCCCACGCCGGTGGCGTCCGGCCCGATCTGCGGTGTGACGCCTTTGGGCATCCGCCCGGAGGCGAAGTTGAGGTACTCCAGCACCCGCGAGCGGGCCCAGTAGATGTCTGTTCCGTCCTCGAAAATCACATAGACGAAGGACGCGCCGAAAAACGAAAAGCCGCGCACCACCCGGGATTTGGGCACTGCCAGCATCGCCGTGGTGAGCGGATAGGTCACCTGATCTTCCACCACCTGCGGCGCCTGGCCGGGGTATTCGGTGTAGACGATGACCTGCACGTCGGAGAGATCCGGCAGCGCGTCGATCGGGGTGCGCAGCACGGCGATGATGCCGGCGACGATGACGAAGAGGGTGGCCAGCAGGACGAGGAAACGGTTCCTGCCTGACCAGTCGATCAGCTTGCCGAGCATTGCGGTGCTCCGTCAGTGGCCGGCGTGCGGCGTGGGTGCGGTGCTGCGGGGGCTGACCGAGGTGATGACCCACTCGCCCGGCTGGCGTTCGACGAACTCCACCGTCACCTTCGCGCCGGGCGCAAGGCTGCTTTGCTGGGTGGGGTTGGCCAGTTTGAACTCCATGCTCATGGCTGGCCATTTGAGGCTGGCTACCGGGCCGTGTTCGAGCATCACCGTGCCGGCCTGGGTGTCGAGGCTTTCGACGGTGGCGTCCACCCGGTGTCCGGAGCCTTTTGCCACGGGGGGCGTCTGGCCGGGCGCTTCAAAGCCGCCGAGCGCGGCTTTCAGATTGCTTTCGGCGTCGATCAGGAAGTTGGCTGCAACGACGACATCCTCGCCAACCTTCACGCCCTCAAGAACCTGCACGTGGTTGTCGCCGCGGGCGCCGAGCTTGACCTCCCGCGGCGCAAAGCGGCCTTCGCCCTCGGCGACGAGCACGATCCGGCGTGTGCCGCTGTCGATCACTGCGGATGTCGGCACCGTCACCACCTGCCCCTTGCCACCCACCGGAATGTCGACCCGGGCGAACATCGCCGGCTTGAGCAGCAGGCCCGGATTGGCCAGTTCGATGCGCACCGCCACCGTGCGGGTTTCGGCGTTGAGGGTGGGATACACATAGCCGATGCGGCCCTCGAAAACCTTGTCCGGATAGGCGTCGATGCGCACGCGGGCGGTGGCGCCGCTGTGCACGAGGCCGATGTCCTGTTCGACAACATCCGCCACAACCCACACGCGGGAGAGGTCGGCAATCTGGTAGAGGCTTTCGCCGGGCATGAAGCGCATGCCTTGCAGGGCTTTCTTTTCGGTCACGATGCCGGCCACCGGAGAGCGGAAGCTGAGCGTGCGTCGCGTAGCCCCGGACTTGGCCAGGGCGCGGATCTGCTCGTCGGAGACATCCCAGTTGCGAAGGCGCATCAGGGCGGATTCGGCGAGCTGCTTCATGCCGGCCTGCGCTTCGCTACCGGCATTTTTAAGGGCGGCGACGCCTTCGGCGGCGATCGCGTATTCCCGCTGGGCGGAGACCAGTTCCGGGCTGTAAACGTCAAACAGCGCCTGGCCTTTGGCAACCGGCTGGCCGGTGATGTTCACGTGCAGGCGTTCCACATAGCCTTCGAACTTGGGCGTGATGGTGTAGATGCGCTGCTCGTCGGGCTCGACGCGGCCGGTGGCGCGCACCTGCTTGTCGAGGCTGCGCAGTTCGGCCTTTTCGGTGCGCACGCCGAGCTTCTGGATTTTTTCGGTGCTGATGCGCAAGGTGCCGGCCGCCGCGGGTTCTTCGCTGGTCTCGCCTTCGTACACCGGGATGTATTCCATCCCCATCGGGTCTTTCTTTGGAGTTGGCGATGTATCCGCCAGGCCCATGGGGTTGCGGTAATACAGCAGTTTGGGCGCCGGCTTGCCGCCATCGGTCTGAGCGCTGGCGGCAGTTTGCTCCTGGGCCGGGTGCTGGCCGAACCAGTATCCGCCGGCTGCGCCGGCCACGGCGAGGGCAAGGCCGGCGGCCAGGGCTGTGGCGGGTTTCATAGGTCTTCTCCGAGGATGCGTTCGATTTCGGCAAGGCTCATCCGGGCTTCGGCCTGGGCCTTGAGACTGGCCTGGCGCGCCAGGCGAATCTGCCGTTGAGCGTCGAGCAGGGTGGCGAAATCGACCTTGCCGTTTTCGTAGCCGGCGAGCGCCGCCCGGAAGGCGAGCTCGGTCTGGGGCAGCAGGCTGCTGGTGGTGAGGGTTTCGGTGCGACGGGCCGCATTGAAGGCCGAGAGATTGCCGGACAGCTCGCCCAGCACTTGGTTGGCAGTGGCGTCGCGGCGGGATCGGGCCGCCGACAGCATGGCTTCCGCTTCGCGCTCCTGCGCCCGGCGGGTGCCCTGCTGCAGCGGCAGGTTGAGTTCCAGCATCAGCTCCCATTCCTTTACCGAGCCCTGGTACTGGATGGGTGACACGCCGAGGGTGAAATCCGGGTAGCGGTTCTTGTACGTGAGTTCGCGCGTTTTTTCGGCGGAACGCAGGCGGGCCTCGTCAGCGAAAAGCTGGGGGTTACGCGAGCGCACCCGCTCTTCCAGGGCGGTGGGGTCGAGGCTGGCCGGCGCCGGCAGGGGGCGCAACTGGCCAGGTGCATCCAGGGGCGCGGAGGCAGGGCGGGCAAGGAGGGCGTTGATGCGTGCCTGCAACTGCCGGCTTTCGGCGTCGAGCGCGATGAGTTCGCCGCGCATGCCGGTTTGCTCCACCTGGGCGCGTATCACGTCCTGCTGGGCCGCGAGGCCGCCGGCGTAGCGCACCTGCGCGATCTTCTCGAGACGCAGCATCAGGTCGAGGATTTCCCGCGTGAGCTGTTCGCTGCGGTAAACGTACTGAAACCGGGCATGGGCGGCCTTGATGCGGGCGGCGAGTTCGGCCCAGCTTCCAGTGGCCCGGCCTTCGGCGCCGCTGGCTTCGAGTTCGGCAATCTCCCGCTTCAGCTCGCGCTTGCCGAGCCAGGGCAGATCCTGCATGACGAGATAGCGGGTGCTGCCCACGCGGGCCGGCAGCAGCGTGGCGTTTTGCTCGCCCATGCGTGTGATGTCGCGCAGTTCGGTGCGCAGCCTGGGGTCGGGCAGGGCGCCGGCCGGCACCACGCGCTCGGCGGCGGCGTCGGCCTCGAAACGCATCGCGGCGTATTCCGGGTTGCGGCTGCGGGCGTAGTCGAGCAGCGATTCGACGTTTGCGCCGAGGGCTGGCTCCTGGGCCCGGGACAGCACACACCAGGCACCGAGCACGGCCAGGGCTCCGCATTTCAGGTATTTCTTCATGATTGCCCCCGCGTGCCTGTGATGCCCGGATCAGGGGCGTTCGATGTGCACCAGCGTCATGGCGCCGTTTATCTGTTCCGCCATGAAACGGATCTTGTCGCCTTCCTTGAGTTTGTCGATCCAGGCTGCGTCCTTGACGCGGAAGGCCATGGTCATCGCCGGCATTCCGTTGGGCAGGGGGCCGTGGGAGACGGTAATGCGGCCCGTGGGCTTGTCCACCTTTTTGACAAGGCCGTCGGCCATCTGCATGGAGGGTTCGCCCTGCGTTGCATGTGTTTTAGTGTGACCGGCGTGGTCGTTGGCGGCAAAGGCCGAAGCGGAAACGGTGGCGATCATCGCGGCGAAGACCGGTGCGAGAGGGAAGCGCATGAGTGTGCTCTTTCTTGAGGGGTTGATCCGGATTCAGTGACGGGCAAATACGCTGCTGGAGCCATTGGCGCTGATCAGCAGGGTCTCGTAGGGCATGGGTTTGGCGCTCTCCATGCCGGGAGAGCCCGGGGGCATCGAGGGCACGGCGAGCCCGATCGCCTTTGGCTTGTCCTTCAGCAGACGTCTTACATCCGCGGCCGGAACATGCCCCTCGACAAGGTAGTTGCCGATGCGGGCGGTGTGGCAGGAGCCATAGGTTTCGGGCATGCCAAGGCGTGCCCGTTGTGCCGGAACGTCTTCCACGTTGTGGGATTTGACCTCGAAGCCTTCGCTGCGCAGGTGTTCGACCCATTTTGTGCAGCAGCCGCAATAGGGGCTCTTGTACACATCAACCTGCACGCCTGTGCCCGCCAGGGCCGCACTTGCCGTGAGGGCCAGCAGGGACGTCAGGATAAGGGGGCGTAGCTTCATGGTGATTCCTCGTCGGATCGGGATGGCCCATTCTGGCTGTGGTCTCTCGACAGGAAGCTGTCGTGAAGATTACTTTTTTGTAATCTTTTTGGGCGCAGGAAAGGTTTGGGCGACACTTGTGCCCGTGATTCCGGGCGCAGAGAGGCCGTGATGAAGATTTTGATTGTCGAGGACGAACCCAAAACGGGTGATTACCTCAAGCAGGGTCTCGTCGAGGCGGGTTTCAGCGTGGATCTTGTGCGTGATGGCATGGACGGGCTGCATCTCGGCATGACCGAAACCTACAATCTGATGGTGCTCGACGTGATGTTGCCGGGGCTCGACGGCTGGCGCGTGCTGCAGGCCCTGCGCAAGGCGGGCAAGGAGATGCCGGTGCTGTTCCTGACCGCCAGGGACAGCGTGGACGACCGGGTCAAGGGGCTGGAACTCGGCGCCGACGATTACCTCGTCAAGCCCTTCGCCTTTTCGGAGCTGCTGGCCAGGGTGCGCACGCTGCTGCGCCGGGGCACCCGGAACAAAGAACTGGATGCCCTGCAGGTGGCCGACCTGGAACTGGACCTGCTGCGCCGACGGGTGACCCGCGCCGGCCGGCGGATCGACCTGACGGCCAAGGAGTTCGCCCTTCTTGAACTCTTGCTGCGCCGGCATGGCGAGGTGCTGCCGCGTTCGCTGATCGCATCCCAGGTGTGGGACATGAACTTCGACAGCGACACCAACGTGATCGAAGTGGCCGTGCGGCGCCTGCGCGCCAAGATCGACGACGGCTTCGAG
Organism: Zoogloea sp.; assembly: GCF_030157465.1. Lineage (GTDB taxonomy): Bacteria > Pseudomonadota > Gammaproteobacteria > Burkholderiales > Rhodocyclaceae > Zoogloea. The sequence continues at coordinate 37,805 of NZ_JAOAUU010000042.1, forward strand.
CCGCGTCTGATCCGCACCGTGCGCGGCATGGGCTATGTGCTGGAGGATCCGGCGTGTCCTTAGTTCGCCGCCAGTCGCTTACCTTGCGGTTGACGCTGCTGTTTGCGGCGGCGTCCACGGTGGTGCTGCTGATCCTCGGTCAGATTGTCGTCCGATCGGTGGAAGGGCATTTCGAGGAGCAGGACATGGCCGAGCTTGGCGGCAAGCTTGAGCTGACCCGCCATCTGCTGGAGCGCGTTCGCTCGGCGGGCGAATGGGATGGGCTGCCGCAACTGCTCGACGATGCGCTGATCGGCCATCACGGCATGGCGATTGCGGTGCGCGGGCCGGACGGCCGGATGCTGTTCGCGGCTCACGGGGTGTCGTTCACGCCACCGCTGATCGAGCGGGCCGGGCCTGCCGGACAGCCGCAGGTGTGGCGCTCGGACGACAACGTGGATTTTCGCGGCATCGTCGGCGAGGCGCGCACCGGCATGGCCAATGCGCCGCCGGCCTTCGTGGCGGTGGCCATCGACATTTCCCACCACCGCAGCTTCATGGATGCGTTCATGCGCACGCTGTGGCTGGTTGTTCTGGCCGCCTCGCTGGCAACCGGCCTGCTTGGCTGGTTTGTAGCGCGGCGGGGGCTGGCGCCGCTGCGCGACATGCGCCGCAAGGCCGCCGAGGTCAGCGCCCAGCGCCTCGACCAGCGCCTGTCGGTGGAGGCCGTACCGGTGGAGCTGGCCGAACTGGCCGAGTCGCTCAACGACATGCTGGCCCGGCTGGAGGAATCCTTCCGGCGGCTGTCGGATTTTTCATCCGACCTGGCCCACGAACTGCGCACACCGGTCAGCAACCTGATGACCCAGACCCAGGTTGCGCTCTCCCGCAGCCGCACGGCGGAGGCTTACCGTGATGTGCTCGAATCCAATGCCGAGGAGTTCGAGCGTTTGTCGCGCATGATTTCCGACATGCTTTTTCTGGCCAAGGCCGACAACGGCTTGATCGTGCCTGGCCGCGAAAGCTTCGATCTCGCCGACGAGGTGGCGGCGCTGTTCGATTTTTATGGCGCGCTCGCCGAAGAAAGCGGTGTAAGCCTGCGCCAGGCCGGTTCGGCGCCGCTGGTGGCCGACCGGCTCATGCTGCGCCGCGCCATCGGCAACCTGCTTTCCAACGCGCTGCGCTACACGCCGGCAGGGGGCGAAATCGTCGCGACGGCCCGCCTGGGTCACGATGATTCAGGCGCCACCACGGCTCGCCTCTCCATTGAAAACACAGGTGAGCCGATTCCGCCGGCCCACCTTGCGCGGCTTTTCGACCGCTTTTACCGCGTGGATGCAGCCCGCCGGAATTCCGGTGACGGCGCGGGGCTTGGCCTTGCGATCACCCGCTCGATTCTGCGAGCCCACGGCGGTGACATCGAAGGGCGAGCCGGGGCGCAGAGCAATGTTTTCGAGATGTGGATTCCGGTTTTGAAGAACACTGTTTAGTGAAAATCCCGGCTGCGGGTGGCGAGGTGGCCGAGCAGGGCGGAGCGGTCGACCACCCGTTTGGCGTGCAGGTGGACCACGCAGCCCTGGCGGGTGATCTGGCCGTAGATGCCGAGCAGGGTGGCGCCAAGGAGGATGCGTCGTTCGGCTTCAAGGAGTTCGGGCCGCACGATCACGTTGACCCAGCCGGTTTCATCTTCGAGGGTGACGAACATTGTGCCCTTGGCGGTGCCGGGGCGCTGGCGGCAGGTGACGATGCCGGCGCAGCGGGCCAGCTTGCGGTCGGGGCTGTCGGCAATCTCGGCAGCACTCAAAAAACGTTCGGCCGCAAGCAGGCCGCGCAGAAAGCTGAGGGGATGCCGACCGAGGCTGAAGCCCAGGCGGGCGTAATCGGCAACGAGATCCTGGGTTTCGGCCGGCGCGGCAAGGGCCGGAGGCGTGTCGGGAATCGGCGCAGCGTGGAGCATGCCGGGCGCGGCCTGGCTGCCGGCCGCGGCCCACAGGGCCTGGCGCCGGTGCCCGGCCAGGCTGGACAGTGCTCCGGCCCCGGCCAGCACGCGCAGCTCGGTGGTGGATAGCCCGGCGCGGCGGGCCAGTTCATCGACCGACCCAAAGGCGCCAAGCCGGCGCGCTGCGGCAATGCGTTCGGCGGCCTGCGGGTTGAAGCCCTTGACCAGCCGCAGGCCGAGGCGGGCCGCGGGGCGGGTGGGATCTGCTGGCGCGGGCGTAAGCCCGCAGGCCCAGTCGCTGGCCTGCACGTCCACGGGCAATACATCGACGCCGTGGCGACGGGCATCCTGGATGAGTTGCGACGGGCCGTAAAAACCCATCGGCTGGCTGTTGAGCAGCCCGCACAAAAACGCCGCCGGCTCGAAGCACTTGAGCCATGCGGACACATACACCAGCAGTGCAAAGCTGGCCGCGTGGGATTCCGGAAATCCGTAGCTGCCGAAACCCTGGATCTGGCGGCACAGGGCCTCGGCAAAATCCCGCTCGTAGCCCCGATCGAGCATGCCGGCGGTGAGTTTTTCCTGGTAGCGCAGCAAATCGCCCTTGCGACCCCAGGCGCCCATGGCGCGGCGCAACTGGTCGGCCTCGCCGGCGCTGAAACCGGCGGCCACCATGGCCAGCTGCATCACTTGTTCCTGGAAAATCGGCACGCCGTGGGTGCGCCGCAGCACGGGCTCGATCTCCGGGCGGGGATAGACGATGGGCTCGTGGCGGGCGATTTTCTCGCGGGCGTCGAGGTAGGGATGGACCATGCCGCCCTGGATCGGTCCCGGTCGCACGATGGCCACCTCCACCACCAGATCGTAATAGCAGCGCGGCCTGAGGCGCGGCAGCATGCTCATCTGGGCGCGGGATTCCACCTGAAAGACGCCCATGGCGTTGGCGGCGCAGAGCATGTCGTACACCGCGGGTACTTCGCGGGGAATGTCGGCCACCGCGAAGGGCTGGCCGCGCCAGCGGGAGACGAGCTGCAGGCTGCGGCGGATCGCCGACAGCATGCCGAGGGCCAGCACGTCCACCTTGAGCAGGCCCAGGGTTTCGATGTCGTCCTTGTCCCACTGGATGACCGTGCGGCCTTCCATGGCGGCGTTTTCGACGGGCACCAGTTCGGCCAGCGGCCCGCGTGAGATCACAAAGCCGCCCACGTGCTGGGACAGGTGGCGAGGAAAGCCGATGATTTCGTTGGCCAGTTCAAGCAGCAGGCGCACCTGCGGGCTGTCCGGGTCGAGGCCGGCTTCGCGGATGCGCTCGGGGGCCACCTGGCGACCGTCCCACCAGGCGAGGCGCCGGGTGAGCTGATCGAGCTGGCCGGCGTCGAAGCCCAGCGCCCGGCCCACGTCACGCAGGGCGCTCCTGGGGCGGTAGCGGATCACCGTGGCGGCCAGCGCAGCGCGCTCGCGGCCGTATTTGGTGTAGATGTACTGGATGACTTCTTCGCGCCGGTCGTGCTCGAAATCCACGTCGATATCGGGGGGCTCGTTGCGCTCGCGGGAGATGAAGCGCTCGAAGAGCAGGCTGGCTTCGCCGGGGTCGACTTCCGTTACACCCAGCGCGTAGCACACCACCGAGTTGGCCGCCGAGCCGCGCCCCTGGCACAGGATGCCCCGGCTGCGGGCAAAACGGACGATGTCCTCGACGGTGAGGAAGAAGGCTTCGTAGTTCAGCTCTGCAATCAGGGCGAGTTCCTTTTCCACCTGGGTCAGGACGCCTGAGGGCACCTGCGGGTGCCCATCGGGGCCGGGCGGATAACGACGGCGCAGCCCGTGGCCGACCAGCGCCCGCAGGTGGGAGGCCGGCGTGGCCTTGGGCGGCACGATTTCCTGCGGGTATTCGTAGCGCAGCTCGGCCAGCGAGAAATGGCAGCGTTCGGCGATGGCGAGGGTTTGGGCGAGCCACTCGGGCGGGTGGCGGCGGGCGAGGATTTCGCGGGGCTGCAGGCGCTGCTCGCCGTTGGCGGCGAGCAGGTAGCCGGCGTCGTCGAGGGTGACCCGGTGGCGCAGGGCGGTGAGGACATCGGCCAGGCGCCTGCGCGAGGCATCGTGCATCAGCGGTGCGCAGGTGGCGGCAACCGGGATGCCGGCGGATTCCGCTGCGGCCTTGATCTGGCGGCGCCGGGCGGCGTCGTCCGGCCCCAGGTGGAGCGGGGCGGCGAGCCAGCAGGCGTCGGGAAAGCGCTCGGCCAGCCAGCGGGCGTCGGCGGCGAGGGCGTGCGGATCGGGATCGATGAGCTCTGGCGGCACCAGCAGCGCCAGGCAGCCGGGCAGGCCATGGGCGAGGTCGAGGCGGTTGAGGCGATAGCTGCCCTTGTCGGCCGCCCGTCGCCCGCGGGTGACGAGGCTTGAGAGCTGCCCGTAGGCGGCGCGGTCGGTGGCCAGCAGCACCAGCGTTGGCCCGTCTTCAAGCCGGATGCTGCTGCCGATGATCAGCTTTGGGGCATCCGGCTTGTGGCGCCACGCCGCGTAGGCCCGCACCACGCCGGCCAGCGAGCATTCGTCGGTGATGGCCAGGGCGCTGTAGCCAAGGCTTGCCGCCTGCTCGAGCAGTTCTTCCGGGTGGGATGCGCCGGTGAGAAAGCTGAAGCAGGAGCGGGCGTAGAGCTCGGCAAAACGGGGTGCAGGAGGATGCGGATCAGCGGACATGTGTTGACTGTATAAATAAACAGTCTTTCAGGCAAGTCCGCTGAGATGTGGAAAGTAAAAGTGGATGTGGCGCGGAGCGTGGAAGGCTACGCGCCGGGTGGGTCAGGCCCGGTTGCGCCGGTTTGCCGCGAAGAGCGCCAGCGCGAGGATGCCGGTGAGGCTGGCGAGATCGGTGGCCCCGCCCCCTCCGCCGCCGCCCGAGGACGGGGCGGATGCAACGGTGATGCTGGTGTCGGCGCTGGCCGTGCGCCCGATCGCGTCTGTGATCGTCAGCCGGATCGTGTAGCTGCCGGCCGAGGTGGCGGTGAAGGTGGTGCTTGCTGCCGCAGGCGAGCCGAAGCTGCCAGTGGCCGGCCCGCTGATCTGGATCCACTGCCAGCTCACGGGCGACACGTTGGAAGCTGCGGTGAGGGTGATTGCCGTATTGACGACGGGGGCTGCGGATACCGTGATGCCGGCTGTGGGTTCGAGGGCCAGCGTGACGGCGGCGGCGGTATTGAGCATGCCGGCTCCGCAGGTAGTGGTGGTGCAGTTGCACTGGTCGTCAGTCGACACGGCGGGGCAGGTGGGCAGGGTGGCATCGACCGGAAAGGCGGTGGCTGCGCGTTTGATGCGTGCCATCAGCTCGGATTCGCTGAGCAGGGGATTGGCCGCCAGCATCAGCGCGGCCGTGCCCGATACCAGCGGCACGGCAAAGCTGGTACCGATCGTTACGTCGTAGGCGCCGGTGTAGCCGTTGCCGAGGGGGCCGTTCAGGCCCTGGTTGGTGGCATTGACGAAGGGAAACAGGCAGGGCTGGCCGGTAAGGATGTTGACGCAGTTGCCGGCTGGGGCGCTGATGCCGACCTCGGGGCCGAAGCTCGAATAGCCCACCTTGGTGCCCATGTGGCGGATGCCGGCGACGCCGAGGACGCCCGCGCAGTTGGCGGGCTCTTCGACCGGGCCGGTTTCGTTGCCGGCAGCAGCCACGATCAAGGTGCCCGCCGCCCTGATTTCGGCGACGACGCTGGTGTAAGCGGCGCTGCAGGTGCCTTCACCGGCCAGGCTCAGGTTGATGACGCGCGCTGGATTCGGGTTGGCGGGCAGGCCCGGCACCGCAAGGCCGGCGGCCCAGCGCATGCCGGCGATGATGTCCGAGTCGTAGCCACCACATTTGCCGAGGGCGCGAATCGGCAGGATGCGGGTGGCGCCGCCCATGCCGGCGATGCCGCGGGAATTGTTGGCTTCTGCGGCGACGATGCCGGCAACCTGGGTGCCGTGCCACGAGCTGTCGTGGGTTGCAAAGCTGCCGCCGCACATGGCGCGCAGGGTGGCGTTGGCGAGATCGGAGGTGGACAGATAGTCGCCGGGATCCGAGGCGTCGCTGTCACGGCCGGGCTGGCCGTCGCCGGAATTGAGGTCGTCGAGCACGAAGTCGTAGCCCGGCAACAGTTTGGCGGTCAGATCCTCATGCTCGAAACGCACGCCGGTATCCACCACCGCAACCACCACGTTGCTGGCGCCGGAGGTGATGTCCCACGCCGCCTGGGCGTTGGTGGCGGCGGGCTGGGTGGGGCTGGCTGCCTGCAAGTACCACTGGTGGCTGAACAGCGGATCATTGGGCAGGGCCTTGGCCCGCTTGATGCGGTCGGGCACCGCGTATTCCACGTCGTATTCTCTGGACAGCCTGCTTGCCAGGGCCTCGGAGCTGATGCCGCTGGCGCGCATTACCTGGAGTTCGGGCGAGGGCTGGCCGAGCATTTTTGCCGTGATGCCGATGCGCTCTCCGAGGCTTTGCATCCGGCTTGCGGCCTGGATCTGCTTGAGCGGTGACCCGGCCTTGAGCTTGACGATGACCCGCGCCTCGGGGGCCTCCACGGCTGCGGCAGGGCCGGCGAGCAGCGCACCCAGCCCCAGCAGGGCTGCGTAAAGTGTGAGACCGGTTTTCATCGCAAATCCTTTTTTTGATCGAGATCCAGGTGCCGGATGGAAGGGTCTGCCCTGAGTGCCGCAATGGCCTTGCTGCAGGCCGGATCGTCGGCAGCACAAAGCAGCTGGTAGGCGTGGCTGCGCTCAGAGATCGACGACACGAAATTCACCCTGGCGCCGCTCGTGTTTTTGAGCGCGGTGAGGGTGGCGGGCGCGGGGCCGTCGGTGGGGTCGGCAAAGCCGATGATCACCTGGAGCGGGTGCTGCGCCTGCCCGGTTCCGGCGCAGGCCGGGGCGCCGAGCACCGCGGCTGCGACGAGTGCCAGCCAGCCGGTTTTTATCATCGGGAGCGGGGGCTCAGCGCGGCGGGCCGGGGCGGCGCGATTTGGCGGGTGCCTCATCGACCGGCTTGCTGTACTGCTTGAACACCCGCTTGGCGTCCTGCTCGGCGCGCAGCTGGGTGCACAGGGTGGGATCGTCATCGTGTTCGCTGAAATAGCCGTCGGCCTGGGCGCGCATCACCAGTTTGATGGCAGCCGCTTCGCTCAGCCCGAAGCGCTCGAAAATCAGGGTTGTTACTTCGTCCAGGTGTTCTTCGTAAGTCATGGTGCATCCAGTGCAATGCGGGGGCCGGATTTGCCCCGCTTCTCAAGTCGCAAGGATAATGGCTTTTGCGATCTTTCGTTTCTCGAGTCGTTCTGCAGCTTGTTCTTCAACCCCTTCGTTTAGTCCTTCGAGGCCTCCAATGCGCACCCCGCCCGTCCTGTCCGCCCTCTACCGCTACCCGGTCAAATCCATGCACGGGCAGTGTCTTGACGTGAGCCCGGTGAGCCCGCAAGGCCTGCCTTTCGACCGCGACTGGATGGTGGCCGATCCAAATGGCCATTTTGTTACCGGTCGAACCTGGCCAAAACTGGTCACGATCAGCGCAAGGCCCTCGGCCGATGGCGTCAGCCTCTCGGCCCCGGGCTGTGCCGAACTTTTCGTGCCCAACAGCGCCTTCACCCGGCCCCTTGAAACCAAGGTGTGGGGCGACACTTTTTGTGCCTGGGAGGGCGCTCTTGACGCCGACGCCTGGGTTTCGGCCTACATCGGCACCCGCCTCAGGTTTTTATGGACCGGCGCCGAGACGGCCCGCCGGGTCAAGGTCGATCCCGCGGTGCCCCTTGGCTTCGCCGACGGCTTTCCGCTGCTCCTGATCGGGCAGGCCTCGCTGGACGACCTGTCGGCCAGAATTGGCCGCCCGATGACGATGGAGCGTTTTCGTACCAACCTGGTGGTGTCCGGCGCGGAGGCCTTTGCCGAAGACGCCTGGAAGCGCATCCGCATCGGCGGCATCACTTTTCGCCTCGCCAAGCCCTGCGAGCGCTGCGTGTTTACCACCGTCGACCCGCAAACCGGCAGCAAGAGTCTCGACCAGGAGCCCCTGCGCACCCTCGCCAAATACCGCAAGACCCCGGAAGGGGTGATTTTCGGGCAGAACGTGATTGCGGAAGGGGCAGGGGAGCTGCGGGTGGGGATGGAGGTTGAGGTGCTGGAGTCTTAGTCCAGATGGGTAGATAGGCCCCGGAATGCGGGCTGGTCGTGCGTTTCGGCACCATTTTCCTTGATGGTGTGGTGTGTTGCTTGACTTCCCGAATGGGGCGGGAGTCGGCATTTCGGTGTTCCGGAAAAACGTCGTGCGGCCCCCTTTCGGTTGATCTTGATCAAGGGAAGATCAGTTTTGGGTACTGATACATTTTGAAATAAAGAGGGAAGTCGATAATCCGCCGGGTTAGTAGCCCGAGGAGTTGACGTGTTCAGCACGATAAATAGAAAACTGCGTGGAGCTGTGGCGCTGCTGGCCCTGATGGCTGCGCCGCTGGCCTTCGCCGACGAACCCCCACCGTCCCCCGAAGAACTCGTAAAGATCCAGGCAGCCAACGGAAAATGCCTGGCCTGCCACTCGGAAGCGGGGCTCAAGAAGCCTCCGAAGGAAGGGCTGGATCTCAAGAAGCTGCGTAGCCACCTGGTTCATCTGGATACCTACACGGAGTCCGACCACGGCCAGATGGCATGCACCAAGTGCCACGGCGACGGCTACGACGAACACCCCCACGAAGCCGACGCCAAGGACAGCCTGAGCGAATGCCAGGACTGCCACGCCCGCAAGGCGATGCGCATCGAACGCCAGTTCGACAAATCGGTGCACGCCGAGAACCTCAGCGAAACCTTCACCTGCGTCACCTGCCACGACGCGCACACCATGACCCTGGCCGCCAAGTTGCGCGATCCGCACAAGATCGTGGCCCAGGACAACAAGATCTGTCTCGATTGCCACGATTCGGATCTGGCCTTTGCGAAGATGGCTCCAGACAAGAAAAAGCGGCCGCCCATCGACGACATCCATGACTGGCTGCCCAACACCCGCCTGCACTGGAAGGCCGTGCGCTGCATCGAGTGTCACACGCCCACCGAAGACAAGCTCTCCCTCTCCCACGAGATCCAGAACAAGGACAAGGCCGAGAAGAAGTGCGCCACCTGCCACAGCGCCAACAGCTCGCTCAATGCGCGGCTGTATCGCCATCTGGCCACCGAGGAGCAGAACAAGTACGGCTTCCTCAACAGCGTGATCCTGAGCAACTCGTATGTGGTGGGCGCTACCCGCAACCCCACTCTCGACATGATCCTGATCGGCCTGTTTGTCGCCACGCTGGCGGGCGTGATCGGCCACGGCCTCGTGCGCGCCATCATGACCCGTCTGCGCCGGAGAAAAAACCATGACTAATCGCGTTTACATCCTTCACCTGTGGGTCAGGCTGTGGCACTGGGGCAATGCCCTGGCGATCATCGCCCTGTCGATCACCGGCATCAGCCTGCACTTTTCCGATCCGAACCTTCCGCTGGTGGAGTTCTCGCTGGCGGCGCGCATCCACAACGTGGCCGGCGTCATCCTCGCCGGGCTGTGGGTGGTCTTCGTCACTGGCAACATCGTCACCGGCAACTGGTGGCAGTACATCCCGAAGCCGCCCGGCATCATCAAGCGCTGCCTGACGCAGATGAAGTACTACGGCAGCGGCATCTTCAAGGGCGAACCCGAGCCCTATCCGCCGACGCCCGAGGTCAATTTCAACGTCCTGCAGGCGCTCACCTACTGGTCGATCATGTACATGGTGCTTCCGGTGGTGATCCTGACCGGGCTGGTCTTCCTCTATCCCCAGTTCGCCCCCGACAAGCTCTTCGGGCTCGACGGGCTCCTGCCCATCGCGATGGTTCATTACATCGGCGCAGCCGTGATCCTGTTGTTCATGGTGAGCCACATCTACCTGGGCACGGTCGGGCCCAAGGTTTCCAGCCTGTTCAAGATGATGATCACCGGCTGGTACGAGCACTGATTCACGTTCCCCAAACCAATAAGTCGTACGTTGTCCTCAAGGAGAAACCCCCATGAAGTTCCGCGTGATTACCCCCCTGATTTCCGGTCTCTGTGCCTCCGGGCTGCTGCTGTCTGCCAATGCGCTGGCCTTCGACGCCGACGAAGCGCAGGCCCTGGCCAAGAAGGAAGGCTGCCTCAAGTGCCACGCCGTGGACAAGAAGAAGGAAGCCAAGTCCCTGACCGAGATTTCCAAGTCGCTCAAGGGCAAGGCCGATGCCGAAGCCAAACTGCTTCATCACCTCACTTCGGGTGAAATGGTGAAGTTCGATGACGGCAAGGAAGAGGAGCACAAGGTCATCAAGACCAAGGACAAGGCCGCGATCAAGAATATGACCGACTGGATCCTGTCCCTCGGCAAGTAAGCCGTTCAGCAACGGAGCGCCCGACTTGCAGGGCGCTTCGACAAGCGATGTCAGCAAAAGGGAGATGAAAAAAATGAAATTCCTGCGACAGTTGTTGGCCTCGTGCGCCTTGCTCGGGGCGCTTGTCGGCACCACGGCCGCCGTGGCTGCCGATGCCCCGTCCACGCCAGGCGCCAAGCCACCCGCCAAGGATCTGGTCCTCAAGGGCGACGCCAAGTGCACCACCTGCCACGATGAGTCGGACGAGCCCAAGCTCCTGCACATCGGCAAGACCAAGCATGCACCGTGGCCGACGGGCGTACGCCCAGCTGCACCAATTGCCACGGCGACAGCGACCTGCACACCAACAATCCGGCCAAGCTGAAAGAGCGTCCGGCCACGGACCGCAGCTTCGGCAAAAACTCAAAAACGCCGGTCGAGGCCCGCAACGAATCCTGCATCTCCTGCCACAAGAAGGATGCCAAGCGTTCGCACTGGGAAGGCAGCGCCCACCAGCGCGCCGACGTGGCCTGCACTTCCTGCCACCAGTTGCACACCGCCAAGGACAAGGTTGCCGACAAGCGCACCCAGCCCGAAGTGTGCTTCACCTGCCACAAGGAACAGCGCGCCCAGGTCATGAAGCCCTCCCACCACCCGGTGATGGAAGGCAAGGTTGCCTGCTCGGATTGCCACAACTCCCATGGCTCCATCGGCCCCAAGCTGGTCAAGCGCGATAGCGTCGTCGAGACCTGCTACACCTGCCACATGGAGAAGCGCGGCCCCTTCGTACACAGCCACGAGCCGGTCAATGAGGACTGCGGCAATTGCCACAACCCCCACGGCACCGTTGCCGAAAGCCTGCTGAAAGCCCGGCCACCCTTCCTGTGCCATCAGTGCCACACACCGCATGGTGGCCAGGTCGCCCAGTTGCGGGGCCAGTTGCCGACCCAGCCGACCATCAACTCGAGCGGCAAGTCCGGCATCAACTACACCCAGGCGCGGGGTTGCATGAATTGCCACACCCAGGTGCACGGCAGCAACAACCCAAGCGCAACGAATCCGACACCGCAGTTCAACCTGCGTTGATCGACGAGGGGAAATCATCATGAAAACCTTGCAAACACGCCCGGGTTTCAGCCTCAAGATTGTTGTGCTGGCCCTCCTTGCCGCCTTCGGTTCGGCCCATGCGGCCGATGACGAGATCGCCGCCCTGATCCGTCCCGACAGCAGTGTTTCCATCGGCGCTGCCGGCGTGACGGGCGCCGAGAACGAGCGCAGCTTCTTCGGCCAATACAACGGCCTGCGTCGCCAGGACGCCTACCTTCTGCTCGACCTGGACGTCATCAAGCGCGACGACGCCACCGGCACCTGGACCACCTTCCAGGGGCGCAACCTGGGGCTCGATACCCGCGAAATTCGCTTCGGCCAGCAAAAGCAGGGCGACTGGAAGTATTCCTTCGAATACGACGAGATGATCCGGCGTGACCCGCGCACCATCAACACCAGCCTTGTCGGCGCAGGCAGCACCGCGCCGGTGGTCTCCCGGCTGGCTACGGCAGGTAGCGGTTCTGACGTGAACCTCGACCTGAAGCGCAAGAACACCACCATTGCCCTGGAAAAATGGCTGAGTCCCTCGCTGCAGTTCGAGGCCAGCTTCCGGAACGAGGACAAGAACGGTGCCCGGATGTTCGGCAACGGCATGGCCTGCACCTCGGGCTCGGCGCCGTCTCCCTTATGCACTACCGGCGTAACCCAATGGGCGCTGCTCATGTTGCCCGAGCCGATCAACTCGAGCACCCAGCAGTTCGACGCCAAGCTCAACTACGCGAGCGACAAGCTGATGCTGTCGGGGGGCTACTACGGCTCGTTCTACAGCAACCAGTATCAGTCGATGGCGGCAAGCATCAACGGTGAGCTCAGTAACCCCCTGGGAAACCAGATGGGACTCCCCGGCAACGGGCCCGCGCTGGGCGCCGGTTTGCGGGGCATGTTGCAAAACCCCATCGCGCTGCCGCCGGACAGTCAGGCGCACCAGTTTTACCTGACGGGCAATTACGCGTTCACACCGACCACCAAGGCCAACTTCAAGTACGCCTACACCCACGCTGCGCAGACCGACAATTTCTCCGTGTTCGGCGGCGCGCCCGGTGGCCGCAGCGATCTCGGCGCGAAGGTCGACACCAGCCTGTATCAGCTTGGCCTGACGTCGCGGCCGATCTCCAAGCTGTCGCTGCTGGCCAATGTCCGCTACGAAGACCGCAACGACAAGACGCCTATCGCCTACTACAACGTCGAAGGCAATCCGGCGACTACGGCGTTCACCAACGGCAACTATTCACCAAAGCGCCTGAACGGCAAGCTTGAAGGCACTTATCAGCTGCCTGACGGCTACCGGGCGACGCTGGGGTTCAATTACGAGTCGCTTGATCGGGGCACCTTTGTCAGCACGAATTCCGTTGCCGGTTTGAGTGGCCTGCGCCAGAAGAGCGAGGAAACCGGCTACAGAATGGAGTTGCGCCGTTCAATGAGCGAAACCCTGACCGGTGCGATCGGCTATTCCAGCAGCCATCGCAGCGGATCGGCCTGGCTCAAGCCGCTGTCCCTGAGTTGTACCGGCCTGGGTGGCTTGTCCGATGCAGGCCGGGGCGTCATCGTGGGAGATCCGTCCCTGACCTCGATCACCGGTTGTGCCACCTTCAACAACGGTATCTATGGGGTCAATAACATCTTCCCCTCTTCGATGACTGACCGGCAGCGGGACAAGATCAAGATGAGCGCCGACTGGGCTGCCACCGACCAGCTGTCGTTGCAGTTCATGGCCGAGTGGGGGCAGGATAATTTCAGCTCTCCGGGCACCAAGGGCCTGAGAAGCAGCTACATGGGCTTCTATGGTGTGGATGCCGCCTATGCCTTGTCTGAAAACTGGAGGCTCACGGGCTACTGGTCTCGCGGTGATCAGACCATGCACGTGGATCACAGCACGGGTTACCTGGCTGCGCTGCGCAATCTCAGCGACAGTTACGGGTTCGGTGTGATCGGCAAGCCCATGACTCGCCTCCAGGTGGGTGGCGATCTGCTGCTCATCGAGGATAGGGACGAGTACAAGCAAAGCGGCGGATCGACGGCCAACAACAATCTCCTGGCCAATCTTGGCGGCCTTCCCGACGTCACCTTCCGGCAATTCACACTGAAGCTGTTCGGCAGGTACGATCTGGACAAGACCTCTGCGGTGCGCATGGACCTGATCCACCAGCAAACCAAACTCAACGAATGGACCTGGGGTTACAACGGAACGCCGTTCGTGTATTCCGACAACTCCACGGTTACGTTCAGGCCAAGTCAAAGCGTGACTTACCTCGGCGCAACCTACATCGTCGCGTTGCCGTAAGCCGGCTTGTCGTAGCAGTAAAAACGCCCCCCGGTGTGAGCCGGGGGGCGTTTTCATTGGGCAGCCACGCTTGCTCCAAAAATCAGCGTGCGATCGGCTTGTACCGGATGCGCTTGGGCTTGGCACCTTCCTCGCCGAGGCGCTTTCTCTTGTCTTCTTCGTATTCCTGGTAGTTGCCGGCGAAGAAAGTCCATTGGGAATCGCCTTCTGCCGCCAGGATGTGGGTACAGATGCGGTCCAGGAACCAGCGGTCGTGGGAGATGATCAGCGCGCAGCCGGCAAATTCCAGCAGGGCGTCTTCCAGGGCGCGGAGGGTTTCCACGTCAAGGTCGTTTGACGGTTCGTCGAGCAGCAGCACGTTGCCGCCATCCATCAGCGTCTTGGCCAGGTGCAGACGGCCGCGTTCGCCACCGGAGAGGTTGCCGACGAGCTTCTGCTGGTCGCCGCCCTTGAAGTTGAAGCGGCCGATGTAGGCGCGGCTGGGCATTTCGTACTTGCCGATGGTGAGGATGTCGGCGCCGCCGGCAAGCTCTTCGAACACGGTCTTGCTGCCGTCGAGGCAGTCGCGGGACTGGTCCACATAGGCGATCTTGACCGTGGGTCCGATCACCACGTCGCCCGTGTCCGGCTTGTCCTGGCCGGTGATCATCTTGAACAGGGTCGATTTACCGGCACCGTTGGGGCCGATGATGCCGACGATGGCACCGGCCGGAATGCTGAAGTTGACCTTGTCCATCAGCAGCTTGTCGCCGAAGCCCTTGGAGACGTCGGTAAACTCGATCACCTTGTCGCCCAGGCGCTCGCCCACGGGGATGAAGATTTCCTGGGTTTCGTTGCGCTTCTGGTATTCGACGCTGGCCATTTCCTCGTAGCGGGCCAGGCGGGATTTGCTCTTGGCCTGGCGGGCCTTGGGGTTGGAACGCACCCATTCGAGTTCCTGCTTCATGGCCTTCATGCGGGCGCCTTCCTGCTTGGATTCCTGCTCCAGGCGGGCTTCCTTCTGCTCGAGCCAGCTGGAATAGTTGCCCTTCCAGGGGATGCCGTGACCGCGGTCGAGTTCAAGAATCCACTCGGCGGCGTTGTCGAGGAAGTAGCGGTCGTGGGTGACGGCCACCACGGTGCCCGGGAAGCGCACCAGGAATTGCTCCAGCCATTCGACGGATTCGGCGTCGAGGTGGTTGGTGGGTTCGTCGAGCAGCAGCATGTCGGGGCGCGACAGCAGCAGCTTGCACAGCGCAACGCGGCGCTTTTCACCACCGGACAGGGGGCCGATCTTGGCGTCCCAGGGCGGCAGGCGCAGGGCGTCGGCGGCGATTTCAAGCTGGGTTTCCACGTCGGCGCCACTGGTGGCGATGATGTTTTCGTACCTGGCCTGGAGTTCGGCCAGCTTGTCGAAGTCGGCATCGGGCTCGGCGTAGGCGGCGTACACCTCTTCGAGCTTCTGCTTGGCCTGCATCACTTCGCCGAGGCCGGATTCAACTTCTTCGCGAACGGTTTTTTCGGCGTCGAGCTGCGGCTCCTGGGGCAGGTAGCCGATGGACATGTTGGGCTGCCATTGCACTTCGCCGTCGTATTCCTTGTCGGCGCCGGCCATGATGCGCAACACGGTGGATTTGCCCGAGCCGTTGAGGCCGAGCAGGCCGATCTTGGCGCCGGGGAAGAAGGACAGGGATATGTCCTTGATGATCTGACGCTTGGGCGGGACGACCTTGCTGACACGCAGCATGGACATGACATATTGAGCCATCGGGGTACCTTCGGAGATGCGAAAAAACGAAGGCGCAACTTTACCCGAGTTGGCGGGCGCGGGTTGTGTTCAGGCGACGAACTGGAGCCGCGCGAGGCGGGCATACAGTCCGTCCTCGGCAACAAGCTCGGCGTGACGGCCCTGCTGAACGATGCGGCCGGCGTCGAGCACGATGATGCGGTCGGCCTTTTGCACGGTGGCGAGGCGGTGGGCGATGACCAGCGTGGTGTGCCGGCGCATCAGCCCGTCGAGGGCGGTTTGCACCATGCGTTCGCTTTCGGCATCGAGGGCCGAAGTGGCTTCGTCGAGCAGCAGGATCGGCCGATCGGCGAGGATGGCGCGGGCGATGGCGATGCGCTGGCGCTGGCCGCCGGACAGCCGCACGCCGCGCTCGCCAAGGTCGGTGGCGTAGCCCTCGGGCAGGCCGGCGACGAATTCGTCGGCAAAGGCGGCCACGCTGGCGGCGCGCACTTCGTCGAGGGTGGCGTCGGGGCGGGCGTAGCGCACGTTCTCCAGCACGCTCGTGGCGAAGATCACGGCGTCTTGCGGCACCAGCGCGATGCGTCGGCGCAGGTCGACGGGATTGGCGTCGGTGAGCTTCACGCCATCGACGGTGAGGTGGCCTGCCTGCGGATCATAGAAGCGCAGCAGCAGCTGGAACACCGTGCTTTTTCCCGAGCCAGAAGGCCCGACGAGGGCGACGGTTTCGCCGGGTTCGATCGCGAGGGTGAAGTCGGCCAGCGCGGGCGTGTCGGGTCGGCTCGGGTAGTAAAAGCTCACCTTCTCGAAGGCGATGGCGCCGCGGGCGGGCTCGGGCAAGGCCCGCGGCTCTGCGGGGGCTAGGATGGCCGGCGTGGCGTGGAGGGTTTCCATCAGCCTTTCGGTGGCTCCGGCGGCGCGTTGCAGATCGCCCCACACTTCGGACAGCGCGCCAACGCTGCCGGCCACCAGCGCCGCGTAGAACACGAAGGCGGAAAGCTCGCCGGCCGTGAGCGTGCCGGCCAGCACATCATGGCCGCCAACCCACAGGATGAAGGCGATCGCCCCAAAGACCAGCACCATCACGGCCGCCACCAGCCGCGCCCGGTTGGCGACACGGTTGCGGGCGGTGTCGAAGCTGGCTTCCACCAGGCGCCCGAAGTCGCGGCGGTCGGCGTCTTCGTGGCCATAGGCCTGGACGATGCGGATTTCGTGGATGGTTTCGTCGATGCGGTTGCCCAGTTCGGCGATGCGATCCTGGCTTTCGCGGGCGAGTTTGCGCACCCGGCGGCCGTACAGCACGATGGGCACCACAACCAGCGGAACACCGCCAACGGTGAGCAGGCTGAGCTTGAGGCTGGTGGTGAACAGCATCACCAGCCCGCCGATCAGCAGCAGCGCATTGCGCAGCGCGATGGACAGGCTGGAGCCGATGACGTTTTCGATCTGCGTGGTGTCGGCGGTGAGGCGCGAGATCACTTCGCCGGTGCGGCCCGCTTCGAACCAGGCCGGCGGCAGGCACAGCAGGTGGTCGAAAACGCGGCGCCGGATGTCGGCGGTAACCCGCTCGCCAAGCCATGAAACGTTGTAGAAGCGCAGGTAGGTTGCCGCCGCGAGCACCAGGATGAGGCCGCCCATCGTGGCCAGCGTGCGGTCGAGCCAGGCCGGGTCGCCGGCTGAAAAACCTTTGTCGATGACGGCCCTGAGGCCTTGCCCCACGGCCAGCATGGCACTGGCGGCCAGCACGAGCGCAATGACGGCAACGAGGACGCGGCGGCGGTAAGGGGCGAGAAACTGGAGCAGGGTGCGAAGCATAGGGCGTGGCCGGGCCGTGGGGAGATGTAATGCGAAGTATGGGGGAGGGGCGGTAAGCTAGGCGCTTCTGTCTTCTGGAAGTCTTCTTGCCATGCTGTCTTCTTCTCCCCTGACGGCCGGGGTCACGCTGTTGATCGTCCTTTTGATGTTCGGCACCTGTTTTGCCGTGGGCAAGGGCCGCCACCGCTACGGCGTCAAGGCGCCGTCCGTGACCGGCCACCCGACTTTCGAACGCCTGTACCGGGTGCAGATGAACACCCTCGAATGGACGGCCATGTGCCTGCCCTGCCTGTGGATTTGCGCTGCCTATGTGAACGATGGCGTCGCTGCCGGGCTGGGCGCCGTGTGGCTGGTCGGGCGCGTCTGGTATGCGATCGGTTACGCAAAGGAGCCGGCGCTGCGGGCGCGGGGTTTCACGCTTGCCGCGCTGGCCTTCGGGGCCTTGGGGCTGGCGGCGGGCGGTGGCGTGTTGTGGCGTTTGCTGGGGGCGTGATGATGAAGCTGCGGGCACTTTTTGTTTTGCTTGGCGCAGGCCTCCCGTCCATCGGCCTGGCGGCGCCAGCCTTGCCGGCGCTGGGGTCGGACAGCTCGACGCTGACGGTGTCCGGCATTTCGTCGGGCGGTTACATGGCGGTGCAGTTTCAGGTGGCCTACTCAAAGCTGGTGAAGGGCGCGGGAATCATCGCGGCAGGGCCTTACGATTGCGCCGAGGGCAGCGCCGTGCGTGCGCTCTCCAACTGCATGTCGCCAACCCGCTGGGCGCAGCCGCCTGCGCCCGGTGACGTCAAGGCGCGCATGGAATCCCGCGCGCGGCTCGATCTGATCGACCCGCCGGCGGCGCTTGCCGACGACAAGGTGTGGGTGCTCACCGGCGGGGCCGACCACACGGTCGAGCGGCCGGTGGTGGATGCGCTGGTGGGCTTCTACAAGGCTTGGGTGCCGGCCGGGTCGATCCGGCTGGTGACGCTGCCTGACGCCGGCCACGCGATGATTTCGGTCTCGGACACCAAGCCCAACGCCTGCGATACGTCCGAGCCGCCGTATATCAACCGCTGCGGCGATTTCGATGCGCCCGGCGAGTTGCTCGGCCATCTGCTCGGCAAGCTCAAGCCGAAGTCCGTTCCCGAGCCGGGCCATCTTGTCACCTTCGATCAGCGGCCCTTTACTGGCGGCCTGCCGGCGGACATCAGCATGGGCGAGCAGGGCTTTGCCTACATACCGGCAAGCTGCAGGGCGGGCGGTTGCCGGGTGCACGTGGCCTTTCATGGCTGCAGGCAGGGCGAGGACCAGGTCGGCCGGCGCTTTGTCGAAGGTGCCGGCTACAACGCCTGGGCCGAGACGAACCGGCTGGTCGTGCTGTATCCGCAGGCCGTGGCGCGCAACGGGCTGGCGGCGGGGTCGATGCGCTGGATGTACAACCCCAAGGGCTGCTGGGACTGGTGGGGTTACAGCGCGGTGGACTACGCCACCCGCAACGCCCCGCAGATGGTCGCGGTGCGAAAGATGATCGCCCGGCTGGCCGAAGGGGTCGAGCAGTGATCAAAGCCGTCAATACGGATACCGACTCCGAGCGTTCTCCGACGTTCTGGCGCGAGCAGGAAATGTTGCTGCTCCAGCAGGTCATGGGGCTTGTCGGCAAGAGCCTCGCGCCCGATGTGGTCTTTCGGGAGATCCTCCACTTGATGTCGGAACTCCTGGGGCTGAACCGCGGGCGCGTGGTGTTGCTCGATGAGGACGGCAAAGCTTGCCGCATTTGTCACGCCTACGGGCTGACACGCGCTGAAGTTGAGCGGGGCTGTTATCGGCTCGATGAAGGAGTCACGGGTCAGGTCATGTCTTCCGGGCAGCTGATCATCGTTCAGGACATCGATCTTGAGGAGCGTTTTCTGGCCCGTGCGGTAGAGCGGGCCAAGCTGCCCCAGGGGCCGGTTTCTTTCATAGCCCTGCCGATTCGTTTTGGCGCGGTGACGGCTGGCGTGCTGGCCTGTCACCGCATCCGAAGGCGCACTCGTTCGCTGGCCGACGATCTGTCGATGTTGCGCATCCTGGCCACCCTGGTTGGCCAGTTGCTGCACCTGCAGTCGATGGTCGAGGCGAAGACCCGGGCGCTTGAAGAGCAGAACGAGATTCTGACGCACGCCCTGGAACACGAAGCCGCGCGTTACGGCATCATCGGAACCTCGGCTCCTTTGCTGCGGGCGATTTCAGAACTGGAACGCGTGTCCGACGCAACCGCGAGTGTGCTGCTGCTTGGCGAATCGGGGACCGGGAAGGAGTTGTTTGCCCGTGCCCTTCATCTGGCCAGCCCGCGGCGCGACAAGCCTTTCATCAAGGTGAATTGCGCGGCGATACCGGATACCTTGTTCGAGTCCGAGCTGTTCGGCTACGAGCGCGGCGCCTTTACCGGCGCGACCAGCACTCGGGAAGGTCTGTTCGAGCAGGCCGACCAGGGCACGATATTCCTCGACGAAATCGGAGAGCTTCCGCTGTCGATGCAGGGCAAGTTGCTCCGCACCCTGCAGGAAGGGACGATCACCCACCTTGGGGGCAAGCGGGAGTTTCGCATCGACGTCCGTCTCGTTGCGGCCACCAACCGGGACCTCGAAATGGAGGTGGCGCGGGGGCTGTTTCGGCAGGATCTGTACTACAGGCTCAACGTCATTCCCATCCATCTGCCCTCGCTCGCAGAGCGCCGTGGCGACATTCGGGCCTTGGCCATCCATTTTCTGAGCCGCACCAACCAGGTCAATCAGCGAAATGTGAACCTGGCGCCGGACGCTTTCGCGCGTATCGAGGCGCATTCCTGGCCAGGCAACATCCGTGAGCTTGCAAATCTGATTGAACGCATCGTTCTGCTTGCCGAAAAACCCATTCTCGGTGCGGCCGACATCGAGCGCTTCATGCCGGCGGGTGAGAGTGTGGCTTCGCCGGCAGCAAGGGGGGCGGTGAAGGCAATGACGGAGCCCGTATTTGCGCCCCTCGGTCTCGTTCGTCCTTATGTCAGCGCGGCCTCCCACTCGGCCGACGAGTTGAGCCAGGCCCTCGAGGCCTGCGGTGGCAACAAATCCCGTGCGGCCCAGATGCTGGGCCTTACCGGGCGCCAATTTAGCTACAGGTGGCAAAAGCTGGGTCTTGCACCGCTCGGGTAACGCTGCCCATTTTTGTGTTTTGACTTTTTCGACGCCTCACAAATTGTTAACAATGTTGACAATTTGTGAGGCGTCGGCGCGTTTGGTCTTCGCTGAATTGTGTTCAAAAAATATAAATAGTCGTTTTTTATTAATGGGTTAAGTAAGAAATAAACACTCTGGCACGGGCTTTGCAATTGGATAGTCAAGTCCTTCGGTTTTTCGATTGACTGATAGCGACAGCAAACGCTGAACGCACGACTACCCAGGAGAAAAGTCTTGACCACCGCTACCGCTACCGCCGCCCCCACGACCATCAAGTCCTACCTGCGTCCAATCGACCGGGAGGGGCTGCTGCAGTTCGCGGCCTCCGGGCGCGACAACCCCGAGCGCAAAGGCACCAACAAGGTCCATACCGTCATGCAGGGGCAATTCCGCTCCTGGAGCTATGTGGGCATCCATAACCCGGTCATCGTCGACGAGCCGCTGCACTTGTTCGGAGAGAACACTGCGCCGGCCCCCGGAGAAGTCGTCCTGTCCGCGCTCGGCGGCTGCCTCAGCGTGGGCATCACCGCGGTAGCCACCTTTCGCCAGGTCAAGCTCTCCCGCCTTGAGGTCTTCATGGAGGCGGATATCGGCAATACCGCAGCCTGGGGCGCAGGGGGGGCGGATCGCCAACCCGAGCAAATGGGCTTCCAGGAAATCCGGGTCAAGGTGCTCATCGAGGGGGACGCCAGCCGCGAGGTGCTGGACGACATCGTGAAACACGCGAACTTCTGTTCGCCGGTGGCCAACACGATGCGCAACCCCATTCCGTTCTCGATCGAACTCACCCACTGAGCCCCGGAGGAGGGGGGCGCGGTGCCGGCACGCAGCGCTGGTGTTCCGGCGCCCTCCCTTTCGACACCCGATACGCCCGCCTCTCCGGAGAACCTGCCATGAACCCTGCTGATGCCACCCCTTTGATCTTTGACGCTTCCTGGTCTGACAGCCAGGTCATGGAGCGAGTTACCACCATTGCCGATGGTGCGTTGGCAGACGCGGCCTATCGCATCGACCACGAGGGGCACTATCCGCTCGATCTGATGGGTTCCCTTGGCGAGGCTGGCGCCTTCGCCGCTCACCTGGACATGAACGGTGCCCGCTACGGCCTGGCCCTCGACGCCATGCGGGCAATCAGCCGCCGTTGTGGCTCCACGGGCTTTCTGGCCTGGTGTCACGATGTGTGCGGCTTGTACATGGAGCAATCCGGCAATCCCGCGCTGACTGGCACCGTGCTCAGGGATCACGCACTCGGCCTCAGTTTTGGCGGCACGGCTTTGTCCAATCCGATGAAGGCACTGGCCGGCATCGAGAAGATGCTCTTGCGCGCCACGAAGGTGCCTGGTGGCTACAGGGTCAGCGGGGCACTTCCGTGGGTCAGTCATATTGCTCGCGGCCAGTATTGCGGTGCCATCGCGGGTGTGATGAAAGACGACGGCAGTCGTTCCCACGAGATCATGTTCCTGCTTCGCTTCACCGAGGACGTGGTGCTGCGTCCGTGTCCGGAGTTCTCCGGAATGGAAGGCACCAGCACCTGGGGGGTGCGTCTCGATGACTACTTCGTTGGCGAGGACACCCTCATCGCGGATCCGGCCAGGCCCTTCATCAGTCGCATCCGGGCTGCTTTCGTGCTGCTTCAGGCGGGTATGGCGGTGGGGGTAACCCAGGGGTGCATCGACTCCATGAGGGAGGTCGAGCCGCTCCTCGGGCATGTGAATCAATACCTGCATGACCGCCCGCAAGAACTCCAGGCCGAGTACGACGAGCTGGGCGCCCGCGTGTCCCGCCTGGCCCTCACGCCCTACGACGGCAGCAAGGATTACCTGCTCGAAGTGCTCGATGCCCGCACCCAGGGCGCCGAGTTGGCCCTGCGGGCCTCCCAGTCGGCCTTGCTGCACCAGGGGGCTCGCGGTTACCTGATGCATTCCGCGCCTCAGCGACGCATCCGCGAAGCCCATTTCATCGCCATCGTCACCCCGGCGATCAAGCACCTGCGCTGGGAAATGGCCCGGCTGTCGAAAGAGGAGATGCCGGCATGAATGCACCCTGGAAGCAGTTTCTGTGTCGTGCCTGCGGATTGATCTACGACGAGGAGAAGGGCGATCCGGATAGCGGAATAGCACCCGGCACCCGCTTCGAGGACATTCCCGCCGATTGGGTCTGCCCCCTTTGCGGTGTGGTGAAGGCGGATTTCGAGCCCTATGACAATTCGCTTGCATTGACGGCCACCTGCGCTACCAGCCGGGTGGTGCGCGAGACCGGTATCGTCATCGTGGGGGCTGGCTGCGCCGGCTGGGCCGCGGCGGAGGCCGTGCGCGCACTGGATGCCCATGTTCCGATCACCATGATCAGCGCCTGCGCCGGTGATCGCTACCACAAGCCGGAGCTCTCCATTGCCCTGAGCCGCGGCGCCACGCCCGACAAACTGGTGCGGGAGAAGGCTGCCGACGCGGCGCTCCGTCTGGGCATCCGGCTGCTCAACGATACGGTGGTGGTCGGCCTGTCGCCCGGGCTCCATCAGATCCGTACCACCCGGGGAAGCTTTCGCTACACCGGCCTGGTGCTGGCACAGGGCGCCCGTCCGGCGGTGCCGGCAGTGCTGCCTGCCGATCTGTGCTGGAGGATCAACGATCTGGCCAGCTGGAGTGGCCTCAGCCAGCGTCTGCGAGGCCCCGTCAAGCACGTTGCCATCGTCGGGGCCGGCATGGTCGGTTGCGAGTTGGCAGAAGATTTCGCCCGCTCCGGCCACCAGGTTTCCCTCCTGGACACACAGGCCGCACCGCTGGCCAGCCTCTTGCCGCCGGCCGCCGCCGAGCGCCTCAAGCACAGCCTGGAAAACCTTGGCGTGCGCTTCCTGGGGGCGGTGCAGGTGGCCGCAGTGACACGCGGAGAGAATGGCCGCAAGCAGATCGTCACCGCCTGCGGGCAGATTCTGGAGGCCGACGAGGTGGTTGCCGCCACGGGTCTGGTAACCGACTCACGCATCGCCCGAATCGCCGGACTTGCCTACGAACGCGGCGTGGTTGTGGATCCCGCCACCCTCAGGAGCAGTGCCCCGGACGTCTATGCCCTGGGCGACTGCATCAGTCTCAACGGCATGCCCTGCCGCTTCATCGAACCCATTGCCCACCAGGCGAGTGTGCTTGCCCGCGGTGTCCTCGGCCTTGCCGCCCACGAGGGCTACCGCCACCGGCCGCCAGTGATCCGTCTGAAGACCCGGCTGCTGCCCGTTGTCATCGAGGGTTTGCCGGTTGCCGGCGGCGAGTGGCGGGTGATCTCGGAGGACGCGGACTTCCTCGCCATGGAGCAGTGGTCCGCGGGAAGCCTGCAGGCGCGTCTGAATGTGGGCACGCCGCGGCGGCAACTGGCCGCCTGAGCCGAGGCCGCCCCGCCACACAACACTCATCTTTCCATCCCGATAGAGGCCCTTGACCATGAAGAACGACACGCTCTACCGCCCGTATTCGGCGGATGTGAACCTGAATGGCTGTTCCTGCGGTCAGCACGCCACTCAGAACGAGCACAACGCCGACGAAATCCGGGCCCGCCAACTGCGCGGTGGCGACCCGGAAGCCCTGTCCGGCGATTTCATCGAAGCCGCCGCCGTGCGGGCGCTGTTTCCCGAAGACGCAACGCGCCGTCGCTTCCTCAGAGCCGTAGGCGCGAGCACCGCGATCGCAGCCATCGCCAGTGTGCTGCCCATCTCTGACTTGCAGGCTGCCGCCCTCGACAAGCCGGGTCCGCTCGAAAAGAAGGATCTGAAGATCGGCTTCATTCCGATTAACTGCGCCACGCCGCTGATCATGGCCGACCCGATGGGCTTCTATAAGCAGCAGGGGCTCAATGTCACCCTGCACAAGACCGCGGGCTGGGCGCTGGTTCGCGACCACATGCTCAACGGCGAGCTGGATGCCTCCCACTTCCTGGCGCCGATGCCGCTGGCCATTGCCATGGGGCTCGGTTCCTCTCCTCAGCCGATGCGCGTAGCGACCATCCAGAATGTCAATGGCCAGGCCATTACGCTGGCCCTCAAGCACAAGGACAACCGCGACCCGCGCAACTGGAAGGGCTTCAAGTTTGCGATTCCTTTCGAGTTCTCGATGCACAACTTTCTGCTCCGCTACTACCTGGCCGAGCACGGCCTCGACCCGGACAGGGATGTGCAGCTCCGCGTCACCCCGCCCGCCGAGATGATCGCCAACCTGCGTGCTGGCAACATCGACGGCTTTCTGGGCCCCGACCCCTTCAACCAGCGTGCCGTATATGACCAGATCGGCTTCATTCACATCTTGTCCAAGGACATCTGGAATGGTCATCCCTGCTGCTCCTTCGGCACTTCAAAAGGTTTCATCGACAAGAACCCCAACACGTTCGCGGCCCTCTACCGTGCCGTGCTGAACGCCGCTGCCATGGCCCGCAAGCCCGAGAGCCGGGCGGACATCGCCAAGGCCATCGCCGCCCCCAACTATCTCAACCAGCCCGAGACGGTGATTTTTCAGGCCCTCAGCGGCCGCTTTGCGGATGGCCTGGGTAACGTGCGCAACGAGCCCGATCGGGCCGACTTCGATCCGGTGCCGTGGTATTCGATGGCCACCTGGATGCTGACCCAGATGAAACGCTGGGGTTACGTAAAGGGCGAGGTGAATTACAGGGCGCTGGCCGAACAGGTCTTCCTGCTCACCGATGCCCGCCGCCTGATGAAGGAGCTGGGCCAGCCGGTGGCGGAGCAGCGCATTCATGCCGGCTACCGCAAGTTCAGCGTGATGGGGCGCGAATTCGACCCGGCGCGGCCGGAGCCCTACATCAATGGCTTCGCCATCAAGCGCACGTGAGGGAGGCGAAACCATGAAAGCATCTCTCTCCTTGCGCGCCGGCCTGCTCTCAGTCCTGCTGCTGATTCTCCTGGTGGGGATATGGCATTTGTCTACGGCCACGAGCCCGGTATCTGGCCGTCCCGCGGTGAGCGGCGCGGTCGATGCCGAGTACGCCGCACTGATGGGCAATGGGCCGGCCGCGGCCACCGACAAGAAGGTCGACGGCTTTCCGACGCCGTTGCAGTTTCTCCACGTGGCTGCGGACAAGCTTGCCGATCCCTTTTACGACCATGGGCCCAACGACAAGGGCGTGGGTATCCAGCTGGCCCATTCACTGGGACGGGTTGCCCTGGGCTACCTGATTGCCCTGGCGGTGGCGGTGCCGCTGGGCTTCGTGATCGGCATGTCGCCGCTCATGTACCGCGCCCTGGACCCCTTCATCCAGGTGCTCAAGCCGATCTCGCCCCTGGCCTGGATGCCTATCGCCCTCTACACGATCAAGGACTCCTCGGTGTCCGGCATCTTCGTGATCTTCATCTGCTCGATCTGGCCGATGCTGATCAATACCGCTTTCGGTGTTGCCGGGGTCCGTAAGGATTGGCTCAACGTAGCCCGCACGCTGGAGGTGAGCCCGCTGCGCAAGGCCTTTCAGGTGATCCTGCCGGCGGCCGCGCCGACCATCATCACCGGAATGCGCATCTCGATGGGCATCGCCTGGCTGGTGATCGTTGCGGCCGAGATGCTCATCGGTGGTACCGGTATCGGCTACTTCGTATGGAACGAATGGAACAACCTGTCCCTGGCCAACGTGATCTTCGCGGTGCTGCTGATCGGCCTGGTCGGGATGTTTCTCGATCTGATGTTTGCCCAACTCCAGAAGAAGGTGACCTATGCGGAATAAGGAAAACGGCAATCCCAAGGTGGGCGCTGCGGGGAAGGCGGCTTCCGCTTTCGTCAAGGTCGAGGGGCTGGGCAAGCGTTACCGGGCCGACCAGCCGCCGGTCTTCGACAACGTCAGCTTCGGCATCGACAAGGGGGAGTTCATCTGCATCATCGGCCACTCCGGCTGTGGCAAGAGCACCATCCTCAACGTTCTCGCCGGGCTGGAAGAGGCCAGCAGCGGTTGCGTGATCATGGACAACCGGGAGGTTTCCGGTCCCAGCCTTGATCGCGGCGTGGTGTTCCAGAGCCACGCACTGCTGCCCTGGCTGACGGTCGAGGAGAACATCGCCTTCGCCGTGCGCTCCCGCCACACGGACTGGTCGCGTCAGCGGATCGCGGCTCACGCCGCGCGCTTCATCGAGATGGTTGGCCTGGCCCACGCCGCGAAGAAAAAGCCTTCGGAGCTGTCCGGCGGCATGAAACAGCGCGTGGGCATTGCGCGGGCTTTTTCGGTCGAACCGAAGATGCTTCTGATGGACGAGCCCTTTGGCGCACTGGATGCCCTGACCCGTGGGGTGATCCAGGACGAGCTTCTCAGGATCTGCACTGAAACGCATCAGACGGTGTTCATGATCACCCACGACGTGGACGAAGCGATCCTGTTGGCCGACCGCATTTTTCTGATGAGCAACGGCCCCCAGGCGCGCATTGCCGAGATTGTCGTCAATACGATGCCCCGTGACCGGGTGCGCGAGACGATCCACCACGACCCGCAGTTCTACCGCATCCGTAACCACCTGGTCGACTTCCTGGTGCGCCGTTCCAAGTCAATCCAGCAGGCAGGCAGCCCGGTCGCCGAACTGGCTACCACCCGAATCGTCCGCCCCGGGCTGGAAGAAACCCCTTTGTCTGATGGCCTGTGCGAAGCCACCACCAATTCGCGCTTCACCGCCGTGGCCTGAGCGCTGTGTGCGGATGCTGCCCTGATTTACCCAACCCCAATCCAGGAGAACAAGATGATTTCCGACCGCAATGAAGTGACTGCAATGATCCTTTCCGCCAAGGTGAGCAAGGGCATCAAGTGGGGCCAGGTGGCCGAAGCCATCGGTCTGAGCAAGGAGTGGACCACTGCAGGCTGTCTGGGCCAGATGACCTTCACCAAGGCCCAGGCCGAGACCGTCGGTGAGCTTTTTGGCTTGTCCGACGAAGCCGTCGCCTGGCTGCAGGTCGTGCCCTACAAGGGCTCGCTGCCCAGCGCGGTGCCCACGGATCCGCTGATCTATCGCTGGTACGAGATCGTCAGTGTGTATGGCACCACGATCAAGGAGCTGATCCACGAGGAATTTGGCGACGGGATCATGAGCGCGATTGATTTCTCGATGGACATACAGCGCCAGGAAGACCCGAAAGGGGATCGGGTCAATGTGGTGCTGTCCGGCAAGTTCCTTCCCTACAAGAGCTACTGACCCCTTTGGCGGGCTCGTTCGCGGGCCCGCTGACTTCCTGCTTTCCGTTTCCACATCTGCCCGGACCCGCTTATGTTCACCGGCATCGCGCTTGGATCCATCGTTGGTATGTTGCTCGGGCTGACCGGGGCTGGAGGCGGGGTGCTGGCCGTGCCGGTGCTCATGCTGGGCCTCGGCATGAGCATGACGGAGGCCACGCCGGTTGCGCTCATTGCCGTTGGCAGTGCCGCGTGGCTGGGCGGTCTGGCCGGTTTGCGCCAGGGCCTGGTGCGTTACCGGGCCGCCCTGCTGATGGCCTGCCTCGGCGCCCTCAGCGCACCGGTCGGTGTGAGCCTCGCCCACAGGCTTTCTCCGGCGGTGCTGGTTGCCGTTTTTTGTGCCGTGTTGTGCCTGATCGCGTTTCGCATGCTCGGTGCGGCAAGCGCCGGCGCGCATGACCCGGAGAGCGGGCACCTCGACCGCAACTGCATGATCAACCCCGCCACAGGGCGATTTCGCTGGAACCTGCGGTGTTCCACCACCCTGGCCGCTACCGGCAGCCTCGCCGGGCTGTTCACCGGAATGCTGGGCGTTGGCGGAGGCTTCCTGATCGTCCCGGCCTTCCGCCAGTACAGCGACCTCACCATGGCGGCCAGTGCGGCCACATCCCTTGCGGTCATCGCCCTGGTGTCTTCCACGACGGTACTCGGCAGCCTGCTTGGCGGTGCAGAGATAAGCGCGCTGGGCTGGGTGTTCATCGCAGCAACCGGAGTGGGCATGATCGCGGGTCGCAGCGTTGCGATCCGCATTCCCGGGCGCTGGCTGCAGATCGGCTTTGCCGGGGCTGTGTTGCTGGTCGCTACCGTGTGGCTTGCCAAAACCTTTTTCTGATTCTGGATGACGAGCATGCAGCCCTGCGTGGAAGCCTTTTTCGACCCCGCCACAGCCACCTTCAGCTATGTCGTCTACGAGGCCAGGGGGTCGGCCTGCGCCATTGTCGACGCGGTACTGGATTACGACCACCGCTCCGGCTGTGTTTCAACACGCAATGCCGGCCGGATCGTCGACTTCGTGCGTGCCCAGCGCCTGACGGTGGAGTGGCTGCTGGAAACCCACGCTCACGCAGACCATCTTTCTGCGGCGGCCTTCCTGCGCAAGGAGCTCGGCGGGCGTATCGCCATCAGCGCCCACATCCAGGAGGTACAGCACGCTTTTCGGCACACTTTCAACCTGGAGCCCGGCTTTCTTTCGGACGGCTCCCAGTTCGATCACCTCTTTGGCGACGACGAGAGTTTCCAGATCGGCAACCTGACCGCCGTTGCAATGCATGTACCGGGACATACCCCTGCCGACATCGCCTACAAAGTTGGCGAAAGCGCCGTATTTGTCGGAGACACCCTGTTCATGCCGGATATCGGCACCGCCCGGTGCGACTTTCCCGGCGGCAGCGCTGCACAGCTTTATCGCTCGATCCAGCGCATCCTTGCGCTTCCGGCCGATACGCGCCTCTACCTCTGTCACGATTACCCACCTAATCAGCGGGCACCGAATCACTGCTGCACCGTGCTGCAACAGAGAAAGGCGAATATCCACGTCCGGGATGGCGTTCAGGAGAGCGAGTTCATCTCGATGCGTAGCCTGCGTGACGCGAGTCTCGAGCTGCCCTTGCTGATCGTGCCCTCAATCCAGGTCAACATCCGTGCCGGCGAGATGCCTCCGCCGGAAGCCAACGGCGTGTGCTATCTGAAGATGCCGATCAATTTCTTCGGTCATTAACGCCGAGGCCCCGGAGCGCCTCGCCAGGCATTCACTTCTCGACAAAAGCCCGCTCGATGATGTAGTCGCCCGGGGCGCCGATGTGCGGCGAAATCTTGAAGCCGCGCGCATCGAGCATCTTGCAGGTGTCGTCGAGCATGGCCG
>NZ_JAOAUU010000043.1 GCF_030157465.1 Zoogloea sp.
GGCACAGTCTACCAAGCGCGACACGTCGGGGTTGGGAGGGGGCTGCTAGAGGGTTATGCAACAAGGCCTGTACGTCATCGAATCTTTTCTGCAGGCGCACGCTGGTTTCCTGGTGGATGGCCAAGTCGGTAGCTCGGGTTAGCGCAGCGTAACCCGACATCACATGATTGGATCTGCTCGTGTCCGATGCCTTCAAATTGGCATCGATTCCGAAGTCTCAAGGGTAAAGCGGAGGTCCGATCGGGTTGGTAGCGAACTGATTCAAGTCAAACTTGCTTAAGAGCGTGCTGCATATGGGGGCTCTAATATGCATACTTGGACATGGCCTGTACCAAAATGAATATCGGACGTGGTTGGGCATGCGATTCGATTTCACGGTAGTTGCCAAGGTTCAGGCCCTATTGATATGTCTTGTGATCGGGTATTGCCGCCTGTTTCCGCGGCTGACATTTCAGGGGAGCAAAAAATGACAAAAATCTGGATGCAGCGATTGGTTTTCGTTACCGCATTACTCTTCATTTTGGGTGGGGTGGGGTGCCAGACCTTGCAACCCGATGCGGTGAGGCAGCAAGTCAAGGGAAAGTCGGTGGCGGTCACCTCCCTGCTGGGCCCAAGGCTTAATCTCCAGCTGATCGGCACCACGATCTTCCACAATCAGTACGGAACTCTCACGGTGCCGGAGTGGGGGCTTGATGAGTTTGCCATCTCGGTGGTGAGATCCAGCATGAAGAACTCCGGTAGTTACGCTGACGTGAGCGTCTTTTATGGCGCCTCTCGCAATAACTCCGATGGATCTCTGATTCTGCCGGAGGGGACGCAGGCTGATTTCATTGTGGCAATCGATAGTTGGTCCCACAGGGATCCAATCTTCAACACCAATGCGGAAGTTAAAGGGCTTGGTGTTTTCCATCGAACCTTTTTTGGTGCTCTTAACAAGACCTTCGTCTTTGCCGGTCTCCAGGTCAGCTTGCACGACTCCAGCGGCAAGCTGATTGGTCAGCATCCCGAAGTCGCTTATCAGGAGGCCCCCTTCACGATGAGATCTGGCGGAGACATCAACTGGGATTGGAATGGGCGTAACCCCGCGCCGATCATTGAGCAGGCGGATATGGCCTCTTTGAAGGAGATCGTACGTTTGCTTCTAAGAAAAACCGTTGAAAAAGGGCTCGATGACAGTGGGCTGCGCTGAATAGGGCAGGCTGGCGTTCACGAAAAAGGGGGCCGCAGCCCCCTCAGACTGCTGACAAAGCTCGAAGCCCCCGCCCGCCGGGGGCTTCGTTTTTTTATAATAGCGGCATGCTCAAGCCT
>NZ_JAOAUU010000044.1 GCF_030157465.1 Zoogloea sp.
ACTAAATCCCGGATTTATCGCGCCCACTGCTGGGTGAATATCTCAGTTCTTCTTATCATTCCCCTCGTTCTCTGCCTGTGGGCCAGTCTGTCCCAGGCCACCCCGGATGCCGCCCTGGTCCGCCAGCTGGCGGCTGAGGATTCCAGCGACAAGGTCGCCGCGATCCGCCAGCTTGCGCAGGCGGCCGACCCCGACGCGGCCCGCATTCTCAAGGCCATGGCCGACGACAGCCTTTATCTGGCCGGCGACAAGGCCGTGATCCTCGAAGGCGACACGGCCTTCGACGCCGCCAGCGGCGCAGCGATCGCAACGCCGGCCACCCCCGAAGCCGTCACGGTGAACAACCGCATCCGCGGCGAGCTGGCCAACGCGCTGGCGGCCCTCAGCCTGTTCGACGCCGACCGCGCCGTGCGCCTGGCGTCTGCGCAAAAGCTGCAGAACAAGGTGGGCGCCGACATGGCCCCGCTGCTGGCCCGGGCCCTGGAGAAGGAGGCTGATGCCGACATCAAGGCGCTGCTCGTGCTGGCCCACGCCCAGGCCAGCCTCGGCAGTGCCGACCCGGCGGTGCGTCTGGCGGCCGTCAATGCGCTGGCCGAAACCAGCTCGCCCACCGTGAAAAGCATGCTGCAGCCGCTCACCGACAAGACCGCCGAGAGCGACGAGAAAGTGCGCTTTGCCGCCGTGGCCGCCATCAAGGCCATCGACGGCCGCCTCGCCATTGCCGAAAACCTCGGGCGGGTGTTCTCGGGCCTGTCGCTGGGCAGCATCCTGCTGCTGGCCGCGCTGGGGCTGGCCATCACCTACGGCGTGATGGGCGTGATCAACATGGCCCACGGCGAGCTGCTGATGGTGGGCGCCTATTCGGCCTACGGCATGCAAAGCCTGTTCCGGGCCTATCTGCCGGACTACGTCGACTGGTATCTGCCCGCCGCGATTCCGGTGGCCTTCTTCACCGCGGCGCTGGTGGGCGTGGTGATGGAGCGCACGGTGATCCGCTGGCTCTACGGCCGCACGCTGGAAACCCTGCTCGCCACCTGGGGCCTGTCGCTGGTGCTGATCCAGGGCGCCCGGGTGCTGTTCGGCGCACAAAACGTGGAAGTGGCCAACCCGGGCTGGATGTCCGGCGGCATCGAGCTGCTGCCCAACCTGGTGCTGCCCTGGAACCGCATCATCATCGTCGGCTTTGCGCTGTTCGTGCTGCTGCTGGTGTGGGTGCTGATGAACAAGACGCGGCTCGGCATGTTCGTGCGCGCCGTGACGCAAAACCGGGCGATGGCCGGCTGCGTGGGCGTGCCCACCGCGCGCATCGACACCATGGCCTTTGCGCTGGGCGCCGGCATTGCCGGGCTGGGCGGGGTGGCGCTGTCGCAAATCTCCAACGTGGGGCCGGACATGGGCCAGGGCTACATCGTCGATTCGTTCATGGTGGTCGTGGTGGGCGGCGTCGGCCAGCTCGCCGGGGCCGTGTGGGCGGCGCTGGGCCTGGGCATCTTCAGCAAGCTGCTGGAGGGCTGGGCCGGTGCGGTGATCGCCAAGATCACCATCCTCGTGTGCATCATCATCTTCATCCAGAAGCGTCCGCAGGGCATCTTTGCCCTCAAGGGCCGCTTCGTCGAGTAAGGGCCGGACATCATGCGCAAACCCCTCACCCTTCGCGTGCTGTCCTCGCTGGACAGCAAAGGCTGGCTGGCGCTGGGCATCTTCCTTGCCCTCGCGCTGATCCTGGTGCCGGTGCTCAACCTGGCCGTGCCGGAAGACAGCGCCTTTCACATGTCGGCCTACGCCATCACGCTGATCGGCAAGATCATGTGCTACGCGCTGGTGGCCGTGGCAATGGACCTGATCTGGGGCTACGGCGGCATCCTGTCGCTGGGCCACGGGCTGTTCTTCGCGCTCGGCGGCTACGCCTTCGGCATGTACCTGATGCGCCAGGCCGGCAGCGATGCCGGCGCGCTGCCGGCGTTCATGATCTTCCTCGACTGGAAGGAGCTGCCGTGGTTCTGGCTGGGCAGCGACAGCTTTGTGTGGGTGATCCTGCTGGTGGTCGTGGTGCCGGCGCTGGTGGCCTTCGTGTTCGGCTACTTCGCCTTCCGCTCGCGGATCAAGGGCGTGTATTTCTCGATCATCACCCAGGCCCTCACCTACGCCGCCATGCTGCTGTTCTTCCGCAACGAAACCGGCTTTGGCGGCAACAACGGCTTCACCGACTTCAGGTTGGTGCTCGAACACAGCATCACCTCGCCGCAAACCCGGCTGGTGCTGTTCGGCCTGACCGCGATCATGCTTGCGGCGACGCTGGTGTTTTCGCGCTGGCTGGTCACGTCAAAGTTTGGCCGGGTGCTCACGGCCATCCGCGATTCCGAATCCCGGATGATGTTCATCGGCTACAACCCGCTCTGGTACAAGCTCTTCATCTGGGTGGTGTCGGCCGTGCTGTGCGGCATTGCCGGGGCGCTCTACGTGCCGCAGGTGGGCATCATCAACCCCTCTGAAATGTCACCCGCCAACTCCATCGAAATCGCCATCTGGGTGGCGGTAGGCGGCCGCGCCACGCTGATCGGGCCGGTCATCGGCGCCTTCGTGGTCAACCTGGCCAAGAGCTGGTTCACGGTGAGCTTTCCCGAATACTGGCTGTTCTTCCTCGGCCTGTTGTTCATCGTCGTCACGCTGATGCTGCCCCAGGGCCTCGTCGGCCTGTGGAAGAAACTGATGCTCAAGAAAGGAGTCGCCGCATGAACGCGCTCAACACCACCGCCGAAGCCCTCCTCGACGACCGCCCTTCAGGCAGCGACGGCGCCGACCAGATGGGCCACCTGGTCACCGGCGAACTCGACCTCTCCCACGGCGTCGCGCTGTATCTCGATGACATCACCGTGAGCTTCGACGGCTTTCGCGCCCTCAACAAGCTCAACCTGACCATCGACGCCGGCGAGCTGCGCTGCATCATCGGCCCCAACGGCGCCGGCAAGACCACCATGATGGACGTCATCACCGGCAAGACGCGGCCCGACTCGGGCTCGGCCTTCTTCGGCCAGACGATGGATCTCACCCGCCTCACCGAACCCGAGATCGCCCACGCCGGCATCGGCCGCAAGTTTCAGAAACCGACCATCTTCGAAAACCACAGCGTGTTCGAAAACCTCGAACTGGCCATGAAGACCGACAAGCGCGTGTGGAAAAGCCTGCTCGCCTGGCTGGCCGCCGACGAGCGCGACCGCATCGCCGAAACCCTGCGCCTGATCCGCCTCGACAAGGAGGCCGACCGCCCGGCCGGGCTGCTCTCCCACGGGCAAAAACAGTGGCTGGAAATCGGCATGCTGCTGATGCAGGAACCCAAGCTGCTGCTCCTCGACGAACCCGTCGCCGGCATGACCGACGACGAAACCATGCGCACCGCCGAACTCTTCGTGTCGCTGGCCGGCAAGCATTCGCTGGTGGTGGTCGAACACGACATGGCCTTCATCGAGAAACTCGGCGGCAAGGTCACGGTGCTGCATGAAGGATCGGTGCTGGCCGAGGGCAATCTCGCCACGGTGCAAAACGACCCGCGGGTCATCGAAGTCTATCTGGGGCGCTGAACATGCTTAAAGTTGAAAACCTCAACCAGTACTACGGCGGCAGCCACATCCTGCGCGGCCTGTCGTTCGAGCTGGAACTCGGCAAGGTCACCACGCTCCTCGGCCGCAACGGCGTGGGCAAGACCACGCTGCTCAAATCGCTGATGGGGCTGGTCAAAACCAAATCCGGCGCCATGCACCTGGACGGCCGCGACATCACCCACCTGGCGCCCCACGAGCGCGTGAAGGCCGGCATCGGCTACGTGCCCCAGGGGCGCGAGATCTTTCCGCGCCTCACGGTGGAGGAAAACCTGCTGATGGGCCTCGCCACCCTGCCCGGCAGCACGCCGATTCCGAGCCGCATCTTCGAGATGTTTCCGGTGCTCAAGCAGATGATGCACCGCCGCGGCGGTGATCTTTCCGGTGGCCAGCAGCAACAGCTCGCCATCGGCCGCGCCCTGGCCATGGGGCCGCGCCTGCTGATCCTCGACGAGCCGACCGAAGGCATCCAGCCCTCGATCATCAAGGACATCGAGCGCGCCATCCGCATGCTGGCCGCAACCGGCGAAATGGCGATCCTGCTGGTCGAGCAGTACTACGACTTCGCCGAATCCCTGGCCGACCAGTACCTGCTGATGGAACGCGGCGAATTCATCATGCGCGGCAAGGGCGAAAGCATGCCCCGGGACGGCGTGCGGGAGGCGCTGGCGGTGTGACGCGCCAGCCGCGCGCTCAGCCCGGGTTCTCGGGCAGCAGCGCGGCGGGCCAGGCGCCGGGTTCCAGATCCTTGTAGCGCAGCGGCCATTGCTCGAGCAGCGCCACCACGTCCGGCGCGTCGTCCATGAGGCCTTCCTCGGCCCATTGCCGGACGGATTCCCGGCCCCACTGGTTGGCGTGGGCGTAGCGCTTGAGGCCCTCGAAGCGCATTTTCCAGATCGGGTTGTCTTGCGTCACGAATCTTCCTTTTTTGCTTGAAATCAAACCTTGCGGCCCGGCGTGCCCGCATCTCGCCCCCGCATCCCGCGCCCGCCTCACGGCGTCGGCAAACGCCAGCGCGTCCGGCAAAAACGCCAGAAAATCGGCCTCCAGGCCGGCGTATTCGCGTAGCAGTTCCGCCCCGGAGCCAGCCAGCGGATTAGGCCGGCGCAGGCGGAATTCGGCCATGCGATCCAGGGCCAGCGCAAGCATTTCGGCGTCGCGGTAGCTCGCCAGCCAGTCATGGCCGGACATGCGCTCGAACACCGGCCCGAAGGCGGGCGGCAGCGGCGCGGGATGGGCCGCGATCAGCCGGTACGTGTCGGCGGTGAAGTGCGTGAGCGGCTGGTCGCTGAAACGGGACCAGTGCCGCGCCAGAAAATGATCGTAGAACATGTCCACCATGATGCCGCTCACCCGGCGCCGCTCCGGGCTCACCCGCGCCCGGCTGCGGCGAAAGGCCGGGTGGGTGTCCGCGTAGCTGTCGATGCGCCGGTGCAGCATCACGCCAGCGGCCAGCGCCGCGTCCAGACCGGCAGGCAGGGGGTCGAGCCAGCCCTTTACGAAGTCACCCACGACCCCGCCGACGCGATCCGCCGCCACCGGCCCGGCCAGAAAGGCATGAGCGAGGTAGTTCATGGCCGCACAGCCGGCGACGGCTCACGGAACGCGGGAGAGGCTTCCGGGTACATGCTTCGACTCCATGAAAATGTGGCGCGTGCGCAGTATTGCGTATTTCACGGCCCATCGCCTTGGGCCACAATCCGCCCCATGAACTTCCGCCCTCCGCTCACTTCGCCTGCCTGGCATGCCGAGCTGCACCTGGGCTTCGCCCGCGACGGTGAACGCACCGCGCTCGTGGAGAACCGGCATTTTGGCCCGCTGCGGGTGCAAAAGGCGCTTTACCCGGAAGGCAGCCCGGTGTGCCAGGCCATCCTGCTGCACCCGCCCTCTGGCATCGCGGGGGGCGATCACCTGAAGATCCGCGCCACTGTTGGCGCCAGCGCCCATGCCCAGCTCACCACGCCGGGCGCCGGAAAATGGTATCGCACAGGCGGGGCCGAGGCCTCGCAGGACATCGAGCTGAGCGTGGCCGAGGGCGCCACCCTCGAATGGCTCCCGCAGGAGACCATCGTTTTCAACGGCGCCCGGGCGCGCATGCACACCCGCGTGTCCCTCGCCGCCGACAGCCGCTTCATCGGCTGGGACATCCTGTGCCTTGGCCGCACCGCCTCCGGCGAACGCTTTGACACGGGCCACGTCGACCTGCACTACCGCATCGAGCGCGCCGGCAGCCCCCTTTGGATCGAGCGCGGCAGCTTTCAGGGCGCCGACCCGATGCTCGCCAGCCCCGCCGGCTGGGCCGGCGCCCCCGTTTGCGGCACCTTGCTGGCAAGCTTCCCGGAACTCTCCACGCACAGCACCGAACTGCTCGAACGCTGCCGCCAGGTGGCGCCCGCCGATGGCGCCGGGCACGCCGTCACCGCCTTGCCCGGCCTGCTGGTGGCGCGTTACCTGGGCGCCAGCAGCGAAGCCGCGCGCCTGTGGTTTGCCGCGCTGTGGGCCATCCTCCGCCCCCTGTGCTGCGGCCGGCCGGCCCTTGTGCCCCGAATCTGGAATACCTGAGGAAACCCCATGGAACTCACCCCCCGCGAGAAGGACAAGCTGCTGATCTTCACCGCCGGCCTGCTCGCCGAGCGGCGCAAGGCCCGCGGCCTCAAGTTGAACTACCCGGAAGCCGTGGCGCTGATCACCTGCGCCATCCTGGAAGGTGCCCGCGACGGCCGCAGCGTGGCCGAACTGATGCACGCCGGCACGCAAGTGCTCACCCGCGCCGACGTGATGGACGGAATCGCCGAAATGATTCCGGACATCCAGGTCGAAGCCACTTTCCCCGACGGCACCAAGCTGGTGACCGTGCATCACCCCATCGTCTGACCCAGGGAGTCGTCCATGAAAACCCGTTTCCACCTGCTGCTCCTGGCGGCCCTGCCCGCCACCGCGCTGGCCCACCCGGGGCATGGCGTCCTCGACGGCTTGGCCCATCTCTTCGAAGCGGAGCACATCCTGCCGGCCATCGTTGCCGCGGGCCTGGTCGCCTACCTGCTGATGCGCCGGAAGGATGGACGATGATCCCCGGCGAACTCCTCGCCGAGCCCGGCGACATCGAACTCAACGCCGGCCGGCCAACCCTCACCCTCACCGTGGCCAACACCGGCGACCGCCCGGTCCAGGTGGGCTCGCACTATCACTTCTTCGAAACCAACACCGCGCTCGACTTTGACCGGGACGCCGCCCGCGGCTACCGCCTCGACATCGCTGCCGGCACCGCCGTGCGCTTCGAGCCGGGCCAGACGCGCACCGTGCAACTGGTGGCACTGGGCGGCGAGCGCAAGGTGTATGGCTTTCGCGGCTTGATTCAGGGAGCGCTGTAATGGCCAGCACAATCAGCCGTCAGGCCTACGCCGAAATGTTCGGCCCCACCCACCTCGACGGCAAGGGCGACCGCCTGCGCCTGGCCGACACCGCCCTGATCATCGAAGTCGAACACGACTACACGATCTACGGCGAAGAAGTGAAGTTCGGCGGCGGCAAGGTGATTCGCGACGGCATGGGCCAGAGCCAGCGGGTGTCCGCCGAGGTGGTCGATACCGTCATCACCAACGCCCTGATCGTCGACGCGGTGACCGGCATCGTGAAGGCCGACATCGGCCTGAAGAACGGCCGCATCGCCGCCATCGGCAAGGCCGGCAACCCGGACATCCAGCCCGGTATCACCATCGTGGTGGGCCCCGGCACCGAGGTGATCGCCGGCGAAGGCATGATCGTCACCGCCGGCGGCATCGACAGCCACATCCATTTCATCTGCCCGCAGCAGATCGAGGAGGCGCTCGACTCGGGCGTCACCACCATGATCGGCGGCGGCACCGGCCCTGCCACCGGCACTTTTGCCACCACCTGCACGCCGGGGCCATGGCACATTCACCGCATGCTCGAAGCCGCCGAGGCCTTTCCGATGAACCTCGGCTTTCTCGGCAAGGGCAACGCCAGCCTGCCGGAAGCCCTCGTCGAGCAGGTCGAGGCCGGCGTCATCGGTCTCAAGCTGCACGAAGACTGGGGCACCACCCCGGCCGCCATCGACTGCTGCCTGTCGGTGGCCGACGCCATGGACGTGCAGGTGGCCATCCACTCCGACACGCTCAACGAATCGGGCTTTGTCGAGGCGACCATCGCCGCCTTCAAGGGCCGCACCATCCACACCTTTCACACCGAAGGCGCCGGCGGCGGCCACGCGCCGGACATCATCAAGGCGGCCGGGCTGCCCTTCGTCCTGCCCAGCTCCACCAACCCGACCATGCCCTACACGGTCAACACCATCGACGAGCATCTCGACATGCTGATGGTGTGCCACCACCTCGACCCGGCCATCGCCGAGGACATCGCCTTTGCCGAGTCGCGCATCCGCCGCGAAACCATCGCCGCCGAAGACATCCTCCACGACATCGGCGCCTTCTCGATGATGTCGTCCGATTCGCAGGCCATGGGCCGCGTCGGCGAAGTAATCATCCGCACCTGGCAGGCCGCCCACAAAATGAAGCTGCAACGCGGGCCACTTAAGGAAGATAACCCGCGCAACGACAACTTCCGGGTCAAGCGCTACATCGCCAAATACACCATCAACCCGGCGCTCACCCACGGCATCGCCCACACGGTCGGTTCCATCGAAGTCGGCAAGCTGGCCGACCTGGTGCTCTGGAAACCGGCTTTCTTCGGCGCCAAGCCGAGCCTGATCCTGAAAGGCGGCATGATCGCCGCCGCCGCCATGGGCGACCCGAACGCCTCGATCCCGACACCGCAGCCGGTGCATTACCGCCCGATGTTCGGCAGCTTCGGCAAGGCGCTCAAAACCTCGGTCACCTTCGTGTCACAGGCGGCGCTGGATAATCCGGCGATTGCCGCCCTCGGACTGCAAAAACCGCTGATTGCCGTCTCCGGCACCCGCCAGCTGCAAAAATCCGACATGGTTCACAACGGCGCCACGCCCGTCATCGACGTCGACCCCGAAACCTACGTGGTGCGCGCCGACGGCGAACTGCTGAGCTGCGAGCCCGCCACCGAACTGCCACTGGCGCAGCGCTACTTCCTGTTCTGACCCCGCCCATGCTGATCCTGACCCAACGCACCCGGCAGCCCGCCACCGATACGGTGGCGCTCACCTACGATTCCCGCAAGCGCAGCCGCCTGCGCGTCAAGCTGGCGTCCGGCGCGGAGGCCGGCATCTTTCTGGAGCGGGGCGAGCACCTCCAGGGCGGTGACCGGCTGATTTCAGAAGATGGCAGCGCCGTGGTCGAGGTCGTCGCGGCGCCCGAAAAACTCATCGAAGCCCGTGCCGACAGCCCGCTGCTGTTCGCCCGCGCGGCCTACCACCTGGGCAACCGCCACGTGCCGGTGCAGATCATTCCCGAGCCCGGCGGCGGCCGCCTGCTTTTTCAGACCGACCACGTGCTGGCCGAAATGGTGCGCGGGCTGGGCTGTGCCGCGAGCGAAACCCTGGCGCCCTTCCAGCCGGAATCCGGCGCCTACGGCGGTGGCCACCGACACGCTGACGACGATGACCTGCACGACCCCGGTCACGGCCCCCACCGCTCCATTCCCAGGATCCACGAATTCAAGCCGCGCTGACCGTGACGCCCCCTGCCAGCCTGCAACTCGTCCGCCTGCTTCAACTGGCCAGCCCGGCCCTGCCGGTGGGCGCCTACACCTATTCGCAGGGCCTCGAATGGGCCGTCGAATCCGGCGTGATCCGCGACGAAGCCAGCGCCGGCCGCTGGATTGCCGATCTGCTCGGACACGGCATCGGCCGCTACGAAGCACCGCTGGTGGCGGCCCTGATGGAGGCCTGGACGGCCGGCAAGCACCCCGAAATCCGCCGCCTCAATGCCGAATTCCTGGCCAGCCGCGAATCCTTTGAGCTGCGCGCCGAAACCGT
This sequence comes from Zoogloea sp., assembly GCF_030157465.1. Classification (GTDB taxonomy): domain Bacteria; phylum Pseudomonadota; class Gammaproteobacteria; order Burkholderiales; family Rhodocyclaceae; genus Zoogloea. The sequence continues at coordinate 9,523 of NZ_JAOAUU010000044.1, forward strand.
GCAGATGGGCTTTTCGCTGCGCCGCCTGATTCGCGACCTGCGCGACGAGCGCCTGGCCTGTGTTGCCGAACAGATCGAAACCCTGCCGGAAGTGGCCTTTCCGGTAGCCTGGAGCGGCGTTGCCGCACAGTGGGGCATCCCCACTGACGCCGCGCTCACGGCCTATTTGTGGTCGTGGGCCGAAAACCAGGTCATGGCCGCGCTCAAGGCCGTGCCACTCGGCCAGGCCTCGGGCCAGCGCCTGCTGGCCGGGCTGGGCAGCCGGATTCCCGCCATTGCCGCCGACGCGCGGGTGCGACCGGAGGCCGCGTGGTCCAACCTCGCCCCGGCCTTCGCGATCGCCTGCGCCCGTCACGAAACCCAGTATTCACGTCTTTTCAGATCGTAAAACCATGACCCAGCAAGCACTGCGCGTCGGCATCGGCGGCCCCGTCGGATCCGGCAAAACCGCCCTCACCCTGGCCCTGTGCCAGGCCCTGCGCGGCGAGATCGACATGGCCGTCGTCACCAACGACATCTACACCGCCGAGGACGCGAAATTCCTCGTCAATCACTCGGCCCTGGCCCCGGAGCGCATCATCGGCGTCGAAACCGGCGGCTGCCCGCACACCGCCATCCGCGAAGACGCCTCGATCAACCTCGAAGCCATCGACCGCCTGCAGCGCGCCTTTCCCGGTCTCGAACTGATCCTCGTCGAATCCGGCGGCGACAACCTGGCGGCCACCTTCTCGCCCGAACTCTCCGATCTCACCCTGTACGTGATCGACGTTGCCGCCGGCGAGAAGATTCCGCGCAAGGGCGGCCCCGGCATCACCAAGTCGGATCTGCTGATCATCAACAAGATCGACCTTGCCCCCATGGTGGGCGCCTCGCTGGATGTCATGGCCCACGACGCCCGCGCCCAGCGTGGCCAGCGGCCCTTCGTCTTCAGCAACCTCAAGACCGGCGACGGCCTTGAAATGATCATCGCGTTCATTCGCGAACACGGAATGCTGGGCCGCGGCTGATCGGGCCGAGCGGTCCTCTCCCGCCCCTCCCCCCTTGGTGCGATAATCCGGCCTTTGCTTCCATCGGCGCGCCACGCTGCGGCGTACGATCCGTACCACCATGCATTTTTCCCTGCCGGATTTTTCCGCCTGCCGCGTGCTCGTGTGCGGCGACGTGATGCTCGACCGTTACTGGCATGGCGCGACAGCGCGCATTTCGCCCGAGGCGCCGGTGCCGGTGGTGCAGGTGAGAAACGATGAAGTGCGCGCCGGCGGCGCCGGCAACGTGGCGCTCAACGCCGCCTCGCTGGGCGCCAGGGCGCGGGTCATCGGCCTGGTGGGCGACGACGAGGCCGGCCGCCTGCTCGAAGAAAGCCTCGCCGCCCGGGGCGTCGAGTGCGCCTTCACCCGCCTGCCGGACGCCCCCACGATCACCAAGCTGCGCGTCATCTCCCGCCACCAGCAACTGATCCGCCTCGATTTCGAAGAACGTTTCGACCCCCGCCACGCGGCCAGCATCAGCGCGGCGCTGGCCGGGCACCTCGACGGCGTGAACGTGCTGGTGCTCTCCGACTACGCCAAGGGCACCCTCTCCGACGTGCAGGCGCTGATCGCCGCCGCCCGCAAAAAGGGCATCCCTGTGGTCGTCGACCCGAAGGGCTCGGATTTTTCGCGCTACCGCGGCGCCACCATCGTCAAGCCCAACCTCTCCGAATTCGAAGCCGTGGTCGGCCCCTGCCCGGACGAAGCCACGCTGGTGGCCAAGGGCGAGGCCCTGCGCGCCGAGCTTGATCTCGAAGCGCTGCTGGTCACCCGCGGCGAAGCCGGCGTCACCCTGCTGCAAAAGGGCCAGCCCGCCCACCACCAGCCCACCCGCGCGCTCGAAGTCTTCGACGTGACCGGCGCCGGCGACACCGTTTCGGCGGCCCTCGGCTGTGGCATTGCCGCCGGCCTCGACCTGCGCGAAGCCACCGCGCTGGCCAACCTCGCCGCCGGCGTGGTGGTCGGCAAGCTGGGCACCGCCACCGCCAGCCCCGACGAACTCTACGCCGCGATGAACACCCACGCCCCGCTCGCCCACGGCCTGCTGGCCGCCGACGCGGCAAGCGCCGCCTGCCAGCGCGCCCGCGCCGCCGGCGAGCGCGTTGCGGTGCTGCTGGGGCCGCTGGGCCTGCCCGACGCGGCCCTGCTGGCCCGGCTCGAAAAAGCCGGCCAGGCCGCCGAGCGGGTGCTGGTGCTGGAGCCCTCCACCACCGACGCCGGCACGCTGGCCGTGCTGGCGGCCCTGCGCCCGGTGGATTGGGTGGTGCAGGCCGACCCCGCCACCGGCGCCGGGCTGCTGCTGCAGATCCGCCCGGACGCGCTCCTGTGCGACGCTGCCACCGCCGCCAGCCTGCCGGCCGGCCTGAAATCCGTGCTGCTCGCGACCTGAGGTCACCCGATGACGATGGACATCTCCACGACCAGCGGCCGCATTCGCGCCTGGTTCGACATGCATCTTGTTGACCACGGGGCCATCCGGGCCATCTACAACAATTTCTACGACCTGGGCGGCGGCATGTACCGCTCCAGCCAGCCCAGCCCGGCCCAGCTCGCCAAGTACCAGAAAAAATTCGGCCTCCGCACCGTCATCAACCTGCGCGGCCCCCACGGCTACGGCTCCTACGCGCTGGAAAAGGAAGCCTGCGAGGCGCTGGGTATCGCACTCCACGACATCAAGCTGTATTCGCGCACCCCGCCCGAGATTGAAGAGGTGCACGCGATGGACGAACTCTTCAAGAAAATCGAATACCCGGCGCTCTTGCACTGCAAATCCGGCGCCGACCGGGCCGGCATCGGCGCCGCGCTGTACCGTATCCTGCACCTGGGACACAAGGTCGAGGACGCCATGAGCGAACTCGGCTGGAAGTACGGCCACTTCAAGCGCGCCCGCACCGGCGTGCTGGATTTCTTCTTCGCCACCTACGTCGCCCGCAACCAGCAGTCGCCGATCGGCTTCCTGGAATGGGTGGACACCGAATACAACCGCCTCGAAACCCAGACCCGCTTCCGGGAAGAAGGCTGGGCCAGCCTGATCGTCGACAAGGTCCTGCACCGGGAATGAAAGACTCCTTCCAGCTTTACCGCCGCCTGCTCGGCTCGGCGCGCCCTTACCTCAAGGTGGTGGTGCTGTCGATTCTGGCGATGATCGCCGCGGCCTCCCTCGAACCGGTGCTGCCGGCGCTGCTCAAGCCGCTGGTGGACGAAAGCCTCATCAAGAAAAGCCACACCGCCCAGTGGCAGGTGCCGCTGTTCCTGATGCTGGCCTTCCTGGCCAAGGGCGTCGCCGAATACGTGGCCAGCGTGTCGAGCCAGTGGATCGCCAACAAGGCCATCACCGATCTGCGCCAGCAGGTGTTCCGCCACCAGATGCACCTGCCGATCCCGGTGCATCAGGCTGAAACCGGCGGGCGCATGCTGTCGCGCATCCTCTACGACATTCCGCAGGTGGGCGCCGCGCTGTCCAACGCCTGGATCATCGTGATCCGCGACACGATGGTCATCATCGGCCTCACCGGCTACCTGATCTACACCGCCTGGGAGCTGACCCTGGTGATCCTGGCCATCGCCCCCATCGTGGCCTGGCTGATCCGCGTGGCCAGCCGCAAGCTGCGCGGCTCCAACCGCGAAATGCAGGACACCACCGGCCGCATGACCGGCATGGTCGAGGAAACCCTCAACGGCGTGCGCGAGATCAAGCTCTTCGGCACCCACGACCACGAGGACGCGCGCTTCGCCAGCGTCTCCGAACAACTGCGCCAGCAAACCATGCGCACCGTGCGCGTGTCGGCCATCAACGTGCCGCTGGTGCAGGTGCTGGCCGCGGCGGCCGTGGCCACGGTGATCTGGACGGCTGGCTCGCTGTCGGCCCAGGACAAGCTCAGCCCCGGCGAGTTCGTCTCCTTCGTCACCGCCATGTCGATGCTCTTCGAGCCGATCCGCCGCCTCACCAACATCAACGCGGTGATCCAGCGCGGCCTGGCCGGCGCCCAGAGCATTTTCGAGCTTCTCGACACCCCGCCCGAAGTGGACAGCGCCAGCGCCAGCCTGCCCCGCGCCAAAGGCGAGCTGCGCTTCGACGACGTGAGCTTTCGCTACCCCGGCCAGGCCGAACTGGCCCTGCAGCACTTCAGCCTCGACGTGCATCCCGGCCAGACGGTAGCCCTGGTGGGCGCATCGGGCAGCGGCAAGAGCACCCTGGTCAACCTGATCGCCCGCTTCTTCGAGCCCGGCGCAGGCCGCATCCTGCTCGACGGCACGCCGCTGGCCAGCCTGCCGCTGGCCCACCTGCGCGCGCAACTGGGCTGGGTCGGCCAGCAGGTGGTGCTGTTCGACGACACCATCGCCGCCAACATCGCCTACGGCCGCCCCGACGTGAGCGAGGCCGACATCGTTGCCGCCGCCCGCGCCGCCCACGCGATGGAATTCATCGACAAGCTGCCCCAGGGCCTCGCCACCCGCGTCGGCGCCAACGGCAGCCAGCTCTCCGGCGGCCAGCGCCAGCGCATCGCCATCGCCCGCGCCTTCCTGCGCAACGCACCGATCCTGCTCCTCGACGAAGCCACCTCGGCCCTCGACAACGAATCCGAGCGCGCCGTGAAGGACGCGCTGGTCCAACTCCGCAAGAACCGCACCGTGATCGTCATCGCCCACCGCCTGTCCACCATCCACGACGCCGACAAGATCGTCGTGATGGAACGCGGCTGCATCGTCGAAACCGGCACCCACGAATCCCTGCAGACCGCCGGCGGCGCCTACGCCCGGCTGCTGGCCAGCGGCGAGGCAGGCGAGCCTGCCAGGCTGGCCCCATGAAACCCAGCCTCTACATCTGCCGCAGTCCGCTGCAGTTGCTCAACTGCATCGAGGCCTGCGAACAGTTCGGGCTGCGCGACGGCCACAACGTGCTGGTCTGCGCCTGGCGCGCCGAGCGCGACCGGGATCTGATGCGGCGCCTGCTCGAGCACTACCCCCATTGGTCCGAGCTGTATTTTTTCCCTCTCTATCCCACCAAGGCGCAGCTGCCGGTGATGCTCAAGGTGTTCCGCGGGCGGCGCCATTTTGCTCACCTCTTCTATGGTGACTCGACCCACCTGATCAACTTCTTCCTCAACAAGGTGGGGCACTTCGACGCGCTCTACATGGTCGATGACGGCACCGCAACGCTGCACCACGCGCGCCAGATCGCCGAACGCACCCTGCACCTGCAGCGCAAGAACTTTACCTACCGCAACCCGCTGGCCTCCTGGGTGCTGGCCGGGCTAGGCCTCAGCCCGACCTTCAACTACCGCGCCAAGCTGTTCACGATCTACGACATCCCGCAGCCGGCGCTGCGCGGACGGGTCGTCCGCAACCCGCTGTCCTTCTGCAAGTCGCGCATCGGCGAGAAGCCACGCTCGGAGGAGATCTGGTTCATCGGCAGCAACATCCGTCGCGAGGTACTGATTCGCATGGACGACTACGACGACTTCCTCGAGCAGGTGCATCGCCACATTGATCTGTCGCGGGTCGTCTATATCCCCCACCGCAAGGAGCCGGACGACTATCTTGCGACGATCTCGCGCCGCTTCGGCATGGAGATCCGCCGTCTGAACGACATTCTCGAGATCGAGCTGATCAATGCAGCGACCATCCCGGCTGCCTTCGTGTCCTTCGGCAGCAGCGCGGTGGACACCATCGACATTCTCGTGCACCCGCCGATTACCCTTTTCCGGATTCCTGACGAAGCCGTCGATCCGGTTCGTCGCGAGTCCGTACGCGGCATGTACACGAGCGCCATGGAAAAGAGATTCAAGATCATCGACATGAATCCCGCCGGAGCGGCGAATGTGGCCCAATAAGACGGCTTGCCAGGCCCCCGTCGCGCAGCGCCTTGCAGAAGCCGCCGGCTTGCTCGGGCTGGGTGTATTTGCTTTTGGCTACATCGGTGGCCGTGCAATAGCCAACATCGGCTTGGGCCTGTTACTGCTGGCGTTTCTACTCCAGCTGCCTCGTTGTCACCGTTTTCTGCGGCGTGATCCGCTGGTACTGCTGGGGCTGGCGTGGATGGGCTACATCCTCGCTCTCGCAAGTTGGGCCAACTGGCGCGATCCCGATACGGGGCAGTATTCTGCGCTGACCGAAACGTGGTCGTTCGCCTTCATTCCCCTCGTCGCGCTGGCGACCCGCGGCAATTCGCGGCGGGTGCTTGGCGTGCTTTTACTTGCGCTGGGCGGATTGATGTTTCGTCTCGTTCGCGATCTCAATTTCGACGGGGGGGCGTGGCTCCGTTATGACGCTTTTGCCCTGGGCGGGGGGCGAAATCTCGGCGTGCTCTTCATCGACGTGGGGATTCTGGGATGCATTACGCTCCTGACGTGCCTGTTTGGCCGTTCATGGCCGCCAGTGAGACGTTTCACGGCAATTGTCGCTATTGGAGCCTGCGTTGTCCTTCTTGTGTACGCCTGGGTGCAAGCACGTTCCCGGCTATCCCTGATCGGCCTCCCGCTGTGCCTTGTGCTCCTCTTCGTGCTCCGTCGGCGCACCCTGCCCCACAATCACAGAACGGTGCGGGCGCTTTATGTTGCGCTGCTCCTCGGCATGGCACTGGGCGTGGCGACCTATTGGTCAGAGATTGCCGCCGAACTCATCAAGGATGGCGCCACATGGCGAGCACTGATCAGCGGCCGCCTCGATGCCGTGGAAATCGACGCGACAGGTTATCGCATCCACATGTGGCAACTGGCGCATTCTTACTGGATAGCTCACCCCCTCACAGGTGTCGGGCCTAGCGTGTCGCACTTGCTGGCCAGCGATCCCCAACGGCCCTTCCTGGCCGGATTCAACCAGTTTCACAACAGTTACGTGGAACTGCTGCTTCGTACCGGCTTGATCGGTGCCACCTTCTACCTCAGTGCTGCGCTCTTGGTCGTGCATGCGGCGGTGCAGGCGACCCGGACCGGAGCAATGCCGCGTGCGCTCGGTGACTTCTTGCTCGTTAGCTTCCTGATCTACGCCCTCCTTTGTACGGCTAACAGCATTTTGTTTTTTCAGCAGGGCTGGCACTTCCTGGTGCTTTTCGGAGGCTTGGCCTACGGCTACCGCTGGAGGCCGGTAGTGACCCCACCCCCGACCCGACCATGACGACAACATCCCCCCGGCCGGCGAGCCTGTTCTTCGTCGCCTCGCCGCTCCACTACCTTGCGGCCCGCAGCGTCGCCCAGCATTTCGAGGCGGACAGCCGCTGCATCCTGGTGTGTTACCGGGACAAGGTGGAAAAGCTGGTCCGGCCCGGCGACTGGGAACAGGTCATCTACGCCCCATGGCCACGCTTCGACCCGCTGCCCGGACGCTTTGGCAGCCACCGGCGCCTGCTCGACAACCTGCGCCGGGTGGCCGCCGCCGTCGGCCCCGTCGAAGAGCTGCGCCTGCACAGCCCGGTCTTTGACACCGAGGCGGTCAACTACTTCCTGCGCGGCCTGCAGCGCCTGTGCAGCGCACGCCACATGCGCGCACGCATCCTGCCGGACGGCCTGCTCAACATCCAGCGCTACCCGCTGAGCCGCGCCAAGCGCATCACCCAGCACTTCCGCCGGCTGCGCCGGCTGATATCCCCCGAACTCGACTACTGGAGCTTTAGCGGCGACCGCATCGGCTCCGACGCGCCCTTCGTCGACCGCATCTACACGCTGCCTGGCTTTCCAAACCCCTACCCTCCGCACAAGGTCGTCGAACTCCCCCCCTTGGTTGAAGCCGCCGCCGGTGGCCTCGGACAGCGCGCGCTCGTTGTCGGCCAGCCGCTGGTGGGCATCGGCGCCCTGGACCAGGCCGGCCTCCAGGACATCACCCAGCGCATCGCCAACTGGCTGTCGGAACACGGTTTCGCCGATGTGGCCTACAAGGCGCACCCCCGCGACCCCAAGCACGAGTTCCGCCCCCCCGGCAGCACGTTGCTGGAAATCGACGAGCCCCTCGAAAGCCATATCGCCCACGCAGGCTACGGCGCCATTGTCGGCGTCTGTTCGACCTCGCTCTTCATGGCCCGGCAGATCTGCGGCCCCGCCACGCCCATCCTGTCGTTTGGAATGGACAGGCTCGAATTCAAGATCAGTGGCGAGGACGAACGCCTGCTGGCACTCTTGAAAAAGCTCGCCATAGAGGTCCGCTAAGGCCTGCCGCCCAAGCCAAGCCCAGACGCCCCCTTTCCTCGCCGTCGATTCTGACCGAAAATCCCACCCCTGCATGCCGCCCGCGCAGTTGGCGTGCTGCCCCCATTTACCGAGGTCCGCTCATGCTCACCAACAAATCCATCCTCATCACCGGCGGGACAGGCTCCTTCGGCAACACCTTCGTGCCGATGACCTTGGCGAAGTACAACCCGAAGCGCCTGATCATCTACTCCCGTGACGAGATGAAGCAGTGGGACATGGCCAAAAAGTTCCAGGGCGATCCCCGCGTGCGCTTCTTCATCGGCGACGTGCGCGACCGCGAACGCCTTTACCGCGCGCTGGATGGCGTGGATTACGTGGTCCATGCCGCCGCCACCAAGATCGTCCCGACCGCCGAATACAACCCCTTCGAGTGCGTCAAGACCAACATCAACGGCGCGATGAACCTCATCGACGCCTGTATCGACAAGGGCATCAAGCGCGTCGTGGCCCTGTCCACCGACAAGGCCAGCAGCCCGGTCAACCTCTACGGCGCCACCAAGCTCGCCTCCGACAAGCTCTTCGTCGCCGGCAACTCCTACGCCGGTGGCCACGAAACCCGCTTCGCGGTAGTGCGTTACGGCAACGTGATGGGCTCGCGCGGTTCGGTGATTCCCTTCTTCATGTCGATCCGTGACAAGGGCGTGCTGCCGGTGACCGACGAGCGCATGACGCGCTTCATGATCTCCCTTGAACAGGGGGTCGAGCTGGTGTGGCACGCCTTCGACGACATGGTCGGCGGCGAGATCTACGTGAAGAAGATCCCGTCGATGAAGGTCACCGAACTGGCCAAAGCCGTCGCGCCAGAGGCCCGGGTCGAGTTCGTCGGTATCCGTCCGGGCGAGAAACTCCACGAGCAGATGATCAGCCCGGAAGATTCCTTCTACACTTACGAATATCCTGAGCATTACAAGATCCTGCCGGCCATCCACAACTGGGACACCACCACCGAGCGCATCAAGGACGGCAGGAAGGTCGCGGAGGGCTTCGAGTATTCCAGCGACAACAATCCCGAATGGATGAGCACGGCCGATCTGCAGGCCTGGATCGCCGCCAACCAGCACAAGATCGGAAACATCTGAGCATGATCCCCTACGGCCGCCAGGACATCACCCCCGAAGACATCGCCGCCGTCGAAGCGGTCCTTCACTCCGATTTCCTCACCCAGGGCCCGGCCATCCCGGGCTTCGAGAAAGCGCTGGCGGCCTACTGCGGCGCGGCCCGCGGGGTGGCCGTGTGCAATGCCACGGCGGCCCTGCACATGGCCTGCATGGCCCTCGGCCTCGGCCCCGGCGATCGCCTCTGGACCAGCCCCAACACCTTCGTGGCCTCGGCCAACTGCGGCCTTTACTGCGGCGCCGAAGTGGATTTCGTCGACACCGACCCGCTCACCTACAACATGTCGGTAGCGGCCCTGGAGGCCAAGCTCGTCCAGGCCGCCGCCAGCAACAGCCTGCCCAAGGTGGTGATCCCGGTGCATTTCGCCGGCCAGAGCTGCGAGATGCGCGAGATCCACGCCCTCGGCCAGAAGTACGGTTTTCGCATCATCGAGGACGCCTCCCACGCCGTCGGCGGGCGCTACCTCGACGCGCCGGTGGGCAACTGCCGCTACAGCGACATCACGATTTTCAGCTTCCACCCGGTCAAGATCATCACCACCGGCGAAGGCGGCATGGCGCTCACCAACGACCCGGCGCTGGCCGACCACATGGAACGCCTGCGCAGTCACGGCATCACCCGTGATCCGGCGCTGATGGAATCGGAAACCGAAGGCCCGTGGTACTACCAGCAGATCGAACTCGGCTACAACTTCCGAATCACCGACATGCAGGCCGCGCTGGGCCACTCGCAGCTCCAGCGCCTCGACGACTACGTGGCCCGCCGCCACGCCATCGCCGCCCGCTACGACGCAGCCCTCGCCGGCCTGCCGCTGACCACGCCCCACCAGCACCCGGATTCCCGCTCCGCGCTGCACCTCTACCCGATCCGCCTGCACGACGCCGGCCAGCGTCGGCAGGTCTTCGAGGGCCTGCGCGCCGCCGGCATCGGCGTGAACGTGCATTACATCCCGGTGCACACCCAGCCCCACTACCTCCGGCTCGGCTTCCGTGCCGGCGATTTCCCCGAGGCCGAAAACTACTACGCCGGCGCCATCTCGCTGCCGATGTTCCCGACCCTCACCCCCGTCCAGCAGGACGAAGTGATCTCTGCGCTGAAGGTGAGCCTCACATGAGACTGGCCGTAATCCCAGCGCGTGGCGGCAGCAAACGCATCCCACGCAAGAACATCAAGCCATTCGGCGGCAAACCGATGATTGCCTGGTCTATCGAGGCTGCGCGCGCATCGGGGCTTTTCGAGCGAATCGTGGTGTCCACCGACGACGCCGAGATCGCCGACGTAGCCCGACAGTGGGGCGCTGAGGTTCCGTTCATGCGCCCCGACGAACTGGCCAACGACTACACCGGAGCAACGGCGGTGGTCGCCCACGCTACCGAGTGGGCAATCGGGGCGGGCCTGGACGTGGAAGCGGTGTGCTGCCTGTTCGCGACGGCCCCCTTCGTGCAGCAGTCCGACCTGCAGGCAGGCTGGAAGGCCTTCTCCAGCGGCGACTGGGATTACGTGTTCTCGGCCACCGACTTCGCGGCACCAATCTTCCGCGCCTTCCAGGAAACGCCGGAGGGCGGCGTGGAGATGTTCTTCCCCGAACACTTCAACACCCGCTCCCAGGACCTGCCCGCCGCGCTGCACGACGCGGCCCAGTTCTACTGGGGCAAACCCGTCGCCTGGCTGGAAGGCCGCAGGGTTTTCGCCCCCAGCTCGACGGTCGTCGTGATCCCCCGCTGGCGCGTGCAGGATATCGACACCCCCGAGGACTGGGTGCGTGCCGAACTGCTGGCCCAGCTGATCAGCGAGCACGGTGTTTGATGCCTGCCCGCGACGCATCTGCCTCCCCCGCCGCCCTGCAGAGCCCCCTCGAGACCGCACCTGGAACCCCCACCGTGGATAAAAAAAACATCCTTGTCTTCGGAGCCTCCGGCTTCATTGGCACCTATCTGATCGACGCACTTCTGGCCGAAGGGCATGAGGTCACCGCGTCTGACATCAGCGACGAGGGCCGGGATTTCTACGCCCACAAGAACGTCGCCTACGTCAATGTAGACATCACCCGCAGGGAAGATTTCAACCGCCTGGAGCGCAAGGCCTACGACGCTGTCGTCCATCTGGCGGCCTGTCAGCCCGCCAACGTGGCCGAGAAGAAATACGATCCGCGGGACTACATCAACGTCAACGTGATCGGCACCCTGAACATTCTCGACTTCTGCCGGGAATGCGGGGCCGGCAAGATCATCTACGCCAGTTCCCACCGCAACACCCAGGGGCTGTGGGCCGCGAACCGGGCCATCACCGAAGAGGACGGCCGCGCCGTCAAATACAGCGGCGAATACGCGATGTTCAGCATCTCGGAGAGCGCCGCGCAGGACTGCGTGCTGCACTATCAAGCCCAGCACGGCCTGCCGGGCATCCTGTTCCGCCTCCCGCCAGTGTATGGCTATGGGCCGCACACCGAGATCTTCAAGGACGGCAAGCCGATCAAGACCGGCTTCCAGATATTCATCGACAAAGCCCTCGCCTGCCAGCCCCTGGAGGTCTGGGGCGACAGCGAGGTCGGGCGCGACATCATCTACGTGAAGGATGTGGTTGCCGCATTCCTGCAGGCGATCAGCCGGCCCGGCATTACCGGCCTGTACAACATCACCTCGGGGGTCTATCTGACCCTGCGCGACCAGGCCGAAACGATTGCCCGCACCTTCTGGGGTTCGGACGAGGAGCCGGTAATCGTGTTCCGGCCTGAGATCGACAACGGCATGGACGCCTTCCTCTACGATAATGCCAAGGCCTGCCGCGATCTGGACTGGAGCCCTCGGTACGACTTCCGCGCCATGCTGATCGATTACCAGAACGAAACGGAAACTGGAAAGTACCGTTACCTCGTGGACAAACGCTTGAAAATGCTGAAATAAACAGGGAGATGAAAATGGAAGAATACAAGCTCGATGGCATCGAATTGATGGGCGACAACGTCCGCGACAAACTACGTTCCTGCGGCGAAGGCGCGCGCATCTACCCGATGGCCAAGATCGCCTTCCCCCATGTGGTGGACCTGGGCGCCAACTGCCGGATCCGCGACTTCGCGTTCATCTTCGCCGGCGAGGGTGTGAAGATCGGCGAGTACACCGACGTTCAGCCCCACACGGTGATCTGGGGCGGTGGCCTGACCATCATCGGCGATCGCGTATCCACCGGGCCGGGCACCGTCTTCCTGTCGGCCACTTACTCCCATGCCGCGGGCCTCAAGATGGTGGACGGCATGCAGGAGGGCGAAACCGCGATCCTCGGCGGCCACCTGGAAGTCGGCAACGACGTCTACATCGGTGCCCGCTCGGTGATCATGCCGGTGAAGATCGGCGAAGGCTGCGTGATCGGCGCCGGCAGCTTCGTCAACAAAGACTGCGAACCCTGGGGCATTTACGTGGGCAGCCCAGCCCGGCGGATCGGCGAGCGGCCGAAGCTCTGAGCACGGCACCAGGCGCGACTAGTGGTCACCACTGAAAAGCACCTGCCGGACGGCGGACCCCGCCCGCGGATCTGTGTAATCACCGATGGTGGCCAGCAGATGGGCATGGGGCACGTCCAGCAATCGACAACGCTGGCGAAAGCGCTCCGACGCTCAGCCGACGTGTTCTTCCTTACCAAAAGCGACGAACACGTCGTGGCCGCGATCAGCGAGGCCGGCTTCAAGGTGAGCGCACTCGCCGACGACGCGCAGATATTCGCCCTTCTACAGTCCGCCCCCCCCGACGTGGTGTTGTTCGACAAGATCGACGTGGACGTGGGCCTGGCCCGGCAGATCCGTGCCGGCCTGCCCTCGCGGCTGGTGATTTTCACCAACCTCACCGCAGCCAACGCAGTCGCGCACATGGTGGTGCTGCAGCGCGCGGCCGACCTCGGCACCGATCCTGCCAGCCGCTTCAGGAACGAGGCCTTCACCGACCCGACCAGCGGCACACGGTATTTCTACGGGCCGCGCTACTGGGTGCTCCGCCCCGAGTTCCATGCCTACCGGCAGCGCGGCAAGACGCCCCGTCGCCCGCCACAGCGGATTCTGCTGGCCTTCGGGGGCAGCGACCCAACCAATCTGACCTCCGTCGTCCTCGACACGCTGCTCGGAGGGGAAACCCTTAACGCAATCGACGTGATCCTCGGCCGGCACTTCGCCCACCAGGACGCCGTCGAGCGCGTCCTCGAGCGCCATCCGGAACGCCGGCAGGCAGTCACGCTGCACCGCAACGTGAGCAATGTCGCCGAACTGATGTACGCGGCTGACCTCGCCATCACCGCCGCCGGAATATCCATGTTCGAGGCCCTGTGCGTAGGCACCCCGGTCATCGTGATCCCCCAGGACACCCTGCAGAGGGACACCTACCGGGGCGTGATGCGCCTGCTGGAGGTGGATGAACTCGCGCAACTGGGAGACATCATTGGGCGGGGGGATTTCTCAAGCTCCGGGAACCCCATCATCGCCGCGATGGAAATCGGCGACGGACTCGAGGAACTGATCGATTCAATCCTCCCCCAATGACCCCATGAGCGTCCATCGTCAGCCTTCAGATCCGCCGCAAGGGAATCCCACAACAGCCCGCCAAGACCCAGCCCGACGACGCACCTGCCGGAGTGATCCGACCGACCAAAGCCCATGAGCAAGCCCCCCGTTGCCCCCATCCCGCGCACCTGCGTGATCGCACAGCCAACCTTCATTCCGTGGATGGGCTGGTTCGACCTGGCCGATCAGGCGGACGTGATGATCATTCTCGACGACGTGCAGTTCTCCAAGCAGAGCTGGCAGCAGCGCAACCGCCTGCGCACCCCGCAGGGGCTCGACTTCCTGTCGGTGTCGGTAAAGAGCGCCGGCCGCAGCCACCAACTCATCAACGAGGTCGAGCTGGCCAACGAGGCCTCGGTGGAAAAGCTGCTGCGCACGGTCCAGGGTTACTACGCACGGGCACCCTATTTCCGTGAATTGTTCCCCGGCCTTGGCACCGCGATGCGGGAAGGCGCCGCCACCGGCAAGCTTGCTGAACTCAACATCGCGGTGATCCGCTGGATCATGCAGACCCTCGGCATCAGCGTGCCGCTTGTCCGCGCCAGCGAGCTCGAAACCGACGGCAAGCGCGGCGAGTACGTGGCCGCGCTGTGCGAGGAGGTCGGTGCAACCCGCTACCTGTCGCCAGCCGGTGCCGAGGAATACCTCCTGCTCGATCGCCCGGCCTTCGACCGGCGCAACATTTCGGTGTGCCTGCACGTCTATGAGCACCCCGAATACCGGCAATGTTTCAAGCCCTTCGAGCCCTATGCCAGCGTTCTCGATCTGATCTTCAACACCGGACCGGAAGCCCTCGCGATCCTGCGTAGCGGCCGCCGTCCGGCCCGCCCCCTCGGCATCCCCGCGCCCCCGCGCCGCTATGCGTTTCGGGCGGATGCCTCCACCGACATCGGCATCGGCCACGTGATGCGCTGCCTGACCCTGGCGCGGCGCCTGCGCGAGCGCGGTGGCGAGGTCCGCTTCATCGCCCGCACTCTGCCGGACACCTATCGTGACGAAATCCTGAGCTTCGGCTGCGGCGTCGCCATGCTGCCCTCCGCTCCGCGTCCGGCCGACACCGCCGCCGGCCCGGCTCATGCTGCCTGGCTCGGTGCCCACTGGGAGGACGACGCGGCGCAGACGGCCGCCGCCATCGAAGCCTGGGGCGGCACCGACGTGCTGGTCATCGACCACTACGGGGTAGACCAACGCTGGGAAGCCGTGCTGCGTCCTCACGCCGGGCTGATCTGCGTCATCGACGACCTGGCCGACCGCCCCCACGACTGCGACGTGCTACTCGACCAGAACTTCGTCACCAACCCGGCTAGCCGCTACCACGGTCTCCTGCCGACGGCATGCCGCAGTCTCTTCGGACCAGGCCACGCGCCACTGCGGCCCGAGTTTCACGCCGCCCGGACAAAGTTGCGGCAGCGCGACGGCAGCATCCACCGCATCTTCGTGTTCTACGGCGGCGCCGACCCGAACGACTTCACCGGTCGCACCATTGACGCCCTCGCTCCGCGCCTGGGCCCGGAGATCGAGGTGGACGTGGTTGTGGGTGCGATCAACCCCCACGTCGAGGTGCTGCGCGAGCGCTGCGCCGCCACCCCATACGTCCGCCTGCATGTGCAGCCCGGCAACATGGCCGAGCTGATGGCCGCTGCAGACCTCGCCTTCGGCGCCTGCGGCACCGCCAGCTGGGAACGCTGCCTGCTTGGCCTGCCGGCTATTGTGGTGATCTTCGCGCAGAACCAGGAAGCACCGACCCGCGGTCTCGTGGAAGCCGGCGCCGTGGAGAGCCTGGGGCACGCCGATGCAGTCGGCGTCACGGATATCAGCGCCGCCTTCGACCGCCTGGCCACCAACCCGGCCCGTTGCCGCGCAATGTCGACCGCGGCACTGGCGCTGATGCAGGCGACCGGCCCATCCCTCGACGACATCCTCGCCGGCGAGGAAACCTTCGAATTCGAAGGCGTGCACTTGCGCTCCGCCCACCAGGACGATGCCAGCGACCTGCTCGCCTGGCGCAACCAGGAAGACGTGCGCGTCCACTCCCGCAGCCAGGAAGTCATCGACCTCGCCGAACACGCCGACTGGCTCGCCACGGTGATTGCCGACCCCGCCCGCCACCTGCTGATCGGCTACCGTGGCGGCAAGCCCATCGGCGTGGTGCGCCTCGACGAGCGCGACGACACCGGCGAAGTGTCGATCTACCTCACGCCGGACGCCCGCGGCCAGAACAACGGCAGCGCCCTGCTGCGGGCGCAGGAAGCCTGGATCAGGGCCACCCGGCCAGCCATCCAGCGCCTCGTCGCCGTCGTGCTCGGCGCCAACGACACCTCGCACCGGCTGTTCCTGAAGAACGGCTACACCTGCCTTCCGACCCATTACGAGAAAAGGATCACCCGATGAACACCTCCATCACCATCGGCAACCGCCAGGTCGGCCAGGACCATCCCCCCTTCGTCATCGCCGAGATGTCCGGCAATCACAACCAGTCCCTCGACCGGGCGCTGGCCATCGTGGAAGCCGCGGCCAAGGCCGGCGCCCACGCGCTGAAGCTGCAGACCTACACCGCCGACACCATGACCCTCGACATCGACGAGGGCGAGTTTTTCATTTCCGACCCTAACGTGCTGTGGAAGGGTGCCTCGCTGCACAAGCTCTACCAGCTCGCCCACACGCCCTGGGAATGGCACGCGCCGATCTTCAAGCGCGCCAACGAACTCGGCATGCTGGCCTTCAGCACTCCCTTCGACGAAAGCGCGGTGGATTTTCTCGAGAGCCTGGACGTTCCCTGCTACAAGATCGCCTCGTTTGAAAACACCGACCTGCCGCTGATCCGCAAGGTGGCCGCCACCGGCAAGCCGATGATCATCTCCACCGGCATGGCCTCGGTGGCCGAACTCGACGAGAGCGTGCGCACCGCCCGCGAAGCCGGCTGCAAGGATCTCATCCTGCTCAAGTGCACCAGCACCTACCCGGCCACCCCCGAGAACACCAACATCCGCACCATTCCGCACCTCCGGGATCTGTTCGGCACCGAAGTCGGCCTGTCCGATCACACCATGGGCACCGGCGTGTCGGTCGCCAGCGTGGCGCTGGGGGCAACGGTCATCGAAAAGCACTTCACCCTCAGCCGTGCCGAAGGCGGCGTCGATTCGGCGTTTTCGATGGAACCGGCCGAAATGGCCTCGCTGGTGCTTGAATCCGAACGCGCCTGGCAGGCCCTTGGCCGCATCACCTACGGCGCGGCCTCGGCCCAGGAAGAAAAGTCCAAGGTTTACCGCCGCTCGCTGTACGTCTCCCGCGACCTCAAGGCCGGTGAAATCCTCGACGCCACCTCGGTGCGCGCCATCCGCCCGGGCCTCGGCCTGGCGCCCAAGTTCATCGACATGGTGATGGGCAAGGCGGTCAAGCACGACGTGAAGCGCGGCACCCCGGTTTCCTGGGATCTGCTGCTCTGAGCCCCGCCGCAAGCCGCCCGTGAAACGCATCCTCATCGTCCGCACGTCCGCCATCGGCGACGTGGTGTTCTCGTCGGCCCTGCCGGCGGCGATCCGCCGCAGCCACCCGGATGCCCACATCGCCTGGCTGGTCGAGCCGGGCATCCACGAGCTGCTGCTGGCCGACCCGGACATCGACGAGGTCATTCCCTTCTCGAAGGCCGAGTGGGTCAAGCTGTGGAAGGGCGGCCACAAGCTCGAGCTGGCCCGCCGCGTGCTCAAGCTGCGCCGCGAACTCCACGCCCGCCACTTCGACACCGCCCTCGATCTGCAGGGCCTGATGAAGAGCGGCTTCCTCACCTGGCTCAGCGGCGCCCCGCGGCGCGTCGGCCTCGGCTCCAAGGAAGGCAGCCAGTGGCTGATGAGCGAGGTCATCCCCCGCAGCGGCCAAAAGGGGCGCATCGGCTCCGAATACCAGTTTCTCGCCCGGCAGCTCGGCCTCGACGCCGGCGATTTTCTGCCCACGCTCACCGTCACCCCGGCGGCGCAGGAATCCGTGCTCGCCAAGCTGGCCGCCCACGGCCTCGCCTCCGGCCGCTATGCGGTTTTCGCGCCCTTCACCACGCGCCCGCAAAAGCACTGGTTCGAAGACGCCTGGCAGGCGCTGACGCCCCGGCTCATCGACACCACCGGGCTGATTCCGGTCATCCTCGGCGGCCCGGGCGATACCGAAGCCGCGGCCCGCATTGCGGCCGGCGATTCGCGCATCGTCAACCTCGCCGGGCAAACCCGGCTGCCCGAGGCCGTCGCCGCCATCGCCCACTCGGCGCTGCTCATCGGCGTCGACACCGGCCTCACCCACATGGGCACCGCGCTGGCGCGGCCCACCGTGGCCATCTTCGGCTCCACCTGCCCCTACACCGACACCGGCCGCCCCACCGGCAGCGTGATCTGGCTCGGCATGGTGTGCTCGCCCTGCCGGCGCCGCCCCACCTGCGGCGGCAAGTTCACCTGCCTGCGCGACATCACCCCGGCAATGGTGCTCGAACGTGCCCAGGCCATGCTCGCGGCCGGAGCCGCAGCCCCATGAAAATCCTCCACGTCGAAGCCGGCAAGCACCTCTACGGCGGCGCCCGGCAGGTGCTCTACATCGTCGAAGGCCTTGCCGCGCGCGGTGTCGACAACCTGCTCGCCTGCCCCGCCGGCAGCGAAATGTCCCGCCAGCAGCCCGTCGGCGCCCGCGTGCTGCCGATGAAGATGGGTGGCGACGGCGACATGGGCCTCGTCCTCCGGCTCGCCCGGCTGATTCGCGCCGAGCAGCCCGATCTGGTGCACCTCCACAGCCGCCGCGGCGCCGACACCTGGGGCGGCCTGGCGGCAAAGCTGGCCGGCGTGCCCTGTGTGCTGTCGCGCCGGGTGGACAACCCCGAATCCCGCTGGGCGGTGGCGCTCAAATACCGCCTGTACGACCACGTCATCACCATCTCGGAGGGCATCCGCCAGGTGCTGCTGTCCGAAGGCCTCGCGCCGCAAAAGGTCAGCTGCGTCAGGAGCGCCGTGGATGCCGCGCCTTATCTTCCGCCCGTCGACCGTGCCGCCTTTCGCGCCGAATTCGGCCTGCCGCCGAACGCGCTGGTGGCCGGCGTGGTGGCCCAGCTGATCCCCCGCAAGGGCCACCGCTACCTGCTCTCGGCGCTGCCGGGCCTGCTCGAGCGCCACCCGGATCTGCAGGTGCTGATCTTCGGCCAGGGCCCGCTCGAGGCCGAACTGCGCGCCGAAGTCGAATCCCGCAATCTTGCTGCCGCAGTGCGCTTCACCGGCTTTCGCCACGATTTGCCGCGCTGGCTCGGCGGGCTCGACATGCTGATCCACCCGGCCGACATGGAAGGCCTGGGCGTCTCGCTGTTGCAGGCCTCGGCGGCCGGCGTGCCCATCGTCACCAGCCGCGCCGGCGGCCTGCCCGAAGCGGTGCAGGACGGCGTCACCGGCATTCTGTGCCCGCCGGGCGACGTGGCCGCGCTGGCTGCCGCCATCGACCGTCTGGCCGGCGATGCGGCCCTGCGCGCACGCTTTGGCGCCGCCGGCCGCGCCCGCATCCTTGCCGAGTTTTCCATCGACGCGATGGTGGACGGCAACCTCGCCATCTACCGCCAGGTGCTCGGCCGATGAAAATCATCACCGTTCTTCACAGCATGAAAAGCGGCGGCGCCGAACGCCACGCGCTGCAGCTGATGCGCGGCCTGCGCGCCCGCGGCCACGAGGCGCTCTACGCCGGCCCGATGGACGGCTGGCTCGGCCAGCAGCTCAGCGCCGACGGTTTTGGCGGCATCGACCTGCCCCTCGTCGGCCTCTACGACCTGCCCTCCATCACGCGCCTGGCCCTGTACGCCCGCCGCGTCGGCGCCGACCTGATCCACGGCCACCTGACCCGTGGCGCCTGGTACGCCGGGCTGGCCGCCAAGCTGGCCGGCCTGCCCAGCGTGGCCACCGCCCACTCCGACAACGCCGGCAAGCATTTCGGCCGCGCCAGACGCATCATCGCCGTGTCCCAGGCGGTGGCCGATTTTCTGCAACGGCGTGGCTACGACGCCGCCCGCATCCGCATGGTGCATCACGGCATCGCCGACATCACCGCCCACCTGCCCGCCCACATCCGCGACACGACCCGCCGCGAACTGGGCCTGCCGCCCGACGAGGCCTGCCTGCTGATGGCCGCCCGCATCGTGCCCGCCAAGGGACACGACACCGCGCTCAAGGCCCTGGCCCTGCTCAAGGACACACGCTGGACGCTGCTCCTGGCCGGCGACCACGAAGGCGATCTCGGCCCTGAAATGCAGGCCCTTGCGCAGACGCTCGGGATTGCCGACCGGGTCCGCTTCCTGGGCCTGAGGGAGGACGTGCCGGCCCTGCTCAAAGCCTCCGACGTGCTGCTCGCCCCCTCGCGCCGCGAGGCCCTGTCGCTCACCCTGCTCGAAGCCTCGGCCTGCTCGCTGCCCATCGTCGCCACCCGCGTCGGCGGCATCGGCGAAGTGGTCGAGGATGGCGCCAGCGGCTTTCTCGTCCCCCCCGACGACCCCGCCGCACTGGCCGCGGCCCTCGCCCCGCTGCTCGGCGACCCGGCGCTCCGCGCGCGCTGCGGCGCCCGGGCCCGGCAACGCTTCGAAGCCGGCTTCACCGAAAAAGCCATGTTCGACAAAACCGTGGCGGTCTACCGGGAAGCCTGCGAAGGCCCATGATGAAACGCGTGCACATCCTGATGTACCACCGGGTTGGCGATTTTCCCGGCCGCGTGAAGGCCCATGGCGCGCTGTATTGCCACCTGCCGCGCTTCAAGGCCCAGATGACGATGTTCAAGCTGTTGGGCTACGAGGTCATCAGCCTCGACGCGGCCGCCGCCGGCCTGCGCGGCAACGCCCCGCTGCCGGCCCGCCCGCTGGTGCTCACCTTTGACGACGCCTACGTGGATTTTCTCGACAACGCCGCCCCGGTGCTCAAGGCCCACGGCTACCCGGCCACCATCTACGCGGTCAGCGGGCTTGTCGGCACCACGTCCAGCTGGGACTACGGCGTGGGGCCCGAACCCGCCCCGCTGATGAACGCCGCGCAACTGCGTGAAGTGCAGGACATGGGCTTCACCATCGGCTCCCACTCCAGAAGCCACCTGCGCCTCGCCCAACAGGACGACGCCTGCATCACCGCCGAACTCGGCGACAGCAAGTCCGCCCTCGAAGATCTCCTCGGCCGGCGCGTGGACCACTTCTGCTACCCCTACGGCAGCCACGACATCCGCGCCGTGAACGCCGCCGCCGCCGCCGGCTACCTCACCGGCACCACCTGCGAACGCGCCGCCGCCACGCCCGAGGACGACCTCCTCACCCTGCCGCGCAAGGCCGTGTCCCGCGGCGACGACGTGTTCGGCGTGGCCTGGAAACTGCTGGCCAAGAACACCCCCAAGCGCCCGCCAATCCGCCGCCCGTAGGGGTTAATGAATGAGCTCTGTAATCGTTACCTGTGGAATCTTGGGTAGGTCGGGTTAGCGCAGCGTAACCCGACATCGGACGTGTCCATCGATGTTCATGTTGGTGTCGGGTTACGCCCTGCGGGCTAACAGTATCTGCATGGCCCCTGGATCTCACAGGGTGCATCGTCGGGTTGATGCATTTCCATAGACGGCGGTGACATAGCGACTTCAGTCGCCCTACTCTTCACGCCGCCGGAAGGCCCACCAGCCGGCAACCGCCGTAAAGCTGGCGATGATCGCCACGACGATCCAGAAGCCCTCGGCATGCTCCGCCAGCGGCACGCCGCCCACGTTCATGCCCAACAGGCCGGCGATCATGTTGATCGGCAGCGCCAGCACGGTCACCATCGTCAGCACATACACGCTGCGGCTGGTCTCTTCGGTCACCCGCGCGGCAATCTCTTCCTGCAGCAACTTGATGCGCTCCTGCAGCGCCGTCATGTCGGCCAGCACGGCCGAAAACTCTTCCGTCGAATGGCGCAGTTCCTGCACGTCCTCATTCGCCACCCAGCCCGGCGGCTGGTTGAGCAGCCGGAACAAGGCCCCCGGCTCCGGTGCCAGCAGGCGGCGCAGGCGCACCAGCACCCGGCGCAGCGCGCCAAGGCGGGTCCGGCTGCGGGCGACCCGCTCGGCCAGCAGGCTGTCCTCCACCTCGTCCACCCGCCCCGTGGCGGCCCGCACGATCTGCACCAGCACGTCGGCCTGGTCACGCAGCAGGTGGGTCAGGAGCGCCACCGACGAGCCGAAGCTCTCGCCCCGCTTCACCGCCGCCCGCAGGCGGTCGATGGATCGCAGCGGCTGCAGCCGCGCCGTCACCACCGTGCGCTCATCCACCCACATCCACAGCGTGGCGATCTGCGAGGGCTCGAAGTCGAACTCGTAGAGCACGTCGTTCACCACCGCGATCAGCGCGGCGTGGGCGTACTCGATGCGCGTCGAGCGCGAGCCCTCGTGCAGCGCATCGAAAAACTCGTCCACCTCGCCCAGGTGATCCCGCAGCCAGCGCTCGGTGGCCGCGTGGGCTAGGTTGAAATGCAGCCAGGCGAAGGCGCCGTCGCCGGCCTTCGCCTCGGCGCCCACCCCCGCCAGCCACCGCGCCGCGCCCGCCGTATCGAGCGGGGAACCGGCAGCGCCGGGGCGAAAAAGAAATCCGGAAATCAGCCCCGAACGATCGGAGCCGTAAGAAGCGTCGGCGGGAATCACTGGGCAGCCTGAAGGGTGGCGGGGCCACGAGGATACCGGGGCCGTGTCACAGGGGCATGACAGCCAGACCTTTGGGCCGCCGGCAAAACGTCAGGATCAACACGCACCGGCAAGCCGGTGGGCGCGGTGTCAGCCGAGCCAGCGCAGCAGGGTCGAGTAGAGCACCTCGGGCACGACGGGTTTGGTCAGAAAATCGTTCATGCCGGCGTCGAGGCAATTGGACTTGTCCTCGCTGAACACGTTGGCGGTCATGGCGAGGATCGGCACCGACTGGCGTCCCGGCAACTGGCGGATGCAGCGGGTGGCCGTGATGCCGTCCATCTTCGGCATCTGCATGTCCATCAGGATCAGGTCGTAGGCCTTCCGCTCGGCCATTTCGACGGCCTGGCTGCCGTTGTCCGCCGTGTCGACAAGGAAGCCCACGGCCGCGAGCAACTCCTCGGCCACCATCTGGCTGGTGGGTTCGTCCTCGACCAGCAGCACGGATTTGCCCTGGCCGGCCTCTGCCAGCATCGCCTCGGCCCTGTCGAAGTCCGGCACGCCGTGCTCCGTACCCGACGGCTCGCACTTGCCGAGCCGCGCGGTAAACCAGAAGGTACTGCCCACGCCGGGCGTGCTGCTCACGCCGACCGTGCCGCCCATCAGCTCGGCCAGCCGCTTGGTGATCGCCAGCCCCAGGCCCGTGCCGCCGTACTCGCGCGTCGTCGAGCTGTCCGCCTGCTCGAAGGAATTGAAGATTTTTCCGAGCACCTCGGGTGCAATGCCGATCCCCGTGTCCTGAACCTCGAAGCACAAACGCACGTGCTCGCCCTCGTCAGCCTCGACCTTCACCCCGATGGTGACGCTGCCCTGGCGGGTAAATTTGATCGCGTTGCCGACATAGTTGAGCAGCGCCTGCTGGATGCGCGTGCCGTCGCCAACCAAGCCCGGCAGGTGCGCGGGCACGTTCATGTTCAGCCGGAGGCCCTTGCCCGCGGCGCGGTCGTTCATGATCGACACCACGTTGGCGAGCAGTTTCTGGATCTGGATGATTTCGGCGTTGAGGGTCAGCTTGCCGGCGTCGATCTTGGACAGATCCAGGATGGAATTGATGATCTCCAGCAAGTGATTGCTGGCCGCCTCGATCTTGTTCAGGCGGTCGGCCTGCTCGGGCGTGACGCCGGTGCGGTGCATGAGGTAGGCCATGCCCGTGATGGCGTTGAGCGGCGTGCGGATCTCGTGGCTCATGTTGGCCAGGAAGGTGCTCTTCGCCCGGTTGGCCGACTCGGCGATATTGCGGGCTTCCTCCAGCTGCTCGGTCCGGTCCCGGACGAGTTCCTCCAGGTGCAGGCGGTGCTTTTCCAGTTCGTGCTCCAGCGCCTTCGTCGCCGTCACGTCGGTCACGAAGCCATACCAGACGATCCTGCCAGCCTCATCCAGTTCGGGCACCGCATCCATGTGCAGCCACTTGACCCCGCCGCCGGACGGACGGATGCGGTAATCGACAAGCCAGCGCTCCATGCTCGTCGCTGACTGCTGGAGGGACATGAAGAAGCGCTCGTTGTCCTCCGGCGCGACAAGCTCCCTGATGCTGCTGGCACTCGACTCCAGGACTTCGGGGCTCACGCCGTAGAGTTCCCGCGCCGCCTCGCTGGCGAACGGAAACGCGCCCGTGCCGTCCGGGTGCTGGCAATACTGGAAGACCATGCCGGGCACGTGGGTAAGGATCTTGCGCACCTGCTCGGTCGCGGCGATCCGGGCGAGCAGCGCCTCCTGGTCGACGATGGACTTGAGCAGCCCGTTGAAGGCCACGGCCAGCTTGCCGATTTCATCTTCCCGCTCGACGGGCAAGGGCTGGCGCGGCCGGCTGCCCTGGCGCATCTCGTCGAGCAGGACGGCGGATCGTTCCAGCGGCTTCAACTGACGGCGCACCCACCACCACGCCACCAGCCCCGCGAACAGGGTCAGCGCCACCGCCGAGAACAGCAGGCGCCGCTGCATCTGGTGGACCACCAGAAAGGCTTCCTGGGTCGGCAGCACCGACTGCATCAGCCATCCTGTCGTGCCGATCTTCACCGACGACGACAACTCCTCGATACCCCGGGAGCTGACGGCGACACCGGAGCCTTCATGCCCGCCAAGATAGCGGTCGTAGACAGGATTCACGCCCGCCGCCGGGCCGGCATTCATCACGCGGCGCTTGTCGGACGACGCGATGCAGATGCGTGACGCGATGTCGGTGATGAGAAAGTCACCGGTATGGCCATACTTGGCGTTGCTGATCTGGTCGAGAAAGTTGGGCTCGCGGAGATTGATGACCCCGATCACCGCACCGACGTAGCGGCCTTCCGGCGTGCGGATCGGCATCACGATGCCGATCACCGGCGCGCCGGTGCGCCGGCCTGTCATCGGCGGGGTGATGACGGGCTTCTCTGCCGTCTTCACTTGGGCAAAGTACGGCAGATCCCCGTATCGCGTACCGACACGCTTGTGCCTGGCCGGCTCGCTGGCGAGGGCGAGTCCGTCCGCATCCACCACGATGACGCCCCAGTTGAACAGCGGAGCGAGTCCGAACTGGGAGTCGAGCAGGGCCTGCGCACTGGCGCCATTAACGTCTCCGAGCCGGCCCAGGCGTTGCGCGAGACTCTCCACGATCGCGCTCCGTTCATTCACGGAGCGGTGAATCTCGGAAGCGATGAGCGAGACCGTCGAAAACTGCTGCGCCGAGATGGCCAGCTCCATGTCCGAACGCAGATAGGTGCCGATGATCAGGGTAACGATCCAGATCGACACGACAGAAGCGCACAAGGCCCCGGCGACCAGTCGCGTTCTCAAGGACTGCCATGAAAGACCGGCCATGCATTGCTCCCCACGTGTCTCTTTATAGTGTTGTGTTGGCTCGGATCGGCTCCACCTCGCCCTGGACGGACCGCAGAATCCTGTCGGTCCCGCCTCGCCGGCGCCCGTCCGGCCCCCGCGCGCGAAACAGGGTAATAACCATTACGGAAAAATGGAGTGAAAGATTTAGCCTCCCGGCGCGGGTAGCGTCAGCTCCGCTTGGCCGGGAGAGCCTTAAAAACCCGAAAGGAATACCCCTTTCACATAAATTCAGGCGGGCATCGACGGATGGATGCCCGAACGCGCCCGGCAAAGGGGCCGGCATCCTGTGCTTAGCCCGTCACGGGTACAGCCCGCGCAGCTTGTGCGCCATCAGCACCCGTTCGCACCCCAGCACAAAGGCCGCCGTGCGCATCACCACGCCCTTCGCCTGCGCCGCATCCCACACCGCGGCAAAGGCCTCGCGCATGATCCGGTCCAGCCGGGCGTTGATTTCTTCTTCGGTCCAGAAAAAGGCGCTGATGTCCTGGACCCACTCGAAGTAACTCACCGTGACGCCGCCGGCGTTGGCGAGCACGTCCGGAATCACGGTGACGCCGTTTTCCTGCAGGATCAGATCCGCTTCCGGGGTGGTGGGGCCGTTGGCGCCTTCGGTGAGGATGCGGGCCTTGATCGAGCCGGCGTTGCTGGCGGTGATCTGGTTTTCCATGGCGGCGGCGACGAGGATGTCCGCGTCGCAGCGCCAGAAGTGCCCGGCATCGATGGTTTCGGCGCCGGGGGCACCGATCAAGGTGTCGTGCTGGTGGCGAAAGGCCTTGACTGCCCGCACGTCGAGGCCGGCCGGGTTGGCGATGGCGCCGCTGCTGTCCTGCAGGGCGACCACCTTGGCACCGGCGTTGGCGAAAAGCCGGGCAGAGGCTTCACCCACGTTGCCGAAACCCTGGATCGCCACTTTGGCGCCCTCGATCTGCATGCCCAGACGCCGGGCCGCTTCAACGGTGGACACGAACACGCCGCGCCCGGTGGCGTCCTTGCGGCCAAGGCTGCCGCCAAGGCTGATCGGTTTGCCGGTCACCACCCCCATCGAGGTCTTGCCTTCGTTCATCGAGAAGGTGTCCATGATCCACGCCATGACCTGCTCGTTGGTGTTGATGTCGGGCGCCGGAATGTCCTTGTCCTGGCCGATGAGAATGTTGATCTCGCTGGTGTAGCGGCGGGTCAGGCGTTCGAGTTCGGGCATCGACAGCAATTTGGGATCGACCCGCACGCCACCCTTGGCACCGCCGAAGGGCACGTTGACCACCGCATTCTTCACCGTCATCCACGCCGACAGGGCCATGACTTCGGCCAGGGTGACATCCGGGTGGTAGCGGATGCCGCCCTTGCCCGGCCCGCGCGAGAGGTTGTGCTGCACCCGGTAGCCCTCGAAATGGGCGATCTCGCCGTTGTCGAGGCGGATCGGCACATCGACGATCAGTGCCCGTTTGGGCCGGGTAAGGAGAGGCGCCAGCGGACGCAGCTCGGCAGAAAGGTGGGGCTCGACCCGGTCGATCTGGACCAGGTAGGTTTCCCACGGGCCGAGATGCTCGGCCGACAGGTAGGACGGAATGTGGGAGACGTTGTTCATGGTTGTTCCTCCTCGGGTCGCGCGGGTGCGTGGCAGGGGCAGCTCGCCGCAGCAATGGGCCTGCCTGTTCAAGATTGGTGCGGTGGCACCGCTATCATCGGCCCAATCGTCCCGCCCTGAACGGCATCCTGTCGTATCCGCGTCACGCGGGCTTGCGAGGGCACGGGAGCCGGCGTCGCCGACTTATGACAAGAGGGCACATCCCTGCGCAGGCATGCCCTGAAAAAAGGATAATGACGCCCTCATCGGGCCTTCCGCCCGATTCCGCATCACTCATCCACCCGTTCTTCAACCCAGGAGCGTTTCCCCATCATGAAAAAAATCAATGCAGGCAAATTTCTTGCCGGCTGTGCCCTGCTGGGCGGTGTATGTCTGGTCGCCGGCTGCGCAACGGAGCAATCCCGCACGCTGGAAGTCGCCAAGGTTGCAAGCGCCGGCACCCCTTACAGCGGCACGCGCAACCTGATTTCGGTCGGCAAGTTCGACAACCGCTCCAACTACATGCGCGGCATTTTCACGGATGGCGTCGACCGGCTCGGCAGCCAGGCCAAGACCATCCTGATCACCCACCTGCAGCAGACCGGCCGTTTCAACGTGCTCGACCGGGACAATCTCAGCGAGATCAAGCAAGAGGCCGGCTTTGCCAAAAGCGCTCAGAACATCAAGGGCGCAGCCTACGTGATCACCGGCGACGTCACCGAATTCGGCCGCAAGGAAACCGGCGACAAGCAACTGTTCGGCCTCCTCGGGCGGGGAAAATCCCAGGTCGCCTACGCCAAGGTCAACCTGAACGTGGTCAACGTGCAGAGCTCGGAAGTCGTCTTCTCGGCCCAGGGCGCGGGTGAATACAGCCTCGACAGCCGGGAAATCATCGGCTTTGGCGGAACCTCCAGCTACGACTCGACCCTGAACGGCAAGGTGCTCGATCTGGCCATGCGCGAGGCCGTCAACAACCTGGTCAATGGCATCCAGTCCGGTGCATGGCAACCCGGCCAGTAATCCTCAAAACATAAAATCCACCATGACACGTCTTAGCTGCACAAACGTGGCGGCCAGCCTTTCGATCGCCGGCGCCCTGCTAATGGCTGGCTGCGCCACCAAGCCCCAGCCGCTCTACTACTGGGGTGACTATCAACCCCAGCTCTACGGGCACTTCATGAAGGAGAAGGCCCCGCAGGAGCAGATCGCCACGCTCGAAGCCGGGCTTGAAGAGGCCCGCGCCAGCGGCAGATCCGTCCCGCCCGGCTACCTGGCCCACCTGGGCATCCTGCATGCCCAGGCCGAACATCCGGACCAGATGCTGAAATACTTCGAAGCCGAAAAAACGCGCTACCCCGAAAGCGCTGCGTACATCGATTTTCTGCTGCGCAAAGTCAAACAACCACAACAAGGGGCCCGCTGATGCAACTGGATATTCTGAATGCCCGCAGCGTGAAGGGCGCTTGCCTGGCCCTCTTTGCCGCGGCCCTGACCACGGGCTGCGCCACGACGAAAAGCCCGTACGACTACACCCAGTTCAAACAAAGCCGGCCGGCCTCGATCCTGGTGCTGCCGCCGCTGAACGGCTCGCCGGACATCAACGCCAGCTACAGCATGCTGTCGCAGGTCACGCTGCCGCTGGCCGAATCGGGTTATTACGTTTTTCCCGTGAGCCTGGTGGATGAAACCTTCCACCAGAACGGTCTGCACAACCCGGCCGAAATGCACGACGTCAAACTGCAGAAACTGCGGGAAATCTTCGGTGCCGACGCCGCGCTCTACATCACCGTCAAGGAATACGGCACCAGCTACACGGTGATCTCGAGCGAAAGCCGCGTCACCGCGGAAGCGCGCCTGATCGATCTGCGCTCGGAACAGGTTTTGTGGAACGGCACGGCCACCGCCTCCAGCGCGGAAGGCCGCAATTCGAGCGGCGGCCTGGTGGGTTTGCTGGTTCAGGCAGTCGTCAGCCAGATCATCGAAAGCTCGACGAACCGCTCGCACCCGATCGCCGGCATCACCAGCTATCGCCTGCTGGGCGCCGGGATGCAGAACGGAATGCTGTACGGCCCCCGCTCGCCCAAGTACCAGACGGACGGCAACGCCCGGCCCTGAGCGCGCAAGGCATCACGCAGCCCTGCCCGGCGGGCTGTGCCGGGCAGGGCGAGTGTTCCGGCGGGGAGCGGCTCCGCTATCATCGGCGCGATACGCCCGCCCTGAACGGAATCCTGTCATGCGCACGCCGTGCCGCCTCGTGCTTCTCGTCGCCAGCCTCGCCGGCCCGGCCCTGGCCAGCGACGAGGCCCGCCTGCCCGGCGACGCCGCGTCGGTGCAGGCCGCGGCGGCTGACAAGCCCTTCAAGCTCAGCATCGGCGAATACCGCTACGGCGGCAATTTCGGCGGACAGGACCTCAATCTGCGCTACCGCCGGGGCGATTCCTCGGTGTGGCTGGGCGCCTACCGCGACCGGGCGTTCGGCAACCAGGCCCGGGGCAGCATGGATACCAGCTGGCAGCCCTTCAGCGGCTCGACGCTGGCGCTGCAACCCTCGCTGCAATGGGCCTCGGGCGGTTTCTGGGGCGGCAGCTTCAGCGTGGAGTTGGGTGAGCCGTGGTTCGTGCAGGCGGGCATCGGACGCACCAACACCCGGCCCTACTTCAACCTCAACTTCGACCCCAACGACGCCCTGTCCCTGGCCGCTGGCTACCGGGACGACAGCGGCCGCACCTTTTACCTGATGACGATCCGCGACGATCGCCTCGGCACCCACCAGCAGCACACCCATGCGGTGGCCCGCTGGCCACTGCGGGACGGCCAGCGGGCCACCGTCGACATCCTGCGCAAGACCGGCATCGGCGACACGGGCCCGGTGGAAGGCTGGGG
This sequence comes from Zoogloea sp., assembly GCF_030157465.1. Taxonomy (GTDB): domain Bacteria; phylum Pseudomonadota; class Gammaproteobacteria; order Burkholderiales; family Rhodocyclaceae; genus Zoogloea. The sequence continues at coordinate 39,349 of NZ_JAOAUU010000044.1, forward strand.
CGCCTCCCTCGGCTACGACTTCCCGGACTGGTTTGTACACCTCGCCCGCGAGCCCTATCAGAACTTCAGCCGCATCACCGCCACACGCCTGACCGCCGGGCTGCGCTTTTAAGCGGCTTCAGGCCACGTCGAGGGCATCCAGCGCCACCAGACGGTAACCCCGGTGGAGCAGTTCCTCGCGCAGATAGCGCGCCGTGCGCACCGCATCCGGCCCGTCGCCATGCACGCAGATGCTGCCTATGGTGGTGGGCAGGCGCTTGCCGGTGACGGAGATCAGCGCCTGTTCGTCGAGCATGGCGCTGACGTGGGCCAGCGAGGCTTCGGCACCGTGAATCATGGCGTCGGGGCGGCGGCGCGGCACGAGGTTGCCGTCGTCGAGGTAGGCCCGGTCGGCAAAGATTTCCTCCACCACCGGCAGGCCCGTCTCGTAGCCGGCCTGACACAGCTCGGACAGCGCCGGGGCGAGGAGGATCAGCGCCGGATCGAAGGCCTTGACCGCTGCCGCCACGGTGCGGGCCAGCTCGAGGCTGGCGCAGGCCATGTTGGAGAGCGCGCCGTGGGGCTTCACGTGGGACATGGTCAGCCCTTCGGCACGCGCCATGCCGGACAGCGCGGCCAGCTGGTAAAGGATGATGGCCTCCAGCTCGGGCGCCGGAATCGTCATCGGGCGCCGGCCGAAACCCTGCAGATCGGGGTAGGCGATATGGGCGCCGACGCTGACGCCGGCCTTCTTCGCCAGGCTCAAGGTGCGGCGCATCACCAGCGGATCACCCGCATGAAAGCCGCAGGCAATGTTGGCGCTGGTGACGGTGGCCAGCATCTCGGCATCGCTGCCCATCTCCCAGGCACCGAAGCTTTCACCGAGATCGGCGTTGAGATTGACGGTTCGGGTCACGGAAAGCCTCGTTTTCTGGAAGGTTTGAAAAAGCCGCTCAGGGCTCGTCGCCGCGCACCGCGGCGCCGGCCAGATTGGCGGACAAAAGTGACGCGGTATCGAGCGTGCCGGCCGGCTGCAGTGCCGCCAGCCAGTCGGCCAGCCCGCGGGCCTGGGCGCGGCGGGCGGCGGTGGCTTCGGCGGCATCGACGCAGCAAAAGCGCAGCACGTCACCGGCCTCTACGTGGGCCAGGCGCGGCAGGTCGGCGCGGATGACGGTGGCGATCTTGGGGTAGCCGCCAACGGTCTGGCAATCGGCCAGCAGCACGATGGGCTGGCCGTCGGCCGGCACCTGGATGGCGCCGGGCGTCACCCCGTCGGACACGATATCGGCGCCGCCTTCGAGGTGCTGCAGAGACGGGCCGGCCAGCCGCAGGCCCATGCGGTCGTGGGCCGGCGTCACGACAAAAGCGGTGCCGAAAAAGGCTTCACGTGCGGCCGCGCTGAAGTGGTCCAGCTGGGGGCCGGGCATCACGCGAATCGGGCCGCTGGCGTGAAAGAGAGGCCCGGCGGCACGCCAATCCCGCTCCAGATCGCCCGTAAAAACCGCGCAGGGCAGCCGGCAGCCAGGCGCCAGCGACTGCCCCAGGCCGGCGCGGGCGTAGGTGGAGCGGCTGCCGAGCATCTCCGGGGTGAGGATTCCGCCCGCCACCGCGAGGTAGGCGGTGCCCCGCGGGCGCCCGATCTGCAGCACATCGCCATCGAACAGCGTAACCGACGACCACGCCGCCACGGCACGGCCGTCGCCCGAGGCTGCAAGCAGCCGGGCCGACACATCGCCCGCCAGCGCCACCCGCAGCGGGCCGCCCACGGCCTTGAGCGCCGTCGCGACCAGCCGGAGTTCCAGCCCGGCCACGTCCGGCGCGTTGCCGGCAAGCCCATTGGCGGCAGCAAGCAAGCGCGGATCAAGGGCGCCCGACACCGGCACGCCAATGCTGCGATAGCCCGTACGGCCCGCATCCTGGATGCTGACGCCGATGCCGCCCGAGAGGATTTCCAGCGCGGCATGGCTCATTCGCCCAGCGCCTCCCGCCCCACCGCCTGCCAGCGCACCCGGTCGCCGGGGGCCAGCAGGGCCGGGCGCGCCGCCTGGGTGACATCGAACAGCCGTGCCCCGGTGCGCCCCACCAGCCGCCAGCCGCCGGGGCTGTGCCACGGATAAACGGCACACATGCGCCCGGCAATGGCCACCGAACCGGCCGGAACACGGCTGCGCGGAGTAGCCAGACGCGGCATCTCCAGCGCCGCCGGCAGGCCGCCGAGATAGGGAAAGCCGGGCAGAAAACCCAGCATGTAAACGGAGAATTCGGTGGCCGTCAGCAGCGCGATGACCGCCTCCCGCGTCAGGCCGGCCCGAGCGGCAACGTCGGCCAGATCGGGCGCCAGATCGTCGTCGAAACACACCGGCAGCGTCCACAGCCGGCCGCTGGCCGCGGCGCGGCGGCCTTCGCCGGCGAGGGCCAGCAGGGTTTCGCCGAGCACGCCGGAATCGGCCCGGTCCGGGTCGAAATGCACGGTGACGGAGCGAAAGGTCGGCACCCGTTCGACAAGGCCGGGCAGCCTTCCGTCAGCCGCCAGCGTATCGAGCGCCGCGGCAAACCCCAGCACGCGGGCATGGGTTTCGGGAGCGATGCCGTCGCCGAACTCGACGGTGAAGGCGGCATCGCCCAGCGCCAGCAGGCGGGGATAGCCTGCGGCAGGCAGGTTCAAGGCTTACTGCCCGAGCGCACCGAAGGCCTTCTTGGCCAGGCTGCCGGCAGCGCCGATCGGATCCTTGCGGATCGCCCGTTCTTCTTCCGCGATCATCAGGTAAAGCCCGTCGAGGGCCTTGCGGGTCACGTAGTTTTCGATCTTCAGGTCGTCGCCCTTGACCAGCCCGAACTGCCCGGCCTTGCCGGCGAGCTTGTTGTACTGTTCGGCAAGAGCCAGCTTGCCGGTGGTTTCGCGCACCTTGGGCAGGAAGGATTCGGTCAATTGGGCGGCGGTTTTTTCCTTGAAATACTGGGTGCCGGAATCGTCGCCCCCCGACAGGATCTTCTTGGCGTCGTCCACGCTCATCTTTTTCACGGCATCGACAAGCAGCGCCTTGGCCTGGGGCACGGCCTCTTCGGCGGCCTTGTTCATGTTGGCGACGAGGGCGTCGAGATCCTTGCCGCGGCCCATCGTGCGCAGCATGCCCTCAACCGGCGCGAGGCTGTCCGGCAGGCCGATCTTCACCTTGGGGTTGTTCATGAAACCGCCGTCGGCACCCAGTTGTCCCACGGCCTTGGAAGCGCCCTGCACCAGCGCCTCCTTCAGCCCGCCGGAAGCGTCCTTGTCGGTCAGATCGGCCAGGCCCAGCGCCCAGGCCTGGGAACAGATGACAAGCAGCACCAAAGCTCTCAGAATCGCACGCACGACAAACCTCCCATTTCAGCTATCGCAACACGGTTAACAAAAAGATGTTTTTCAAGGCTATCACGCGCTCCGTCACCCCTGCTCCCCTCGTTGCAGTCCTTCACAGGCGTATGCCCAACCTGCCTTCGACACCCGCCGCCGCCCTGCTGGCCGAAGCCGCGTGAAGGGCGGCACGCTGATCGTGGCGCTGGCGGTGGCTGGCGCGGTGGCGGCGGTCGCGCTGTGGCCCAAGGGCCGCGACGTGGATGTCGTCACGGTAAACAAGGCGCCGCTGACCCAGTCGGTGGTCGCCACCGGGCGCATCGCCACGCCGGCGCGCATTGCCATCGGCAGCCCGCTGACCGCCACGGTGCTCGAAATCACCGTGCGCGAGGGCGACCTGGTTGCGCCCGGCCAGGTGCTGGCCCGACTCCGCTCCGACGACGCCGCCGCACTCATCGCCCAGGCCGCCGCGGCGCTGGCCGAAGCCGAAGCCCGTTTCGAGCAGACCGTGCAAGTCGGCCGCCCGGTTGCCGCCCAGCAACTCGCCCAGGCCGAGGCCAACCTCAAGGTTGCGCAGGCCGAAGCCGAGCGCGCCCGCCAGCTCGTCGCCCAGGGTTTCTACGCCCGCTCCAAGGCCGACGATGCGCTGCGCAACGCCGCCAACGCGGCCTCCGCCGTCGATACCGCCCGCGCCCAGCTGCTCGCCCAGGCCCCCGGCGGCACCGAGCACAACGCCGCCCGCGCCCGCGTCGAGCAGGCCCGCGCCCAGCTCGCCAACGCCAAAGCCCGCGCCGCGCAGCTCACCCTCACCGCGCCGGCCGCCGGCACGGTGCTCACCCGCAAGGCCGAACCCGGCGACGTGGCCAGCGCCGGCAAGGTGCTGCTGGAAATCGCCGACGCCGGCGAAACCCGCATCCACGCCACCGTCGACGAGAAAAACCTGCGTCTGCTGGCCACTGGCCAAAAGGCCCGCGGCGTGGCCGACGCCTTTCCCAACCAGGCCTTCGATGCCGAGTTGTACTACCTCGCCCCGGCCGTCGACCCTTTGCGCGGCACCGTCGAGATCCGCTTCCGCGTGGCGCGCCCGCCCGCCTTTCTGCGCCCCGACATGACCGTTTCGGTCGAAACCGTCACCGGCCACAAGGATTCCACCCTCGTGCTGCCCGCCGAAGCCGTGCGCGAACCCGCCAGCGCCAAACCGTGGGTGCTGCTCGCCAGGGACGGCATCGCCCGCCGCAGCGACGTGAGCCTGGGCCTGACCGGCATCGGCCGGGTGGAAATCCTCGGCGGCATTGCCGAGGGCGACCAGGCCATCCTGCCGGCCGCGGGCGCCCTCGACGGCGACAAGGTGCGTATCCGCGAACCCAGGAAACCGAAGGTCGGCGGCGTCCAGGTTCCGCAGGGTTTCACCAAATGATGGCCGGGTCCCGGCTCACCGGGCCGGCGCGATGAAGCTCCGCCTGCCCTTCGCCCCCCTCGTCGCCCTGCGCTTTTTGCGCGAAGGGCGCATGCAGACCCTGCTGATTCTCGCCGGCACCGCCGGCGGGGTGGCGGTGATCGTGTTCCTGACCCAGCTCATCACCCAGTTGCAGGCCCAGATCGTCGACCGGGTACTCGGCAGCCAGGCCCACGTGGTGATCCGCCCGCTCGAAGAAGCCAACCTCCGCGCCATCGACGACCCGGCGTTCGCCACCCTCATCGAGCCCCGCGCCCAGCGCCTGCGCTCCATCGACCAGTGGGAAAACGTGGCCCGCCTCGCCGCCGACATGCCCGGCGTCACCGCCGTGTCACCGATGGCCACCGGCCCGGCCTTCGCGCTGCGCGGCCAGGCCAGCAAATCGGTGGCGCTGATGGGCGTCGACCCCACCCTCTACCGGCGCATCGTGCGCATGGACGAATACATGCTCTCCGGCCGCTTTGCCGTGGAGGGGCCGCGGGCCGTGATCGGCACCGAACTGGCCAAGGATCTGGGCATCGGCCTTGAAGACAAGCTGCGCGTGATGCTGCCCAACGGCCGCGACGAGCTGCTGCAGGTGGGCGGCATCTTCGACATCGGCAACAAGGATCTGAACCGCCGCTGGGTGTTCGTGACGCTGCCGCTGGCCCAGAGCCTGCTCGATCTGCCCGGCGGCGTGTCCAGCCTCGATCTCACCGTGGCCGACATCTTCGAGGCCCAGGCGCTTGCCGACCGCCTCAAGGGCGCCACCGGCCTCACCGTCGATAGCTGGATGCAGACCAACGCCCAGCTGCTCGCCGCGCTGCGCAACCAGACGGTGTCCAACAACCTGATCCGCAGCTTCGTGGTGATCATCGTCGCGCTGGGCATTGCCAGCGTGCTGGTGGTGAGCGTCGTCCAGAAGCAGAAGGAGATCGGCATCCTGCGCGCCATGGGCGCCAGCCGGGCGATGATCCTGCAGGTGTTCCTGATCCAGGGCTCGCTGGTGGGCGCCGTGGGCTCGGTGATCGGCAGCCTGCTCGCCTTCGGCCTGCTCCAGACCTTCTCGGCCATCTACCGCAACGCCGACGGCACGCCGCTGTTTTCCGCCGAACTCGAACCGCGCTTCATCCTCATGGCCGCGCTGGTCGCAACCTCGGTGGGCCTCGCCTCGGCGCTGATCCCGGCCCGCCGCGCCGCCCGCATGGACCCGGTACAGGCGATCCGCTCATGACTGCGCCCGTCATCGAACTCACCGGCCTCACCAAAACCTACAACATTGGCACGCCGGTCGAAACCGAAGTGCTGCACGGGCTGGACCTGTCGCTGATGGAAGGCGAATTTGCCGCGCTGATCGGCCCCTCCGGCTCGGGCAAGAGCACCCTGCTCAACATCATCGGCCTGCTGGAGCGCCCCACCGGCGGGCGGCTCGCGTTTGCCGGGCGCAACACGGCCACCTTGCCGGAGGCCGAAATCACCCAGCTTCGCGGGCGCAGCATCGGCTTCGTGTTCCAGTTTCACCACCTGCTGCCGGCCTTCAGCGCCCTTGAAAACGTGATGATGCCGGCCATCATCGCCCACGGCGCCCCCAGCGACGCACTGGAAGCCACCGCGCTGCAGCTGCTCGACGCCGTAGGCCTCAAGGCCCACGCCTACAAGAAGCCCGGCGAGCTCTCCGGCGGGCAGCAGCAGCGCGTCGCCATCGCCCGCGCGCTGGCCCTCAAGCCGCGCCTGATCCTCGCCGACGAACCCACCGGCAACCTCGACACCCGCACCGCCGACGACATCTTTGCGCTGCTCCGCGAGTTCAACCGCGACAGCCACTGCGCCTGTCTCATCGTCACCCACGACCCCCGCCTCGCCGCCCGCTGCGACCGGGTGATCAGGCTGGTGGACGGGCGCATCGCGGACGACTTGCCCACCGCCTGAGCGCCGCTCGGGCCGGCGGCCCGAATCATGCCCTCAGCGTGAAGGCTGGCGTTCTCGCCGGGGCTATCCCGCCGATATAATCCGCCCCAGTTCGAGCACCCCTGAGCCCCTTCCATGACGGCCACGACCACCCTTTACGACATCCTCGGGCTCAGCCCCTCGGCACGCGAGGGCGACATCCACGCCGCGCAGATCCGCCTGACCAAGTATTACCTGATCGGCGCCCACGGCCTGAATCAGGCCGATGCGGACAAGCAGATACAGGTCATCAAGGAAGCCTGGTGGGTGCTCTCCAACCCCGGCCGGCGGGCGGCCTACGATGCGAGCCTTCTCGAACCCCCGGCACCGCCGCCGCCCCCGCCTCCCGCTCCCGAACCACAGCCCGAAGCACCGGAAATCCGCCCCGCGCTCCCCCTGAAGGAAGCGCTCAAGGCCGGCGGCAAGCCCTCGCCGATGCTCATCATGCTGGGCGTCGTTGGCGGGCTGGCGATCATCGGCATGCTGATCCAGATCTTCTTTTCGGTTTTTGCCTTCCGCCAGATCAGCCGGGCGGCCGGTAGCGATCCCGCCTATGAAGCCCATCAGGCCCGCCTGATGGCCGCCGAGCGGCGCCTGACCTACGGCGACATGAGTGACAAGGAGATCGCCGAAGAGGAAGCCGAGGCCGCCCGACGGCGCGCCGAATCCCGCCAGCAGGAAGCCGAACGCCGCGAACAGGAAACCGAACGCCGCAAGGACTACGCCAGGAAAGAAGAAGAGCGCCAGCGCGAGTGGGCGCTCCAGGAACGCAAGCGCTATGCCGACCAGGTTTCCTCCGAGCTGCAGCGCGCCGAAGAAGCCGACCGCCGCAAGGCCGAGGAAGAGCAACGCCGGGCCGAATGGGAGAAACGCCAGAAGCAGGACGCCGAGCGCCGGGCCGACCAGGAAGAGCAGCGCCGCGTGCAGGAACGCGTGGCCAGGGAGCGGGCCCGCTGGCAACAGGAGCTGCAGCGCTAAGAGCGTGTCCGTAAAGAAGAGGCCGACGCCGGGCTATTTACGGACACGCTCTTAGCCGGCGGGCCGGACTTTTACCCGCCATCCCGCCGCACCCGCCTGCTTTCCGCGATAATCCGGCATGAACTCGACCTTGCCCCCCGCGCCGGACGCCGATTCCGGCCCCGACGCCTCCCTCGCCCCCGCGGCGGAAGCCACTTTCGTCCCGCCCCCCGAAGCCGTCGTTGCCGCGCCTTTCGACCAGCTGGCCCTGCCAGCCCCGGTGCTCGCCAACCTCACCCGCCTCGGCTATCACCTGATGACGCCGATCCAGGCCGCCAGCCTGCCGGTGGCCCTGGCCGGACACGACCTGATCGCCCAGGCAAAAACCGGCAGCGGCAAGACCGCCGCCTTCGCGCTGCCGCTGCTCCAGCGCCTCGACGCCCGCAGCTTTGCCGTGCAGGCCCTGGTGATGTGCCCGACCCGCGAGCTGGCCGAACAGGTCACCCAGGAAATCCGCCGCATCGCCCGCGCCGAAGACAACATCAAGATCCTCACCCTCTGCGGCGGCACGCCGATCCGCCCGCAGGCCGACAGCCTCGCCCACGGCGCCCACGTGGTGGTGGGCACGCCGGGCCGGCTGATGGACCACATCTCCCGCGGCAGCCTCAAGCTCGATTCGCTCGCCACGCTGGTGCTCGACGAAGCCGACCGCATGCTCGACATGGGCTTCTTCGACGACATCGCCTACGTGGCCAAGGCCTGCCCGCGTAATCGCCAGACCCTGCTGTTCTCGGCCACCTACCCCGAAGGCGTGGTGCGCCTGGCCCGCCAGTTCATGCGCCAGCCGCAGGAGATCGCCCTGGCCGGCCAGCACGAAGCCGACAAGATCCGCCAGCGTTTCTATGAAGTCGCCGCCGACCAGCGCCTCCAGGCCGTGGGCCTGCTGCTGCGCCACTACCGCCCGGAAAGCACGCTGGCCTTCTGCAACACCAAGCAGCAATGCCGCGACCTGGTGGCGGTGCTGCAGGCCCAGGGCTACAGCGCGTTGGCGCTGTTTGGCGAACTGGAGCAGCGCGAACGCGACCAGGTGCTGGTGCAGTTTGCCAACCGCAGCTGCTCGGTGCTGGTGGCCACCGACGTGGCCGCCCGCGGCCTCGACATCGCCAAGCTCGAAGCGGTGATCAACGTGGACGTGACCCCCGACCCGGAGGTGCACGTCCACCGCATCGGCCGCACCGGCCGCGCCGACGAAAACGGCTGGGCCCTGAGCCTGGTCGCTCCCTACGAAAAGAAGCGGGTCACCAACATCGCCCAGACCAACGGCTTCGAGCCGGTGTGGGAATCCATCGCCGAACTGCAGGCCGAAGTGCAGACGCCGCTGGTGCCGCCCATGGTCACCCTGCAGATCCTCGGCGGGCGCAAGGAGAAGATCCGCCCCGGCGACGTGCTCGGCGCCCTCACCGGCGAGGCCGGTTTTACCGCCAGCCAGATCGGCAAGATCAACGTGAACGAGCAATCCACCTACGTGGCCGTCGAGCGCAGCATTGCCCGCCAGGCGCTCAAACGCCTCTCCGAAGGCAAGATCAAGGGCAAGAAAGTCCGCGTCTTCCTGCTCGACGAGTAAACGCTTCGATCAACCACCAAAGACGAACTGCAGGGGCGACTTCAGTCGCCCATCGGTGGTCGATCAACGAAAAAACGGGCGACTGAAGTCGTCCCTGCAAATCGCCCAGATACCGGATCTCCATCATGGCCGCTCCCAACCCCCACCGTTTCCCGGACGCGGAAGTCGCCGGCGTCTATCACGCCATCGCCGAGCGGCGCGACATGCGCCACTTCCGCCCCGACCCGGTGGAGCCGGCGCTCCTCGAGCGCCTGCTGTGGGCGGCCCACCACGCGCCCAGCGTGGGCTTCATGCAGCCCTGGCGCTTCATCCGCATCACCGACCGCAGCCTGCGCGAAGCCATGCACGCGCTGGTCGAGGTGGAGCGCAAGGCCACCGCCCGCGCCCTGGGCGAGCGCGAAGAAGACTTCATGCGCCTCAAGGTGGAAGGCCTCCTCGATGCCGGCGAGGTGATCGTCGTGGCGCTGGCCGACAAACGCGAGCAACACGTCTTCGGGCGCCGCACCCTGCCCGAAATGGACCTGGCCTCGGTCGCCTGCGCCATCCAGAACATGTGGCTGGCCGCCCGCGCCGAAGGCATCGGCCTCGGCTGGGTGTCGATCTTCGAGCCGCTCGAACTCGCAAAACTGCTCGCCATGCCCGAAGGCGCCCGCCCGGTGGCGATCCTGTGCATCGGCCACGTGGCCGAGTTCTACCCCCGGCCCATGCTCGAGATGGAACACTGGGCCGAGCGCATGCCCATCGAAGCGGTGATGGCGGAGAATGGCTGGCCCGCCGGCACCTGAAACCCCCCCGCTTTTCCGGGCTGGCACCCGGCCCGGCAATCGCTACAATGCCGCCTCTTTTCCCTCAGCACGGATTTATCCCGCCATGTGGTTCCGCAATCTCCAGATCTACCGTCTCCCCGTAAACTGGGGCCTCTCGGCTGAAACGCTTCAGGAAAAGCTCGCCGCTCGCCCCTTCCAGCCCTGCGGCAGCCAGGACATGTCGACCAGCGGCTGGGCCTCGCCGACCAAGGACGACCGCTTCGTGCTGGCCGTCGGCGGCCAGTTTCTGATTGCGCTGGCGGTCGAACAAAAGCTGCTGCCCTCGTCGGTGGTCAATGAAGTCGCCGCCGACAAGGCCGAGATGATCGAAGCCCAGCAGGGCTACAAGCCCGGCCGCAAGCAGATGAAGGAAATCAAGGAAGCCGTGCTGCAGGAACTCCTGCCCCGCGCCTTCACGCGCCGCCGCAAGGCCTATGCGTGGATCGACCCGGTGGGCGGCTGGCTGGTGGTGGATGCCTCCAGCCCGGCCCGCGCCGAGGAAATCCTCGAAGCCCTGCGCGACACGCTGGACGAGCTGCCCGTGAAGATGGTCAAGACCCAGCTTTCACCGGTGTCGGTGATGACCGCCTGGCTCGCCGCGAACGAAGCCGCCGGCAACTTCACCATCGACCTCGACTGCGAACTGCGCGCCGTGACCGACGAGAAGGCCGCGGTGCGCTACGTGCGCCACGCGCTGGACGGCAAGGACATCCAGGACCACCTGGCCGCCGGCAAGCTGCCGACCCGCCTGGCCATGACCTTCGACGACCGCATCTCCTTCATCCTCACCGAAAAGATGGAGATCAAGCGCCTCGCCTTCCTCGACATCATCAAGGAAGAAGCCGAGAAGCAGGCCGACGCCACCGACATGCAGATGGAAGCCGACTTCGCGCTGATGAGCGGCGAACTGGCGCGCCTGATCCCGGCGCTGCTCGAGGTGCTGGGCGGCGAACAGCCGGACGGCGTGATCTGATCGGCGACGGACGGCAGCACACCGACGGCGGCCTGCGGGTCGCCGTTTTTTATGTCTGGCCGAGGGAGTCGAAACCCAGGTAACGCGCCTCGAAACGGGCCTTGCCGGTTTCCAGGAAACGCTCGAAATCCCATGCGCCGGCGGCCAGCCGGGCGGCGTATTCGGGCTTGAAAACGTAGGTCCAGGCGGTTTCGATGCGGCCGTCGGCACACGCCACGGACACCTGCTCGCGGCGATATTCGTCGCCCTCGAAGGCATCGAGGCGCGCCCAGGCGGTGTCGGGCAGTTCGAGGTAAAGCACGCCTTCGACCTTGTCCCCGGCGGCCGGCACCATGCCGGGGTAGTGCTCGCCGATCACCGGCGAGCGCCGGTAGCCGTCGAGCCGGGCGGGTACGGCTGCCGCGCGCAGGCCGGCGACGGCGGCCATGATGTCATCGCACATCAGCGAACCGTAGGTAAAGCAATGCTGGGGCATGGAAATCTCCGGGAGAGGGTTCATGAGGCGGCGGCGAGACGCGCCCGCAGCACGGCGCTCGAGCGTTCCGACACCACCAGCATCAGCTTCATGGTGGCACGCGTGGCGCCCACGAAAAGCCGGCGCACGGCCTTGTCGTCGAGCTGTTCGAAATCGATTTCGGTGAGGATCACGCAGGGCGCGGCGCGGCCCTTGAAGCGCAGCACCGAGTCGATGAGGATGTCGCCGTCGGTAAGGATTGGATTGCCCAGCAGGTCGTAGCGGCCGGTGGGCGCACGCAGGGAATACGGCCCGAGCCGGGCCAGGGGCGCCAGCAGCGAATGCTCGCGGCCGCGGTAGCTGATCAGCGCAATGTGCGAGCGCTTGAAGCCGAGGCCGATGGCGCGGGTGACGGCATGCACCGAGGTGCTGACGAGTTCATCGGGGCTGGCGTAGGTGAGGATATCCACCTCCGGGCCGGTGAGCGGGCTGCCGGCCTCGATGGGGTGCTCCAGCGGCAGCAGCGGCCTGAGCGTGCCGAGAATGTCCTGCGGGCTGCGGTAGTTGATGTCCGAACGCAGCGTGACCCAGCCCGGCAGCGCCACCGGCGGGCGTTCGTAGAGGTTTTGCAGCGGATCTTCGAGCCACCAGGCGCGGCCGCCGGGGCGCAGCCAGCGCAGCAGGTTGTCGGCCCAGTCGCTGCGAAAATCCTGCCCTTCGTCGACGATCAGTTCGTCGAAGCACGCAGCGTCAGTCGGGCTATGGGCGTCGAGCGCCGCTTCCAGCCGCGCGAAGGCATCGGGGCGGCTGAAATCCGGCACCTCACCGCAGGCGCGGCACAGACGGTCGGCGAGCTGGTGATAGGTGGCCACCTCGCCGCCGTGGGGGGCGATCAGCGCGATGTGATCCGCCAGCGGCCGGTTGTAGCAAACGTAAAGCGGGCGCCGCCCGGCGGCTAGGGCGTCGCGAAAGACCGCCATCGCCAACTGCGTCTTGCCCGAACCGGCGGTGCCGATGACACGCAGCCGGAATGGCTCGCATTCGATGCGCCGCGCCCACTCCGCCAGCCCGCCGGAGAGGCGCGTGTACAGCGCGTGGGCTTCGCCGACCACCGCATGCACTTCGGGCACCAGTTGCAGCACATCGCCGAGAAAACGCTCCACCTTCGGGCGGCTCGGCAGGCGCTCGCCGTGGGCGGGCAGAATGGCGCGGATAATCTCCAGCAGGTATTGCCGGTTGGTGGCGTCGACGATGCGCGCCGGATCGAGGCCGGCGGTGCCAGGCTGCTTGACGACGTAATCCGGGCAGAACAGCAGGGCGTCGACAAAAACCGGATCGTCGCCGCACACCGCCCGCAGGCGCTGGCTCAGCGCATCGACGCTGCGCGCCAGCTGCTGCGGCACGCTTTTGTCTTTCTTGGCGTAGCGTTTGACCAGCCCTTCCGGCGTTTCGGCCAGAAAGCCGGATTTCTGCTCGATGAGCAGCAGCTTGCCGGTGGGGCCGACGATGGCGAAATCGATCTCGCCAACGATGGCAAAACCGCCGTTCCGGACCCGCGTCCAGTGCACGCCGTGAAAAACCGTGTAGTCGTCGGAAAGCCCCTCGGCGAGCCGGGCCAGGGTTTCGATTTCGCGCCCGGCGGCGCCGCTGGCAGCCAGCTCGCGCCAGCCTTCGGGATGCACAATGGCCATGAGGTAACGGCGATTCGGGTAGAGTGGATTTGGATGACGTCCGGAACAAACCCGGCGTGCGCCCATTCTGTCAGAAAGGAAAACCCCGATGCTGCCAAAACGACTTTTGCCCGCCGCCCTGCTCTGCCTTGCCGCCACGGCGGCCGGTGCCGACGAGGTGGGCTGCGTGACCACCACCTGGAAGCTGGTCGGCGCCAATCACCGGATCTGCGTCGAAGCCTTCCATGACGCGAAGGTGCCCGGCGTGACCTGCCACGTGAGCCAGGCCCGCACCGGCGGCCTGTCCGGCAGCTTCGGCCTCGCCCAGGATCCGTCCCAGTTTTCGCTGGCCTGCCGCCAGACCGGCCCGATCACCCTGCCGGCCAAATTGCCGGAGAGCGAAACGGTGTTCTCCGAAGACACCTCGCTGCTCTTCAAGGAAACCCGCGTCGTGCGCCTGTGGGACAAGGCCAACACCACCCTTGTTTACCTGGCGATCAGCCGCAAGCTCATCGAAGGCGCCCCGGCCAACAGCATTTCTACCGTGCCGGTGATGCCGTGGGGCGGCAAATAGGCCCCGGCCCAACCCGGGCGGCCGGATCCACCACCTCCCGCCGCCATTGACTCCCATCAAGGCCCCGCCAGCCCCGCGGCAGCGACAATCCGTAAAACCCTCAGGAGAGTCAGGCCATGTTCCGAATTTCCAGCTACATCCGCGAGATTGCCGCGCCCACCCCCATAGGGCCCAAGCGCAATCCGCCCGGGCCGGTGGTGATCTGGAACCTGATCCGGCGCTGCAACCTGACCTGCAAGCACTGCTACTCGATCTCCGCCGACAAGGACTTTGCCGGCGAGCTGGGCACCACCGAAGTCTTCAAGGTGATGGACGACCTGAAGGGCTTCCGCGTCCCGGTGCTGATCCTCTCCGGCGGCGAGCCGCTGCTGCGCCCCGACATCTTCGAAATCGCCAGCCGCGCCAAGAAAATGGGCTTCTACGTGGGCCTGTCGTCCAACGGCACGCTGATCGACAAATCGAACATCGACGCCATCGCCACCGCCGATTTCGACTACGTGGGGGTCAGCATCGACGGCATCAAGGGCACCCACGACCGCTTCCGCCGCCTCGACGGCGCCTTCGAGCGCTCGCTGGCCGGCCTGCGCCTGTGCCGCGAGCTGGGCGTAAAAGTGGGCGTGCGCTACACCATGACCCAGGACAACGCCGCCGACCTGCCCGGCGTGCTGCAACTGGTCGAGGACGAAGGCATCGACCGTTTCTATTTCTCGCACCTCAACTACGCCGGCCGCGGCAACAAGAACCGCGCCGACGACGCCCACCACATCCTCACCCGCGAGGCGATGGAGCTGCTCTTCGAAACCGCCTGGAACTACGAAGCCCGCGGCCTCACCCGTGATTTCACCACCGGCAACAACGACGCCGACGGGCCCTTCTTCCTGCAGTGGGTGCAGCGCCGCTTCCCCGAACACGCCGCCCACGTCGAGGCCAAACTGATGCAGTGGGGCGGCAACTCCAGCGGCATCAACGTCGCCAACATCGACAACCTGGGCAAGGTCCACCCCGACACCATGTGGTGGCACCACACCCTCGGCGACGTGCGCGAACGCAGGTTCGGCGACATCTGGACAGACCTGTCCGATCCGCTCATGGCCGGCCTCAAGCAATCGCCACGGCCGGTCACCGGGCGCTGCGCCCAATGCCGCTACCTCGCCATGTGCAACGGCAACACCCGCGTGCGCGCCCAGCAACTCACCGGCGACCCCTGGCAGGAAGACCCCGGCTGCTACCTCGACAACGCCGAAATCGGCGTGGCCGAAGGCGATCGCCTGGAAGTGAAGCCGTGGATACGCCTGGCTCCGGCGGCCTGACGCGTACAAGGAATCCCGCGATGAAACGCCTTTTCTCCACGCTTCTCCTGTCCGCGCTGGCCCTCGGCGGCCTGAGCAGCCCGGCCCGCGCCGACGCCCCGGCGCTGTTCACCCAGCACTGCGCCAGCTGCCACGGCGCCAGCCGCCTCGGCGCGATGGGCCCGGCCCTGCTCCCCGAAAGCCTCGAACGCCTCAAGCGCAAGGACGCCGTCGCCACCATCCGCGACGGGCGCGCCGCCACGCAGATGCCGGCCTTCGGCGCCGTGCTGTCGGCCGCCGACATCGACGCGCTGGCTGAATGGGTTTACTCGCCCGTCACGCCAGCCCCGAGTTGGAGCGAGGCCGACATCCGCGCCTCGCGCCTCGAGCCCTTCCCGCCCGGCAGCCTGCCCGACGCCCGCCAGGGCGACATCGCCAGGGCCGACCCGATGAACCTGTTCATCGTCGTCGAAGCCGGCGACCACCACGTGAGCGTGCTCGACGGCGACCGCATGGAGCGCATCCACCGCTTCCCGTCCCGCTACGCGCTGCACGGCGGGCCGAAGTTCACGCCCGACGGACGCTACGTGTTCTTCGCCTCGCGGGACGGCTGGGTGAGCAAGTTCGACATCTGGAACCTGAAAGTCGTCGCCGAGGTGCGCGCCGGCATCAACACCCGCAACGCCGCCGTATCGAGCGACGGGCGCTTCGTGGCGGTGGCCAACTACCTGCCCGGCAACCTGGTCATCTTCGACGCCGACCTGAAACTGCTCAAGGTGATCAAGGGCACCAACCTCAAGGGCGACGCCAGTTCGCGCATCTCGGCGGTGTACGACGCCGCCCCGCGCAAGAGCTTCATCGCCGGCCTCAAGGATCTGCCGGAAGTCTGGGAGATTTCCTACGACCCCGACGCCAAGCCCTTCTTCGACGGCTACGTGCACGACTACAAGATGGGCGAAGCGATCGCCACGCCAGGCTTCCTCAACCCCCGCCGCACCGTGCTGGACGTGCCGCTGGACGACTTCTTCTTCACCCAGAGCTACGAAAACCTGGTCGGCGCCAGCCGCGAAGGCCGCGGCCAGGTGGTGAACCTCGACGTGCGCCGCCCCATCGCCGCGCTGGATCTGCCCGGCATGCCGCACCTGGGCTCGGGCATTTCATGGCTGCGGGACGGACACCGGGTGGTGGCCAGCACCAACCTCAAGGACGCCCAGGTCAGCGTGATCGACATGCAAAACTGGCAGACCATCGCCACCATTCCCACCCTCGGCCCCGGCTTCTTCCTGCGCAGCCACGAGAAAAGCCCCTACGCCTGGGTCGACTCGATGATGAGCCCCACCGCGCGTGACACCCTGCAGGTGATCGACAAGCAAAAACTGGCCGTGGTGGCGCAGATCCGCCCCGAACCGGGCAAAACCTTCGCCCACGTGGAATTCGACCGCTACGGCCGTTACGTGATCGCCAGCCTGATGGAAAAAGACGGCGCGCTGATCTTCCTGGACGCCAGCACCTTCAAGGAAATCAAACGCCTGCCCGCCAGCAAGCCCATCGGCAAGTACAACCTGTTCAACAAGATCCAGCGCTCGGAAGGCACCAGCCACTGAGCGTGCGCCCCGGCCGGAACAAAGCCGGCCGCCTCAGCAGCCCAGCGCAATCCGTTTTTCGACGTAGGCCCGGCGGCGAAGGACGAGTTGCTCGGCGGAGGCCGGCGACTGGGGATGGAGCAGCGCCGCATCCACGCCCTGGATCACCTCCAGCAGCTCGGCGCAAAGGGCGGCCCTGGCGGTGGCGTCCTCGGTGCCATGCACTTCCAGGCGCTCCGGCGCAACCGTCAGGCCAGCCGGCGCCCTGGCAGGCGCAAGGGTCGGCTGATAGGGAAAAGGCCCTTCCGTGGCGGGCGTGGCTTCCCAGCCGCCGGTACGGTAGTGGTCGGACCAATAGGCGATTCCCGCCGCCAGCGCCAGGGCGACCAGCAGGGCAGAACCTTCCTTCACGATGATGTCTCATTCGGCATGGGGCGGAATTTATCACCCATTCCAGGCCACCGCATGCGACCTGCGCCACATCGCCGCGCGCCCTTGACCCGGCTCAAGGGCGACGGCCTCTGCTTCGGTCAATCTGGCACGTCCCCGCCGGCGTCTGCCCAACCACCCGAGACCCTTCCCATGACCGAAACTTCCGCGCCCGTGATTGTCGATGCCCGCGGCCTGATGCCGCCGGAACCCCTCAACCTGACCCTTGAAGCCCTCGACACCCTGCCGCCTGGCGGCGAGGTGATCCTGATTCTGTACCGCGAGCCGGGGCCGCTCTACGACATCCTCCGCCGCAATGGCTACACCCATCGCACCGAAACCACCCCCGAGGGCGAATTCCGCATCCACATCCGCCACGCGGCGGCGGCCTGAGCAGCCTCAGTCGTGCTCGGCGAGACGGGCTGCGTCGTGGATGACGATATGCTTGCCCTGCACCGAGATGAGGCCGGAGTCGGAAAGCTCGTGGAAGATCCGCGACAGGGTTTCCGGCGTCAGACTCAGGCGCGACGCAATCACCTGCTTGCTGGTGGGCAGTTCGACCTCATGGCGGCCGCCCGCTGCGCACGGCGTGCTGTCGGCCAGCTGCAACAGGTAGCCGATGACCCGCTGGGTGGACGAGCGCAGCGCATAGGATTCCACGTCGCGCACCATCGAATGCAGGCGGATCGACATGCCCGCCAGCAGCTTGCGGGCAAAGCGCGGATCCTGCTCGATCTGGCCGAACACCGCCGCCGAACCGATGTGCAGCAGCAGCGTGTCGGAGAGCGCCTCGCCGAGCACCGGGTAGGGCTGATCAAGAAACATCACCGCCTCGCCGAAGCTTTGCAGCGGCCCGAGGATTTCAACCACTTTTTCGTTGCCCTGGGCCGACGTGAAAGCCAGTTTGACCTGGCCCCAGACGACCAGGAAGAAACCCTTCGGGAGTTCGCCCCGCTGAAACAGCCGCTCGCCCTTCTGCAGCCGCTTCTCGCGGGTGGCCGCAGCCATGTGGGCGAGGTCTTCCGGCGACAGGGCGCCAAACAGGGGCATTCGGCTCAACAGGCCGGGGATATCGATCTTCTCGGTGCTCATCGCGCTGACTTTCAATTCCGGCCAAGTGCCAGCCGCGCATTTTAACCCTACACGCGCTCACCGCAGGCATTGCAAAGGCCCTCCCGCCACCATGGAAAAACCCGTCCAGCTCCAGGCCCGCAACCATCCGCAGGCACAGCCCCCCGCCGACCCGCCGCCCCAGTCGCGCCTGTCCATCCTGTTTGCCGCACCGCACCGATCGATGTTCCTGGCCGGCGCCGTGCAGGCGCTGCTGGCCTTTGCGCCCTGGGCCTGGGAGCTGCTGGCCCGCGCCGGCCTCTTTGCCGGCCCCGCCTGGCCGTGGCCACCCGCCTGGGTCCATGCCCTGTGGGCGGCCTACGGCATCTTTCCGTTCTTCGTCTTCGGCTTCCTGATGACGGTGATCCCGCGCTGGCAGGGCCTGCCCGACACCCCCGGCGGCGCGGCCCGGCGGCCCTGGCTGTGCCTCACCGGGGGCTGGCTGATCTTCGATACGGGCCTGCTGCTGGGCATGACCAGCGTCATGGTGGCGGGGCTCGGCCTGGTGCTCGCCGGCTGGCTGCTGGTGGCGCGCCTGCTCTTCCCGGCGGCCTTCACGCCGGGCAAGGCGCGGCTGCATCCCGGCTCAGCCTGGTGCGCCATCGGCGCGGGCTGCCTCGGGCTGGTCGCATGGATCGTTTTTGCGGCCAGTGGCAACCCGCTGGCGGCGCGCATCGGCATCTCGATCGGCGTGTGGTGGGTGCTGACGCCTATCTTCATGGTGGTCAGCCACCGCATGATTCCGTTTTTCTCCAGCTCGGCACTGCCGAAATACGAAGTCGTGCGGCCCGACTGGACGCTCCGCATGCTGCTTGGCGCCAGCGTCATACATGGCACGCTGGCCATGGCCGATCTCGCCCACCTGGCCTGGCCGGCCGATCTGCTGGCCGCCGGCACTGCCCTGTGGCTGAGCTGGAAATGGCAGCTGCGGCGCAGCTTCGCAGTGCGCCTTCTCGCCATGCTGCATCTCGGCTTCGTGTGGCTGGGGGTGGGCTGGCTGCTCAGCGGCGTGCAGGGGCTGCTGCACACCGCCGGCATCATCACCCTCGGCCTCGCGCCGCTGCACGCGCTGGCGGTGGGCTACTTCGCGACGATGACCGTGGCCATGGTGTCGCGCGTCACGCTTGGCCACTCCGGCCGTCCACTGGTGGCCGACACGCTCACCTGGAGCCTGGCCCTCGGGCTGCACGCGGTGGCCTTCGTCCGCCTCCTGGCCGATCTGCTGCCGACAGGCCAGGCTTTTCTGCTGGCCCTTGCCGGAATCGGCTGGCTGGCGGTATTCACGCCTCTGGCCATGCGCGTCGTACCGATCTACCTGAGCCGCCGGGCCGACGGCAAGGCGGGCTAGGCATCCTGCCCGCAGCAGGCAACCCGGCTCCGCAAGTCCGGCGCCGGGCCTCCCCTGAAATTGCCCCGAAACGCCCCGCCAACGGTGGCAACAAGGAAAAATCTCCGCCCAGCGTGCGTTTCGCCCGCTTCTCGCCCCTCCGGATGGGACTTCCTTCCTTGGCAAAGCCATGTGCCAGCGGCACCATCGCGAACAACAGCAAATACTAATAAGCCAGGATGACGTCAGCTCGCCCCACCCAGGATTCGTCGCACCCCACAGCGCACCGTCTGTCGCCCGACAGCACCCTGCTCGACGCACTTTCCTGCCTGCTCACGCAGGGCCTCGCTTCGGTACCCGTCGGAGAAGACGGACCGAGCCTGAAATTCCTCTCTGCCGACACCCTGCTCAAGGCCTGGCAAGGCGGCCTGCCCGGCACCACGCCGATCGCGCAACTGGAACTCGGCAGCTCCGAACCGTCGGCGGCAGCGGCAATCGGCACGGAAACCCTGATCAACGGACTGCCGCTGCTGCTGTGGCTGAAAGACCGGAGCGGCCGCCTCCTGATCGTCAATCGCAGCTTTGCCGAATCCTGCGGCCAGCCCTCACCGCTGTCCGTCATCGGCAAGACCGACCTGGATGTCTGGCCGACGGAGCGGGCCGAAGCCTACCGG
The DNA here is from genome assembly GCF_030157465.1 of Zoogloea sp. Lineage (GTDB taxonomy): Bacteria > Pseudomonadota > Gammaproteobacteria > Burkholderiales > Rhodocyclaceae > Zoogloea. The sequence continues at coordinate 59,514 of NZ_JAOAUU010000044.1, forward strand.
GTCGATGACGCCGAGGTGATCGCCACCGGGCGTCCGCGCACCAAGGTCGAACAGATCGAAAGCAGCGATGGCTCCACCATCTGGGTTGAAACCTACAAGGCCCCGGTACGCGGCCGTGACGGCCAGATTGTCGGCACCCTCGGCTTCTCGTGCGACATCAGCGAGCGCATGCGCGAGCACAACGCCGCGCTGCGCGGCCAGCGGCAGCTGGCCGATGTGCTGGCCACCATCGGCGAAGGCGTCTGGGACCAGGATCTGAGCAGCGGCCAGACCAGCCACAACCCGCACTGGTGCACCATGCTGGGGCTGTCTGACACATGGCTCAAGCACCCCTGCGACGCCTGGCTGCACCTCATCCACGGCGACGATCGCGCCCGCGTCCGCGCCGCCCTCAAGGCCTGCCGGGCCGGCCAGGGCAGCTACGCCTGCGAATACCGCCTGCGCCATGCCGACGGCCATTACATCTGGGTGCGCGACCGCGGCGACGTGGTCGAATACGACAACGACAACCGCCCGCTCCGGATGATCGGCAGCATCGCCGACATCAGCGCCATGCGCAGCACCACCCAGGCCCTGCTCGAAAGCCAGCTCCGCTACCAGCAGGTTTTTGACAGCGTGCGCGAAGTCATCTTCCAGACCGACGCCCGCGGCCGCTGGCAACTGCTCAACCCCGCCTGGACCGAGATCACCGGCGTTCCGGTGGACGAAGCCATCGGCCACAGCTTCCTCGACTATCTCCATCCGGACGACCGGGACGCCCGGCGCGAAGCCCTCAAGCCCCTCGTCGAGCGCACGCGCGACCACTGCAGCGTCACCCTGCGCGTGCAATGCCGCGACGGCAGCATGCGCTGGCTCGACCTCTTCGCACGCGCCATCGTCGATGCCGACAACCAGCTGGTCGGCACCTCCGGCACCCTCAACGACGTCACCGCCCGGGTCGCCGCCGAAGACCACCTGCGCCTCACCGCCAGCGTGTTCCGCCACGCCCATGAAAGCATCATCATCACCGACCCGGAATCCCGCATCCTGGAGGTCAACGACAGCTTCTGTGCGCTCACCGGCTACACCCGTGCCGAAGTCATCGGCAAACACAGCCGGCTGCTGCGCTCCGGCCTCCACGCGGCCGAATACTACGAAGAAATGTGGGCCAGCCTGGTGCGCGACGGCGTGTGGCAGGGCGAAACCTGGAGCCGCAAGAAAAACGGCGAGTTCTACGCCCAGCTCGGCAACATCTCGGCGGTGCGCAACGAAGCCGGCCAGACCACCCATTACGTGGGCCTGTTCACCGACATCACCGACATCAAGGAAAACCAGCGCCAGCTCGAACACCTGGCCTACCACGACGCCCTCACCCAGCTCCCCAACCGCAGCCTGCTCGCCGACCGCATGCGGATGTCCCTCGCCCAGGCCGAGCGCAACGGCACCCTCGCCGCCGTCGCCTATCTCGACCTCGATGGTTTCAAGCCGGTGAACGACACCCACGGCCACGACATCGGCGACCGCCTGCTGGTGGAAATCGCCCGCCGCCTGCAAGCCTCCACCCGCGCCGGCGACACGGTCGCGCGGATGGGCGGCGACGAGTTCGCGCTGATCTACAACGGCCTCGAACACAGCGACGAATGCGAACAGGTCTTCGACCGCCTGCTCGCCAGCATTGCCGAACCGGTCACGATCGACGGCCACGTGCTCAGCGTCACGGCCAGCATCGGCGTAACCCTCTGCCCCCTCGACGGCTCCGATCCCGACACCCTGCTGCGCCACGCCGACCAGGCCATGTACCTCGCCAAGCAGTCGGGCCGCAACGCCTTCCAGCTTTTCGACCCGGAACGCGACCGCCGCCTGCGCGCCCATCGCGACGCCCAAATCCGCGTTGAATCCGCCCTCTACGACGGTGAACTCGAACTCCACTACCAGCCCAAGGTAGACGCCCTGACCAGCGTCCTCAACGGCGTCGAGGCCCTGATCCGCTGGAAACACCCGACCCTCGGCCTGCGCCTGCCCGGCGAATTCCTGCCCACGGTCAGCGAATCGCGCTTCGAAATCGATCTTGGAAACTGGGTGCTCGCCACCGCGGTCGCCCAGCTCGACACCTGGCGCACCACCGGCATCACGACCCGGATGAGCGTCAACATCTCGGCCCGCCACCTTGTCCACCCCGATTTCGTGCCCCACCTGCGCAGCGTGCTGGGCGCCCACCCCGAGCTCGACCCGAGCCTGCTGCAACTCGAAGTACTCGAATCAACCACCCTCGGCGACCTGACCTCCATCGCCAGGATCATGGCCGCCTGCAACGACCTGGGCGTCAGCTTCGCCATCGACGACTTCGGCACCGGCTACGGCTCGATGAGCAGCCTGCGCCGCCTGCCCGTGCGCAGCATCAAGATCGACCGCTCGATCATCCACAACATGCTCGACGACGCCGACGACCTCGCCACCGTGCAAAGCATGATCGGCCTGGCGGCCGCCTTCCACCGGGAAATCATCGCCGAAGGCGTCGAAACCCCGCGCCACCGCCAGGCCCTGCTCAAGCTCGGCTGCCACCTGGTACAGGGCCACGGCATCGCCCGCCCCATGCCGGCGGCACGCATGCAACGCTGGATGCGCGCCTACGCCATCCGCCACTGACACACAGCGGTAGTCATTGCCGCGCCGTTTCATGCGACCATTCAGGCCGTGCACCCGCCCCGGCGGGTGCATATCCCTGCCACAACGCACTGAAAAGCCATGGAATTCCTGACCGACCCGCAATTGCTGATCGCGTTTCTCACCCTCACCGCCCTCGAACTGGTGCTGGGTATCGACAACGTCATCTTCATCTCCATCCTCGTCGACAAGCTGCCGAAGGAAAAGCGCGCCCTCGCCCGCCGAATCGGCCTGTTCCTTGCGATGTTCATGCGCATCGGCCTGCTGATGGTCCTCTCCTGGCTCGCCGGGCTCACCGAACCGATGATCACGGTGCTCGAACACGGCTTCTCCGGGCGCGATCTGATCCTTCTTGCCGGCGGCCTCTTCCTCGTCTGGAAGAGCACCCAGGAAGTCCACCAGCTCATGGAAGGCGAGGAAGGCGAAGCCTCCAGCGCCGTGCAGGCCACCTTCGCCGCGGTGATCATGCAGATCATCGTGATCGACATCGTGTTCTCGCTCGATTCGATCATCACCGCCATCGGCATGGTCAATAACCTCCAGGTCATGATCGCCGCGGTGGTTGCCTCGGTCGGCCTGATGATGATCGCCTCCGGCCCCATCGGCGAATTCGTCTCCCGCCACCCCACCGTCAAGATGCTGGCCCTGTCCTTCCTGCTGGTCATCGGAGTGGTGCTCATGGCCGACGCCTTCGGCCATCACGTTCCCAAGGGCTACATCTACTTCGCGATGGCCTTCTCGGTACTGGTCGAAATGCTCAACCTGCGCATGCGCACCAAGCACGCCGCCAAGGCCATGCCGGTCAAGCTCCACGAACCCTACGTGCGCGAGCGCGGCGAGTCGTGACCGCCGCCCCCTTCGGGCTGCTCACCCCGGATTTCGTGCTGGCCGCAGTCGAAGCCAGCGGCCTTCGCTGCGACGGCCGCCTGCTCACCCTAAACAGCTACGAAAACCGGGTCTATCAGGTCGGCATCGAAGACGCCGCCCCGCTCATCGCCAAGTTCTACCGCCCCGGCCGCTGGAGCGACGAGGCCATCCTCGAGGAGCACGCCTTCCTGGCCGAGCTGGCCGAAGCGGAGATTCCCGCCGTGCCGGCCCTCGAAATCGACGGCCGCACACTGCACAGCTACGAAGGATTCCGCGTCGCCCTGTTTACCCGCCGCGGCGGCCGGGCACCCGAACTCGACGATCCTGCCGTACTCGGCTGGCTCGGCCGTTTCCTCGGGCGCATCCACGCCATCGGCGCGCAAAAGCCCTTCATGCAGCGGCCGGACCTCACCATCCGCAGCTTCGGCGAAGAACCCCGCGACGAACTCCTGCAAAGCCCCTTCCTGCCGCCCGAACTCCGCGAAACCTGGCGCTCGGTGATCGACCAGGCGCTCGACGGCACACGTCGCTGCTTCGAACGTGCAGGCAAAGTACCCAACATCCGCCTGCACGGCGACGTACACGGCGGCAACGTACTCTGGACCGACAGCGGCCCGCACTTCGTCGACTTCGACGACGCCCGCAACGGCCCGGCAATCCAGGATCTGTGGATGCTGCTCTCGGGCGACGCCCCGGCGATGGCACGCCAGCTCGACTACGTGCTCGAAGGCTACGAACAGTTCGCCGACTTCAATCCGGCCAGCCTTCACCTCGTCGAAGCCCTGCGCACCCTGCGCCTCATCCACTACGCCGGCTGGATCGCCAGGCGCTGGGATGACCCCGCCTTCCCAGCCGCCTTCAGCTGGTTCGACACTCCGCGCTACTGGCAGGACATGATCCTGTCGCTTCGCGAACAGATCGCCCTGATGGACGAATCGCCGCTCCTGCGGCAGTTCTGAAAACAAAACGAGCGGCTCGCGCCGCTCGTTTTTCCATACCGCCAATACTTACGACTGACCTTACGACTGACTGCTCTCCAACCGGAAAGCATCCAGCAGGCGACGCAGGCGGCCAGCGTCTTCCTCGGTGAAACCCTGCTTGAAATCGGTCAGCACCAGCCGGTCGCGGCTCGGCCAGTTGCCCGGCGCATCGTCGATCGCCACCCACGACGCTTGCGGCGCCTTGGCCGCCAGCCACTGCCGCGCCTCCCGCTCACGCAGGCCGTAAAGCTCGTTGGGGCTGCGCGGAAAGATCGCCGGCGTCGTGTCGATCACCCGCTCGCGGATGTCTTCCGAGAAGCGTGCCACCAGCTTCGGCAACGAAAACAGCGTGCGCCAGTCAGACGCAATCACAACCCGAGTTTCGGGATAGTCGCGCAGCACCGCCTCGAGCACCGGAAGACAGCGAAAATCCTCCGACTCGCTCCACGGATGGGTCACCCCATCAAAATCGAGGAAAACATAGACCGGGATCACGCCCGGCCCCGGAGGGTTTTCGGTTTCTTTTTGATGCATCGCAACAATCAGGCTGTGTAATTATGGAATCGTACCGTTAATCAGAAAGTTGCACGTAACAGTAACGCGAGACAATTCTACGGTCTGCGTTTGCTGCAGTGCAGTAAATTTTAACCATCCCCAGGAGCCCCCCATGAAACCCATCATCAATCTCGAAGGCAAAGTAGGCCTGATCACCGGCATCGCCAACGAAAAATCCATCTCCACCGGAGTGGCCGAAGCCTGTATCGAGGCCGGCGCCAAGGTCATCATCACCTATCAGAACGAGAAGACCCTGGCCTTCATCGAGCCCATCGTCAGCCGCCTGGGCGTTGAGGACGTCATGCTGCTCGACGTCACCAAGCCCGAGATCGTGGACGACGTGTTCGCCCAGATCGACGCCAAGTACGGCAAGCTCGACTTCGCGATCCACAGCATGGCCTTCGCCAAGCGCGACGATCTGCACGGCCGCGTCGTCGACACCTCCGCCGACGGCTTTGCGCTGGCGATGGACGTGTCCACCCACTCCTTCGTGCGCCTCGCCCGCAAGGCCGAGCCGTTGCTCGAGAAGGCTGGCGGCGGTTCGCTGATCACCATGACCTACCTCGGCAGCGAAAAAGTCATCACCAACTACGGCATGATGGGTCTGTGCAAGGCAGCCCTCGAAGCCGCCACCCGCTACATGGCCTTTGAACTCGGCGCCAAGAACATCCGCGTCAACGCCGTCTCCCCCGGCCCGCTGATGACCCGCGCCGCCTCCGGCATCGCCGGCTTCGACGGCCTGATGGCTGCCGCGGTCGATCGCTCGCCGCTGCACCGTCTGGTCACCCCGGAAGACATCGGCGCGCTGGTATCCTTCCTCGTGTCCGACGCTGGCCGCAACATGACAGGCGGCGTACATTTTGTGGACGCCGGCTACAACATCATCGGTTGATTCACGTCGGTCCGCGATGATCGACCCTCCAAGCATCGGAACGGCGCAGGTAACGGAAGTTGCCTGCATTGCCGATCCGGTACCGGCCCACCCCCTGCTCGACGGTCTTTCCGAACTCGGTAGGGGGGAGGCCTCCATTGTTCTCGACGCCGGTGATGACGAACGCGTTTTCAAAGTGGTCAGCTCGCCCGCCGACTACTATTACCTCGCCGCCGAAGACCGCCCCACCGGAGTTCACTTCCCACGCCTGTATGCCGACCACGGCATCATCGGCAAGGCCAGCAACGGCTACTCCTTCCGCCTGCTCGAAATAGAGCGGCTACTGCCCGTCTCCGGTGCGGCCGAAGCGCTCGGACGCCGCCTCTCCGAAGCCTACTGGGAAGGCTGCGAAAAATGGGCCAATCTGGGCGAGAACCGCGGTCGCCTGGCGCTTTACCACATCGCCCAGGAGCCCCCGCCGGATTTCCCGGCCAGCCTTGTGGACGCGATTGTTGCGCTCTCTGACTTCATCGAAGGCTACCCCGTGCAGCCGGACATCCTCAACCCCGACAATCTGATGATGCGCGCGGATGGCACGCTGGTGTTTTCCGACCCGGTTTTCCTGCCTTGACGAGATCGCGCCCTTCCCCGCGCGAGAAGCCTTCCAAATGTTGTGAGTAGACGAGCAAAGCCCCGCAGAGATTTTCTGCGGGGCTTTGAGTA
>NZ_JAOAUU010000045.1 GCF_030157465.1 Zoogloea sp.
CCCTCGTAATCTATGACTCTGAGTGATTTTTCGGACAAGCGATGACGTGGGCGGAAGAGGAGTTTGGCGGCGCGGACTTGGGCGATAAACGCTTGAACAAGCGACTGGTGCTGCTGGCTGAGCGGCTCGGGGAGCAGCCTTCGGCAAGTATTCCCGAGGCCTGCCGCGGAGCGGCGGAAATGCATGCGGCCTATCGTTTCCTGGGCCGCGAGGCGGTGGACTGGCGCGAACTGATGCAGCCGCACTGGGACGCGAGCGCGCGGCGCATGCAGTCGCATCCGGTGGTGCTGTGCATCCAGGACACGACCGAACTGGATTTCGAGGGCAAGTCGGCGCAGGGGCTGGGGCCCCTGAGTTACGAGGCCCAGCGCGGGATGTACGTGCATCCGACCTACGCGGTGACGCCCGCCCGGGAACCCCTCGGGGTGATCGACGCGTGGATGTGGGCGCGGGCGTTCAAGCAGGGCGAGGCGCCGCGGGAGGGCATTGCCGAGAGTCTGCGCTGGCTCGAAGGCTACGCGCGGGTGGCCGAGCAGGCGCAGACGCTGCCCGAGACGCGCCTGGTGTATGTGGCAGACCGGGAGGCGGACATCGTGGCGCTGATGCGCCGCGCACGCGAGTTGGGCGAGCCGGCCGACTGGTTGATCCGCTCACAGCATGACCGCTCGCTGGGCAAGGGCGCCCCGAAGCTGAGCGCAGCGCTGGCCGCGGCACCCGTGCTGGGCGAAGTCCAGTTCCAGATGGCCTCGCGCCAGGGCCAGGCGGCGCGCACGGTGCGCCAGGAAATCCGCGTGCTGCGCCAGGCGTTGCCCGATGGCGAGGGCGGCACGGTGGCCGTGAGCGTGGTGCTGGCCAGTGAAGTCGAGGCGCCCAGTGGCGTGAAACCCGTGCAGTGGCGGCTCTTGAGCAATCGCGAGGTAGCCACGCTCGACGAGGCGGTGACGCTGATCGATTGGTACCGGGCGAGATGGGAAGTGGAACTGCTCTTTCACACCTTGAAGAACGGCTGCCGCGTTGAAGCGCTGCAACTCGACGCCTACCCGAAACTGGAGCGTGCCATTGCGCTGTATCTGGTCGTGGCCTGGCGAATCGGTCACCTGATGCGCCTTGGGCGCACCCATCCGGAAGTGGACGCCGGCATCGCGTTCGAGCCCGACGAAATCCGCGTCGCCTATGCGCTGAACGGCAAACGCCCCCCGCCCAAACCCAAGGTCAATCAGGTTCTGCGCCTGATCGCCATGCTCGGCGGCTTCATCGGGCGCAAGGGCGACGGCGAGCCGGGCGTCAAGAGCATCTGG
>NZ_JAOAUU010000046.1 GCF_030157465.1 Zoogloea sp.
TTTTCCTTGCGAGTGGTTCCTGCTTCTAAACAGTCACTTGCAGAACATGTTATCCAGCATCCCGATGTTATGCGGCAGAACTGTCGCCCTAAAACAAAGTTAGGCCCCACGCAAACGTACTCGCGCTTCATCTACGAACCTTCCTACCTTTTCACCCAACATGGCTACAAAGTCAGTCCAGTCCCTTGTCGAAGATGTCCGACTTCTCAGCGAAACCAACTACGGGATCGTCGAGGCCGTCCGTGCCCTGGTGAAGAAGACATTCAAAGGCGCGTCCGAAGAGGTCAAGTACGGGGGAATCCTGTTCTCTTCAGGGGTCCAGTTCTGTGGTGTCTTCGCGTACAAAGAGCATGTATCCGTCGAGTTCGGAAGCGGAGCCAAGATCAAAGACGATCTCGGCTATCTTGAAGGCTCAGGCAAGGGTCGGCGTCACTTGAAGCTCAAAGCCGTTGATGAAATCAAGAGCAAGAAGCTCGCAGAGTACCTTCTCCTTGCTCACAAAGCGGCGAGTGAGGCCTAACCATTCATTCGAGCCGACGCCTAACGGCGCGGCTCAATTCAAACGTTAGACCTCACAACGCCCTATATGAACAACAACCGCTCTGTCTCAGCTGCAATCGGTGAATATCTCGTTCTTGGCGAACTGCTAAAAAGGAACATTGAGGCTTATCTCGCTCACGGTGAAACGCAAAAGGGATGGGACGTAGTAATCGTCACAAACGAGAGCACAAAGCGCGTTCAAGTCAAGACCATTGACTGGCCAAACCAGCTCGCGGTCAACGGAAACTTTGCGGGAGGGTTCGACTACTTGGTCGTTGTGCTACTTGATAGGTTGAACCCTCGAAGCCGATTCTTTGTGTTTGAGCACGGAGAACTTGATGTTCTTCTCTCCGCACCGAACATGCTAAGGACAGGCGGCAAACGAACGCTGACAATGAGTCAGAAGTCCATGGACTCGCGCGTAAAGCAGCACGAAGACAACTGGAAAATTCTGCAACCGCCTCCCACAGAGTCAAAACAAGAAGTCCTTCATGCAGGCTCAGAGAATGAGGTCTAACCCTTCCATCGAGAGGACGTCCCAAAGGCTGCGCCCTTGTGCCGCCTCTCATGTCAAACGTTAGACCTCACAACGCCCTATATGAACAACAACCGCTCTGTCTCAGCTGCAATCGGTGAATATCTCGTTCTTGGCGAACTGCTAAAAAGGAACATTGAGGCTTATCTCGCTCACGGTGAAACGCAAAAGGGATGGGACGTAGTAATCGTCACAAACGAGAGCACAAAGCGCGTTCAAGTCAAGACCATTGACTGGCCAAACCAGCTCGCGGTCAACGGAAACTTTGCGGGAGGGTTCGACTACTTGGTCGTTGTGCTACTTGATAGGTTGAACCCTCGAAGCCGATTCTTTGTGTTTGAGCACGGAGAACTTGATGTTCTTCTCTCCGCACCGAACATGCTAAGGACAGGCGGCAAACGAACGCTGACAATGAGTCAGAAGTCCATGGACTCGCGCGTAAAGCAGCACGAAGACAACTGGAAAATTCTGCAACCGCCTCCCACAGAGTCAAAACAAGAAGTCCTTCATGCAGGCTCAGAGAATGAGGTCTAACCCTTCCATCGAGAGGACGTCCCAAAGGCTGCGCCCTTGTGCCGCCTCTCATGTCAAACGTTAGGCATTACCACTACTTTGGATATTTCCATGAACAACAGCCAACTAGAGAATAGTGTAGCCGAGACAATTAGAAGCTTACTGCTTCCTTATCTTGAGAATTTTCACAATTATCGCATCGACGCATTCCCTGGAGAGGTTGTGGTCAAGGGGCAGGTTGATGACAAAGAAACATCAAGAACTCTTGTTCTAAAGGTTCTAATCAATCACAACGACAAGCAGATTTTAATTCCCAATATATTTATGCCCGAATTCATGAGACACCATGGAATTGGCAAAAGGGCTATATCAATGATTCTTGGAGTAGCAGAGAGTCACGGATACGATCTTTTTATCGTTGACCTCGTTAGAAGCTTCTACGATAGGTTGGTCAAGCGCGGGGCTATCGTTTGCGAGGAAAACGAAGTTGTTTTGATCACGAGAGAAACAGACCTCTCCCACAACTATGCCTAACCCTACGCTCAAGCGGGACTGCGCAAAAGCGCGCAGCCCCTTAGCTCCACGTTAGGCGGCACAACATTCGACTACGCTGGCGATGCTCAACATTGAAAGACAAGGACTGGGTATTTCATGGGCGACCGAAAAGTACTCTTTGATGTTCAGATGGAACTGCTGAACGCAGAATTGAAGTCAATTGATGGCGCCATTAGGCAGCACGACCTAATTGCTCTGTCCGTCAAGAACTGGGCCGTCGTAACTTGGACCGCAAGTTTAGGCTTCTCCCTCAAAGAGTATGAACTACAACCATTCATCGGGTACACGGCTGTGATTCCTCTCGTATTCTGGTTCGTAGATGGCTCATTCCGCAGGATACAGCGAACATTCATTGCAAGAGTAGAGCAGATTTCAGAGTATTTAAACTCTCCAGATTTCAAAATTGCCGCTATCACGAGTAGCCCAATTTCAATCCCATTACTGAACATGCGCCACCGAACCAAGCGGTTCAAAGACTCCCTGCTTGGCACAATGTGCTTTCGATCCGTTTCACTCCTATACTTGGGCCTAGCGCTTTGCAGCATTGCGGCCTGGGCGGTGAAACGATAGGACCCCTAAGCCGTGCCGCCTAACCATTCGCTCAACCGGACCCATTGCGGCATGCGGCTAAAGCCCCGCCATTTCATTCTGGGCCTTTAGCCACACACCGCAACGGTCCGGTTAGCTCAAACGTTGGGGGCCATAGGAACCACCATGAACGAGATTGACGTTCTGAAGAAGATTGCGTCGAACCTCACTGAGCGCAAGAATTCCGCTGCGCTCAGTAACTATCGTGTTCTTTGCAGCAATATCGCATTCTTGAACAGAGCTTTCGCGACTGCCGCTGGCACGCTGCGCAGCTTGCATATCCAAATTGAGTCGTCCCTCACGAACGATTCACATCTGAATCCGCAGTACAAGTCCGGCACTGATCTGAATGCGTTTGTCCCAATAGTCAGCCGGCTCCAACTCAACAGCTTTTCTGTCTTCGAGAAGCTTGCTGCGCTTACGGGGCCAGATGAACGGGCGCACATTACGCTGGAAAGCGTGTCGGCGCTTTCAAGAGGCTTCGACGACTATAACGATCTCGTTACTGCGACCCGACAGTACATAGACAGCATCGTCGCTGATTCCTACCAGCTATGTCTGCTTGATCCAAAGTCGTTCAATTATCACGTCCTCGTATCCCTCAACAGCTTTAGCAAGTACGCGACCAAGTCCCTGGCTCATGCATTGTTCAATGTCGAGGTCGAAAGCGCCCTGAACGAGTTTGGAACCATCAAATTCAAGGATTGGGCAAAGTCTCACATCACTGAATGCAATCACAGCACTTTCGCTCAGAAGGTCGATTTCCTTTTCTCAGTCCTCGGTGCGCCATCCGACCCAGATCTGCCGGACGATCTAAAAAACCTATTCAAGTTCTCCTCTGAGTTCACTCACATTGGGTACATATCTACCTTCTTCACGTCCACGGCTGGCGCGGAGGTTATCTTCGGCGACGAAGACGGGCCATATCTACCGAGCACGGAAAACTTCAGTGAGTTGAAGTACGAAATACTCGAAACTGCATGCAAGGCTTTACTAGCCACGTACATTCCAAGCCTCGTCAAATGCTTGGAAAAACTGATGCTGAAATCTCAGGCAGACAGATTTTCCGCGTTACTGCACCAAAACGCCGCTGCGCTTTCTGATGCGATTGCCACTCGTAACTCCAAGTACTTCTTCTTCATCAAAACCGGCTTGATCGGTTCAAGTTCATCAATTCCACTCACATGTATGTGCGGCGAAACAAGAACGTGGGTTTCCCCGCATGCGACAACAGACCTTTATTGCACTTCCTGCGGTAGTTCGTTCCAACTGCTTGAAGTCGATGGAGATGGTGGTTACATAATCACAAGCAACGGCCCAGCCAAAATCATCGGCGCCAATGTCCCGGACTTTCACGATTTACCAATGGATGAACAGATAAAGCTACTGAAGCAGTGCGAAGAAGCCGCCAAGAGCGCACATGGCCCCCAACTCGGCGGTCAACCGGACGCTGCGCCATAAAGCGGCGCAGCGCCGGTTAGCTCTACGTTAGCCGTCATGACCCGACCTCTGCGCCTCCGGTTGCTCCGACTATTCATATTGCTTGCGGGCACCGCTTGTGCTGCGCTGATCCTTACACTCAGTATCAATGGTTGGCGGTACGCCGACAACACTCCAGTTTCAATTGCACAGTGCGTGTTCTTGTTCGTGGTATCGGGGTTGTCCTTGCTGGGCATCGCCGCGAGTGCATTCGCGTCTGATTTGCTTCGCGCGTCGCGAACGTTGCGTGTGCTGTTCGTTTGTCCGGCGGCCATGTTCCCGCTGAATGACTTGTTCCCGATATTCGTGGGTGAAGAGTGGAGTGTTCATCTCATTTCGGCCCTCGCCATTTCCGCCGTCGTAGCTTCAATCGTTGCCACGGCAGTTGCGTCATCGTGGCTGCCAAAATTTGTAGGGGTGACAGAAGATGCCGACGGCTAACCCTACAGTTCAAGTTCAAGTAGGTCGGGTTAGCGCAGCGTAACCCGACATTCCCCATGCAATATCAACGCGCCATTGTTCCCGGTGGCATTTTTTTCTTCACCCTTATGATGGCTCGTCGCCGACCTTCTCTGGCTTTGGATGGAGCATCGATGTTCGGCCGCTTTGTGAAAGCCGGCGTTTATGCGTCGGATTGGAGGCGCGATTCAATGTGCTTTGAAAGCGTTGGGCATGCGTAGGGCTGATGATGCGATGTCGGGTTACGCTGCGCTAACCCGACCTACGGAACTGCTGCTCACATAGCTGTTCGGTGCGCTGCCGACCCTTGGTAAAATTGCCGCTCAACCCTGCTGTCCCGATCCTGCCGACGCGTAATTTCAAAGACGACCATGAATGATCCGACACCCCGCTGGTGCTACCGCTTTGACAACTACCGCCGCGCCTTCGGCTTGCTGCGGGAGGCCATGGAGCAGGAGCGGCCGCTTACTCAGTTGGAAAAAGAGGGGGTGATTCAGCGTTTTGAATACACCATGGAACTGGCATGGAAGAGCATGAAGGACTACCTGGAAAGCGAAGGGGTGGTGCTGGAGCCGGTGACTCCGCGTAACGTCATCCGCAAGGCTTTTGAGGCGGGGGTCATCCGGCGCGGAGAGGCCTGGCAGGCGGCGCTGGATGCACGCAACAGCATGTCTCACACCTACAACATCGCGGCCTTCGAGCGGGTGATCGCTGATATTCGTAGCACTTACCTTGCGGCGTTTGATGAGCTTTACGAGTTTCTGATGATTCGTCGTCTGGATGTAGACGCGCCGTGATGAACTCCACCATTCAGCCGGCGGCGGATCGGTTTGGCCTGACGCCTTCTCAGCGGCAGCAGGTGGCCCTGATCCTTGAAACGCTTGCGGATCGTATCGAGCGGGTTGCGGTGTTTGGTTCCCGGGCCGAAGACCGCTATCGCACCAACTCGGATCTGGATCTGGTGCTGTACGGCAGTGTCAGTGAAGCCGATTGCGATCGATTGTGGACGCTGTTTCAGGACAGTGCTTTGCCCTTTTCCGTGGATGTGAAGAGTTACGAGCGCATCGACTACGCGCCCTTGCGTGCCCACATCGACGCGGCAGCCCGTGCATGGCTGGTACGTTCAGGTTTGGTCTTGCAGGAAGTTGTCGAGTGAGTCGAGCTTCAACGCGACCTTTACCGCGACAAAACACCCCCCAAAAACAAGCGGCCCGAAGGCCGCTTGAAACATCGCTACAACACGCTTTTTGAAGAGATTTACTTCTTCTTGACCGGCGGAATGTCGGTGCAGCTGCCGTGGGCTACTTCGGCGGCCATGCCGACGGTTTCGCCGAGGGTGGGGTGGGGGTGGATGGTTTTGCCGATATCCACTGCGTCCGCGCCCATTTCGATGGCGAGGCACACTTCGCCGATCATGTCGCCGGCCGACGGGCCGACGATGGTGCCGCCGATGACCCGGTGGGTTTCGGCGTCGAAGATCAGCTTGGTGAAGCCGTAGTCGGCGCCGTTGGCGATGGCGCGGCCGCTGGCTGCCCAGGGGAACTTGGCGGTTTCCACCTTTTTGCCTTCGGCCTTGGCCTGGGCTTCGGTGTAGCCAACCCATGCGACTTCCGGATGGGTGTAGGCCACGCCGGGGATCACGGTGGCGTCGAAAGCCGACTTGTGACCGGCTGCGACTTCCGCCGCCACGTGGGCTTCATGCACTGCCTTGTGGGCCAGCATGGGCTGGCCGACCACGTCGCCGATGGCGAAGATGTGGGGCACGTTGGTGCGCATCTGGGCATCGACCGGGATGAAGCCGCGGTCGGTGACGGCCACGCCGGCTTTGTCGGCGGCGATCTTGTTGCCGTTGGGCGCGCGGCCCGCCGACTGCAGGATCATGTCGTACTTGACCGGTTCCGGCGAAACGCCCTCACCTTCGAAGGTGACGTAGAGGCCGTCTTCCCTGGCATCCACGGCGACCGTCTTGGTCTTCAGCATGATCTTGTCGAAACGGCTGGCGTTCTGCTTTTCCCACACCTTGACGGCGTCACGGTCGGGGCCTTGCATCAGGCCGTCCATCATTTCCACCACGTCGACGCGGGCGCCGAGGGTGGAATAGACGGTGGCCATTTCGAGGCCGATGATGCCGCCGCCGATGACCAGCATCTTTTGCGGCACGAAGCGTAGCTCGAGCGCGCCGGTGGAGTCGACGATGCGCGGGTCGCGCGGGATGAAGGGCAGATGCACCGCGGCGCTGCCGGCAGCGATGATGCACTGTTTGAACTTCACCACTTTCTTGGCGCCGGTTTTTTCCTGGCTGGTGCCGGTGGTTTCTTCGACTTCGATGTGATTCGGGTCGAGGAAGTGGCCGTAGCCACGGATGATGTCCACCTTGCGGCCCTTGGCCATGCCGGCGAGGCCGCCGGTGAGCTTGCCGACGACTTTATCTTTGTGGGCGCGCAGGGCGTCCACGTCGACGCTGGGCTTGGCGAAGCTGATGCCGGCGGTGGAGACGTGGCTGGCTTCGTCGATCACCTCGGCCACGTGCAGCAGGGCCTTGGACGGAATGCAGCCCACGTTCAGGCACACGCCGCCCAGGGTGGCGTAGCGTTCGATGATGGCTGTCTTGAGGCCCAGATCCGCCGCCCGGAAAGCGGCCGAGTAGCCGCCGGGGCCGGCGCCGAGCACGATCAGGTCGTACTCGACATCGGCTGCGCCGGCGTGGCTGGCTGCCGCTGGTGCGGCAATGGCGGCAGCGGGTGCCGCCGCGGGGGCCGGGGCTGCTGCTGCCGGTGCTGCAGCGGCGCCGGCGTCGGATGTTTCGACGACGATCAGCACCTTGCCTTCGGCAACCCGGTCGCCCAGGGCAACCCGGACTTCCTTGATGATGCCGGTGGCGGACGAGGGCACGTCCATCGTGGCCTTGTCGGATTCGAGGGTGGCGATGGCGTCTTCAGCCTTGATGCTGTCGCCAACCTTCACGAACAGCTCGATGACCGGGACGTCGGCGAAATCGCCGATGTCCGGAACCTTCACTTCAATCATGCTCATGGCGGTCTCCTTAGAGCATGACCCGACGGAAGTCGGCCAGCAGTTGGGCGAGGTACACGTTGAAGCGGGTGGCCAGCGCGCCGTCGATCACGCGGTGGTCTGCGGTGAGCGACATGGGCAGGGTGAGGCGCGGCACGAAAGCCTTGCCGTCCCACACCGGCTTCATCACCGATTTGTTGACCCCCAGAATGGCCACTTCAGGTGCATTGACGATGGGCGCGAAGTAGGTGCCGCCGATGCCGCCAAGGCTCGAAATGGTGAAGCAGGCGCCGGACATGTCGGCCGGCTTGAGCTTCCCGTCGCGGGCCAGCTTGGCCAGCGAGCCGGATTCGGCGGCAATCTCGAAGACGCTCTTGGTGTCGGCATTCTTGATCACCGGCACGACGAGGCCGTTGGGCGTATCGGCGGCGAAGGCGATGTTGAAGTACTTCTTGTAGACGAGGTTGTCACCGTCGAGCGAGGTGTTGAACTCGGGGAACTCCTGGAGCGCGCGCACCGAGGCCTTGATGATGAAGGCGAGCATGGTCAGCTTCTTGCCCGACTTCTCGTATTCCTTGTTCATCAGGACGCGGAAGGCTTCCAGGTCGGTGATGTCGGCGTCTTCGTGGTACGTGACGGCCGGGATCATCGCCCAGTTGCGGGCCAGGTTCTGGCCGGAGATTTTCTTGATGCGGCTGAGCGGCTTGACGTCGACTTCGCCGAACTTCGAGAAATCCACCTTGGGCCACGGCAGCAGGTCGAGCCCGCCACCCAGGCTGCCGACGGCAGCCGCTGCGACGGTTTTGCCGGGGACTACGCCGGTGCTCATGGCGCCCTTGATGAAGCCGGTGACGTCTTCCTTGAGGATGCGGTTCTTGGGGCCGGTGGCCTTGACCTGGCCGAGATCGACACCCAGCTCGCGGGCAAAGGCGCGCACTGACGGGCTGGCGTGAACCGAGCCGCCCAGCTTGACCGCCGACGGGGCGGACGGCAGCGGAATCGGCACGACCAGAACCGGCGGTGTGGGCGCAGGTGCGCCATCGGCCAGCGAAACGTTGGGGCCGGCGGCGGGGGCCGGCGCAGCGGCCGGTGCTGCAGCAACGGCGCCCGCGGCCTCGACACGGATCAGCACCGCGCCTTCGGAAACCGTGTCACCCACCTTGACCAGCACTTCCTTCACCACGCCGGTGGCGGATGAGGGCACGTCCATGGTGGCCTTGTCGGATTCGAGGGTGGCGATGGCGTCTTCCGCCTTGATGCTGTCGCCAACCTTTACGAACAGTTCGATGATGGGCACGGCGTCGAAATCGCCGATGTCCGGCACCTTGACATCCACCACGCCACCGGCGGCAGCAGCCGGAGCTGCTGCAACAGGCGCTGCGGCGGGCGCAGGGGCAGCCACCGGGGCCGGTGCCGCAGCGGCCGGAGCGGGGGCAGGTGCAACAGCGGCCGCGCCGGCGGCTTCGACGCGGATCAGCACGGAGCCTTCGGCAACCTTGTCGCCCAGATTGACCAGCACTTCCTTGACCACGCCGGCCACCGACGAGGGCACGTCCATGGTGGCCTTGTCGGATTCCAGCATTGCGATGGCGTCGTCCACCTTGATGGTGTCGCCGACCTTCACGAACAATTCGATGACCGGAACCTGGTCGAAATCACCAATGTCCGGGACTTTGACTTCAATGAGTTGGCTCATGTTTGCAGTCTCCTCGGCGCTCAGACAGACATGGGGTTCGGCTTGGACGGGTCAAGTTCGTACTTGACCAGCGCAGCGGCGACGATCTCGCGACCGATCTTGCCTTCGTCGGCCAGGGCCTTGAGGGCTGCCAGCGTGACCCAGCGACGATCCACTTCGAAGAAGTGCCGCAGTGCCTCGCGGGTGTCGGAGCGGCCAAAGCCGTCGGTGCCCAGCGTGACGTAGCTGCCTTTGACAAACGGGCGGATCTGCTCGGCGAACAGCTTGATGTAGTCGGTGGCGGCAACAACGGGGCCCACGGCGCCTTCGAGCTTCTGCTCGACGTGCGATTTTTTGGGCGCCTCGAGCGGGTGGAGCATGTTCCAGCGGGCAGCGTCCTGGCCATCGCGCACCAGTTCGTTGAAGCTCGGGCAGCCCCAGATGTCGGCTTCGACACCCCAGTCGTTCTTGAGCAGGTCGGCGGCGGCGATCACTTCGTTGAAGATCGTGCCGGAGCCCAGCAGCTGGACGCGCACGTCACCGGCGCCGCCCTTACGGAAGGCGTACATCCCCTTGATGATGTCGGACTCGGCACCCACGGGCATTTCCGGGTGTTCGTAGTTCTCGTTCATCACGGTGATGTAGTAGTAGATGTCTTCCTGCTCGGCGAACATGCGGCGCATGCCGTCCTGCACGACCACGGCGACTTCGTACTGGAAGGTCGGGTCGTAGGAGATGCAGTTGGGGATCATGTTGGCCATCAGCTGGCTGTGGCCGTCCTCGTGCTGCAGGCCTTCGCCGTTCAGCGTGGTGCGGCCGGCGGTGCCGCCGATCAGGAAGCCGCGGGTGCGCTGGTCGGCAGCCGCCCAGCACAGGTCCATGGTGCGCTGCAGGCCGAACATCGAATAGAAGATGTAGAACGGGATCATCTGCACGCCGTGCACGCTGTAGGCGGTGCCGGCAGCGATCCAGTCGGCCATGGCGCCGGCTTCGTTGATGCCTTCCTGAAGCACCTGGCCGGTGACGCTTTCCTTGTAGAACATGAGCTGGTCATGGTCTTCGGGAACGTAGTTCTGGCCTTGCTGGTTCCAGATGCCGTACTGGCGGAACATGCCTTCCATGCCGAAGGTGCGGGATTCGTCCGGCACGATCGGAACGATGTTCTTGCCGATCTGCTTGTCCTTGAGCAGGGTGTTCATGATGCGCACGATGGCCATCGTGGTGGACAGCTCGCGGCCGGTGCCGGACGCCTTCAGCAGCGCGCCAAAGGTTTCGAGGGACGGCACTTCGAGTGCGGCCGCCTTGCGACGGCGGCTCGGCAGGAAACCGCCCAGCGCCATGCGGCGTTCGCGCATGTATTTGAACTCGGCGGAATCTTCCGGGAAGCGCAGGTAGGGCAGCTCGGCGAGCTGGTCGTCGGGCACCGGCAGGCCGAAGCGGTCGCGGAAGCGACGGATCGAGTCGAGGTCGAGCTTCTTTTGCTGGTGGGAGGTGTTCATCGCCTCGCCGGCCTGGCCCATGCCGAAGCCCTTGATGGTCTTGGCGAGGATCAGCGTGGGCTGGCCCTTGTGGGTGACGGCGGCGTTGTAGGCGGTGAAGATCTTGAAGATGTCATGGCCGCCGCGGTTGAGGTTCCACACCTCGTCGTCGGTCCAGTCGGCCACCAGCTCGCGAAGTTCGGGCGTGTTGAAGAAGTTCTCGCGAACGTAGGCGCCGTCCTTGGCCTTGAAGGTCTGATATTCGCCGTCGCACAGCTCCATCATCCGCTTCTTCATGATGCCCTTCTTGTCGCGGGCGAAGAGGGCGTCCCAGTGGGTGCCCCAGATCAGCTTGATGACGTTCCAGCCGGCGCCGCGGAACTCGGCTTCGAGTTCCTGGATGATCTTGCCGTTGCCACGCACCGGGCCGTCGAGGCGCTGGAGGTTGCAGTTGATGACGAAGATCAGGTTGTCGAGCTTCTCGCGACCGGCCATGCCGATGGCGCCGAGGGATTCGACTTCATCCGTTTCGCCGTCGCCCAGGAAGGCCCACACCTTGCGCTGCTCGGCCTTGGTGGCGTCGATGAGGCTGCGGCTGGCGAGGTATTTCATGAAGCGCGCGGAGTAGATCGCGCACAGGGGGCCAAGGCCCATCGACACGGTGGGGAACTGCCAGAAATCCGGCATCAGCCACGGGTGCGGATAGGACGAGATGCCCTTGCCGCCGGTTTCCTGGCGGAAGTGGTCCATCTGTTCGTCGGTCAGGCGGCCGAGCATGTAGGCGCGGGAGTAAACACCGGGCACCGAATGGCCCTGGAAGTAGATCAGGTCGCCACCGGTTTCGTGGTCGACGCTCTTCCAGAAATGCGAGAAACCCACGTCATAGAGGGCTGCGGCCGACGCGAACGAGGCAATGTGGCCACCCACGTTGGTGTGCTTGTTGGCACGCACGACCATGGCCATGGCGTTCCAGCGGATGTAGGAATGGAGCTTGATCTCCATGTCCGGATCGCCCGGGTAGCGGGGCTGCTGGTCGGCGGGAATGGTGTTGATGTACTGGGTGGTGGCCGAGTAGGGAAGGTCTATGCCTTCTTCGCGGCCCGCCTCGATGAGCTTTTCGATCAGGAAGTGGGCACGGTCGGTGCCTTCCTGAGCGACGACTCCGGACAGGGCGTCCAGCCATTCTTTGGTTTCCTGGGCATCAACATCCGCCCGTACATTCTGCGTGTTCGCGGCCATGGTTTTGTCTCCTCATGACTTGCGGGTTGTGGATTGCTGCCGTGGATAACGGCAGCGGGGCTTCACTGCAAACCTGCGCGGTGCCGGATCACGGCTCCTGATTTTTCACAATATAAAACCAATTATCACATCGTGCAATACGTGATGTCCGTATTCCACGACATTTGCAGATGTTTTTTCTGCCGCAGCGCGCATGACGAACCGGCCTGCAGGCGCGCCAGAGCGCATCCTGCCTGCAAGGCGGAATGCCATGCGGCAACGGCCGGCCACGCCCAAAGGGCATAGGCCGGCGATTTTTCGTTCGACGGGAGCAGGTAAAAAAAACGGCCGGGGGTGAGGGGGGGAGGGAGAAAACCCCCGGCCGCTTGCGGAAAGCGATATTCCGCGGCGGGATCATTTGTGCTGCGCGTCCCGCTTGCGGTCTTCATCGTAGGCGAAGACCACGTGTCTGTTGCGTACTTCCCCGATGACCAGGATGCGTGTGCTGTCTATCGCTTCGTGGTCGGTTCTGGAGAAGGGTCGATCATAAACCATGACGATCCCTTCCACCCGCTCTTGCAGGGCTTCCAGCGCGTTGCGCAGTGCGGGGCCGTCGGTTCTCTTTGCCTGGCGGATCGCCGCGGCGAGAAGAAGCATCGAATCGTAGCCCTGGGCTGCCGCCGGTGCGACCGGAATCCGCTCCACGCCAAAACTTTTGCGGTACTTGTCGATGAAGGCCTGGCGGGCCGGCGTGTTGCCCTCCTGGATGAAGGTTTGCGGCATTCGCGTGCCTTCGGCGTTGGGGCCGGCGTTGTCGATGAAGTTGGGCATGTTGAGCGCCCAGCTGCCCACCAGCGGCACCTTCCAGCCAAGGCGTACCATGCCATTGGCCAGGTGGGCCAGCTCCGGGCCAAGGCCGTAGGTGAGGATCGCCTCGGCGCCGGAGGCGCGGGCGCGGGCCAGTTGCGGCGTCATGTCCACATCGCGGATGTTGAAGCGCTCGACCGCCACCGGCTTGATGCCGTGCCGCTCAAGCGCCCGCTCCAGGTCTTCGCGGCCGAGCTGACCGTAGTTGGTGCTGTCGTGAAGGATGGCCAGCTTGCGAAGGTGACGGCGCACCACCACTTCCTCGACGATCATGGCTGCCTGGAGGCTGTCCGGCGCCGACACGCGGAAGATGTAGTTGTCGGGGTATTGCGGCGGCAGGAACTGCCTGGTGATGATGGAACCCGTGGCCACCGAGGTGATCATCGGCACGTGCGCCTGCTGGTAGAAAAGCTGGCTTGCCAGTGCCACGCCGGTGTTGACGATGCCAAGGCCGGCGACGATCTTCTCGCGGTTGATCAGCTCTTGTGCCACCTGCGCGCCGCGCTCGGGTCGCGCCTCGTCGTCCCGTTCGATAAGGCGGAGCGGCCGCCCGAGAATGCCGCCGGCCGCGTTGATTTCCTGGGCGGCGAGCCGGATGCCGTCCCGCATCGAAAGCCCCATCGGGCTCGACCCGCCGGTAAACGGGCCGGACACGCCGATCCGGATCGGCTCGATGGCTCCGACGCCTGTCGTCAGCAGGCCCTGCGCCAAAAGCGCAAATGCCGCAAACCTCGCAACCGACGCCAACCTGCGCACGCATTGAAGCAAGGGTGTCTCTCCCGCCTGTCATTATTATCTTGGCCGATGCTGCCCGGGGATGATACTGCACCCTGGTCCCCGGCCAAGTCACGCGTATTCCGCGGAAATCCGCGTGCCCGGCCTTGCTGCACTGCGGGCGATTGGCGATGATCGGGACGCGGCCGGAAGGAGCTTCCGAGCCCCGCCGGTCGATCGCACGTGCCGGGGCGCGGTGATCATGTCCCTTTTCAGTCTTTCGTTAGGGTAACTCCTGATGCCTCATCGCCCTTTCCGCCAGCACGATGTACGGGAGATGCCAAACAAGAACAACATGACCGCTCCCCGCGCACCCCAGGCCAGCTGGTACTGGTCTGCCCCCTATTTTGCCGTGCTGGTCTTTTCGCTGGTCATGCTGGTGCTGGTGTGGATTCTCCAGCGCCAGGAGAGCGAGACCCAGCGCAATGCACTGGCCCGCGACGTGCAATGGGCCGAGCAGACCATGCGGCTGCACATGCAGGGCACCGAGGAGTTCCTCGGCCAGATGGCCCGCGAACTGGCGGGCGGCACGCTGGATGGCGACGCATTCCAGGTGCGGGCCAACCAGCACATCGCCAACAACCCCGAGCTGGTCAACCTGGTGTGGGTGGCCGCCGACCAGAAGGTGAAATGGACGGCGCCCTTCGACACCACGGACTGGCTGGTCGGCGATGCGCTGTCGGTGGTGCAGGCCGTGGTGCTGAGCCGCGCCCGCGACCTGGGCCGCCCGGTGTATGGCGAGGCCTATGTCAACGCCCGCAACATGGCGGTGCTGGAGGTGTACATGCCGGTCCAGCACGGGCGCACGCCGCTGGGGGCGGTCGTGGCGGTGTATTCCATCGAGCGGATGGTGACCCATCTGGTGCCGAGCTGGTTTGGCGAGAAATACCGGCTGGCCTTCACCGGCGCCCGTGGTGAGCCGCTGGCGATGAATTCGGGCGTGCGTCAGATAGACGAGAGCCTGGATTTTTCGGTGCCGCTCGACCCGCCCGGCAACGGCCTCTTCCTGCAGGCCACGGCCTATCACACCGACAGCGAGCTGCCCAAGGGTTTTCCGATCGCGGTGATCGTCGGGCTGTCGTTCTTCGTGCTGTGGAGCCTGTGGCTGCTGCGGGCTCACACGCTGCGCCGGGTAAGGGTGGAGAAGGAGCGCGACCGGCTCTTCAACCTTTCCCTCGACATGCTGGCCATTCTTGGCCCCGAGGGGGTGTTCCGGCGCTGCAACCCGGCCTTCGAGCGCATCCTCGGCTATCCGCTGGCGGAATTGCCCGGCCGGCCGATGCTCGATTTCATCCACGCCGACGATGTGGCCGACACCATCGAGCATCTGCGCAGCCTGGCTTCCGGCACGCCGGGTTCCTTTGAGAACCGTTGCCGCTGTGCGGATGGCAGTTACCGCTGGCTGGCCTGGAGCGTCAATTCGGTGCCCGAAGAAAAGCTGATGTACGCCGTCGCCCATGACATCACCGGGCGCAAGGCGGCGGAAGAGGCGCTGCACGACGAATACGCCTTCCGCCAGTCGATGGAGGAATCGCTCGTCACCGGCCTTCGGGCCATCGACCTGACGGGGCAGATCATCTATGTAAACCCGGCCTTCTGCCGCATGACCGGCTGGTCGCGGGATGAACTGCTTGGCACCCGGCCGCCGTTTCTGTACTGGCCGCTCGACGAAGTCGACACCCTGCAACGCAACCTGGAGCTGACCCTCAACGGCAGCGCACCGTCCACCGGCTTCGAGATGCGCATCCGGCGCAAGAACGGCAGCGGCCTCGACACCCGCTTCTACCTGTCGCCGCTGATCGACGGGGAAGGGCGGCAAACCGGCTGGATGGCGTCGATCACCGACATCACCGAGCCCAAGCGCGTGCGCGCCGAACTGGAGACCGCCCACGAGCGTTTCGTGGCGGTGCTCGATGGCCTGGATGCGGCGGTTTATGTGGCCGATGCCGCCAACGATGAAATCCTCTTTGCCAACCGGGCCTTCAAGAGCATTTACGGTTTTGATGCCGTTGGCCGCCGCGTGGGCACCTTCGGCCTGCCGACTCCGCCCGACACGCTGTGGTATGACGTGGACCCGCGTCGCCTGACGCCCGAGCACGTGCCCCGCGAGCTCTACGATGGCGAGCTGCAGCACGTTCTCTCCGGGCGCTGGTATCACATCCGCGAGCGGGCCACCCGCTGGGTGGACGGCCGCGTCGTGCGCATGGCGATCGCCACCGACATCACCGACCGCAAGCGCGTCGACGAAGAAAACCGCTCCCAGCAGGAGCGCCTGCAGCGCACTTCGCGCCTGATCACGATGGGCGAGATGGCCTCCACGCTGGCCCACGAGCTCAACCAGCCGCTGGCGGCCATTGCCAATTATTCGGCGGGCTGCGTCAATCGCCTGCAGTCGGGCGAGTACCGCCAGGAGGACATCCTCACGGCCATGCAAAAGGCCTCTGCCCAGGCGGAACGGGCCGGCAAGATCATCCGGCGGGTGCGCGAATTCGTGAAGAAAAGCGAGCCGCGCCGACATGCCGTATCGCTGGCGGGGGTGGTGGACGACGCCATCGGCTTTGTCGAGATCGACGCCCGTCGCCACGCGGCGCAGGTGGTGAGCCAGATTCCGGCCGACCTGCCGCCGGTGTTTGCCGACGCGGTGATGATCGAGCAGGTGGTGCTCAACCTCGTCAAAAACGGCATCGAAGCCATGCGCGACACCCCGGCCGACGAGCGCATCCTGATCGTTTCAGCCCGGCGCATCGACATCAGCCAGGTGGAGGTGAGCGTTGCCGACCGCGGCCACGGCATCTCGGCCGAAGCGCTGGAAAAACTCTTCTCGCCGTTCTACACCACCAAGGCCGAGGGCATGGGCATGGGGCTCAACATCTGCCGCTCCATCATCGAATTTCACGACGGCCGCCTGTGGGTGGACGCCAACCCCGCCGGAGGATGTATCTTCCGCTTCACGCTGCCTCTGGAGACCCTCAGTGAAACCGCAAGCCCCGACGCCTGAACAGATCATCTACCTCGTGGATGACGACGAAGCCCTGCGCGACTCCCTCGTCTGGCTGCTTGAATCCCAGGGCTTCAAGGTCGCCCCCTTTGTCTCGGCCGAAGACTTCCTGCGTGCCTGGCGCCCCGAGTTCAACGGCTGCCTGCTGCTCGACGTGCGCATGCCCGGCATGAGTGGGCTGGAGCTCCACGAGCGCCTCCGAGCCCAGTACTGCACGCTGCCGGTGATCTTCATCACCGGCCACGGCGACGTGCCGATGGCGGTGGCGGCGCTCAAGAAGGGCGCGGTCGATTTCATCGAAAAGCCCTTCAACGACACCGAACTGCTGCGCCTCGTCAGCCAGTGTCTCGTCAAGGAACAGGAAAGCCGCAGCCGCCGCCGGCAGGACGCAGAAGTGTCGCGCCGCCTCGACCAGCTGACCCAGCGCGAACGCGAAGTGCTCGATCTCATCATCGCCGGCAAGCTCAACAAGCAGATCGCCGACGTGCTTGGCATCAGCATCAAGACCGTTGAAGTTCACCGCGCCCGCGTGATGGAAAAAATGGCCGCCCATTCGCTGGCCGAGCTGGTGCAGAACGTGATGGCCATCGAGGGGCCGGCTCGCTAGGGTTTGTGTCCGGGGCCTTGTCCTGGCCCGGCACCCCTTGCGGATCTGCGGGATCGAGGATTCTCGCCTGCTTCAGCCCGCCGTCGGGGAAACGAAGCCTCGGGCGTGGTAAACTCCCCGGTTTTTCTTGAGGGGCACCGGCATGACGGCTCGCATTATCGATGGCAATGCGCTTTCCGCGAAACTGCGTGGAGAACTCGCTGCGAAGGCGGCTGCGCTGACGGCCCAGGGCACCCAGCCCTGCCTGGCGGTGGTTCTGGTGGGCGGCGATCCGGCCTCCGCCGTTTACGTGCGCAACAAGGTGGCCGGCTGCGAGAAGGCCGGCATCAAGTCCCTCAAGTTCGAGTACCCGCAAGATGCGGAACCCGCCGACGTGCTAGGCAAGATCGCCGAACTCAACGCCGACCCGTCGGTGCATGGCATCCTGGTCCAGCTGCCGCTGCCCCGGCACTTCGATGAAAAGCAGGTGCTCGAAGCCATTGCCGTTGAAAAGGACGTGGATGGTTTTCACGCCGAAAACGTCGGCCGCCTGTCGCAAGGCCAGGAAGCCTTCGTGCCCTGCACACCCAATGGCGTCATGGAAATGCTCAAGAGCATCGAGCTGCCCCTGCGCGGTGCCGAAGCCGTCGTCATCGGTCGCTCCAATATCGTCGGCAAGCCGATGGCCATGCTCCTCACCGCGGCCGGCGCCACGGTTACCGTGTGCCACTCGGGTACCCGTGATCTTGCTTTTCACACCCGCCGCGCCGACATCCTGGTGGCCGCCATCGGCAAGCCGAAGTTCGTGACCGGCGACATGGTCAAGCCCGGCTCCGTCGTCATCGACGTGGGCATCAACCGTCTGCCCGACGGCAAGCTGTGCGGTGATGTGGATTTCGAATCCACCAAGGCCGTCGCTGGCGCCATCACCCCGGTGCCTGGCGGCGTCGGCCCCATGACCATCACCATGCTGCTCGCCAATACCGTCGAGTCCGCAACCCGCGCTGCCCGGAAGGCCTGAACATGAGCGAGCAACAACCCGTCATCGGCATCGTCATGGGGTCCAACTCCGACTGGCCCACCATGCAGGCCGCCGCCAGGGTGCTGAAGGATTTCGGCGTGCCCTTTGAGGCCCGCGTCGTGTCCGCCCACCGCACCCCCGATCTGATGTTCGAATACGCCGAAGCCGCCCGTGACCGCGGCCTCCGCGCCATCATCGCCGGTGCCGGCGGTGCCGCCCACCTGCCGGGCATGATCGCTGCCAAGACCACCGTCCCGGTGCTCGGCGTGCCGGTCCAGTCCAAGGCGCTGTCGGGCAAGGATTCGCTGCTGTCCATCGTGCAGATGCCCAAGGGCATTCCGGTGGCCACCTTTGCCATCGGTGAAGCCGGTGCCGCCAATGCCGGCCTTTTTGCCGTCTCGCTGCTGGCGGCCACCGACCCGGCGCTCGCAGCCGCGCTCGACGCCTTCCGCGCCGCGCAGACCGCCAGCGTGCTGGCAATGACCCTCGACCCGGTCTGATTCCAGGATTGACGTGATGATTCTCCCGCCCGCCACCCTCGGCATGCTCGGCGGCGGCCAGCTCGGCCGCTTCTTCGTCGCCGCAGCCCACGAGATGGGCTACAAGGTCTGGGTGCTCGACCCCGATCCGCACAGCCCCGCCGGCCTCATCGCCGACCGTCACCTCAAGGCCGGCTACGATGATTTCGCGGCCCTCGATGCGCTGGCCGAAGCCTGTGCGGCGGTGACCACGGAGTTCGAGAACGTCCCCTCCGACACCCTCGACTACCTGGCCAAGTTCATTCCAGTGCGCCCCGGCGCAGCCGCGGTGGCGGTATGCCAGAACCGCATCGTCGAAAAGAGTTTCCTGCGCGACAACGGCCTGCCCCACGGCCCCTTCGCGGTCATCACGTCCGACGCCGACATCGCTGCAGCCGCTGACAACCTGTTTCCGGCCATCCTCAAGGTCGCGCGTTTCGGCTACGACGGCAAGGGCCAGGCCCGCGTCGCCAACGCGGCCGAAGCCCTTCATGCCTTCCACCAGTTCAAGGGCGAGCCCTGCGTGCTCGAGCAGATGCTCACCCTCGACTACGAAGTCTCGGTGGTGCTGGTGCGGGATGAGAGCGGCGCCGTGAAGTGCTTCCCGACCGTCGAAAACCGCCACACCGGCGGCATCCTCGACGTGTCCATCGCGCCTGCCCGTGCCTCTGCCTGCTTGCGCGATTCCGCGCAGGAGTACGCAGAACATATCGCCGGACGTCTTGGTTTCGTCGGCACGCTGGCGGTCGAATTCTTCGTGAGCCGCGGCGAGCTGATCGTCAACGAAATGGCACCGCGCCCCCACAACAGCGGCCACCACACCATCGACGCCTGTGTCACCAGTCAGTACGAGCAGCAGGTGCGCGCCCTGTGCGGCCTGCCGCTGGGCGAAGCGCGCCAGCACAGCGCCTCGGTGATGGTCAATCTGCTGGGCGAGCTGTGGTTTGAAGGCGGCGAGCCCCATGGCCGCTACCGTGAACCCGACTGGTCCATCCTGCACGCCGTGCCCGGCCTCAAGCTGCACCTCTACGGCAAGCACCATGCCCGCCACGGTCGCAAGATGGGGCACTTCACCGTGATCGGCGCCGAGCCGGCCGACGTGCTGGAAAAGGCCCTTGCTGCGCGTGCCGCCATCGGCATCCGCGACGAATAAGGCCCGGCAATGACCGACATCCAGCGCGCCGTCGCGCTGCTGCGCCAGGGCGAACTGGTCGCGCTGCCCACCGAAACCGTCTATGGCCTTGGCGCCGACGCCCTCAATCCGGATGCGGTGGCGAAAATCTTCGCCGCCAAGGGCAGGCCGTCGGATCACCCGCTGATCGTTCATCTGGCCGACGCCGAAGCGCTTACCGCCTGGGCGCGCGATATTCCGAAGGAGGCCATCGCGCTGGCCCGCGCCTTCTGGCCCGGCCCGCTCACCCTGATCCTCAAGAAAGAGGAAGGTGTGCCCGACATCGTCACCGGCGGTCAGGATACGGTGGGGCTGCGTGTGCCGAACCACCCCGTGGCGCTGCAGCTGCTGCGCGCCTTCGGCTCCGGCCTGGCCGCCCCGTCGGCCAACCGCTTCGGCCGTATCAGCCCCACCACCGCCGAACACGTGCGCCAGGAACTCGGCGACCGGGTGCCGTTGATTCTCGATGGCGGCCCCTGTCAGGTCGGTCTTGAATCCACCATCCTGGATCTGTCCCGCGAAGTGCCGGTCATCCTGCGTCCCGGCGCCATCGGTGCCGACGACATCGCCCGTGTCATCGGCCGCCGCCCGCGCCTGCGCGGCGAAGACGCTCAGGCCAGCACGGAGGCCGCTCCCCGTGTTTCCGGCGCGCTGGCTGCCCACTACGCGCCGCGCACGCCGCTTGAGCTCGTCAATGGCGCCAGCCTGGCGAGCTGCGTTCGCGAAGGCGACGCCGTGCTCGCCCGCGTCCCGCAGCCTGCCGGCCTGCCGGCAGATGTTCTCTGGATCGAAGCCCCGGCCGCTGCCGCCGCCTATGGCCACGACCTTTACGCCCGCCTGCGCGCGCTCGATTCCGCCGCGTTTCGCCGAATTCTCGTCGAAACCCCGCCCGGCGGTGCCGACTGGTCTGCCGTTATCGACCGCCTCGGCCGCGCGGCCGTTGGTTCCGGCGCCGACGAAGAAACCTGATTCGCGCGGCAGGGCTTTTCAGCACCGAAAACCGTCGCTATAATGCGCGGCTTACGTGGGCCGATAGCTCAGCTGGGAGAGCGCCGCGTTCGCAATGCGGAGGTCGTGAGTTCGATCCTCATTCGGTCCACCAAGAATTCGAAAATGCCCACGCGATAACTTCAGCGGCATTTTCAATCTGCAGTACCCCGTGGAGGGGTTCCCGAGCGGTCAAAGGGATCAGACTGTAAATCTGACGGCACTGCCTTCGAAGGTTCGAATCCTTCCCCCTCCACCACCTGAACAGCACGTAAAAAAGCCCTTGCCTGAGCAAGGGCTTTTTTATTGGCACTGACCCGTCCTGAAATAGGTTGACACTTTTTTGCCGCAGCAAGGAAGCGTCAATG
>NZ_JAOAUU010000002.1 GCF_030157465.1 Zoogloea sp.
GAACAGGACCGTGAAACGAGACCGCGCCAATGATAGTGCACTCGCGTGCGTGAAAGTAGGTCATCGTCAGACTCACACATACTCAAAGCCCCGCAGAAAATCTCTGCGGGGCTTTGCTCGTCTACAAAAATTTTAGGATGGCGTGGTATGAGATGGCGTCACTGGATCCTGATTCTGGGTGTTTCCTTTCTTTTGCACCTTGCTGTTTTCTGGCCGTCACCTCAGTCCAGGCTTCAAGGAGCGGGGCTAGCCGTTTTCAGTGTGCGGCTTGTCCCCGCTGTTTCAGACCCTGGTGTATCAG
Source organism: Zoogloea sp. (assembly GCF_030157465.1). GTDB lineage: Bacteria > Pseudomonadota > Gammaproteobacteria > Burkholderiales > Rhodocyclaceae > Zoogloea. Next base: position 302 of record NZ_JAOAUU010000002.1, read on the forward strand.
ATCTGGGTGAGAAAGACGCTACGCAGCCAGCTTCAACTCCTGAGCCTTCATATATGTCGACACGTATCGAAGTCAAGAGTGGGGCGCTGCGGAATGTTGGGGCTGGCAAGGGCTTGCCGGAGTTGGGGCGTGGCGGCGTGCCAGAGGCCGCACCCATTGCAGGCGAGTCTGGGGCGAATTCCACCGGGAAAGGCGACGCACCGTCTCGGGGGCAAACGGGTGGTTCGCCGATATCCGAAACCGGCTCCCTTGCTCGTTATCGGATTGCACTGGCGGCTGCCGCCATCAGGCTTAGGGCTGACGCTATTTCAGCGGATGACGGCTTGATTGGAACGGCGGTGGTCGATGTCCGTTTTTCTGGCTCGACGAGCGTTCCGCAGGTTACGCTTTCCCGTTCAAGTGGGTTTGAACAACTGGATAACGAGGCCGTGGCTTTGTTGGCCCGGGCAGTGCATGTGGTTCCTGTTTCCGATGCGGGGCCGGTTGGGGATGTTTCATTGCGTCTGCCTGTTGTGTTCGAATCGGTGGGGAAATGATTTTCGGTTTCAACACGGATTGCCGGCGGGTGGTTTTAGCGGAATGTGCCTGGTGCCGGAATGCTGAGTGCGGTGCTGTGAAGATCGAACTTGCCGCGACGCCTGTCCTCGAAGAAACATTTAAGGGTGTAATCGATCGAGCGGAATGCAATTTCGTTCCACGGAATTTCGGCTTCGCTGACGAGCGCTGCTTCGAGGGATTCTTCTCCGGGATTGAAGTCGAGGTGTAATAGTTTTGCCCGGTAGATTATGTGAATCTGGCTGATGTGCGGAAGGTCGACAAAGGAGAACATCGGACCTAGCTCGACCCGCGCGCCTGCTTCTTCCAGTGTTTCGCGCAGTGCTGCTTCCCCGCTGGTTTCATTGTTCTCCATGAATCCGGCAGGTAGCGTCCACATGCCATAGCGCGGTTCGATGGCCCGTCTGCACATCAGAATTTTGTCTTCCCACGTAGCGATGGCGCCTACAACTACTTTTGGATTCTGGTAGTGAATCGTGCCACATGCTTCACAGATGTGCCGGGGGAGGTTGTCGCCGGGGGGAACCTTGAGGCTTACCGGGGCGCCGCAGTGGGAGCAAAAGTTCATGGCATTGGAGCGTGCGTGGACAGTGCTGTAATTCTAATTCAAGGCGCGGCTTGTGCTTGCGATGTCCGGTATTCTGCGGCGAGGGGCGACTCAAGAGTGGGCCGCTTTTTCCGATAAAGCCTGACAGGTAGCGTCCAGCTGCAAAAATTGACGGGAATTTAAATGGTTGTGCCACTCGACGTCACGAAGTTCGAACACTTGAAGGCTTCCGGTGACTTGCCTTCGCCTAAGGGTGTTGCGCTGGCGATCATCAGGCTGATTCAGCAGGAAGACAGTTCGATGGGTGATCTGGCGCGGGTTATCAAGACCGACCCGGCCTTTGTCGGACGCCTTATCAAGGCGGCGAACGGTCTGACAGGCTATAACCGGCGTGCCATCGTGTCCGTCCAGGAGGCTCTTATGGTGCTTGGCCTGCCTGCCGTGCGGACTCTGGCGCTGGGCTTTTCCCTGCTGTCGAGCTATCGAGACGGAAACTGCAAGAGCTTCGATTACGGTCGTTACTGGACGGGGTGCCTCGTGTACGCGCTGGCGATGCAGGCCATTACGCAGCGCACCCGTGTGGCAGCGGCGGAGGAGACGTTCTGTCTTGGTCTGCTGGTCAGGATCGGCGAGTTGGCGCTTGCCACGCTGTACCCCCAGGATTACGGCAAGGTGTTGCAGCAAACGGTGGAATATCGGGATGTGCCGTTGGTGGCGCTGGAACAGAGAGCGTTTGCGCTGAACCACCGGGAGCTTGCTTCGGCAATGCTGGCCGACTGGGGCCTGCCACGAATCTTTCATGAGCCTGCCTATTTTGCGGAAGTGCCGGAAGAGTCGGGCTATGCAGACGGCTCGCGGGAGTTCGTCATTGTGCACTCTTTGCACCTGGCTTCGTTTGTGGCTGAGGTCTTTCTGGCCGAGGAGGCCGAGCGGCCGAATTTGATGAGCCGTCTTTTCGAAATCGGTACCCGCCTCTCCCTGGACGCGGCAACGGTTAACGATCTGTGCGATGGCGTGGTGAGGGAGTGGCAAGCATGGGGCAGCCTGCTCGAACTTGAAACGCTCGAAATTCCCCCGTTCAGTGAGTTGGCCAGTCGTGGCGAGGCCATTGCCGCCAGTCTTGCCACCGTGGCCAGGGAGCGTGCGATAAAGCACGATGCGGAACCGCGGCTTCAGACGGTCACCCAGACACAGCATGGTGGTGAGCAACTGGCTCTTTCGGCGGGAGTACTGCAGCCGATGCGGGTGCTGGTCGTCGATGACGACGGATCAATGCGTGGGCTGGTGCGCAAGGTTCTGGAAACGGTGGGGCATCAGGTTATCGAGGCCGCCGACGGGCGTGCCGGAATGGAAATGGCGCTGGAATTCCAGCCGCAGCTGATGATCGTCGATTGGGTGATGCCCGAAATGAATGGTCTGGAGCTGACCCGGGCGCTACGCCAGACAAAGATCGGGCGCAGCATCTACATCCTGATCATGACGGGGCTCGAGGATGACGATCGGCTGATCGAGGCCTTCGAGAACGGCGTCGATGATTTCATGAACAAGCCGATCAATCCTCGGGTTCTCGCGGCACGTCTGCGCGCCGGCCAGCGTGTCATTCGCCTGCAGCAGGAGCTTGACCGGGACCGTGAGGAGATTCGTCGCTTCGCAGCCGAACTCGCGGTATCCAATCGCCGCCTGCAGGAAGTGGCGCTGACCGACTCCCTGACCGGCTTTCCAAACCGGCGCTATGCAATCGAGCGGATACAGCAAGAGTGGTCGGTGTCGTCGCGTACCCGTCGCCCCTTGTCGGGCATGGTCATCGACGTGGACCAGTTCAAGACCTACAACGATTCGCATGGCCACGATGTGGGCGATGCTGTTTTGCGGCAGGTGGCTGCGTCGATAAAGGGGGCGCTCCGTGCCCAGGATATCGTCGCGCGGACCGGAGGGGACGAGTTCCTGGTGATCTGTCCAGATTCAGGCCTGGACGCTGCATTGGCGTGCGCCGAAAGGGTTCGTTTTGCAGTGGAAAGCGCTCCGCTCGCCGCCGGGGGGCAAACCCACCACATGTCCGTGAGCATCGGTGTGGCAACCCGAGATACCGTGATGACGGATCCCGATGCACTCATAAAGCGCGCGGATCAAGCTCTCTATCTGGCCAAGAACAAGGGACGTAACCGGATCATGACGGCGCAGTCGCTTCGTCCTGGGCCGCTCATTCCGCCTCGCTGAAGCCGCTTTGTGGGGCCGGCCGGAGGGTGCGCCGATAAAGTTTGACTAGGATTTGCCCATTGTAGGCGGTTGCATCAGTCGTTTCCCTACTTTTGTTTACGTGTTTGCCCCTACGTAATTTTCCGAAGCCCTCGAATGGCGGATATTGCCGGTAAACGGCAGAATTTGCCGCACATAAATAGAGGTTTGCCGAGGAGATGATCATGCGCGCCAATGGTATGCACGACGAGATCAGGGAGCTGAATCTTGCCTACCTGATGCTGGCCCAGCAGATGCTGCGGGAAGACAGGGCCGCTGCAATCTATCGCCTTGGAATTGGCGACGAGGTTGCCGAAGTGCTCGAAGGGCTGAGTTCGGCGCAGGTGCTCCGGATGGCCAATTCAAACATGCTGCTTTGCCAGTTCCGTTTCAACGACACCATGCTGGTGGATCTGCTTTCTTCCCACGGCCGCGAACGTGGGGCCGCCCACCTGCATGCCGCGATCCTTGCAGCAGGCCGGCCGGTCGAGCACCTCGCCTGATTCCATGGCTGAATCGGGGAGGGCTGATCGTGCGTAACAAGAGCGTGCTGCAGGAAGCGCAGGATATTCAGAAGGCAGTCGATTTGATTCGCCTGGGTGCCCGCATGCAGATGCTGGAGGTCGAAACCTCGATCAGTCGCGAGCGTCTTCTCAAGCTTTACAAGGAAGTGAAGGGCGTTTCGCCACCGAAAGGCATGCTGCCCTTCTCGACAGACTGGTTCATGTCGTGGCAGCCGAACATTCATGCTTCGCTGTTCATGGCGCTCTTCCGTTTCGTGAAGACTCACGCCAAGTTGCAGGGGCTTGACGCTGTAGTGCATGCCTACCGCCTGTACAACGAGCACATCGAGTCGTTCGAGATGGAGCAGGTGCTGTCGCTGACACGAGCCTGGACCTTGATCCGTTTCTTCGACGCGAAGCTTCTTCAGTCGGCGCGCTGCACGTGTTGTGGCGGAGAGTTCGTCGCCCACGCCTTTGATCCAACCCACGATTACGTCTGCGGTCTTTGCCATATCCCTTCCCGCGCGGGCAAGACCCGGCGCGTGCAGGCTGGAGCGGAGGCCGCGGCATCCTGACCCTCCCTCTCGAATGTTGAAGAGGTTATGCCGTCGGATTTTTCCGGCGGCTTTTTTTTACGCTTTTCAGGTGACGACATACTTGCTTTTAGGGCTCAAGTTTCGGCAGGCAGGGCCGATATCGCCTTTGAAGAATAACGCACCTTTGCGGGCGCTCTGCCGGCCCGCCTATCGACTGAGGTTTCGACGATGTTTCTGATCATCGGCTACGTCATCATCCTGGCTTCTGCCTTGGGCACCTACGCGGTGCACGGCAGTCTGGGTGCCCTGTGGGTGCCGACCGAGTACATCGCGATTGTCGGCCTGACCCTTGGCGGCTTTGTCGCCGGTAACGGGCCGAAGGCCATCAAGTCGACAATCGCTGCCTTGCCTACGATCTTCAAGGGTTCGCCTTACAACAAGGCGTTTTATATCGACGTGCTGTGCATGCTTTACGAAATCCTGGCCAAGGTCAGGAAGGAAGGCTTGATGTCCATCGAAGGCGACATCGAGAATCCCGAGGGCAGCCCGATCCTGTCGAAATATCCAGCTTTCACGGCCGATCACCATGCGGTGGATTTCCTCTGTGACTACCTGCGCATGATGGTGGGCGGCAACCTGAACGCTTTCGAGATTGAAAATCTGATGGACATCGAGATGGAAACCCACCACCACGAAGCCCATATGCCGGTGCACGTGGTCTCCAAGGTCGCCGACGGGGTACCGGCGTTCGGTATCGTGGTGGCGGTGATGGGTGTGGTGAACGTGATGGGCTCGGTCGGCCAGCCGCCGGCGGTGCTCGGCAAGATGATCGGTGGTGCGCTGGTCGGCACCTTCCTCGGTATTCTGGTGGCTTACGGTTTTGTGGCTCCGGTGGCGGGCCAGCTGGAAAGCAAGGTCGAGGAAGGCGGCAAGATCTACCAGTGCATGAAGGCCGTGTTGCTGGCCAGCATGAACGGTTACGCGCCCCAGGTGGCGGTGGAGTTTGGTCGCAAGGTGTTGTTCTCTGCCGACCGGCCGGGGTTTGCCGAGCTGGAAGAGGCGATCAAGAGCAAGAAGTGATGGACGCCCCGATGATGCGGCGTGAAGTGCCGCAGCCTTCCTGGCCAGCCGGACCGATGCCATGAGTGACGATACCCAACAGCCAATCGTCGTCAAGAAGATAAAAAAGGGCGGTGGTGGTGCCCACGGCGGGGCGTGGAAGATCGCCTACGCGGACTTCGTGACGGCCATGATGGCGTTCTTCCTGCTGATGTGGCTGCTGGGCTCGACCGCCCAGGGCGACCTCAAGGGTATTTCCGACTTTTTCAATTCCCCGTTAAAGGTTGCGATGAGCGGTGGCTCCGGCGCGGGCGATGCGACCAGCCCGATCGCCGGCGGTGGTCAGGATCTGACCCGTTCGGTCGGCCAGGTCAAGCGCGGCGACGTGGATGGCAAGCGCTCCCTGAACATCGAGGCAGCCAAGGGGGCGCCGAAGGCGAGCGGTGATGAGGGGGCGGCGGATGCTGCAAAGAAGGCGGATGAGCGCAAGGAGCGCGCCAAGCTCGAAGACCTGAAGGGGCAGATCGAGGCGATCATCGAGGCCAGTCCCAGTTTGCGACCATTCAAGAACCAGTTGCTGCTCGATATCACGACGGAAGGCTTGCGCATCCAGATCGTGGATGAGCAGAACCGTCCGATGTTCGAGTCATCCGGTTCCACCCTGCGGCCCTATACCCAGGAGTTGCTGCGTGCAATCGGCATGACGCTGAATGGCGTCGACAACAATGTGAGCTTGTCGGGGCATACCGATTCGACCCGCTATGCAGGGGGTGAAAGGGGCTTCTCGAACTGGGAGCTTTCGGCCAATCGGGCCAATGCCTCGCGACGCGAGCTGGTTGCCGGTGGCCTGGCTGAAGGGAAGATGGTCCGGGTGATCGGTCTGGCCGATACGCTGCCACTGGACCCGGCCAATCCCAGTGGGGCCATCAACCGCCGGATCAGCATCATTGTCCTCAACAAGCAGGCCGAAGCGGCAATGCGCAGTGGCGGAAAGAAAATCGACGTGAGTGCAGAAGATGGCGTGGATGTGGGCGATATCCGCTCGGGTCTGGTCGCTCCGCCCCGCCCGGCCCCGCGGGCGCCCTAAAGAATTGGCCTGTGAGTGACGATATGTCCCCCACTGTTACGAACTTGAACAAATGATCATGAAATCCTCCCGGACAACTGCACTGGTGCTTGGACTGTTGTGGTCGGGTGCTGTGCTGGGTGTCGCGGTTTACTTTCAAGCGAGTGCTCTGAGCACTGTCGCGGTACAGGCTGTGACAGCACTCGGCTGGGCTGCGCTGATGGTGCGTTTGCCCGTGGCCGGGGCGTTGGCCGAGGATGCGGGCAGGCAGGTGTCCTCGCCGGAGGTGCTGGCTGCCGTGGAAGACGTTCAGCGCGAATTTGTGGTGGCGGTTCAGCAGCAGCATCAGGCGATTCGCGAAGAGGCCGATCGGGTGCAAGAGATTTTGAGCGCGGCCATCGCTTCGTTGATGGGGAGTTTCAATGGCCTGCTCGAGGCGACCCACGCCCAGCAGACCATTGCTGTCAGTCTGGCTCAGGACGACGACGACAAACAGGGCGCGGCGGGTTTTGACGAGTTTGTGTCGAATACCGCGGGGGTGATGCAGCGGGTCGTTGATAACGTGATCATGAACAGCAAGCTCGGCATGGAGCTTGTCGAACTGACCGACCGTATTTCCAAGCGTGCAAGTGAAGTTGAAGGCTTTCTCGGCGAGATCGCCAACATTTCCAAGCAGACCAATCTGCTAGCGCTCAATGCCGCCATCGAGGCAGCGAGGGCGGGCGAGGCCGGTCGGGGGTTTGCCGTGGTTGCCGACGAGGTGCGCGACCTATCTACCCGCACCGCCCAGTTCAGTCAGCAGATCTCTGTGGTCATGACGTCCATGCGGGAAGGCGTGAGAGGCGCCGAAAACGCAATTGAGCGACTTGCCTCGACGGACATGAATTTCGCGCTTGAATCGAAACAGCAGGTCCAGCAGGTGCTGGTTTCGCTGGAGGACATCAACCAGCAGCGTGGCAGGGCCATCGTGAGCCTCGGTCAGCATGCAAAGGTCATGGATGCCGAAGTGCATCGAGCCGTAACTGCGCTGCAGTTTCAGGATCTGGTTTCCCAGCTTATCGGGCATGTGGATCGGCGGGTGGACGGACTCAGTCAGGTGCTGGTGGAGTTCGGATCTCTCGCAGGCCTGATGCAGCAGGCCATGGTTTCGGGCGATGTCGAGCCCCTGAAGCGTGCTGCCGAAGCAACCCGGATACAACTTTCCACCCTCGGCGAACGGCTCGGGGGCGGTCCGGTGAGCCAGCAGGATGTTTCGCATGGCGACATCGACTTGTTTTAGCTTTAGAACTCTAGGAAATGACAATGGCCAAAACCGTACTTACCGTTGATGATTCTGCCTCCATCCGGCAGATGGTGTCCTTCACGCTGAAAAGCGCCGGCTACGAAGTGGTCGAGGCTGTCGATGGCATGGATGGCCTCGACAAGGCGAAGTCCAAGGCCTTCAATCTGGTGCTCACCGATCAGAACATGCCCCGCATGGACGGTTTGTCGCTTATCAAGTCCTTGCGGGCCATGCCGAACTATCGGACGGTGCCGATCCTGATGCTGACCACGGAATCGTCCGATGCGATGAAATCCCAGGGCCGGGCCGCAGGTGCCACCGGGTGGCTCGTGAAGCCTTTCGATCCGCAAAAGCTCATCGAGGTGGTCAAAAAAGTCATTGGCTAAGCCGACGCCGGCGAGTGGTGCATCACGGGAGATACGCATGGCCATAGACATGAGCCAGTTCTATCAGGTGTTCTTCGAGGAAGCCGCCGAACACCTGGCAAGCATGGAAGCATTGCTGCTTGCCATCGATCCGGCTGCGCCGGACACGGAGGAAGTGAACGCCCTCTTCAGGGCTGCGCATTCCATCAAGGGCTCGAGCGGAACGTTCGGCTTCCAGGACATGATGGAAGTCACGCACATTCTCGAAACCATGCTCGATCGGGTGCGCAAGGGCGAAGCGCCGCTCACCGACGATATGGTGGACGCCTCGCTGGTGGCCGGTGATGTATTGAAAAACCTGCTGGCAGCCCACCGGGGCGAGGACGAAGCGGATCGTGCGGCGGCAGAGGCCATCTGCCACCGTCTCGAGGCCCTGTGTCGTGCCCTTGAGGCCCCCTCTGCGCCTCCACCGGCTCCAGCCCCTGCTGCCAGGGTTGTGTCCGCGCCGGTTTGCTCGACGGGCTTCGACCTGTATTTCACCCTCTCCGGCGATTCCACTGCAGCGGTCGATGGTTTTGGCCATCTGGTGGACGAGCTGGGCAGTTTCGGCCTGGTGGAAACCCTCGCTGCACCGACACCCGCAAATCGCGAATGCCACCTGCGGATCATTACCGAGGTGGATGCGGACACGCTGTGCGGAGTGATCGATTTTGTTGCCGATGCGGCTTCGGTACGCATCGAAGCCTTCGGCAGCTCCGCTGACGAAGGCGAGGCCTACGGTTTTTTCGACGACGTGCTTGCCCCTGTCGAGGAGGCTTACGGCCTGTTTGAGCCCTTGCCCGAGGCCGCGGGCTCGTCGGGTGGCGAAGCCTACGGCTTTTTCTCCGATCTGCCGGTGGTTGCCGAGCCTTACGGTTTCTTCACCGAGCTGCCTTCTTTGCCGGGCGCACCTGCTGCGGCTGTGCCTGAAGAAACGGCCTATGGTTTCTTCGAGCCGGTGGCGGTGCCGGCCGCCGAGCCGGAGCCGGCTTCACCCGTTGAGGTTTCGCCTGCACCGGTGGCGGTGGCTGCCGTGGCCAAGAAGCCCGCTGCCCGCCCGGCAGCCAGTGATAGCGGTTCGATCCGGGTCAGTGTCGAGAAGGTGGACCAGATGATCAACCTGGTTGGCGAACTGGTGATTACCCAGGCCATGCTGACCCAGGCTGCCAGCAACGTGGACCCGGTCATTTTCGAGCGTCTGATCAACGGACTGGCCCAGCTGGAGCGTAATACCCGCGATTTGCAGGAATCCGTGATGTCGATCCGGATGATGCCGATCTCGGTGGTTTTCAGCCGCTTCCCGCGGGTCGTGCGCGATCTGTCGCAGAAGCTCGGCAAGCAGGTCGAACTGAAGACGATCGGTGAAACCACTGAAATGGACAAGAGTCTGGTCGAGCGAATCACCGATCCGCTCACCCACCTGGTTCGCAACAGCCTCGATCATGGTCTCGAAACGCCCGAAAGGCGTCGCGCAGCCGGTAAGCCGGAAACCGGCACGATCACCCTTTCGGCCTATCACCAGAGTGGAAATATCGTCATTGAAGTGGGTGATGACGGCGCCGGCCTGAATCGCGCCCGCATTCTGGCCAAGGCCAAGGAGCGCGGCATGCCGGTGACTGACGCGATGACCGACCAGGAAGTCTGGCAGCTGATCATGGAGCCGGGCTTTTCGACGGCCGAGCAGGTGACCGAAGTGTCGGGGCGTGGCGTCGGCATGGATGTGGTCAAGAAGAACATCTCTGCGATGGGCGGCCGCATCGAGCTCGACTCGGTGACCGGTGTGGGCACCCGCATCACCGTGCGCCTGCCGCTTACGCTGGCGATCCTCGATGGCATGAGCGTGGGCGTAGGCAAGGAAACCTACATCATCCCGCTGGGCTACGTGATGGAGTCCATGCAGCCCGAGCGCGGCATGATGAAGAGCGTCTCGGGGGTCGAGCGCCTGATTCAGGTGCGTGGCGAATACCTGCCCGTGGTCTGCCTGCACGACGTCTTCCACATCCAGGGGGCGATCACTGACTGGTCAAAGGGAATCATGGTCGTACTCGAAGCCGACGGCCAGAGTGCGGCGCTCTTCATCGACCAGCTTATCGGACAGCACCAGGTGGTCATCAAGAGCCTGGAGGCCAATTACCGGCGCGTGCCGGGCGTGGGCGGGGCAACCATCATGGGAGATGGCCGGGTTGCGCTGATCCTGGATGTTCCGATGCTCGTGGGTATGGCGCGGAGGGTCATGCCGGCCGCCGCCTGATGATTTTGCAGTGCTTTCCGGCCGTTGCTGCCGGGTCAGGGCCGCCTTCGGGCGGCCTTTGTTTTGTCTGTATTCCGGTGCGGCGAGACGCCTTCAGAAAGAAATCGCGCTGCCGTAAATGAATCATTCCTAACGAGGACTATCCCTATGCTGCAGGCTACCCAGACCGCTGCCGCCCTGGAGTCGGAAGTCTCCGGCTTTGCCCAGGAGCTCCTGACCTTCACCCTCGGTGCCGAAGAATATGCGATTGATATTCTCAAGGTGCAGGAAATTCGCGGGTATGACGCAGTCACCACCATTGCCAACGCGCCCAGCTTCATCAAGGGTGTCATCAACCTGCGCGGAACGATCGTGCCGATCGTCGATTTGCGCATCAAGTTTGCCGTCGGGGTAGCCGAGTACACCCCATTCACCGTGGTGATCATCCTCAATATCGGCGGACGCGTGGTCGGTATGGTGGTGGATGCGGTGTCCGACGTGATCTCCCTGCAGCCCGAGCAGATCCGCCCTGCGCCGGATTTCGCCTCATCGGTCGACACCGCCTACATCAGGGGCCTCGGTGCGCTCGGCGAACGGATGTTGATCGTTGTGGATATCGAGCGCCTGATGCTTTCCAGCGAAATGGCGCTGGTTGACGAAGTCGCCAATTAAGGCCGAGTTGGCACCTGCCGATCAATACCCAAGCCGAAAGTGAATGTCATGAGTGGAATTCTCTCTCCCGCCATCGGTGTAATGAACCGTCTGTCGGTACAGGGCAAACTGGCCCTTCTCGGTCTGGTGGCGATGGTGCCCGTCGTCGTGCTGGCTTACATGCTGATCAACCGCGTTCAGGGTGATATCGATTTTGCCCGCAAGGAGACGCAGACCGTGCAGGTTGTGATGCCGGCGCGTCAGCTGATGCAGGCGGTGCAGGCGCATCGTGGCGTGTCGCAAGCCGTGATCGGTGGCAACGCGGCGCAGGCTGGCCGCCTTGGCGAATTGCGGGGGCAAGCGGATGCGGCCCTCAAGGCGGGCGATGCCATCAACACGCAGCTCGGGGAAAGCGTCGGCAGTGCCACCGAGTGGCAGGCGATCCGTAATGGCTGGGATGCGGTCCAGTCCCGCGCGGTGACGGTCAGCGGGCCGGAGAGCTTCCGGATGCACAGCGAATATATTGCACTCGTCCGGGATTTCATCGCCAGCGTCGCCGACAAGACCAACGCCACCCTCGATCCTGAGCTCGAAACCTACTACCTGATGGACATTTTTTCGACCCGTCTGCCTGCCTTGGCCGAGGATGCCGGGCGCGCGCGGGCAATGGGTTCCGGTCAGGCCACTCGTCAGAAACTGACTGAAGCCGAACGCGTCGAAATGAGCGTGCTGGTGCGGCGCATGACCGACGGGCGCAGTGCCGTCGAGGCTGCGGTGCGCAAGGCCGGCAGCGTTGATGCAGGTCTGCGGGCTCTTCTCGGCGACGTCATCAAGCCGCTTGATGCGGCCTTGCTGGGTTTTGTCGAACTGATCGATACCCGGCTGCTCAAGCCGGCAGAAATCGACATTGTTCCTGCCCGAGTCTTCGAGGCCGGCACCCAGGCTGTGGATGGGGCCTACGCGCTTTTCGACGTGGCGGCGCGAGAGTTCGACCTGCGCCTGGCCGAGCGCCTGTCCCGTCTTGAGCGGGTCCGCACGCTGGCCTTTGGCGTGATTCTCGTCAGCCTGCTGGTGGCGGGCTACCTGTTCCTCGGCCTGCGTCGCGCCATGCTCGACGCTATTGGCCAGATTCAGGCGGGGGTCGGGCGGATTGCCCAGGGTCGGCTGGATGAGCGCCTCTCGGTGTCGTCGCACGATGCTTTTGGTGAAATCTCTAATGCCCTCAACGGCATGCAAACCAGCCTGCAGGCCAAGATCAAGGCCGACGCGGAAGTGGCTGCGACCAACCTGCGGGTGCGTAACGCACTCGACAAGGCTTCCACCAACATCATGCTGGCCGACAACGATGGCCAGATTGTTTACTGCAACGAAGCGGTGCTCGTCATGTTGCGCGGTGCCGAGAGCGACATACGCAAGGAGCTGCCTGCCTTCAGTGCAGAAGGCCTGCTGGGGCGCAATTTCGATAACTTCCACAAGAATCCGTCCCACCAGCGCAACGTGTTGGGGCGCCTCACCGGCGAGCACAAGGCCGAGGTGAAGATTGGCGGTCGAGTTTTCTCGCTGGTGGCCAACCCGGTGTCGAACGCCGAGGGCGTGCGGCTGGGAACAGTTGTCGAATGGCTGGATCGCACCAGTGAAGTGCGGGCCGAGGATGAGCTGGCCGATCTGTTGCAGGCTGCGGTGTCCGGTGATTTTGCCCGCCGCCTCTCGCTGAGCGGCAAGACCGGCTTCTTCGTGACCCTCTCGGAGGGCATGAACCGCCTGATGGGCATCGTTGCCACCAACCTCGAAGACGTGGCGCGCGTTCTCAACGCGATTGCCCGTGGCGACCTGACGGAAAAGATCACGGCCGACTACGGCGGCACCTTCGGCCAGTTGAAGGATGACACCAACACGACGGTCGAGCGTCTGCGTGATGTGGTGGGTCAGATCAAGGAAGCGTCGGAGTCGATCAACATCGCGGCGCAGGAAATTGCCGCGGGCAACTCCGACCTGTCGGTGCGTACCGAAGAGCAGGCCAGCAGCCTCGAAGAAACCGCCAGCTCGATGGAGCAGCTCAACGCAACGGTCAAGCAGAACGCGGACAACGCCCGCCAGGCGCGGGAGCTGGCCAGCTCCAGCAACGCGGTGGCGGAGCAGGGCGGCGAGATGGTGAACCGGGTGGTCGGCACGATGGGCTCGATCCAGGAAAGCTCGAAGAAGATCTCCGACATCATCGGCGTGATCGACTCGATCGCCTTCCAGACCAACATCCTGGCGCTCAACGCGGCAGTGGAAGCCGCGCGTGCGGGCGAGCAGGGCCGCGGTTTTGCGGTGGTGGCAAGCGAAGTGCGCAGTCTCGCGCAGAGGAGCGCGCAGGCCGCACGGGAGATCAAGGCGCTGATCGCCGACAGCGTGGACAAGGTAGAGGACGGCGCCAAGCTGGTGAACGAAGCCGGCGAGACGATGGAAGAAGTGGTGACCAACTTCCAGCGGCTGTCGGCGCTGGTGACCGAGATTGCGGAGGCGAGCCAGGAGCAGAGCGGCGGGATCGAGCAGGTGACGCAGGCGGTGGGCCAGATGGACGAGGTGACGCAGCAGAACGCGGCGCTGGTCGAAGAGGCGGCCGCCGCGGCCGAAAGCCTCCAGGAGCAATCCCAGTCGCTGGTGCGTTCGGTGGCGCATTTCCAGCTGAAAGCCGGTAGTGCGTCGGCGGCGCTGTCTCCGCTGGACTTCGATGGCGTCATCCAGGCCCATATGAGCTGGAAGCACAAGCTGCGCAGCTTCCTGGCCGGAGAGGGCGATGCCCTCGACCCCGATGTGGTCTCCCGCGATGACAAATGCGCGCTCGGTTGCTGGATTCACGGCGAAGGGCAGCGGCATGCCGCGGAAGAGGGTTTTGGTCGCCTGCGCAAGAGCCACGCCGATTTCCATCGCTGCGCCGGCAGCGTGATCCGCGCCAAGCTGGCGGGGGATGAAGTGGGTGCCAAGCGCGTGCTGCTCAATGACTTTACCGTGCTGTCCGACGAGACAATCAATGAAATCCGCAAGATGAAGAACACCCATGGCGACTCCGCACCGGCGTCGCGGCCCGTTGCCGTAAAGGTTGCCGGCGGGCGTGTTTCGCCGCTACCCGTGCGTGAGGCAAAGGCCGCGAGGCTTGGCACGGCGCTGCCCAAAGTCAGGCAGCAGGCCGCCAATCTTGCCGAAGACGAATGGGAAGAGTTCTGAACGTTTTCCGGACGCTGTTTGCAGCGCCCTGTTTCAACAGTGAAGTCTCATCGGCCGCTGAGGTCCGGTGCAAGTTTTGAAGCCTTGATGGCCTTGAAAGACAGCAGAGTCTGATCAAAAGGCCTGGCCCATAAGGAACGACAAATGAAAATCAACATGCCCGTCACGCAGTGCGAGGTCGAGCTGCCGGAGAACTGTCTGATCGTCTCGAAGACAGATCTGAAGGGGCAGATCACCTACGTCAACCACGACTTTATGGTGATCAGCGGCTTTGCCGAAAGCGAATTGCTCGGTCAGCCCCACAACATCGTGCGCCATCCGGATATGCCGGTCGAAGCCTTCGCGGATTTCTGGCGTGTTCTGAAGGACGGGCGGCCGTGGGTTGGCATGGTCAAGAACCGCTGCAAGAACGGTGACTATTACTGGGTCGAGGCCCATGCCTCACCGATTTTCGAAGGCGGACGGGTTACCGGCTACATGTCGGTGCGGCGCAAGGCGTCGGCAGACAAGGTCAGCGCGGCCGAGGCCGCCTATGCCCGGTTCCGTGAAGGCAAGGCCGGCGGCAAGACGATTGTTGACGGTCAGGTGAAGTCGTCCGGCGTGCTGCAGCGCGTCAGAGCCTGGGTCGGTGGCCTCTCCCTTGCGACGCGGGCCGCCCTGGCGGCGACGCTGGCGCTGACGGTAATCCTGGGGGCCGGCTCCTTTGTTATGCGCGAATGGGCGAACCGCGCCCTGGAAGGGCAGGGCCTGGCGGTCGTGAGTGACAAGGTCGGCCTGGTGCGGAGCATGGTGGAGTCCAAGGCGCAGAGCCTGCGGGCGGAAACCGAGAGACTGGGTGACATCTTCGCCGCGAACTTCGGCGAGAACTTCAGCGTCAATGCCAGCGGAGACGGGATGCCGGTGCTGCTGCATGGCGGTACGGTCATGAACCTGCGGACCCAGGAGGTCGATCGCTTTACCGCAACCAGTGGCGCCACGGCAACCCTGTTTGCCCGCAAGGGTGACGAGTTTTACCGGGTGGCCACGTCGGTGAAGAAGGAAAACGGCGAGCGGGCGGTGGGTACGCCACTGGCTCACGACCACCCGGCCTACGCCCGCCTGATGGCCGGCGAGCGCTATATAGGCAAGGCGGTGCTGTTCGGCATCGATACCTACACCGGCTACGCACCGATCAAGGACAGCGGCGGCAAGGTGATTGGCGCGACCTTTGTCGGCCGCAAGTTCTCCGAAGAGATGGCTGCGCTGAACAAGCAGATCAAGACCGTCCATTTTGGAGACACCGGTTACGCCTACGTGCTCGATTCGGCCCCCGGCAAGAACTTCGGTGCGTTGGTGGTCCATCCGGCGAAGGAGGGGCAAAACGTCCTCGAATCCAAGGATGCGGGCGGCCGGCACTTCATCCGTGAAATCCTCGAGCGCAAGCAGGGCGTGATTCACTACCCCTGGCTGAATGCCGAGCTGAGCGAAAGCTCCCCCCGGGATAAGGTGGTGGCCTTCGATACCTTCCCCGAATGGAATTGGGTCATTGCGGGTGGCACTTACGTGGATGAGTTTGAAAGTGTCTCGCGCAACATCGGTTTCATGCTTCTGGTGATGAGCTTTGTTGCTGCGCTGGTGTTGGCGGTGCTCATCTTCGTGCTGATGCGTACCCTCGTGGCCCGGCCTCTGCGTGGCATGGTCAGCACTGCCCAGGAGGTGGCCAGTGGGCGTTACGACAACTTCATCGATCTGAGCCGCGGCGATGAAATCGGCCGTGTGCTGCATGCGCTGGAGTCGATGCAGATCCGGCTGGGCAGCGATATTTCCGAGCAGCAGCGGATCGGCAACGAGAATGCGCGTATTCGCCAGGCGCTGGACTGCGTCGAGACCAATGTGCGGATCGCCGATCCCGAGGGCCTGGTGATCTACGCCAATCCGGCACTCCTCAAGACGATTCGTGCCATCGAGAGCGAAATTTGCAAGGATGCACCGGGCTTCAGTGTCAATACCTTCGTGGGCAGCAGCATCGGACGGCTGTATGCCGATCCGGATGCCGCGCTGAAGCGTCTGGCCGCCCTGAACCAGACCACGCGCACCCAGATGATGATCGGCGGGCGCACCTTCGATGTGGTGACCAGCCCGATCGTCAGCGCCACCGGCGAGCGCCTCGGTACCGTTGGTGAATGGCGTGACCGCACCGACGAACTGGCCGCCCAGTCGGAAGTCCAGTCCATCGTGTCGGCGGCTGCCGATGGGGATTTCTCGGCGCGCCTCGAGAGTGCCGGCAAGACCGGCTTCTTCCTCGATCTTTCCAGCGGCATGAACCGCCTGATGGAAGGCGTCGCCCGCAGCCTGAACGACCTCGGCCGGGTGATGAACGCGATTGCCCGTGGCGACCTGACGGAAAAGATCACGGCCGACTACGGCGGCACCTTCGGCCAGCTGAAGGATGACACCAACACGACGGTCGAGCGCCTGCGTGAAGTGGTGGGTCAGATCAAGGAGGCTTCCGAATCGATCAACATCGCGGCGCAGGAAATTGCCGCGGGCAACTCCGACCTGTCGGCGCGCACCGAAGAGCAGGCCAGCAGCCTTGAAGAGACCGCCAGCTCGATGGAGCAGCTCAACGCAACGGTCAAGCAGAACGCGGACAACGCCCGCCAGGCGCGGGAGCTGGCCAGCTCCAGCAACGCGGTGGCGGAGCAGGGCGGCGAGATGGTGAACCGGGTGGTCGGCACGATGGGCTCGATCCAGGAAAGCTCGAAGAAGATCTCCGACATCATCGGCGTGATCGACTCGATCGCCTTCCAGACCAACATCCTGGCGCTCAACGCGGCAGTGGAAGCCGCGCGTGCGGGCGAGCAGGGCCGCGGTTTTGCGGTGGTGGCAAGCGAAGTGCGCAGTCTCGCGCAGAGGAGCGCGCAGGCCGCACGGGAGATCAAGGCGCTGATCGCCGACAGCGTGGACAAGGTAGAGGACGGCGCCAAGCTGGTGAACGAAGCCGGCGAGACGATGGAAGAAGTGGTGACCAACTTCCAGCGGCTGTCGGCGCTGGTCACCGAGATTGCCGAGGCGAGCCAGGAGCAGAGCGGCGGGATCGAACAGGTGACGCAGGCGGTGGGCCAGATGGACGAGGTGACGCAGCAGAACGCGGCGCTGGTCGAAGAGGCGGCCGCCGCGGCCGAAAGCCTCGAAGATCAGTCCCGTACGCTTGTTCGTGCCGTGTCGATGTTCCGCCTGAAAGCCGAAGGCGGTCAGGTCTTCGAAACCACGCCGGCAATTCGCGACAATGTTGCGCGCCTTCCCGAGCGGACGAGCCGTCCGGCGGCGCCGCGATCCGTGGCTGCGGTACCCAAGGTGCGACGGACGGCCGCTGGCAGTGTCGCGAATGACATCGATGATGAATGGGAAGAATTCTAGAAAGTCCTCGCCATGACTGAAAAACTCTCTCCCCGCGGCCCTCTGTCGGCTGCTTCGCCAGGCGGTGGCCGCCCGGCAAGTCCCCGGCCGGCTGCGCCGGAGCGTGCTTCGAGCGTGGCCCCGTCCGACCGGGAGTTCGCGTTTTCGGCGGCAGATTTCGAGCGGGTGCGGGCGCTGATCTACAAGCACGCCGGCATCTCGCTGTCGTCGGTCAAGCAGGACATGGTATACAGCCGCCTGGCGCGGCGCCTGCGGGCGCGCGGAGACCGGACTTTCGCCGACTACCTCGACCGTGCCGAACGAGAGCCGGAGGAGTGGGAGACTTTCGTCAATAGCCTGACCACCAACCTCACGTCGTTTTTCCGCGAGGCGCATCACTTCGAGATTCTCGCCGAGCGCATGAAAAAACACGTCGGCCGCACTCCGCTGCGCATCTGGTGCAGCGCTGCATCGACTGGCGAGGAGCCCTACAGCCTTGCCATCACCGCCTGCGAAGCTTTCAATTCAATGACGCCGCCGGTGCAGATCATCGCCACCGACATCGATACCAACGTTCTGGCCACTGCCGACAAGGGGGTTTACGGGCTGGACCGGGTGGACCGGCTGTCCCGGGAGCGCATGCAGCGCTTCCTCCTCAAGGGAACCGGCACCCAGGCCGGTTTTGCCCGGGTGCGACCGGAATTGCGGCGGCTCATCGAGTTCAAGCCGCTCAACCTGCTCGACAAAAGCTGGGCGCTCCAGGGGCCGTTCGACATCATGTTCTGTCGCAACGTGATGATCTATTTCGACAAGCCGACCCAGTACACGATCCTCAAGCGCTTCATGCCGCTGCTCAAGCCGGATGGTCTGCTGTTTGCCGGACATTCCGAAAGTTTCCTGCATGCGGCCGACATCTTCCGCTCGCTCGGGCGGACGGTTTACGAAAGGACGGATGCCCGTGCCCGTTGATGCCGGCTATGTGGAGCATCTGGCGACCAATCGCTATTTCGACCGCACTTTCGATTGCGATGCGGTCAAGGTATTGCCGGGCGAATACTTTGTCACGACCGCCGACATGTTGCTGGTCACCGTACTGGGCTCCTGCGTAACGGCCTGTATCCGCGACCGCGACAAGGGGCTGGGCGGGATGAATCATTTCATGCTGCCCGACTGTGCGGACTCGGGGGTGCTGTCGTCGTCGGCCCGTTATGGTGCCTACGCGATGGAGGTGCTGTTGAACCATCTGCTCAAGCTGGGTGCCCGGCGCAGCAGCCTCGAAGCAAAGGTTTTCGGCGGCGGCAAGGTGCTGGCCAGCCTGACCCAGGCCCAGGTCGGAGAGAAGAATTCCGAGTTTGTTCTCGACTATCTGGCGACCGAACGGATACCGATCGTTGCCCAGGATCTGCTCGATATCTACCCGCGGAAGGTCTATTTTTTTCCGGCCAGCGGGCGGGTCATGATGAAAAAATTGGTTCGCGTGAAAAATGACACGCTTATCGAGCGTGAGCGCGAATACGAAGCCCGACTTCGACGTGACAATGTGCAGGGCGACGTCGAGCTATTTGGTTGATGGGGTTTGGATATCCCGTCTGACACTGGAAGCTGAGCATGCCAATCAAGGTTCTTATCGTCGACGATTCTGCGCTGATGCGCAGCATGCTGACCGAGGTGATCAATTCGGCGCCTGATCTGGAGGTGGTGGGCGCTGCGCCCGATCCCATCGTGGCCCGGGAAATGATCAAGACCCACAGCCCCGATGTGCTGACCCTCGATATCGAGATGCCGAAGATGGACGGCCTTGATTTTCTGGCGCGGCTGATGCGTTTGCGGCCGATGCCGGTGGTCATGATTTCGAGCCTGACCAAGCGCGGCTCGGAGGCGACCCTGCAGGCCCTCGAACTGGGTGCGGTGGATTTCCTGCCCAAGCCGAAGATGGATTCGGCGGGGAGCGTGGAGCACTATCGTGTAGAAATTTGTGAAAAGGTCAGGGCTGCGTACAGCGCTCGGCCGCGGGTGCCGTTAAAGACCCAGAGCCAGTCGAAACCCTTGCTGCGAGAGCCTTGCGAGGCTGTTGGCCGGGGTGGCGGAACACTGCCGGAGAAGGCTTTGCAGGACAGGCTGCTGGTGATTGGTGCCTCGACCGGTGGCACCGAGGCGATCAAGGAAGTGCTATGTTCTCTGCCCGAGCAAATGCCGGGTATCCTGATTGTGCAGCACATGCCGGAGATGTTTACGGCCTCGTTTGCCAAGCGGCTCGACAGTCTGTGCCATGTGCGGGTCAAGGAAGCTGAGCACGGCGAGAAGGTTTTGCCCGGTACCGCTTACCTGGCACCGGGGCATTCCCATCTGTCAGTGCGGCGCGTGGCGGGGGGATATGTTTGCGAACTTGCCCAGTCCGAACCGGTGAATCGCCATCGGCCGGCCGTTGATGTGCTGTTCAACTCGGTAGCCCGTCAGGCGGGTGGCAATGCCTTGGGCGTGATCCTCACCGGCATGGGCAAGGATGGCGCCCAGGGCTTGCTGGCGATGAAAGAGGCGGGTGCCTGGACGATCGGGCAGGATCAGGAGTCGTGCGTGGTTTATGGCATGCCGCGGGAGGCCGCAGCAATTGGCGCCCTCGATGAAGTGGCGCCGCTGAAAGACATCGGGCAACGCGTGCTGTCCCGCCTCCGCGGGCCGGAACGTCGGGGCCTCAGGGCGTGAATGGATGGTGGCGGATTTGTGCCGGCACAGTTGTAAGTAGAACGGTTATTTAGAGGCAAGAAATGGACACCAACGTCAGCACCCTGCAGAGTCAGGCCAGGATTCAACTCTCCGGGCGTTTCGATTTCAACTCTCATCGGGAATTTCGCGATGCGGTAGACCGTGCCCTGAGCAGCCCGGGCACGACCGAAGTCGCGGTGGATCTCGGCAATGTCGCCTACCTCGACAGTTCTGCCCTCGGCATGCTGCTGATGCTGCGCGACAAGGCCAAGACCTCCGGCAAGACGGTGTGTCTGGCCAATGCCAAAGGCAGCGTTCGCCAGGTTCTTGACATCGCCAACTTCGGCAAGCTCTTTCCGATCGTGTAGCGGTGGCGGAGCGGGCTTCCGAATCTCTCTTCATCCTTGTTGTAGATGACAATCCCGACGATCTTTTCCTGATTCGTCGGGATCTGGTGGCTCTCGGTCATCAGGTCTCCGGTGTCAGCACGGCCAACGAAGCGCTTGATCACATCGCCCGGGCTTATCCCGATGTTCTGATGACGGACGTCGGCCTGCCCGGGATGGACGGTATCCAGCTGCTCCAGACGGTTCGTGCGCGAACCGACGGCAGCTGGATTCCCAGTCTTGTCTTTACCGGCAGCCTCGACGAGGCAACCCAGATGCGGGCCCTGGAGGCTGGTGCCGACGCCTATCTGTGCAAGCCGGCCTCCCGCGAAATGCTCCACGCCAAGCTCGGCGTGATCCTGCGGCTCAAGGCCATGCAGCGCCAGGCCGAGGAGCGCAACCGCGAACTCGCCCACTACCGCAGTCTCCAGGAGGAGGAGCAGCGGCTGGCGCGTTTCGTGATGGAGCGGCTGATCAACCGCGAGGCGCTTGGAGATCCGGCGGTTTCCCACTTCATCGCAGCCGCCGCCGAGTTCAGCGGCGACCTCATCGCCGCCGCGCGGACTCCGGGCAATGTGCTGCACGTGTTGCTGGCGGACGGCGCCGGCCACGGTCTGGCGGCCTCGCTCAATGTACTGCCGGTTACCGCGCCGTTCTATCGCATGACCGAACGGGGTTTTGGCATCGATGCCATCGCCCGCGAGATCAACAGCAAGGTGCGGGCCCTGCTGCCCGTCGATCGTTTCATCGCCGCCACGCTGGTCGCGGTCAATTTTCGCGAACGCTACGTGACGGTCTGGAACGGGGGTAATCCCGGCCCCCTGCTGGTGCGCCCGGATGGCGGTGTGCGCATCCATTTCAACCGCCATCATTTTCCCCTCGGGGTTGTTGATGACGACGAGTTCGACGGCACTGTCGATGCCCACGTGGTCAATCCGCACGATCACCTGCTGCTGTTTTCCGACGGCCTCATCGAACTCGAGGACGAGGGCGGCGCAGCGCTTGGCGTCGATGGGCTGGGCGCAGCGCTGAACGGCCTGCCGGCTGCCGGGCGTTTGCCCCGCCTGACCGAGATCGTCCATTGCCTGACCGGCGGCAAGCCACCGCGTGACGATATTTCGATTGCCCAGATCGCCCTTACCGATACCCCCAATCCCGTGCCGGCTGCGCCTTCGGGTGAAACGCAGATGCCGTTTACGACCAGTGACTGGAGGCTCGTGCTGCGCCTGGGCGCCACCGATTTGAAGCGTCTCGATGCGGTGCCGCTGATTCTTGGCGCCATCGAGCAGTTTGAAGGCGTGCGGCCCTTTGCCGGGCGGCTCTTCCTGGTGCTGTCCGAACTGTTCAACAACGCGCTCGACCATGGCCTGCTGCGCCTGCCCTCGTCCCTCAAGGTAGGCATCGAGGGCATGGATGTCTATCTTGAAGAACGTTCCCGGCGGCTGACCCGGCTGGCCGTGGGGGCGGTGGAGTTTGAACTCACGCTGCGCCAGAACTTCGGCCAGTCGCCGGTGCTGCACATTGGCTGTGCCGATACGGGGCCGGGTTTCGACCACGAAGTACAAGTCCAGGCTGCGCTGTGCGAGCCCAGCTCCGAAGACATGCTCAAGGGGCACGGCCGTGGAATTCCGCTACTGCTGCGGGTGTGCGAGGAGGTTCGCTATAGCGGCGCGGGTAACCGCGTGGACGTGATGTTCCGGCTCGCCGAGCGGAGCGCCGACAGCCACAAGTAGCCCGATATCCGTCTGCGGGTGGGTGTCTGCCTCCCAATTCGCCGGGCTCTCCCAGCCCGCCCGACGGCATTTTCCGACCCTCAAGATTATTCGCCCCCAGCCGATATTGCTTTCAGGTCGGCGCCTGTCCCATCGGGATGGCAGGCGGTCAGCGACGGAGATAGAGGCATGTCGGAACTTCTCAAGAACATTGACGCGCGTACCAGGCTGGCGGGCACCAACAAGCTGGAGATCCTGCTGTTCACCCTGGGCGCGGACCCCCGCACAGGCCGGCGCGAAACCTTCGGGATCAATGTCTTCAAAGTTCGCGAGGTCATGCGCACGCCACCCATCACTGCTGCGCCGGACATGCCGTCCTCGGTGGAGGGCATGGTCAGCCTTCGCGGCGTGCTGGTTCCGGTGGTCGACCTGGCCAAGTATGCCGGCATGGCCACCGACAGCCCCCGCGAGATCATGATCGTCACCGAGTACAACGGCCACACCCAGGGTTTCCTGGTCGAGGCGGTGGATACCATCCTGCGTCTGGACTGGTCGCAGATGCGCGTGCCGCCAGACATGCTGACGGCCAACCTGGGCGGGCTCGTCACCGCGGTGACCGAGTTGCCCGGCCCCAAGCTCGTCATGCTGCTCGACGTGGAAAAGGTGCTTTCCGAAACCACTCGCTACGACGACGAGTTTCTTTTCAAGGGCATTGAGCCGATTGTCGTCGATGAGCCGCTCACCGTTTATTTTGCCGACGATTCGTCGGTTGCCAGAAAGCAGATCGAGCGGACCCTGGATGCCCTCGGGGTGCGCTATGTCGGTTCGGTGAATGGTCGCCAGGCCTGGACCGAGCTGGAAAAAGTGGCGTCCTACGCGGCGTCGTCCGGCCGCAAGGTCAAGGATCTGGTGGCCCTGATTCTCACCGATGTGGAAATGCCCGAGATGGACGGCTATATCCTTACCAAGAGAATCAAGACGGACCCACGGTTCGAAGGGGTGCCCGTGATCATGCACTCGTCCCTGTCGGGTATGTCCAATCAGCAGCTCGGCCGTTCGGTCGGCGTCGATGAATACGTCGCGAAGTTCGAGCCGCAGCGTCTGGCGGAAGTGCTCCGCCGCCTGATCACCCAGCATGCCGGCCCGGACAAGGCCGCCTGAGCCAAGAGGAGCAAGATGAACATGGATCGTGTCGATCGCGGTTTGCTGGAATCCGTAGATGCCCGAACCAAGCTGGCGGGCTCGAACCGGATGGAAATCCTGCTTTTCTCGCTGGGAACCCAGGAGATTTTCGGGATCAATGTCTTCAAGGTTCGCGAGGTGTCCCGCACTCCCTTCATTACCAAGGCGCCCAACATGCCGACTGGCGTGGAAGGCCTTATTTCCCTGCGCGGCAACGTGATTCCGGTGCTGGCGCTGGCCAAGGTCATGGGTATCGCCGAGCCTGGCGAGCCCCTCGGCAATTCGATGATGGTGACCGAGTACAGCAAGCGCACCCTGGGTTTCCTCGTCCACGAGGTGGATCGAATCATCCGCGTCGATTGGGACAAGGTTCGGGCGCCAGATAACGTCACGTCAAGCAGCCATAACTTCATCACGGCCATCACCGAATTGCAGGATGGCAAGCTGGTGTCGATTCTCGATGTGGAGACCATTCTCGCCAGCACCTTCGGCGAGGCGGTGGTGGGCCAGATCCATCCGCTCGAAGGCGCCCACGACGTCACGGTCTTCTTCGTCGACGACTCGTCGGTGGCCCGCAAGAAAATCGCCGAGACCCTCGACAAGCTCGGCGTCAAGCACAAGCATGCCCTCAACGGCCTGGAAGCCTGGACCCGCCTGGAAGGCATGGCCGGCCACGCCCAGCAGCGCGGCCTGAGCCTGCGCGACGAAGTCAGCCTGATTCTCGTCGATGCGGAAATGCCCGAAATGGACGGCTACGTGCTTACCCGCAACATCAAATCGGATGTCCGCTTCGAGGGCATTCCGGTTGTCATGCATTCATCCCTGTCGTCCGAGGCCAACCGGGCGATGGGCAAGAGTGTCGGTGTCGATGCCTATGTCGCCAAGTTCGACGCCGATGTCCTGGCCGAAACCCTGCGCCCCCTGCTGATGCGGACCTGTCGGGACTGAACGGAGATCAACAACATGTCGGACCCCAAGATGAAATTTCTCGTTGTAGATGACTTTTCGACCATGCGGCGGATCGTCCGCAACCTGCTCAAAGAGCTCGGCTTCACCAACGTGGATGAAGCCGAGGATGGCCAGGTGGCGTTGCAGAAGCTCAATTCGCTGCCCTTCGACTTCGTCGTCACCGACTGGAACATGCCCAACATGGATGGCCTGACGCTGCTG
This sequence comes from Zoogloea sp., assembly GCF_030157465.1. Lineage (GTDB taxonomy): Bacteria > Pseudomonadota > Gammaproteobacteria > Burkholderiales > Rhodocyclaceae > Zoogloea. The sequence continues at coordinate 25,111 of NZ_JAOAUU010000002.1, forward strand.
CAGAACATTCGCGCGACGCCCTCCCTCAAGCATTTGCCGGTGCTGATGATCACAGCCGAGGCCAAGAAGGAAAACATCATCGCGGCAGCCCAGGCCGGCGCGAGCGGGTACATCGTCAAGCCCTTCACGGCGGCGACCCTTTCGGAAAAACTCGAGAAGATCTTCGAGAAGATGGGCAAGAAGGCGGCCTGACGGCCCCGACAGGACGGAGTTCCATCATGGCAAAACGTCTCAAATTCGATGAATCGGGCGACAGCGACGACCTGCAGGCGCTCTTCGACAGCATCTCCGGAACCCCTGCGGCGGCCGCGGTCGTGCAGCCTCGACTGGAAGTGGTTTCAGCTGCCGGAAGCAGTGGCGACGACGACGATCTGCAGGCCCTTTTCGATTCCGTGTCCAGTGAATATTCCGCTGGCGAAAGCGACGCCTCATCTGCGGATGCGCCGCAAACCCAGCGCAACGCCAACGTTTTCAACAGGATCGGCGTGATGACTCGCCAGCTCCACGACACCCTGCGCGAACTCGGCTACGACCGCAATCTGCAGGAGGCGGCCCACGCCATTCCCGACGCCCGCCAGCGCCTGACCTACATCGCGGAGATGACCGAGCAGGCGGCGAGCAAGGTGCTCAACGCCACGGACATCGCCAAGCCCATCCAGGACAAGGTACAGGCTGGCGCCGAAAGCCTGCGCGGCCGCTGGGACAGGCTCTACGCCAACCAGATGAGCCCGGACGAGTTCCGTGCGCTGGCCGGCGAAACGCGTGATTTCCTCGGCTCGGTGGTCGCCGGCACCCGCGAGACCAACGTCCAGCTGATGGAAATCATGATGGCCCAGGATTTTCAGGATCTCACCGGGCAGGTCATCAAGAAGGTGGTCGACCTTGCCCAGGGCCTGGAGCAGCAGCTCCTGAGCGTGCTGATCGAGGCCATGCCGGAAGAGCGCAAGGCCGAAGCTCCCGAAGGCCTCATGAACGGCCCGGTGATCAATGCCGTGGGGCGCGACGACGTAGTGTCCAACCAGGAACAGGTAGACGACCTGCTGGAAAGCCTCGGCTTTTAAGCGCGGCGGCGTTTTCCGGAGAGCAGGCGATAGCGGGCAGGCCCGCAAGGAGCGATAGCAATGAGCGATTTTTCCGGGATGGAAGATCTTCTGCAGGACTTCCTCGTGGAGGCGGGGGATCTCCTGTCTGGCGTGGACAACAAGCTGGTGGACCTTGAGCGGTCCCCCGCCGACAAAGGCCTGCTGAACGACATTTTCCGCGGCTTCCACACCATCAAGGGGGGTGCCGGCTTCCTTAACGCGGCCGAACTGGTCACGCTTTGCCACCTGACCGAGAACCTTTTCGACAAGCTGCGCAACGGCGAGCTGGTGGTGACGCCCGAGGTCATGGACGTGATCCTCTCCTCGACCGGGGCCGTGCGCGACATGTTCGGCCACCTGGAGCAGGGGGTGCAGCCCGCCGCCGCGGATCCAGGTCTGATCGAGGATCTGCGCCATGCCATCGCCGGCAAGCTCGCAGAGGACGTGCCGGCGCCTGCGCCGGTCGCCCTGGCGCCGGTTGTGTCGCCTGCGCCTGCCGCCAGCGAGGACGGGGTGGACTGGGACGCGCTCTTCGAAGTGGTCACCGGCAACGCGCCTCAGGCTCCGCAGGCGGTCGTGGCGGCGCCGTCGCCGCCCGTCGTCATGCACCAGAGCGACGCAGTGCTGGCGAGCAAGACGCCGGAAGACGTCATCAAGGCGGCTGTGGGCCGCCGGGCTAGCGACCGGCCGGGTGCCGGTGCGCCGGTTGGCCGGCGTGACACCGAAAAGCAGCGTGACAACTCGATCCGTGTCGATACCGCACGGCTCGACCAGGTGCTCAACCTGTCGGGCGAGATCGGCCTGACCAAGAACCGCCTGAATGCGCTGCGCAGCGACATCCTCAACGGCCGCAGCGACACCGAAACCCTGCACGCCCTCGACCTGGCGGTGAGCCAGCTCGACCTGCTGGTGTCCGACCTGCAGAACGCGGTCATGAAGACGCGCATGCAGCCCATCGGCCGGCTGTTCCAGAAATACCCGCGGATTGCCCGCGACCTCGCCCGCAACCTGGGCAAGGACGTGGAGCTGGTGCTGTCGGGCGAGGAAACCGAGATCGACAAGACGATGATCGAGGATCTGTCCGACCCGATCATTCACCTGATCCGTAACGCCGTGGACCACGGCGTCGAGGAAACCCAGGAGCGCCTCGCCAACGGCAAGCCCGAAAAATCAAACGTCCGTCTTGAAGCCCGCCAGGAAGGTGATCACATCGTGATCCTGGTGGCCGACGACGGCCGCGGCATGAACGCCGAGCGCCTGCGCGCCAAGGCCGTCGAGAAAGGCCTCATCACCGATGAGGAGGCCAACACGATGGACGAGCGCCAGAGCTACAACCTAGTGTTCCTGCCCGGCTTCTCGATGGCCGGCCAGATCTCCGACGTGTCCGGCCGCGGCGTCGGCATGGACGTGGTGCGCACCAACATCCAGAAGCTCAATGGCTCCATCGACATCCGTTCGAGTCTGGGCAAGGGCACCACTTTCGTCATCAGCCTGCCGCTGACCCTGGCCATCCTGCCGGTGCTGCTGGTGCGCCTTGGCGACCAGCCCTTTGCGGTGCCCCTGTCGATGGTGCGCGAAATCCTTCCCATCGAGCCGTCCGAGGTCCAGGAAGTGGGCGGCCGGGCGACGATGGTTGTGCGCGGCGAAGTGCTGCCGATCATGCCCTTGTCCACGCTGTTGGGCTGGGAGCAGACCCAGACGCCGGAGTATGGCGTGCTGATGCAGAGCGCCGAACAGAGCTTCATTCTCGCCATCGACAGCTTTGCCGGGCGCGAGGATGCGGTGATCAAGTCCCTCGACGATTTCCGTCCGAAGGGCGTTGCCGGCGTCACCACGCTCTCTAACGGCCAGATCGTGCTGATCCTCGACATGAAGGAGTTGCTGGGCGCCATGGGCGACACCCGTGGTGTGTCCCGCCGCGTGCTGCTCGCCCAGATGACGATGCCGGCCCTCGCCGCATAAGGGCTTTATTCGCGTCGTCACACTCTGCAACAGAGTGGTGTGACGTATGCCACCCGTACCCGGGCAGGGCTCGGTCAGGATCTGTCCTGACTGCCCTGCCCGTTGCCTTTTACGGCAACCGGATGCCGGAAAGGCAGTCCGGGGAGGGGGCATGGACGGCTTCGATTTCGATTACTGGAAGAACCTGGCGGAACGGGATCCGGCGGCTTATTTCCGTGCCCGTGACGATGTTCTGCGTGAGTGCATCGCAGAACATCCCGGGTACGTGGCGGGCCTCGCCGAACTCCAGGGCCACATCGACTCGACCCGGGTGCTGGCCGGCAGTCCGCTGCAGGCCAGCAGGGCGCTCTTCGGGCTGATGGAAGATCAGCTCCATCGCCTTGGTGCAACGCTGGCCGAACTCCAGCGCGAGACCGAGGGCCTGCGGGCAATACTGGCCCCGAAAGGCAAATAGCCCCCTCAATCCCGGTCTTTTTGTCGCCTTGCCGGCGCAGGTCCAGGCGTATCGTTCGGGCATCTGAACGATAGTCGGGCTGGCCGTGGCCGAAGACAGCGATCTCGAAAAAACCGAATCAGCCTCATCGCGAAGGCTGGAACAGGCACGTGAAGAAGGCCAGGTTCCCCAGTCGCGGGAGCTGGCGACCTTCATTTCGCTGATGGTGGGCGTGGTGGGCCTCTATGTGCTCGGGCGCTGGGGCGGGCACCGGATGATGGAGATCGTCCGCTCCGCCCTCAATTTCGAGCGCCGGCTGGCCTTCGAGCCGGGGGGGATGGGGCAGGTGATGTTGTCCCTGGCAACCGATGCCATGCTTACCCTTGCCCCGTTGCTCGTCGCCGCGGTGATCGCGGCGCTGGCCACGCCCTTCCTGATGGGCGGCTGGGTCTTTTCCGCCTCTGTGCTGCGCTTCGATCTGAGCCGGCTCAATCCGATGCAGGGGCTCGGGCGCATGTTCTCGACCCACGGCCTTGTCGAGCTGGTCAAGGCCAGCCTCAAGGCCGTGCTGGTGGCCAGCGTGGGCGTGTGGGTGGTGTGGCGCGAGCGCGACCACCTGTTCGCGCTGATGCTCCAGCCCCTCGAAACCAGCATGGACGACTTTGCCGGGCTGGTGCTGCTGTCGTCATTGCTGATTGTCAGCAGCCTGGCCCTGATTGCCGCCATCGACGTGCCCTTCCAGCTGTGGGAATACCACCGCCGCCTGCGCATGACCAAGGAGGAGGTGCGCCAGGAAACGAAGGAGCAGGAGGGCGATCCGCAGATCAAGGCGCGCATCCGCGCCGCCCAGCGGGAAATGTCGCGTCGCCGCATGATGACCAATGTGCCCACCGCCGACGTGGTGGTGACCAACCCGACCCACTATGCCGTGGCCCTCAAGTACGACCCGGACAAGGCTGGCGCGCCGATCGTGGTGGCCAAGGGCATGAACCTGATCGCCCTCAACATCCGCGAACTGGCCCGCGAAAACAACGTGCCCATCCTCGAGGCGCCGCCGCTGGCCCGTGCCCTCTACGCCAACTGCGAGCTGGAGCAGCAGATCCCGGCGGCGCTTTATACGGTGGTGGCCGAGGTGATGGCCTGGGTTTTCCAGCTCAACCACTGGATGGCAGAAGGTGGTTTGCCGCCCGAGCAGCCCACCCGCCTAGCCGTGCCCGACGGGATGGACCCGGAGGCCGACAAGCCCGACGCACCGGCTTGACCGGTGGGCGCGTGATGGGCTTGCCTCCGGGCGCAACCCGGCCTGCCCTCCGGCCGGATTCCGGCGTGTGAACTAGAATCAACACACCATCGGGAACGCTGGCCGGCCAGCGAAGTGCCGTGCAGCACGCGGCACCGACCGATGACAACGAGGAGACGAGCCATGATGTTCCGTACTTTCAGCGTGTTTGTCGCACCCCTATGCGCTTCGGCATTACTGCTGGCCGCCCCGGCCAGCGCTGCCGACACCCCGCCCGAGAAAGCCGTGGGCCTGACCGGCACGACTGATGCCGTCGGGCGGGTGGACCTGGCGCCCCACAATCTGCCCGGCACCCCGGGTGACTACGAGCTGCGCGCCCGCACGATAGGCATTGCGCCGGGCGGTGCGATTCCCGGCCACCCCCATGCAGGCCGCCCGGGCATCGCCCGCGTCACCAAGGGGAGCCTCATCGAATACCGCGGGGCTGCCGAACGCACCGTGCAGGTGGGGGATGCATGGTACGAAAACGCGGACACCGTGCATTGGTTCCGTAACCCCAGCAGCACCGAAGCCGCCGAACTCTGGGTTGTCGATGTGGTGCCGAAGAAGAAATAGGATCTACCCGCCGGAAATGCGAATGTGCCCTTATCCGGCGGGTGCGCCGACGCGCCGACGCGCCGGATCGGCGGCACGGCACCGTCCGCCTCGGCCAGGCTCTTCCGTTCCCCCCGAATTACCCTCCCTTTCCCCCTTACTTCCGCCCTTGCTCCGGCGCGCTGCTGAGCGACCATCCGGACCATGAACGGTAGTCTCAACCTGCGCACCCTCTTCGCCCCGAGCAACATCCGCACGCTCGCCGGCCCGCTGCTCATCATCCTGATTCTGGCGATGATGGTGCTGCCGCTGCCGGCCTTCGTCCTCGACCTGATGTTCACCTTCAACATCGCGGTCTCGGTGATGGTGATGCTGGTGGCGATGTACACCAAAAAGCCGCTGGATTTCTCGGTGTTTCCCACCGTGCTGCTGGTGACCACGCTGCTGCGCCTGTCCCTCAACGTGGCCTCCACCCGGGTCGTGCTGCTGGAGGGCCACACCGGGCCGGACGCCGCCGGCAAGGTGATCGAAGCCTTCGGCCACTTCCTGGTGGGCGGCAACACCGCGGTGGGCCTGGTGGTGTTCATCATCCTCACCCTGATCAACTTCGTGGTGATCACCAAGGGCGCCGGGCGGATCGCCGAAGTGGGGGCCCGTTTCACCCTCGACGCCATGCCCGGCAAGCAGATGGCGATCGATGCCGACCTCAACGCCGGCCTCATCGACGAAAAGGAAGCCAAGAAGCGCCGCTCCGAAACCTCGCAGGAGGCCGATTTCTACGGCGCCATGGACGGTGCGTCGAAGTTTGTGCGCGGCGATGCCGTGGCCGGCATCCTGATCATGGCCATCAACGTCATTGGCGGGCTCATCGTCGGCGTGCTCCAGCACAACATGGAGCTTGCCCAGGCCGCCAACAACTACACGCTGCTGACCATCGGCGACGGCCTTGTCGCCCAGTTGCCGGCGCTGATCATCTCGGTGGCTGCCGGCCTCGTGGTGTCCCGCGTCGGCGACGACGGCGACATGGGCTCCCAGGTCATCGGGCAGGTTTTCTCCAATCCGCAGGTGCTGATCCTCACCGCGGCCATCCTTGGCATCCTGGGCCTCATCCCCGGCATGCCGAACTTCGTGTTCCTGCTGCTGGCCAGCGGTCTGGGCTATCTGGCCTGGCGGGGCGGGGTGCGCCCTGTGGAAGGCGCCGCCGCAGAAGCACCCGCCGCCGCCGCGCCGGTGGCGCCGGTCGAAAGCCAGGAGGCCAGCTGGTCCGACGTCACCCCGGTGGATGTTCTCGGTCTCGAAGTGGGCTACCGCCTGATTCCGATGGTGGACAAGGGGCAGGACGGCGAGCTTCTCAAGCGCATCCGCGGCCTGCGCAAGAAATTTGCCAGTGACATCGGCTTTCTCGCAGCGCCGGTGCACATCCGTGACAACCTCGAACTCAAGCCCAACGCCTACCGCATCGTCCTCAAGGGCGTCGAAATCGGCACCGGCAGCGCCTTTCCGGGGCAGTTCATGGCGATCAACCCGGGCCGCGTGTCCGGCCCGCTGGCTGGCCGCGAAACCACCGACCCGGCCTTCGGCCTGCCAGCCGTGTGGATTGACGCCAGCCAGCGCGAGCAGGCCCACGCCCTCGGCTACACGGTGGTCGATGCGAGTACCGTGGTGGCCACCCACCTCAACCACCTGATCCTCAGCCACGCGCCGGAACTCCTCGGGCGCACCGAAACCCAGGCGCTCCTCGACCATATTGCCAAGGACAGCCCCAAACTGGTCGAAGACCTGGTGCCCAAGCTGCTGCCGCTGGCCACCGTCCAGAGGGTGTTGCAAAATCTTCTCGACGAGGGCGTCAACATCCGCGACATGCGCACCATTGTCGAAGTTCTCGCCGAGTTTTCGCCGCGGATACAGGACCCGCTGGAACTCACCTCGCGCATCCGCCAGGCTCTCGGCCGGGCCATCGTCCAGGGGCTCTTCCCGGGCAACGGCGAAGTCCAGGTCATGGCCCTCGACCCGGGCCTCGAGCGGGTACTTCTGCAGGCCATGGCGGGTGGTGGGCCGGAGGGCGGCGCCATCGAGCCTGGCCTTGCCGAAACCCTGCTGCGCGAAACCGCTGCGGCGGCCCAGCGCATGGAGGATATCGGCCTGCCGCCGGTGTTGCTGGTGCCGGCGCCGCTGCGCTGGCTGCTGTCGCGCTTCCTGCGCCGCAGCGTGCCGAGCCTCAAGGTCGTGTCCAACTCCGAAGTGCCCGAGACCCGCCTGATCCGCGTCTCCGCGATGATTGCGGCGACGCCCTGATAGCAGCGGAAAATTTTCGGGCGCCGGAATAGCGCCCTAAAACCTGTCTTTTCCCGGCCATCGAATGCGCGGCGGCTACGGATAATCGAAAGTACCGAAGTGCCCACGTCAATCCCGTGAAAGCCTTCGTACCCCGGAGACAGGAGCATGAACGTCAAGCGCTACTTTGCCAAAACCGCCCGCGAGGCCCTTCGCATGCTGAAGGACGACCTCGGGCCGGATGCGGTTGTGCTCGCCAATCGTGCGGCCAACGGCGGCGTCGAAATTCTCGCGCTGCCGGCCGGCGACGTGGCGAGCCTTCAGCGTGCCCGCAGCCAAGCCCAGGCTGCCGCCTCCGCTGCGGCTGCCGCTGCGCCGGTTGCAGTCCCCCAGCCCAAGCCGCCCGCCGATTTCTTCGACGACGATTTTCGTGTCAGCCTTTCCCGCGCTGCTGCCGCCCAGCCGGCTGCGCCGGCACCGGCACCGGCGGCAGCGCGTCCTGCTGCGCCCCGTGCCCCTGAAATGCAACCCTTCAATCCGCCGCGGGTCGAGCTCAATCGCGACGTGTTCCATGCCGCCTCGGCCCAGGTGCGCCGCCCGCCCGCGCCCCCGCCTGCGCCGGAGGCCGGCCGCTCGCCGCTGCGCAAGGACGGCCCGCGCCCGGCCGACGCCGCACCGCGCCAGCGTCCGCCCGGCATCGAGGAAGAGACGCGTATCCGTGCCCTCGAATCCGCCAACTCCCAGATGGCCAGCGAACTGGCGGCCATCCGCGGCATGATCGAACGCCAGCTGGCAGGTTTCGCCTGGGGCGAGATGAGCCGCAATGCTCCGGGTCGCGCCCGCCTGATCGGCGATCTGCTGGAAGCCGGTTTTTCTGCCAGCCTGGCGCGCGAACTGGCTGAAGAAGTGCCCGAGGACGAAGCCCCCGAAGAAGCCCATCGCCTGCTGCACGACGCCATGGCCCGGCGCTTTCACGCGATGGATTGCGACGCCGACATCATTGACCGCGGCGGTGTTTTCGCCCTGGTCGGCCCCACCGGCGTCGGCAAGACCACCACCACCGCCAAGCTGGCCGCCCGCTGCGTGGTTCGCCACGGCGCCGACAAGCTGGCCCTGATCACCACCGACAGCTACCGGATCGGCGCCCACGAGCAACTGCGCATCTACGGCCGCATCCTCGGTGTGCCGGTTTACGTGGTGCGCGACGCCACCGACCTGCGCGAAACCCTGGCCAGCCTGCGCGACAAGCACATGGTGCTGATCGACACGATGGGCATGAGCCAGCGCGACAAGATGGTCGCCGAGCAGGCCTCCATGCTGACCGGCGCCGGAAAGGTCTCGCGCCTGCTGCTGCTCAACGCCACCAGCCGCGGTGACACCCTTGACGATGTGATCCGCGCCTATGCCGGCGACGACCTGACCGGCGTCATCCTCACCAAGATGGACGAAGCTGTGTCGCTTGCGCCGGTGCTCGACGTGGCCATCCGCCACCACGTGGATGTGTATTACGTGGCCAACGGCCAGCGGGTGCCCGAAGACCTCCACCTGCCCGACCGCAGCGCACTGCTCGACCAGGCCCTGCGTGAACTGCCGGCCAATTCGCCCTTTCGACTCGACCCGCTTGAAGCCGGCCTGATGATGGCCTCGGCCGGCCAGGCGAACATCTCCAGTGCGCGCGGAGGCTTCTGACATGCTTCATTCCGCCGATCAAGCCGCCGGGCTGCGCCGCCTGTTCCGTCGGACGCCGTCTGCCGTCGTGGCCTTGTTTGCGTCCGGCCGGGCGCCCCGCGACCTGGCTGTCCAGACCCTCGTAGCCCTGACCGAAGGTGCGCGCCGGATCGTCGCGATAGACGAACACGGGCCCGAGCGCGGCTCCCTGCTGGCGGCCTTCGGTTACCCGGAAGCGGGCGACCTGCTGGGTGCCTTGCAGGGCCCGTTCGAGGTGACCGACACCATGCGTGAGGTGGCCGAGGGCCTGTGGGTGGTGCCGGCTGCCGCCGCGGCGCTGGCCGTGCCGCTGCTCGACGATGCCCAGCACGCCCGGCTCGAGTCGGCGATTGCCGAATTGCAGCGCCGTGCCGACCTCCTCGCCATCCACACCACGGGTGACGCCCGCAACCTCACGCCCTTCGCCCGCGCCGCCGGCCGCCGCCTGCTGGTGGTCGAGGCCAGCGGCGTGGGCGCGCGGGGTGCCTGCCAGTGGATCAAGGGCCTTGCTGCCGCCGGTGCCGGATCCCTCGAAATTGCGGTTAGCGGCGCCCGCGACCGGGCCGACGCCACCGCGCTGTTTGCCAGCCTCAACGATTTCACCACCCGTCATGTGGGCCTGCCGCTGGTGTGGCGCGGCGAGGTCGAACGCGACCCGCTGGCCGATGCCATGACTGCGCCACTGGGGGCCCGCCACCCGGCGGAAGGCGCCCAGGCATTCATCCGCCGCCTGCGTGCCTGGTCGGCCCAGTCCGGCATGACGGGCTGAGTGTGGTGCGTCTTCTGTGAAATTTTGTTACACGGGGTCGCGTAGAAGCCTATCGTTGCCGTTAAAGACGGCATAACGTGGCGCGCGATCCCGAACCCAGACCAGAAAGCTGACCAAAGATGTACACCGCTTCCGGCACCCTCGATAAAGAGCAGCTCGTTGTTCAATACGCGCCGCTGGTCAAGCGCATCGCCTATCACCTGATGGCCAAGCTCCCGGCCAGTGTGCAGGTGGAAGACATCATCCAGAACGGAATGATGGGGCTGCTCGACGCCATCAACCGCTACGAGGAAGGCCTCGGTGCCCAGTTCGAGACCTACGCCGTGCAGCGCATCCGTGGCTCGATGCTCGACGGCCTGCGCGAGAACGACTGGCTGCCGCGCAGCCTGCGCCGGGATATGCGTCGCATCGAGGCGGCCGTGCATCTGCTCGAACAGCAGAACGGCCGCCACCCCACCGAAGCCGAACTAGCCGAATCCCTCGGTGTGCCCCTGGCCGACTACCAGCACATGCTCCAGGAGGCACGCGGCTATCAGCTGGTGTATTTCGAAGACTTCAGCGGCGAGGGCGAGGACGACTACCTCGAGCGCCACATCACCCTGGAAGGCAACGACCCACTCTCGCTGCTGCTCGACAGCAGCATGCGCGACGTGCTGATCAAGGCCATCGAGGATCTTCCCGAGCGCGAAAAAACGGTGATGGGCCTGTATTACGAGCAGGACATGAACCTGCGCGAAATCGGCGAGGTGCTCGGTGTTTCCGAATCCCGCGTCTGCCAGTTGCACAGCCAGGCCATCGCGCGGCTGCGCTCGCGCATCTCTGGCGCCATCCAGAATCCGCCCAAGCAAAAGGGTGACGGCCGCGGCCGCGGGCGTCGTCCGGCGGCCGGCTGAGGCCCCAGCGAGGCAAGTTCATGGATAGCATCAGCCTTGTCGGTCTCACCCTTGCCGTATCGGCAATCCTTGTCGGGCAGGTGCTCGAAGGGGGCCATGTCGGCTCGCTCCTTCAGCCCACTGCGTTCCTGATCGTGATCGGAGGCACCCTGGGCGCGGTTATGCTGCAAAGCTCCGTCAGGGTTTTTCGGACCGGCATGCAGATGATCCGCTGGGTTTTCATGCCGCCCCCGCTCGATTACGAATCCCTGATCACCGACGTGGTCGGCTGGAGCAACGTGGCCCGCAAGGAAGGCTTGCTGGCACTCGAAAGCCAGATCCCGTCGATTGAGGACCCGTTCATCCAGAAAGGCCTGCAACTGCTGGTCGACGGCGTCGAGCCGGAGCGCCTGCGCGAAGTGCTCGAAGTGGAAATCGACACCTGGGAAGGCCAGATGAAACAGGGTGCCAAGATATGGGAAGCGGCCGGCGGCTACGCACCGACCATCGGCATCCTCGGGGCGGTGCTGGGCCTGATCCACGTGATGGAAAACCTCGCCGATCCCTCCAAGCTGGGGGCCGGCATCGCCGTTGCCTTCGTCGCGACGATCTACGGTGTCGGCTTTGCCAACCTGGTTTTCCTGCCGGTGGCCAAGAAGCTCCTCGGGGTGATCGGCACCCTCGTCTCGATGCGCGAGATGCTGGTCGATGGCCTGGTCGGCATCGCCAACGGCGACAACCCGCGCATCATCGAAAGCCGCCTTAAGGGCTACGCGGGGTAGGCCGTGGCACGACGCAAAAAGCACGAAGACGAACACGAGAACCACGAGCGCTGGCTGGTTTCCTACGCTGATTTCATGACCCTGCTGTTCGCCTTTTTCGTCGTGATGTATGCGCTGTCATCCCTCAATGAAGGCAAGTACCGGATCATGTCCGATTCGGTCGTCACGGCCTTTCGCAGCATCGGCACTCAGAGCAAGACCCCGCAGGTCGTGGCCAGCCCGATCGCATCGATTCGTCCGAGCCCGCCACCACAGCCTCCCGAGGCCGAAGAGGCGCGCAAGGCCAAGGCCGAGCGGGTCAAGAACATGGCCGAGGAAATCCGCAAGGTGCTCGCCCCGCTGGTGGCTGACGGACAGGTTCAGGTGACCGAAGGGGCCTTCGGCATCACGGTTGAAATCAATGCCAGCGTGCTGTTTGCGCCGGGCGGAGCTCTGCTCGGCGCAGATGCCCAGCGCGCCCTGCGGGCGGTGGGGCAGGTTGTGGCCGGGGCCGAGTTTCCGGTTACCGTCGAAGGTCACACCGATGTGTTGCCGATCGCCACACCGATGTTTCCGTCGAACTGGGAGCTGTCGGCGGTGCGGGCGAGCAGTGTGGTGCGCCTGTTTGTCGACAGCGGCGTGCGGCCGTCACGACTCACTGCCGCAGGCTACGGCGATCAGCGTCCGGTGGCCGACAATGCCACGGCCGACGGGCGTGCGCGCAATCGGCGGGTCACCATCCTGATCGAGTCGCGGGTGGCCGAGCCGACCGTCGGCGCGCCGGTAAGGGCCTCCGGCGTCACCGATTCGATCCTGCCGGCCGACGCAGCGCCGCCCGCGCAGAAGCCCGAGGGCGCGGGGCAGCCTTGAGGTGACACTTTGCGAGGCGTTCCTGCGGACGACGTGTTGCAGGGCAAGGACAGAAGCGGGGGAGCCGGCAGGGTCGAGACGGCCCTGGGAAGATCAGAACGAACCGAAGTGGCGGCTGGCTGCGGTGGGGCGGGACTGGCCGTCGGGGCCATAGATTTGCGGATGCTCGGCTGCGGCGAGCAGGGTGCTGAGTGCCTGCTGGTTGTTTTGCAGGCGTTCGGTGATCAACTGGCCGTTGACCCGGTTGCGCTCCTTGGCCTCGCCGGCCAGTGCAACCACTTCATCCCACGCCGACAGCGCATCCGGCGCATGGGCGAGGACGATGCGGATGTTTTCGTCGGTAACCTTGGCGCCCAGCCGCGCAAACATCACCACGCGCTCGTCCGACAGCCGCTGGAGGCTGCGATAGAGGCCTGTTTTTTCCTCGGCGAGCGCAGACAGCGCGTCGATCTGGGTTGCGATGAGCAGGGCTTCTTCGCGTTTGAGCAGGGCAATGAAACCCTGCAGCCCGCGACGCTCTTCCTGGATCAGGCTGGCAAGGCGGGCAGGGAAGCCGGCATCGACGGCCATGACCTGCCTACGCCTTTGCCGGCTGCGCCGAAAGCATCTGGCGCACGCTGTCGATGAGTCCATCGGCGACTTTTTCGGTATCCACCTTGAAGCGGCCTTCGCTCATTGCCTGCTTGATTTCATCAACCTTTGCGCTATCGACCACCGGCGTGTTGGCGATGGTTGATTCCATTTGCTGAAGGCGGGCCGACAGGGACGACAACTCGACCCGTTCGCCACCACCGCTTGCGCTCTCGGTTTTGGGAGTTTCTTTCGCCGAGCGTGCGCGACCTTCTCCGGACGGCAAGCCTCCGGTCGCTTTGACTGAGTTATCGATCTTCACGGTATGGCCCTTTCATCATCCACAAGTCGAATGGGTCTACGACGAGCGTAGACGAAACTTTAACCCATTCAGGCGTTTCCGGAAGGGGCCGCGCTCAAGGCAGCGTGATTTCGACGATGCCGCCGTGCCGGGCGATGCCGCGTACCACCTGGCCATTGCCCAGCCTGACCTGCGCGCCCTGGCCGTCACCGGCCGTGCTGAGGGCGACGCCGTCGTTGGCAACCTGGAAGCCGGGCCCGCGGGAGAGCACCTTGACCGGCTGGCCTTGCACTACGGCCGGCGGCATGCGCAGGTTGCTGGCGGCAAGAGGGCGGCTGGCGGCGAGGGGCATTTTCGCAGCCTGGCCGACGGCCTGGGTAGGGTCGGTCAGCACGTCGGCGGCCAGGGCCGTGAGTTCGCCGGACTCCTGCCGGATGTCGCCTGGCCCGACGATCTGCCCGGCGGACAGCGGGCCGGTGGTGACCAGGTATGCGCCTCTGACCCGCACTTCTGCCGGCACCCAGGCCGACCAGGCGGTGGGCGCAAGGCAGCGCACGCCAACCGAAACCCGACCCCAGGCCCGCGCGCCGGCAGGCAGGAAGGCTTCCAGCTGAAGGCAGGGGGCGAGCGCGTTGTCGGCCGCGAACTCACCAACCTGGATGCTCACCTCGCCGGGAGTGCTGCGGGTCTGCTGCTTGAGCAGGCGCCCTACCTCGGCCCGTACCGGCGCCGGATCCTGGCGCGCGAGGGCCGGCGTGGCGATCGCCAGCAGCACCAGCAGCCCGGCGAGCAGGCGGGTCGGATACGGGGTGAAAGGCGGGGCGAGGGAGCGGGGCATGGAATGCGGACGGAGATGATTGCCGCCATTCGAACATATGAGCACCCGCGGCGGCTGCCAGAACAGAGACGCTTTTGGCAGGCATTTTGCCGCTCCGGCAGGCTGCCGGCAAAGTTTGCCGGGCGGCAGGGCCGGGCAGGCTTTCCGGCAGCTAAATGGGGGGGCAATTGCCGCCTGTTCGGCCCATCGCGGGAAGGCCGCGGCTTTTAGTATGGCTGGCACGGAAGCTGCAATGAGATACGTGCAGACCGGCCACGCAGAATTCACGGCGTGAGCGGAAACAAACTTTAGGGGTGACCGCAATGACCGACCGACTCGACGACACGATGCGTTTTCATCAAACGGCACTGAACGCCCGTGCTTACCGCCAGCAGGTCATTGCGTCCAACATCGCCAACGCCGACACGCCCAACTTCAAGGCCCGCGACGTGGATTTTCGCGCAGCCCTGGCCGGTGCGCTGGGCGGCAAGACCGGTGACGTCACGATGAAGACCACCTCCGCGCGTCACATCGCCGGTGCGGTAAGTGGCACGTTCGATGCCAGCCTGAAGTATCGCAACGAGGAGCAGGGCGCCGTCGATGGCAACACCGTGAATATGGATGTGGAGCGCGCCGCCTTTGCCGAGAATTCGGTGCAGTACCAGGCCAGCGTCACCTTCATCAACGGCCTGCTGACGTCCATGCAGCGGGCCGTCCAGGGCCAGTGAGGAGCTGAATCATGAGCATGCTCAATGTTTTCCATGTCGCCGGCAGTGCGCTTCACGCCCAGTCGCTGCGCCTCAACACCACCGCCAGCAACCTGGCCAACGCCGACAGCGTGGTCGGGAGCAACGGCCAGCCGTACAAGGCCAAGCAGGTCGTGTTTGCCGCCACACCGCTGGCCGGCCCCGCTGCCCAGGGCGTGCGGGTGACGCAGGTGGTCGAAAGCGCCGCACCGATGCGCATGCAGTACGACCCGAAGAGCCCCGCGGCCAACGCCGATGGCTACGTGACCATGCCCAACGTGAATGTGGTCGAGGAAATGACCAACATGATCTCCGCCTCCCGCGCCTACCAGACCAACGCGGAAATGATGGGCACAGCCAAGATGCTGATGGAAAAAACCCTGACCATCGGTCAGTAAGCGCTTAACCGGACACCCACATCATGAGCACCGTCAATTCCTCCACCGCCTCCGACGTCATTTCCAAGCTGCAGAAGAACACCGCGGCTGCGACCTCGAAGACCACCGACGCCCAGAGCAACTTTCTCAAGCTGCTCACCGAACAGCTGAAGAACCAGGATCCGCTGAGCCCGATGGACAACGCCCAGATGACGTCCCAGCTGGCCCAGATCAGCACCGTGGATGGCATCGAGAAACTCAACACGACCCTCACCGCGATGCTCTCGGGCAGCCAGTCCGGCGAGGCCGTGCAGGCCGCCGCGCTGGTGGGCAAGGGCGTGATGGTGGGTGGCAGCAGCCTCACCCTGGCCGGCAGCAAGGCTTACGGCGGCTTCGAACTCGCCAGCGCCGCCGACAAGGTGACGGTGACGATCAAGGACTCCAACGGCCTCGAGGTGCGCAAGCTCGAACTCGGCGATGCCGAGGCCGGCATCTCCAACTTCGCGTGGGACGGACTCACCTCCAGCGGCGCCCAGGCGGTCGACGGCAAATACACGATGAGCGTCAGCGCCACCCGCGGCGACACCGATCTCAAGCCGACCGCGCTGCAGCTCTCCACGGTCAATAGCGTGCTGCGCACCAGCAGCGGCACGGTGTCCCTCGACGTTGGCGGCAGTCTCGTCAGCCTCGCCGACATCAAGCAGATTCTCTAAGCGGAGACAGAAAATGGCATTCCAGCAAGGTTTGAGCGGTCTCTCGATCGCTTCCAAGGCCCTCGACGCCATCAGCAACAACGTGTCCAACTCCGGGACTGTCGGCTTCAAGCAGGCTACGGCCCAGTTTGCCGACGTCTTCGCCGCCTCGCTGGCGGCCGGCAGTTCGACCCAGGTCGGGATTGGCGCATCGATCGGCAATGTGGCCCAGCAATTCACCCAGGGCAACATTTCGACCACCAGCAACACCCTCGACCTCGCCATCAACGGCGGGGGCTTTTACCGGATGAGTGACAACGGCTCCATTACCTACAGCCGTAACGGCCAGTTTCATGTGGATAAAAACGGCTACGTCGTCAATGCCAGCGGCTTGCGCCTCACCGGCAACACCTTCGACGCCAAGGGCCTTCCCAGCGGCGTCGGCGGCGAAATTCAGATGAGTTTCGGCGACGCCGACCCCAAGGCTACCACCGAGGCCGGCTACAGCGTCAATCTGGATTCCCGCTCGGCCTCGCCGTCGGCGCTTACCAAGGCCACGCTGTACGGCACCGCTGTGCCCGGTACGGTCGCCACGCCGCTGGTGCTCACCGCCACCAACAACACCCTCAGCATTGCCGTCGATGGCGAAGCCGCCGCCTCCATCAACATCGCAGCGGGCAGCTATCCCGATTCAAGTTCGCTGGTGGCCGCCGTGCAGGCCGGTATCGACAAATCGTCCCTCAAGGGGCGGGTCGAGGTGTCGGCCGACAGCAGTGGCAAGCTCACCCTCACCTCCAAGCACGGCGGCCGCCTGTCCAGCCTGCTGGTTGGCGGCACCGCAGCCGCGGGCCTCCAGCTGCCGAGCGGCGTGACCGTCAGCGGCAGCAACGCGGTCGTCGCGACGCTGTCGGGCACCGCAGTTGCACCCCTGACCATCGCTCCCACGCCGGCGGCCGGCACCACCAGCACCATGTCGGTTTCCGTCGATGGCGGCAGCCCGGTCACCGTCACGCTCAACGCCGCAACCTACCCGGACACCGCCAGCCTCGTCGCCGCGGTCCAGGCCGCCGTGAATGCCACCGGCCCCACGGGCCTGCAGGGCAAGGTCGTGGTGGGCAGCAACGCCAACGGCAACGTCACGCTCAGTTCCGCCCTCGCCGGCGGTGCGTCGTCCATGACGGTAAGTGGCGCCGCGGCAAGCGCGCTCGGCATGCCGGGCTTCACCGCGACCGCCAACAGCGGCGGCTTCAGCATCACCGACCCGACCAGCTACACCAGCACCACTTCGCAAACGGTGTACGACTCGCTGGGCAACCCGCACACCCAGTCGCTGTACTTCGTGAAGACCGCCCAGGCCAACAAGTGGGATGTCTACACCAGCCTGGATGGCGGCTTCCCTCCGGAAATCGACGCGACCACCGGCTTGCACAGCCCGACCACCATCAGCTTCGACTCCAACGGCGGGCTGCTGACGCCCAAGACCATCTCCACCGTCTATACCGTCACCACCGGCGCCGTCCCGAGCCTGGCCGTCACCGTCGATCTCAACAACTCGACCCAGTTCGGCAACAGCTTCGGCGTCGCCCAGCTCAGCCAGGACGGCTACAAGCCCGGCAGCCTCTCCGGCCTCACGGTCGAAGCCGACGGCACCATCCTCGGCAACTTCAGCAACGGCCAGTCGCGCACCATGGGCCAGGTGCTGCTGACCAACTTCCGCAACCCCAACGGCCTCGTGTCGGTGGGCGGCAACCAGTGGCAATGGACGCCGGCTGCGGGTGCCGTCGATGGCGCCGGCGCCCCTCCGGGCACCGGCACGCTGGGCGTGCTGCAATCGGCCGCGGTTGAAGAATCCAACGTCGATCTCACCGGCGAGCTGGTCAACATGATCACCCAGCAGCGCGCCTACCAGGCCAACGCCCAGTCCATCAAGACCCAGGACCAGATCTTGCAAACGCTGGTCAACCTGCGCTGAACTTAAAAAGGGATTGAGCCATGGATCGCCTGATCTACACCGCAATGACCGGCGCCTCCGCCACGATGGGGCAGGAGGCCGCGGTGGCCCACAACATGGCCAACGCCACCAGCACCGGCTTCAAGACCGAGCTGCACAAGCTGCGCGCGGTGCAGGTGCAAAACGCCCAGATGCCCACCCGCGCCTTCGTCGTGGATGCCAGCGTCTCCGATGACTTCTCCACCGGCCCGCTCCAGCACACCAACCGGCCCCTCGACATGGCCGTGCAGGGCAAGGGCTGGTTTGCGGTGCAGATGCCCGATGGCACCGAGCGCTACACCCGCAACGGCAACTTCGAGATCAACGCCAACGGCATCCTGCAAACCCGCACCGGCCTGCCCGTGATCGGCAGCGGCGGGCCTGTCACCCTGCCCCCCGACGTGGAAGTGGCGATTGGCACCGACGGCACCATCTCCACCGTGCCGCGCACCGGTGCCCGCAACAGCACCAGCACCGTCGACCAGCTCAAGCTCGTCAATCCGCCGGAAGCCGGCCTCGTGCGCGGCGGCGACGGCTATTTTCGCCTTGCCGGCGGCAACCCGGCACCGGCAGATCCTGCCGTTCGTGTCGCCTCCGGCTACCTCGAAGGCAGCAACGTCAATGTGGTCGAGCAGATGGTCTCGATGATTTCACTGGCCCGCCAGTACGAAATGCAGACCAAGATGCTGTCTACCGCCCAGGAGATGGACCGGGCCGCCAGCCAGCTCGTCGCCAAGGCCTGAGCGCCCTTGGCGCGCTTGAATTGGCGGCTCTTTTGCCGCCTGCTCCGCGCCTGGAACGGCTCTTGCAAGGTCTAGCATGAAAGACATTGCAAAACCGTGGTCGCCCCAGCGGCGACCTTCGCTCACGCCCCCGACTCCCAGGAGCCCACGATGATCCGCTCCCTCTGGATTGCCCGCACCGGCCTCGATGCCCAGCAGACCCAGCTCGATGTCATCTCCAACAACCTCGCCAACGTATCGACCAACGGCTTCAAGCGTTCGCGGGCGGTTTTCGAGGATTTGCTCTACCAGAACCTGCGCCAGCCCGGCGCCCAGTCCACCCAGCAGACCACGATCCCCTCGGGCCTGCAGATCGGTACCGGCGTGCGTCCCATCGCCACCGAGCGCATCCACACCCAGGGCAACCTGACCCTCACCGGCAACGCGCTGGATGTGGCGATCAACGGCGAGGGCTTCTTCCAGATCCTGCTGCCCGACGGTTCCACCGCCTACACCCGTGACGGCGCCTTCCAGAAAGACGCCAACGGCCAGATCGTCACCTCCAACGGCTACCCGCTGCAGCCGGCCATCACCATCCCCGCCAACGCCCTGTCGGTCACCATCGGCAAGGACGGCGTGGTGTCGGTGATGCTGCCCAACCAGGCGGCTGCGGCCCAGATCGGCAACATCCAGGTGGCCAGCTTTGTAAACCCGGGCGGCCTGCAGAGCATGGGTGAAAACCTCTTTCTCGAAACCGCCGCCAGCGGCACGCCCAACCCCAACACGCCGGGCTCCAACGGTGTGGGCGTGCTCAACCAGACCTACGTCGAAACCTCCAACGTCAACGTGGCCGAAGAGCTGGTGCTGATGATCCAGACCCAGCGCGCCTACGAGCTTAATTCCAAGGCCGTGACCACCTCGGATGCCATGCTCGCCAAGCTCGCCTCCCTGTAAGCCGCGCGGGCGGAGAACAAACATGAAAGCCTTGAACAGTCTGATGACGAAGCTCACGGCGGCCCTCGCGCCGCTGGCCCTGGCCGCCTGCGCAGCCCTGCAGGCCACCCCGCCGACGGCCGTGCACCAGCCCATGAGCGTGCGCCCCGAGCCGCGCACCGCCCAGGCCTCGCAGTCCGGTTCGATCTTCCAGCCGAGCTTCTCGCGGCCCTTGTTCGAAGACCGTCGCGCCCGTTTCATCGGCGACGTGATCACCGTCAATCTGGTCGAGCAGACGGCCGCCAGCAAGAAATCGTCGGCCACCGCCGAACGCAACGCCAGCCTCAGTGCCAGCATCACGGCGCTGGCCAGCGTGCCGCTCAAGGGCCTCAACGGCCTCGACGCCACCGCCGCCGACGCCAGCAAGTTTGGCGGCAAGGGCGACGCCGCGGCCAACAACGCCTTCACCGGCACCATCACGGCCACCGTCATCGAGGTGCTCTCCAACGGCAACCTGCTGGTCTCCGGCGAAAAGCAGATCGCGATCAACCAGGGCAACGAGTTCATCCGTTTCTCGGGCATCGTCAACCCAGTCTATGTCATAAGAAGAACTGAGATATTCACCCAGCAGTGGGCGCGATAAATCCGGGATTTAGTGGGCGGTAGGGGGAAATACCGGGCGGGACAGTGAAAATGTGTT
>NZ_JAOAUU010000047.1 GCF_030157465.1 Zoogloea sp.
TGCGGCGGGTGGCCAACCGCATCACCGACGTGGAATACATGCGGGTGAACAAGGATTACGCCCGGGAGATCGTGGGGCTCGCCAGCGCTACCGGCAACGCAGAACTGGCCGAGCTGTGCGGGCGCCTGCGCGTGGCGATGGAACTCGATCCACCGCCGGAAGCCGAAAGTTCGGTTCCCCAGCCGGGCCTGCTGGAGCGTCTGCGCGCCGCCCGCCCGGCGGCCACCCATCCGGTGGACCGCTACGTCGGCACCCTGCGTTAGAACAGCCCTTTCACGAAGGCATACTGGTAGCGCAGCAGGTAGATGGAGTTGGTGGCGTCCCCGCTCCGTTCCTGGTGCCATTCGGCTGCCAGCCGGTGGCCTCCGGCCGGCCGCCACTGGACGACGGCTCCAATACTTCTAAGGGCGCGATCCGAGTCGGCGATACCGGACTGGGTTGCCACGAGTCCTGCGTTGGTGCCTGCAAGGTCGTGACGGGCAAGTGTGCGCTCGGCCCGGCCGATGGCTTCCCAGCCGGGCGCAAAACGCCACCCCAGGTCGAGCCAGCCACCGTTCAGCTTGCCGGTGTAGTCCGGGGCGCCGTTGATGCTGTCGAGGCGTCCGTCCTCCCGCTTGAACCACCATTCGGCCCCCAGCCACAAGGGGCTGCCGACGGGTGTCCAGCGGGCTGCGAGGCTCAGGAGCTGGGCCGTACCGAAGAAGCACACCCGGTCCGTGGTGATGCGGGTGCAACTGGGTACGCTATGGGTGTGGCCGGCATTGCCGGTGGTAACGAGGGCCCGCCCGTCCGCATTCACGTTGGCGTAGCCGGCCTCCAGCTGAAGTGCTTCGTTCTTCCAGCCAGCCCGCGCGGTGAGCAGCTTGAGGCCGCCCGCATCCGCCCCCGGAAAGCCCTGGTTGCGCCAGGCGCCGGCCCCGGCCGACCAGCCTGCCGGCAGTTGCCAGTTCAGGTTGAAACCGTCGGCCCGCCAGGATTCGTTGATGGCGCCACGCAGGGCCAGCGGCGCGATGCCGAAGTCCCAGGCATGCATGTGGATCGGGTTGAGCAGGCCGAGGGGCAGCAGCTGACGGCCGGCACGCAGGGCCAGTTGCTGGTCGTGGCCCATCTCGGTACGGCCGTCCAGCCAGGCCTCCTCGGTTTCGTTGCGGGCGTCCCGGCCGCCGTGGTGGGCGACTTTCAGGAAGCCTCGCAGTTGCTCGGTGAAGCGGGCACGCAGGGCGATCTCGGCGTAGTCGAGCCCGTCGCGCCGCTCGTCGGCCCGGGGGCTGCCGGCTTCGAGCACGCCGGGCAGGCGGGCGGCGGGGTAGCGATCGTCGGCATGCAGGGACATCAGGCCGAAACCGCCGGAAACGGCCAGGCGGTCCCCCGCCGGCGTAACGCTATCGTGGGCGGCAGCACTGCCGGCAAAGCTCAGCAAGAGGAGGCCGGCAAGTTTATTTGAACGGATCTGCATGGCGCGGGCTGGTGAGGAGTTCGTTATCGGTGAGGGTTTCCAGGAAGGCGATGAGGTCAGCCTTGTCCTGTTTGTCCAGGCGGATGCGGTCGATCCGTGGGTCCTTGAGCGGGCTGAGCTGGCCGTGAGTGGCGTAGTGCTCAAGGACCGCCGCGAGCGTCGGGATGCTGCCGTCGTGCATGTAGGGTGCGGTGACGGCCACGTTGCGCAGGCTCTGGGTGCGGAAGGCGCCCATGTCGGCGGCCTTGCCGGATAACTCCAGGATGCCCCGGTTGGGTTCCGGGTAAGCACCCTTGCCATCGATGTTGTAGAGGCCGGTGTTGTGGAAGGGCGTCCTGACGATGGTCGTCGTCACATCGGCGTATTGATCGCTGAAGGTCGGCCCGCTGTGGCAGCTGGCGCACTGGGCCTGTTCCGAGAAGAACAGTGCCCGGCCACGCTCTTCACTCGCCGTCAGGACCGCTGTTCCGGCGAGGTACTGGTCGTAGCGGGAATTCACCGACACCACGCCCCGCTGGAAGGTGGCGATGGCCTGGATCAGGTGGGCGAAACTGATTGCTTCGGCCCCGGAGCCAAAGACCCGGGCAAAGCGGGCCCGGTAGTCGGGATCGTCCCTGAAACGCTGGAGTACGAGCTCCCGCTTGCTGTCGTCGATGCCCAGCTCCACCGGGTTCTCGCCGAACATCGGGACGAGCATGTGGCGTTCGAGATCGAGAATCGAATAGTTGGCCCAGGTCAGCGTGGGGTTCCAGGCGCTGTTGGCGATGCTCGGCGCGCTGCGGGCGGTCTCTTCGCCGGTGGAGCCGGTGGAGACGGCCTTGCCGTCGGTGAAGGCGAGGTGCTGGAAGTGGCACGAGGCACAGGATTGCGTGCCGTTGCCGGACAGGCGGGTGTCGTAGAAGAGGCGTCGTCCGAGCTGGAACTTATCCTCCGACATGGGATTGTCGGCCGGGATGCGGGGGGCCTTGAAATGGGCGGGCAGATTCCAGCGCCACGGGGACGCGGCGGGCTGGAGTTGGTGCTGGGTGACGAGTCCGCCAAACACGCTGGCAAGAAGCGCGGCACCGGCGACAAGGGAAGCGTGGCGCATGGGCGATGCCTACTTGAACGGGTTGGCGAAGCGGCTGCTGGTGAGCAGGCTGTCGTCGGTGAGGGTCTTGAGAAAGGCCACCAGGTCGGCTTTTTCCTGGGCGTTGAGGTCGATGCGGCTGATCAGGTCGCTCTTGTTCGGGTTGGCGCGGCCATCGCCGGCCAGCGGACCCGATGTGAGATTGCGTCCGCCGGCAGCGTAGAAGTCGAGGACTTCTTCCAGCGTGGCGAGGCTGCCGTCGTGCATGTAGGGGCCGGTGACGGCGACGTTGCGCAGACTCTGGGTACGGAAGGCGCCCATGTCTTCCGCCTTGCCGGTGATCTCGAAGATGCCCCGGTTGGGGGCCGGAAAGCCGCCCTGGCCGTCGATGTTGTAGAGGCCGGTGTTGTGGAAGGGTGTCTCGACGATGCGCGAGCCGGCGTGCTTCAGCTGGTCGTTGAAGTTGAAGCTGCCGTGGCAGTGGAAGCACTCGGCCTTTTCGGTGAAGAACAGGTTGCGGCCGCGCTCTTCGGCGGCGCTGAGGGTGGCGGAGCCCTTCTGGTAGCGGTCGTACTTGGAATCACCGGACAGCATGCCGCGCTCGAAGGTGGCGATGGCCTTGATGATGTTGGTGAAGCTCACCGGGCTGGCCTCGCCGGGGAAGGCGCGGGCGAAGCGGGCCAGGTAGTCGGCGTCGTCCTGGAAGCGTTTGAGTACCGTGGCCTTGTTGCCGTCGTTGATGCCCAGTTCGACCGGGTTGGTGCCGTACAGAGGGGTCTCCATCTGCTTTTCGAGGGAGGTGAGCGTCGAGTTTGCCCAGGTCAGGGTGGGGTGATAGGCCGAATTGGCGATGGGCATCGCGCTGCGGGCGGTGAGTTCGCCGGTGGAGCCGGTGGACACGGCCTTGCCGTCGGTGAAGGCGAGGTTCTGGAAGTGGCAGGAGGCGCACGACTGGGTGCCGTTGCCGGACAGGCGGGTGTCGTAGAAGAGGCGCCGGCCGAGCTGGAACTTCTCCTCCGACATGGGGTTGTCGGCAGGCACGGCCGGGGTGGCGAAGTTCACCGGCAGGCTCCAGGTCCAGGAGGCGTCGGCGTTGGCGGTGAGGCTGGTATCGGTGGTGGACGTGCCACCGCCGCCACAGCCAGCCAGCGCGAGGCTGGCCAGGGTGGCGGCGGCGAACGCCCCGGGGAAGGGGCTGTGCTTCATCGTGGGATGTCTCTTTCCGGCCTTACTTGGCCTTCACGGCAAAGACCCTCTGGGCCGCGCCAGCGTTGATCGGCAGGCCGTTGGTGAGGTCGATCTGCAGGGCCTGGAAGATGCCGGCGCATTCCGGGTCGGTGGTGCCGGACATGCAGCCGGCCGCGCCGCCGCCGTCGTAGGACAGATCCGAGTTCTTGAACAGCTCGGCCAGGTCGAGCACGATCTTCTGGGTGCTGGCGTTGAAGGCCGCGAAGGAGAAGTCCATCCGGTTGGGGTTGGTGCAGGCGGTTACGACGCCCTTGGTGGGGTCACCCTTGCAGCCGGTGGAGCCCAGGTGCACGTTCCAGGTGGTGGTGGTGCCGGTGGGGCGGGTGATCAGGGCGTCCGGCACGAACTCGATCTTGCTGAACTTGCGGCCAGACTGCCAGGACCAGGCCATCGAGGCGCTGGTCAGGAGCGCAGGGGTTGTTGCCGCGGTGGTGTCGCTGTGGTTGAGGGACGCCTTGTCGGCATCGGCAGACTTGACCGGTACGCCGAGGGTCAGCGCGACACCCACGTAGGTGCCGGGCGCAACCTTGCCGGCGATCGACTTGTAGCTTGCCGCTGTTCCGGTGCTGGTGGGGCATTTGCCGGTGGCGTCCTCGAAGTCGATGAGGGCCACGTCGCGGGACTGGTTGGCGTTCTCGTCGAGCTTCACCGGTACGTAGTTGCCCTGGGCGTCGATCAACAGCACGTTGGTGATGTAGAAACGCAGATCCTTCACCTGACCGCTGGTGGCCTTCGTGCCCAGCCCGGTCAGTGCCGCGCCGCAGGTGACGGCCTGGCTGCCGGCGACCACGTCGAAGTCGATGTTGACGGTCTGGGTGGCGGCTACGCTGCTGCCTTTTTCGTAGGCGACGATCTTTTTCAGCGTGTTGGGGCTGTCGGCGGCGACGACACCGGCGGTGGAAAAGGTGGGATTGGTGGTGTCGGTGGCGGTGGCCTTCTGGATGATCAGCGCATCCTCGGCCTGGGCCAGCAGCACCTTGTGCACGGCCTTGGGGTTGGAGTCCGACTTGAGTGCGTCGTAGCCCGCCTGCAGGGACTTGGCGACCACCTTCGCCGCTTCATGGGCACGGGCGTAGTGACCGGCGGAAGTGGTGTCGGTCTGAACCGCCGTGCCCTGGGCGGCCACGTAGTCGCTGAACAGGCTGACCGTGGTGTCGGTGATGGAGAGCAGCGCCTTCATCGTGCTTTCGGCCGTATCGATGCTGGCGCCGGCGGCAACTTTTTGCTGGACGAGGGTGGTGAGCGGGCTGACGAAGCTGCCCTTGCCGGCCGGGCTGGACAGGAAGTAGGCCTTGCCGACCGTGCCGGTGGGGTTGTCGCTGTCGATGGCCGTGGCCGGGACGCTCACGAGGACCGGGTATTTGGTCTCGTCGCCGGCGGTGATGCCGGAGAGGGTGTATTTGCCGCCGTCGGTGGTGACGGTGCTCGGGTCGCCGCTGTCGCAGACGCCGTTGCCGTTGATGTCCAGACAGACCGCGGCGCCCTTCAGATAGCCGTCGGCGACGGTGCCGGAAAGGGTGGTCTTCGGGGCTTCGTTGCCCCCGCTGCCCCCGCCTCCGCAAGCAGTCAGAATGGCGGACGCAAGCGTCGTCAGGGCGAACAGGGTTGGGCGCTTAAGCATCGGTAAGTCTCCGGAAGAGCAGAAAATGGTCGTGCATTCTCTTTTCCGGGCCTGATCGGCGCCATGTGACATGATGTCGCGATAAAGATCCGGCCTCACCGGAGCAGGCGCGTAGCGCCGCCGCCGGCCATGGTCAGGCTCTTGCCAGGAAAAGGCCGGGGGCAACAAAGTCGGGCGCGGACGGGCACCCGGAAGGCGATCATGGTGCAGGTCGCCCGGATCCAGCCGGTTTAGACCCGATTCACATCCAGGCGCGCGCGGCTATTCATTTCAAGGGCGTGATGACCCGTTCCGTCTCGTCGCTGCCGAGCGGCTCCATCCAGCCGAGCTGCTTTTCGAGCACTTCGACGGTGGCCTCGGAGGCGTCGCCGTGGCGGGCCAGCAGGCGGCGCTGGAGTTCATCCACCGGGGCTGCGCAGGCGAGAATCGCAAAGCGGGCACCCCGCGCGGTGGCCAGTGCCCGAAAATCGTCGCGCTCGCTGCGCTTGAGAAAGGCCGCGTCGAGGATCACCGACCAGCCGGCATCCAGAATCAGGCCGGCCGCCTCGACGAGCCGGGCGTAGGTGCGCCGGGTGGCCTCGGGGGTGTAGATGCCGCCATCCACCGTCGACTGGCTGCGGGCCAGGGGGGCAAGGCCAAAGAGGCGTTTTCGCTCCACGTCCGAACGCAGGCGCAGGGTGGTGGCGCCCGGATCGGCGCTTAAAAAATCCGCGCTCGCGGTGGTCTTGCCCGAGCCCGAGAGGCCGAAGGTGATCGTCAGCTGCGGCGGCGGCGGGGTGGCGATGGATTCGGCAAGGCGCAGGTAGCCCCCGGCAGTGGCCGCGTTGCCGCTGATGCCGGCCACCTTGGCGCGCACCATGGCCTTGTACACCGCGTAGAAGCGCAGCACCGGCACGGCCTCGAAATCGCCCGCTTCGGCCAGCCACGCGTTGAGCAGCCAGGCGGCGAGCCGGGGCTGCTTGTGGTCGAGCAGGTCGACGTAGGTAAAGGCCAGCTCGGAGGCCACGTCGATCCAGCGAAAATCGTCGTTGAACTCGATGCAGTCGAAGGGCCGCACCTGGTCGTTAAGCAGCACCAGGTTGCCCAGGTGCAGGTCGCCGTGGCATTCGCGCACCCGGCCGGCGGCCTTGCGGGCGGCGAGGGCCGGGCGGATGCGGGCGAATTCGTCCCGGGTCCAGCGCTCCAGGCGTTCGAGCTGCGGGGCGGCGGCGGGCAGCAGGGTGAACAGTTCGGTGAAGTTTTCGAGGGCGGCGGCGAGCACTTGCCCGGGCTCGCCGAAAGGCGTTTCCGGCCCGGCCACGGCGGCCACCGCGTGAAAGTCCACCACCACCCGGGCCAGCCCGGACAGATGCGCCGGGCTCAGTTCGCCGCGGGCACACACATGGTCGAGACGCCGGGACTCGGGAAAACGGCGCATCTTTACCGCGCACTCCCCGCTGTCGCCCACGGCTTCGACGCCGAGGTACAGATCCGGGGCGAAGCGCCGGTTGAGGCGCAGCTCCTCGTGGCAAAAATGCCGTCGCCGCGCGGCCGTGCCGTAGTCGAGGAAGGGCAGGGTGATCGGCTTCTTCAGCTTCCAGGCAAAGGCCCCGGTGAGCAGCAGCCAGGAGATGTGGGTTTCGATGACTTCGGCGCCAAGGCGGGCGCGGAAATCCTCGAGCCAGTCGGGGAGGAGGGATGGCATGGCGGGATTATCCTTCGCCGCGATGACGGGAACCAGCTTCCCGGCCCGGCTCTTTCCCGTTCCGTGCGGCAATGTTATGTTCGCGACCCCGCCGGAGCCCTGCCATGACCACCCCCAGCCCCTTCGCCCGCCGCCCCGCCAACCTCGCCGAGGCCGAGGCGCAGATCGCCGCCATCGGCGCCCTGCTCGCCGCCCGCGCGCTGGCCCACCGCAATCCGCCGCCGCCGCCCACTACGTGCTGCGGCCGGGGCTGCAACGGCTGCGTCTGGGAGGGGTATTACACGGCGCTGAACGGGTGGCGCGAGGATGCCCGGGCGCTGCTCGACGCACCCGCGATCTTGGCAGATCAGGTAAAAACCCCGTAAAATCCGGCTCTTGCCGAGGAGCGTTGCGACCTGTAGAAAAAACAGGCCAGGCTCGGCAACCGATCAACGGCGCTCACAAACCAACAGCCGGGTTTGTAGCGCCGTTTGCATTTTGCTCGCCGCCGGCTGAATCGAAGGAAATGTCATGCAAGCCGATCGTAGCCCCGAACTCCACAGTCTTCTCGTCCAGCGCATCCTGATTCTCGATGGCGCCATGGGCACGATGATCCAGCAGCACCGGCTTGGCGAGGCCGACTACCGCGGCACGCGCTTTGCCGATCATCCGAAAGACCTCAAGGGCAACAACGACCTGCTGGTCCTCACCCGCCCCGACGTGGTGGGCGGCATTCACCGGGCCTATCTCGAAGCCGGCGCCGACATCATCGAGACCTGCACCTTCAACGCCACACGCGTGTCGCAGGCCGATTACCACCTCTCCGATCTCGCCTACGAGATCAACGTCGAAGGCGCCCGGCTGGTTCGCCAGCTGTGTGACGAATTCACCGAAGCCAATCCGGCCAAGCCGCGCTTCTGCGCTGGGGTGCTCGGACCCACCTCCCGCACCCTGTCGATCTCGCCGGACGTGAACGATCCGGGCTTTCGCAATGTCACCTTCGACGCGCTGGTGGACGACTACTACGATTCGGCCCGCGGCCTGATGGACGGCGGCGCCGACATCCTGCTGATCGAAACCATCTTCGATACGCTCAACGCCAAGGCTGCCGTTTTTGCCGTTGAAAAGTTGTTTGCCGACCTGAACCGCCGCCTGCCGGTGATGATCTCCGGCACCATCACCGACGCCTCCGGCCGCACCCTTTCCGGCCAGACGGCCGAGGCCTTCTGGAACTCGCTCTCCCACTCGCAGCCGATCAGCTTCGGCCTCAACTGCGCGCTGGGCGCCAAAGAGCTGCGCGCCTACGTGGATGAGCTGTCGAACGTGTGCAACACCTTCGTCTCGGCCCACCCCAACGCCGGCCTGCCCAACCCGCTGTCGCCCACGGGCTACGACGAAACGCCCGAGCAACTGGCCAGCGAGATCATCGAATGGGCCCGCTCCGGGCTGGTGAACATCGTTGGCGGCTGCTGCGGCACCTCGCCGGCGCACATCAAGGCGATTGCCGACGCGGTCAGCCTGATTACCCCGCGCACGGTGCCGAGCATCGAGAAAAAGCT
Source organism: Zoogloea sp. (assembly GCF_030157465.1). Classification (GTDB taxonomy): domain Bacteria; phylum Pseudomonadota; class Gammaproteobacteria; order Burkholderiales; family Rhodocyclaceae; genus Zoogloea. The sequence continues at coordinate 8,617 of NZ_JAOAUU010000047.1, forward strand.
GCGCCTGTCGGGCCTGGAGCCCTTCAATGTCGGCCCCGAGTCGCTGTTTGTTAACGTTGGTGAGCGCACCAACGTCACCGGCTCCCGCGCCTTCGCCAAGATGATCCTCGAAGGCCGTTTCGACGACGCGCTGGCCGTGGCTCGCCAGCAGGTGGAAAACGGCGCGCAGATCATCGACATCAACATGGACGAAGCGATGCTCGATTCGCTGGCGGCGATGGAGAAGTTCCTCCAGCTCATCGCCTCCGAGCCGGACATCTCCCGCGTGCCGATCATGATCGACTCGTCCAAGTGGAGCGTGATCGAGGCCGGCCTCAAGTGCATCCAGGGCAAGGGCGTCGTCAATTCCATCTCGATGAAGGAAGGCGAGGCCGAGTTCCTGCGCCAGGCGCGCCTGTGCCGCCAGTATGGCGCCGCGGTGATCGTCATGGCCTTCGACGAGAAGGGCCAGGCCGACACCTTTGCCCGCAAGACCGAAATCTGCGCCAAGGCCTACGAGCTGCTGGTCGGCATCGGCTTTCCGCCCGAAGACATCATCTTCGACCCGAACATTTTCGCCATCGCCACCGGCATCGAGGAACACGACAACTACGCCGTGGACTTCATCAATGCCGTGAAGTGGATTCGCGAAAACCTGCCTTACGCCAAGATCAGCGGCGGCGTTTCCAACGTGAGCTTCAGCTTCCGCGGCAACGACGCGGTGCGCGAGGCGATCCACACCGTCTTCCTGTACCACGCCATCAAGGCCGGCATGAGCATGGGCATCGTCAATGCCGGCATGCTCGGCGTGTATGACGATCTCGAGCCCGAGCTGCGCGACAAGGTGGAGGACGTGGTGCTCAACCGCCACCCCGGTGCCGGCGAAGCGCTGGTCGATTTTGCCCAGACCGTGAAGGAGGGCAAGGCCAGGGATTCCGGCCCCGACCTCTCCTGGCGCGAGCAGCCCGTCGAGGCCCGCCTCTCCCACGCGCTGGTCAAGGGCATCACCGATTTCGTGGTGGCCGATACCGAGGAAGTGCGCGCCCGGCTCGAAGCCGAAGGCAAGCCGCCGCTGGCCGTGATCGAAGGCCCGCTGATGGCCGGCATGAACGTGGTGGGCGATCTGTTTGGCGCCGGCAAGATGTTTCTGCCGCAGGTGGTCAAGTCGGCCCGCGTGATGAAGCAGGCCGTGGCCCACCTCATTCCGTACATCGAAGCCGAAAAGCTGCGCACCGGCGCCACCAGCAAGGGCAAGATCATCATGGCCACCGTCAAGGGTGACGTCCACGACATCGGCAAGAACATCGTCGGCGTGGTGCTGGGCTGCAACGGCTATGACGTGGTCGACCTGGGCGTGATGGTGCCCTGCGACAAGATTCTCAATGCCGCCCGCGAGCACGGCGCGCAGGCCATCGGCCTGTCGGGCCTCATCACCCCGTCCCTCGAAGAGATGAGCCACGTGGCCTCCGAGATGAAGCGCCAGGGCTTTGACGTGCCGCTCCTGATCGGGGGCGCCACCACCAGCCGGGCTCACACCGCCATCAAGATCGCCCCGCACTACGACAAGCCGGTGATCTACGTGCCCGATGCGTCCCGCGCGGTGGGTGTGGTTACCAAGCTGCTCTCCGAAGGCCAGAGCGAGTCTTTTGCCGCGGAAGTGGCGGCCGACTACGAAAAGCTGCGCGCCCAGCACGCTCAGAAAAAGGGCGTCACGATGGTCAGCCTGAACCAGGCCCGCGCCAACGCCTTCAAGTGGAACGGCGACGCTGCCTACACGCCGCCCGTGCCGGCGCAGCTCGGCATCCAGGCTTTCGACATCGACCTTGCCGAACTGGTGGATTACATCGACTGGGGCCCGTTCTTCCAGACCTGGGATCTGGCCGGCAGCTACCCGAAGATCCTTCACGACGATCTCGTCGGCGAAACCGCCCGCGAGCTGAAATCCGACGCCGAAGTGATGCTCGCCCGCATGGTGGCCGAGCAGGACACCAACCCCTGGATCAAGGCCCGCGCGGTGTTCGGCCTGTTCCCGGCCAATGCGGTGGGCGACGACATCGAGATCTACGCCGACGAGACCCGCAGCGAAGTGCTGATGAGCTGGCACGGCCTGCGCCAGCAGCACGAACGCCCGGCCGGCAAGCCCAGCTACTGCCTGTCCGACTTCATTGCCGGCAAGGATTCCGGCGTGCCGGATTACGTGGGCGCGTTTGCGGTTACCGCCGGCCTGGGTATCGAAGGCCGCCTGGCCGCCTATGAGCGCACCCACGACGACTACCACTCGATCATGCTCAAATCGCTGGCCGACCGCTTCGCCGAAGCGGCCGCCGAATGGCTGCATGCCCGCGTGCGCAAAGAGTTCTGGGCCTACGCGGCGGACGAAACGCTGAGTTGCGACGAGCTGATCAAGGAAGCCTACCGCGGCATCCGCCCGGCCCCGGGCTACCCGGCCTGCCCGGATCACACCGTGAAGGGCGATCTTTTCAAACTGCTCGACGCCCCGGCCCGGGCCGACATGCACCTCACCGAAAGCTTCGCGATGATGCCGGCCGCGGCGGTCAGCGGCTTCTACTTCGCCCACCCGGACGCGCACTATTTTGCGGTGAGCAAGATCGGGCGCGACCAGCTGGAAGATTGGGCCAGGCGCACGGGGATGACGGTGGACGACGCAGCCAGGTGGCTGGCGCCGCTGCTGTAAGCGCTTGCGCAGGAGAGTTCATTTGCATGAACTCTCCTTGCATTTTCTGGGCGTTCGCGGGATATCCTGTTGGAATTTTTCCAGCGGGGGCCGCAGTGAAATATTGCTTACGTCTTTTGACCATTCTTCCGCTCATCCTGGCGGCGTGCGCAAGCCCCGGTTCCGGTGCGTCCACCGAGCGTGAGCTGAACCGTGTCGCGGCCCTGGCCTACGCGAAATATCCCGGCAAAAAAGTGTTGATGCTCACGATCAAGCCCGCCGGAAACTACATATCCAACCAGATGGCGCTGGTGGCGATCAAGGCTGGTGCGGAAGTGAACGACTCGCAAGCGATCAAGGAGATCCTCGCCAGCCGGAATGTTGAACAGGTTCTCGTGGTAACCGGTGCGGATGATGCATTGAACGCAGCGATCCTTGAGAGGGCTCTTCTGGATGGAAAAGGGCGTATCCAGGGGGGAAGGGTGGCCTTCGTCGGCAGCCTGGAGTACACCGACAGCTTGCGGCAGGTGGCGGCGGAGTCGGGTGTGCAGATCGATTTTTTCCGCTAGCGCCGGGCCGCGGCATCAATGCCGGTCGCCACGATCCAGGTGTTTCCTTTGGAGGGTGGCCGCAAGGCCTTGCGTGGGCAGGCAATGCGCTTGGTTTCCCTCCTGTTTCACCTATGGCTCACCGCCCGAAGGTCGCCTTCACCACTTCGAGCAGTGCGTCCGCCACGTCCACGTCGTCGGTAAGGCTTTCGACGAGCGCCGAGCGGCAGGCTTCCACCGGGTCGAGGCCAACCTTGACCAGCTTGGCGGCGTAGACCAGCAGGCGGGTGGACACCACTTCTTCGAGATCCACATCCTTCAGGCTGCGCAGCCGCTGGGCGATGGAGACGAGCTGCTTCGCCAGCATCGGGTCGCAGGCGGCCTCGCCGAGGAGGATGGATTCTTCGCGGGCGGCGCTGGGAAACTCGAAGCGCAGGCTGACGAAGCGCTGGCGCGTGGAGGGCTTCAAGCCCTTCAGGAAGTTCTGGTAGCCGGGGTTGTAGGACATCACCAGCATGAAGCGATCCGGCGCGTGGAGGGTTTCGCCGGTGCGCTCGATGGGCAGCACGCGACGGTCGTCGGCCAGCGGGTGGATGACGACGGTGGTGTCGCGGCGGGCCTCGACCACTTCATCCAGGTAGCAGATGCCGCCCTCGCGCACGGCACGGGTCAGGGGGCCGTCGCACCACACGGTTTGCCCGTCGCCGAGCAGGTGGCGGCCGACGAGGTCGGCGGCGGTGAGGTCGTCGTGGCAGGCCACGGTGTACAGCGGCAGCCCCAGCCGCGCCGCCATGTGGGCGACGAAGCGGGTCTTGCCGACGCCGGTGGGGCCCTTGATGAGCAGCGGCAGGCGGTTCTTCCAGGCCTGCTCGAAGATTTCGATCTCGTTGCTGGCGGCTTCGTAGAAGGGGATGTTGGAGGTCATTGGTGTCATGGGGCGTTTATCCCCAGTCCCGCCCGGCCGCCCGAAGGGACTGGGCGCCCCCTTGGGGGGCGGCGAAGGAACTGAGCGTGGGGGTTGTCATTTCAGTGCGATCCAGTAGGCGATGGCGATCAGTGCCGAAACGAGCAGCAGCCAGCCGATCATCAGGCCGCGCCAGAAGAATTTGACTCCGCGCAGGCCCATGAAGTCCAGCATCACAAGGCGGCCCTTGATGATGCTGATGGCAAGGAGCGCGGCCATGGCCAGCGGGCCGGCAATACCGATGCGCTCGCCGATTTCGCCGATGGCGAAAGTGGCGAGTGTGGCGAGCATCAGTACGACCCACACGAAGTTGAGCTGGCGGGTGTTCATCATGGGATTACCTCATCACGTAAACGAGCGGGAACAGCACGATCCAGACCAGATCCACCATGTGCCAGTAGGCCGCGCCGCTTTCAATGCCGTTCATGTCGGCCGGGCCGTAGACGCCCTGGCGGGTTTGCCACCACAGCACGATCAGAATGATCATGCCGAGGATGACGTGCATGAAATGGAAGAAGGTGAGCGACAGGTAGAACATGTAGAAGGTGTTGGTCGACAGGTTGATGCCGGCTCCAAACTTTGCTGCATATTCAACCCCCTTCACCACCAGAAAACCCCCGCCGCAGAGGATTCCGCCGGCCAGCCAGCGGGCGCCGGTGGCTGATCTGGCGCGGCGTGTCGCCTCGACGCCGCGGGCCACGCACCAGCTGGCGGTGATCAGCAGCACCGTGTTGAGCGCGCCGGCCGGCCGGTCGAGGGTTTGCTGCATTTCGTTGAAAAGCTCGACGTTATGGGCCCGCGCGAAGGCATAGGCCGCAAAGAAAACGCCAAAGGCCAGCAGCTCGGCGAGGATGAAGAACCAGATCGCCAAGTCGCCCGGCGGGGCGACGGCCGGGCCAGAGTGGGGGGCGGTGATGTCGGGGTGATGTTCCATTTTGTGCAGTGTCGTTCGGGGAGAACTTCCACGGCCTTGATCTAGCCCAATTACTGCGTGATATCGGGATTTTTGAAGTCACTGTCAGTTTTTTCCTACACCGGCGTTACTATGTCTTTGGACATATCCATGATGCCCGGGGGGCGGTATGCAGGTTTTGTTGGTGGATGACTCGCGCACAGTCATCGCGGTATTTGGTGCGAGGCTGGTCGCCCTGGGTTACGAAGTCGTTGCCGCCGAAAACGGCCAGGTGGCGGTGGAGCGCTTCCAGGCGTCGGCGCCGGATCTCGTCCTGATGGACATCGAAATGCCCGTGATGGGCGGCTTCGAGGCCGCCCAGCGCATTCGTGCCGTGGAGGCCACGCAGGAATGGGCGTGGACGCCGATCATCTTCCTGACCGCTTCAGACACCCCCGAAAACCTGGTCATGGCCATCGAGGCCGGCGGTGACGATTTTCTTGCCAAGTCGGCGCCCGAACCGGTGCTGCAGGCCAAGATGAAAGCCATGACGCGGATCGCCGCGCTGCGTGCCGAGCTTTCCCTGGCCAACCGCAAGCTCGAGGCGCTGGCCAGCCGGGACGGGCTGACCGGCCTGTTCAACCGGCGCCACATGGATGTGCGGCTCGACCACCAGTGGGCCGAGGCGGTTACGAGCGGCGCATCCTTCGGGCTGCTGATGATCGACGTCGATCACTTCAAGAAATACAACGACCGCTACGGCCACCTCGCGGGCGACGATTGTCTGCGCGCGATCGCCAGTGTTCTTGCCACGACGATCGACGAGGCGAACGCCGGCCGGCTTGCCCGCGACGCCTTTGTGGCACGCTACGGTGGCGAGGAGTTTTCCATCGTGCTGCCGCGCTGCTCGAGGGAGGCCCAGGCGCAGGTGGCCGATGTGGTTCTGGCGGCGGTGTCGGGGCTGGGCATTCCCCACGCGGACAGCTCCGGCCTGGGCGTCGTGAGCCTGTCGATGGGCGGTGTGCATATGCCGCGCGCCGAAGGCAGCCTGACGCCGCTGTTCCGACAGGCTGATGCCAATCTCTACCTGGCCAAGAAAAACGGGCGCAACCGGGTCGAAATGTCCTGAGCGCAGCCGCCGGGGGTCAGTAGATGAACGGAAGCAGCTTCCTGACGCGGCGTTGATAATCGGCGTAGGCCGGAAAGCGTGCCAGCAGCCAGGCTTCTTCGCGACGTGACTTGATGTCGAAGAAAACCAGCAGCACCAGCGCCCACAGCAGCGTCAGCCAGCCCTGCACGACGCAGGCCCAGCCAAAGGCGGCGAGGGTCAGGCCGCAGTAGATCGGGTGGCGCACCCAGCCGTACAGGCCGGTTTCAACCAGCGTGGAATCGTCCTTGGGGTGGGGCAGGGGCGTGAGGTTGCGGCCGAGATTGAACACGGCCGCTGTGGCGATCAGCGCACCGGCCAGGATCAGCGCGATGCCGGCAGGCCGTGCGATGGCCGCCAGCGGCGCCGGCCACGCGATTGCCGCGCCGCGCGGCCCGAAAACCACCAGCGTGAACAGGGCGAACTGCAGGCCCACGTACCATTCGCCGCGGCGGCCTTTCCACCAGGGGAGTTGCTTCATCGGGGTGTGCCCGGCGCAGGTGCCGGGTATGTGGAATGCGACGCCGGATGATCGGTTGTTTTTCGGGGCGGCGCAAACCGGTGTGAGCGCGTCAGCCCACCACGAAGCCCGGTATGTCGATGCGCACGACCGGGCGGTCCAGCGCCAGGGCCACGCTGGCGGCAAAGCGGCGCGCCCACGGGCCGCCCTGGGCAAAGCGCTGCTCGCCGCCATACTTGGCGACGTTGAGGATCACGTCGAGAATCAGCACCTTGCCCACCGGGTTGCTGGGCGTGCATTCGAGCTCCTCGAATTCCTCGTGAAGCCATTCCCGCGCGCTGTCCCGGGTTTGCCCGGCGATGTCTTCGGCGTGGACGCGGAACTCGTATTCCTTGTCGTCCCGAAAGGCGACGGTGACGGTGTACATGCGGCTCTCCTCGTTATTTTTCGATTCTGATAAGCGCATTTTTCGGTGACTTGGCGCCGGAATCAAGTAACCGATTGTTATCATGGCCCGCTTGTCCGGAACACTCCCAGCCCATGACCGAATCCCCCTGGCGTGCCCTCGCCAACCGCCGCATGCTCATTTGCGTGCTCACCGGCTTTTCGTCGGGCCTCCCGCTTTATCTGCTGCTCAACCTGGTGCCCGCGTGGCTTAAAACCGAGGGCCTGTCGCTCAAGGCCATTGGCGCCTTCGCGCTGATCCAGTTTCCCTACACCTGGAAGTTTGTCTGGTCGCCTTTTCTCGACCGCTACGCGCTGCCGCTGCTGGGCCGCCGGCGCGGCTGGATGGCGCTCACCATGGTGCTGCTGCTCGGCGCCATTGCCTGGCTGGGCACCCTGTCGCCCACGGCGCAGCTGGGCCTGGTGATCGGGCTCACCGCGCTGATCGCGTTTTTGTCGGCCACCCTCGATATCGTGCTCGATGCCTACCGCCGCGAACTGCTGCCGGAGATCGAGCTGGGCATCGGCAACGCGATCCACGTCAATGCCTACAAGCTGGCCGGGCTGGTGCCGGGTTCGCTGGCGCTGATCCTGGCCGACCACCTGCCGTGGCAGCAGGTGTTCTTCATCACCGCGCTGTTCATGGCGCCGGGCCTGGCCATGACGCTGATGGTCAAGGAGCCGTTTTCGGCCAGCGGTGCCCCGCGCACGCTGCGTGACGCGGTGGTCGAGCCCTTCCGCGAATTCTTCGGCCGCCACGGCGTGCGCTCGGCGCTGGTCGTGCTGGGCTTCATCTTCTTGTACAAGCTGGGCGACTCGCTATGTACCGCGCTGGCCACGCCGTTTTATCTGGAAATGGGGTTCAGCAAGACCGAGATCGGCATCATCGCCAAGAACGCCGGGCTGTGGCCGAGCGTCATCGGCGGCCTGCTGGGCGGGCTGTGGATGGTCAAGCTGGGCATCAACCGCGCCCTGTGGGTGTTTGGCGTGGTGCAGTGGCTGGCGATCTTCGGCTTTGCGTGGCTGGCCTGGCTGGGCCCGGCCGAGGCCGATGCCGGCCGGCTTGGCGTGCTGGCGGCGGTGATCGGCCTGGAGGCGCTGGGCGTGGGCCTTGGCACCACGGCCTTCGTGGCCTACATGGCGCGCACCACTCACCCGGCCTACACGGCCACCCAGCTGGCGCTGTTCACCAGCCTGATGGCGGTGCCGCGCACCTTCATTAACGCCTCGGCCGGCTGGCTGGTGGAGTATTTCGGCTGGTTCGATTTCTTCATGCTGTGCGGCGTGCTGGCGGTGCCCGGCATGCTCCTGCTCGTCAAGGTTGCGCCGTGGCACGAACGCCCTGCGGGTTCGGCCTGAACTTTTTCATCCATCATGACCCCGACTCCCCTCGAATCTGCAGCCCGCGCGCTGTCCGACACGATCAACGGCATGCGCTTTGCCGCGCCCGTGTCCCACGTCTATAACCCGCTCGCCTACGCCTGGGCACCCAATGCGGCCTATCTGCGACGCTTCGGCCAGGGGGGCAAGAAGGTGATGTTCGTCGGCATGAATCCGGGCCCCTTCGGCATGGTGCAAACCGGCGTGCCCTTTGGCGAGATCGCCGCTGTGCGCGACTGGATGGGCATTGTTGGCGAGGTGGGCAAGCCGGAGATCGAAAACCCCAAGCGGCCCGTCGAGGGCTTTGCCTGCGAGCGTTCGGAGGTGAGCGGGCGGCGTCTGTGGGGCCTGTTCGCCGAGCGCTTCGGCACGGCGGACGCCTTCTTTGCCGAGCACTTTGTGGCCAATTACTGCCCGCTGGCTTTCTTCGACGGCGGCCGCAACCTTACGCCGGACAAGCTGCCGGCGGCCGAGCAAGGCCCGCTCCTGGCGGCCTGCGACGCGCATCTGCGCCAGATGGTGGAAATCCTGCAACCCGAATGGGTGATCGGCGTGGGTGCCTGGGCCGAAGCCCGGGCGCGGGAGGCGCTGGCCGGTTTGCCGGTGCAATACGGGCGGGTGCTCCACCCCAGCCCGGCCAGCCCGGCAGCCAATCGGGGCTGGAGTGAGGCGGCGACCAAGCAGTTGCTGGCGCTGGGCGTGTGGAAGGAATAAGGGCAAAGGAGGCAGCCCCTTTGCCCCGCTGTGGGTCGGACTTCAGTCCGACTGAAGCGGCTGAACGAGTGTTGTCGGACTGAAGTCCGACCCACGGGGGGAGGTTTTAGCGTCTCCGGCTGCCGCCGCCGAGGATCGAGCCCAGTACGCCGCGCACGATTTCGCGGCCGATGGTCGAGCCGACGGTGCGGGCGACGCTGCGGGCCGCGGTTTCGGCCAGCCCGGCGTGACGTCCGCCACGTGGGCCGGTGGAGCCGAACAGGATGTCGCTGAGACCGCCGAACAGGCCGCCACCTTGTTCGGCAGGAGCTGCATTGCCGCCGTTGCCATTGCCGGCGGGGGCGCTGGCCGGCGCCGTTGCGCTGCCGTTGCTGCCTCCGCGCAGCTTCTCGTAGGCCGACTCCCGGTCGATGACCTGTTCGTAGTGCCCGAAGATTACCGAGTTCTCGATGGCGGCCTTGCGTTCGGCCGGGGTCAGCGGGCCGAGGCGGGAATCCGGGGCGATGATGTGGCAGCGCTCGACGATGTGCGGACGGCCTTTTTCGTCGAGGAAGGAGATCAGCGCCTCGCCGACGCCGAGTTCGGTGATGACGCTGGCGGCGTCGAATTCCGGGTTGGCGCGCATGGTGTCGGCGGCGGTTTTGACGGCTTTCTGGTCGCGCGGGGTGAAGGCGCGCAGCGCGTGCTGGACGCGGTTGCCGAGCTGGCCGAGCACCGATTCGGGCACGTCGAGGGGGTTCTGGGTGACGAAGTAGACGCCGACGCCCTTCGAGCGGATCAGGCGCACCACCTGTTCGATCTTCTCGAGCAGGGCCTTGGGCGCTTCGTTGAAGAGCAGGTGGGCTTCGTCGAAGAAGAACACCAGCTTGGGCTTATCTACGTCGCCGACTTCGGGCAGCTGCTCGAAGAGTTCGGCCAGCATCCACAGCAGGAAGGTGGAGTAGAGCTTGGGCTGGTTGCAGAGCTTGTCGGCGGCCAGGATGTTGATCACGCCGCGGCCGTTGGCGTCGGTCTGCATCAGATCATTGATGTCGAGCATCGGCTCGCCGAAGAACTTGTCGCCTCCCTGGGCTTCGATGCCCATCAGGCCGCGCTGGATCGCGCCGATCGAGGCGGCCGAGATGTTGCCGTATTCGGTGGTGAAATCCTTGGCGTTGTCGCCCACATACTGGATCGTGGCGCGCAGATCCTTCAGGTCGATGATCAGGAGTCCCTGGTCGTCGGCGATCTTGAAGACCAGTTGCAGCACCCCGGCCTGGGTGTCGTTGAGGTTGAGCAGGCGCGACAGCAGCAGCGGGCCCATGTCGGAAACGGTGGCGCGCACCGGGTGGCCGGCTTCGCCGAACACGTCCCAGAACACCGCGGAGTTGGCGCGCGGGGTGAATTCGGTGATGCCCAGCGCGGCAAGGCGTTCCTTGAGCTTGGGCGATTCGACGCCGGGGGCGCCGATGCCCGACAGGTCGCCCTTCACGTCGGCCATGAACACCGGCACGCCGATACTGGCGAAGGATTCGGCCATCTTTTGCAGGGTCACGGTCTTGCCGGTGCCGGTGGCGCCGGTGATGAGGCCGTGGCGGTTGGCCAGCTGGGGCAGCAGGGCGATGTCCTTGTCCTTGGACTTGGCGATGAGCAGGGGCTCGGTCATGGTGGGTCTCCTGGAAATCGGGCAAAAGAATCGGTGCCCGGGATTATCGGACAAGCGCCCGGTCTGGGTATGAAATCCGTGCAGGGTGTCGTGAACTTGATCCGGAACAAGCGCGGGCTGCGCGAAAAACAGGCGACAGGGTAAAATCGCGCCTTTACGTCGCGACGCAAGGACACAGAATCATGGCGGGTCATTCCAAATGGGCCAACATCCAGCACCGCAAGGGCCGGCAGGATGAAAAGCGCGGTCGGGTTTTCTCCCGGCTGGCCAAGGAAATCACCGTGGCTGCCCGCATGGGCGGCGGTGATGCAGCTTTCAATCCGCGCCTGCGCATGGCGGTGGACAAGGCCAAGGCCGTCAACATGCCGGCCGACAACATCGACCGTGCCATCAAGAAGGGCACCGGCGAACTGGAAGGCGTGACCTACGAGGAGATCCGCTACGAGGGCTACGGCATCGGCGGCGCGGCAGTGATCGTGGATTGCCTGACCGACAACAAGACCCGCACCGTTGCCGACGTGCGTCATGCCTTCAACAAGTATGGCGGCAACATGGGCACCGACGGCTGCGTGGCCTTCCAGTTCAAGCACTGCGGCATGATCCTGTTTGCGCCGGGCACGCCGGAAGATGCGCTCATGGAAGCGGCGCTCGAGGCCGGCGCCGACGACGTGCTGACCAACGACGATGGCTCCATCGAAGTGATGACCGATCCCTACCAGTTCGGCGAAGTGAAGGAAGCGCTCGAGAAGGCGGGCTTTACCGCCGAGTTCGGCGAAGTGACGATGAAGCCGCTCAACGACACCGAGCTGGCCGGTGACGACGCGCTGCGCATGCAGAAGCTGCTCGACGCGATCGAATCCCTCGACGATGTGCAGGCGGTCTATTCGTCGGCCGCGATGGACGAGGAGTAAGACCGGTGTCTTCCGGTTACGGAATGCACTGAAAGCATAAAGGCCACCGCGAGGTGGCCTTTATGCTTTGCGCGGCACGCCCGGCGGGCCGGGCGGCGAGGCAAATTACTTGCGGCGACGAACGGCAGCCAGACCCATCATGCCGAGGCCGACCAGCGCCATGGAGGCGGGTTCGGGAACGGTGACGGGGGGGGTCGGGACGGTGTAGTCGTAGACAACGGTCAGGGTGCCGTTAGCCCAGGTTTGAACGCTGGTGTCGAGGTTGCCACCGCCGACGGTGCCAGAGTTGCCGAACGCTTCAGCGGACAGCAGGCGGTTACCGGAGCCAATCCAGTCAGCGATAATGCCAGCAACGGAGTCGCTACCGGAGCCAGGGCCATCGCATTCGAAACTCATAACGGATGAATCCCGAGCATTTTCATACG
>NZ_JAOAUU010000048.1 GCF_030157465.1 Zoogloea sp.
CCAGCACCAGCAAGGGTTTCGGCTGAATTAAAATTCACAAGGCATTCACGACATCCAATATCCCATGCGCGGCCTCGACCATAAGCAGAGCAGCCTTTTCAGCTACACCCACATCGAAGACCGGATTGCGCCGGATCACCCGCTGCGCAGGATTAAAGTGATGGCCGATATGGTTTTGCATTCGATGTCGCCGACCTTCGATTCCCTTTATGCCGCAGGAGGGCGCCCGTCGATTGTCCCCGAGCGCCTTCTTCGCGCCCTGCTGCTGCAATGCCTGTTCTCCATTCGCTCCGAGCGGGCATTGATCGAACATCTCGATTTCAACATGCTGTTCCGCTGGTTCGTCGGCCTGTCGATGGACGAGCCGGTGTGGGACCACTCGAGCTTTTCGGCCAACCGCGATCGGCTGCTCAAGGAGAGCGTCATGCGCGAGTTCTTCGGCGGCGTCGTGGGCATCGCCGAATGGGCCGCACTGATTTCGGATGAGCACTTCAGCGTCGATGGCTCGCTCTTGCGGGCCTGGGCCTCGCACAAGAGCCTGGCGGCGCGGGATGGCTCGGATGAGCCGCCGGGACCGGACCAGGGGCGCAATCCGGAAGTGGATTTCCGCGGCAAGAAACGCACGAACAAGACCCACGTCTCCCGCACCGATCCGGATGCCCTCCTGGCCACCAAGAGCACGGGCGTGGCCTACCTGAGCTACACCACCCATACGCTCAGCGAGAACCGTCACGGCCTGATCGTCGATGTGCACACCACGCAGGCCACGGGCACGGCCGAACGGGAGGCGGCCAAAGTCATGCTCGAGCGCCGTACGGCGCCGCGTAAGGCCGATCGCTCCATCACGGTGGGGGCCGACCGGGGCTATGACGTAGCCGAGTTCATCCAGGCGCTGCAGGATATGGGCATGGTCCCGCACGTGGCCGCAAAGACCCAAGGCAGTGCCGTGCCCGAGGCGATCAAAGACACGGAAGGCTACGCGGTCAGCCTGCGGCGCCGGAAGATGATCGAGGAAGCCTTTGGCTGGGTGAAGGAAATCGGTACGCTCGGACGCGTCATGCTGCGCGGGCTCGATCGTATTCGCGGGGAGGTGCTGCTGAATTTTGCCGCGTATAACTTGATTCGGCTGGGTAATTTGCTGGCACCGTCCCGCTGAATAGAGGGACATATTCCGGCCGGGCAGTGGAGCAGATACGGCGTCGTGGCAACGGCGCAATGGCGGTGCAATGGAAGTGTGGGTGGCAGCAGAAT
>NZ_JAOAUU010000049.1 GCF_030157465.1 Zoogloea sp.
CGCGACACGTCGGGGTTGGGAGGGGGCTGCTAGAGGGTTGTGCAACAAGGCCCCTCAACACCACCAGCAAGGTGGGAATAAAGAACAAAAGATTGATGGCTTCGGCGTCTGACGAGTTTCGGGCGGAGGTGCTCGGATTCATGACGTGACGGTGCGATTGCCCTGTCAGTAGCACCTTGTTTATTCCAACAGACCCTATTTTACAGGGTGTAGCCTTTGTCGGCACTTTACTCATTTTCCTGACCCTATTGTTACGATGTTAATCGGTGCAGTCCAGTTGGAGCGGTTGGGTACCAGAACGTGCTGTGCACCACCAGCCTTGTATACACCTTGCTCGGCGGGGGTATTTGACTGGTGAAGCCTGTGGGGGTTGTTCCTAATTTGACAGAGTCATGCAAACTCTTTTATCGAAATATAAATGCCAAGAGCGAAAAATCGTGCTTCGCAATGAACTGAATTTCTATGGATGTCATTTTGATTAATTTTTTGGCATTGTTTTGTTTCGGGAAAGCCGGGGCTGCATCAGCCTGTTAGGGTTCCATTTCCTGGAGTAGCGACCAATCAATTACTTTCTTACCTTTCGAGACAAGCCAGACAAAATAATCCGCGGCAAGATAACAAGATTTAAAAATTGCGAGCGCATCTCTCCGACCTCGCTCCTCCGCATATATATAAAATTTATCGCCCACCCTATGGAACCCGATTGGCTCGTTACACGAGGAAGAGCAATACTGGCCTTCGTTGACTTGCCATTCTGGGAAATATATTTCAGCAAGTGCATGTGCAATTAGTCTATAGGCTCTCTCTAAACTTTTATCAACCGAGTTATCAGGGCGATATGTGTTCGATAAAGGCTTGTTAAAATCATCGGAAACATATTCAGGAACTTCTATGGAGCTCATTCTCATTGAGAGACCTTTCCTAAGTAACCTTGTTTGACCAATTCATTAATTGGCGATCCAATCCCATTTTTGGTGTCAAACTGCACACCCATGCCATCCTTTCCGAACCAAGGCATGACGTTACTTTGCTCTACTGGCAGGGGTTTCAATACCACATATTCATCACGAATTGCCATGTTGGTCGTTGGGCTTAGTGCCCGCGCTTCAATAGACGTACCACTTAGAGCAAGAAACGAAGAATTTGGACCCGTCCCGCCATATCTATCCAATTTTGTTCCGACAGACAAGGTCGTTTGGAACTCCGTCCCAGGTACAGCGCCATTACCCGGTGGCCACCAGACTATTCCTTTCGGGGTGAGCCAATTGGCGTCTTTTGCCGCCAGCATTTTCTCGGCTACAGAGGTAAACCTGTCGCCATCACGGCCAAAATTCAGTGCAACTCTTGTCGCAACATCATCACCAATGGCTAGGCCGCTCGATGTGAAAAAGTCTTTTACCGAACTGCTGGCAATGCCAACACCTTTTGCCGCAGCGCCGATTAAAAAGCCAATGGCCTGCCCTTGCCCCTCCAGCAACAAGCCTTCCAATGTGCTCTTGGCCAGCGTGTCGTGGAAATTGTCGGGGCGGGATAGCGAACTAATCGTAGCCGTATTCAGGAGTCGGATTGTTCCGGACTCCAGACTATTGGCATAGACGCGCAACCCCGTGCCGCCATAGACGGTGTTGCCCATGGCAATGGCTACCCTGGCTGTCGTGTCACACAACTCGGGTGTTGAACCACTACAGGCTTTTGCCAATTCCTGGTCTCGCTGAGCGGACAGTTGGGCGAGATCCCGTTTCGTCTGGCAGGCGCCATCGTCTCCGTTTGCACAGGCGGCGACGGCATTTTCATAGTGCTCCTTTTCTGAGAGCCGCATGATGGTAGGACGTCGGTGGTCGAGATAGTTGTTCATCACTTCGTTGAACGACCCGGTTGCCCCTGCAGCACCGCCCACGGCGACCCCGGCGGCGGTACTGGCGACAGTCGTGAGGGAATCAGCCAGCGGGCCGCGGATTCCCGCCTCCCTGAGCGCATCGGCCACGGTCGGCGCGGCCAGTGTTCCCGCTGCCGTACCGGCGGCACCACCTAGTCCGCCGGTCAGCCCGCCGATGACCGTGTGGGCCAGCACCCGCTGGGTACCGCCTTCACCCCAATCGCTCTCGATTTTCTGAGCTTGCTGGTCCAGCAGCGCTTTGCGCTGCGGATCACTTTCCGTCGCGGCCTCGGCCTTGAGTTGCTTGGCGGTCTCCGTCTGCGTCTTAGCGTAATCCCCGACCACCTTGCTCGCCTGTGCGCCGAAAGTCTGGGTGATGAGCACCTGGGCAGTGACGTCTTTCTGCACCTTGTCGGCGTCGAAGATCTTCTGGATACCGGTTTCGGCATCGCCGGTTCTCGCAGCCGTGTTGCCGGCGATGCCGCTGATGGCGGCCTGGGTGGTGGAGTCGCTGTGGCCTTGGTCGTGGCCAAAGCCGGCGCTGTTGCCCATCGGCTTGAACTGGCCGTCGTTGGCCTGGCTGGTGCCGAGATTGATGCCGACGCTGCTGGCGCGGTAATCCGCCTGGTTCCGGATGTCGCTGGTGGTAAGGGTACCGCCGGTCTGGAAACGGTTCTTTCCGTCCTGAACCGCCTTGTCCGTACTGGTGATGGCCCCGCCCTTCAGATCCGCGTCGCCCTTGACCGCAACCTGGAAACCGCCGTCGCCGGCCTTGAGGCCGCTTTGTTCTGCAACGCTTGCAAAGTCGCTGTCGATCTTGCTCTGGCTGAAGCTGAGGCTGCCCGAGGCGCCCGCGCCGACCGTCACACTGCCGCCAAGGCTCTGCTGGCGGCTCTTGAAGGTGCTGGTGTCCTGCAGGCTGTCGATGGCCAGATGGCCACTAACTTCGGCGGTGATCTGTTCCGCCTTGGCGAGCGCTCCCTTGAGCGTGGTGTCGCCGCCCGATTGCAGGATGAGCTGCCGGCCCGCCTCAACATGGCTATTGGCGTAGGTCACGTCGTTTCCGTCGGCCTTGCCGCGGGCGGCGCTGGCACTGAGGGTGACGCCGAGACCACGGCTGCCGATGTTGATGCCGACCGCGCCGCTCACGCTGTTGTTGGTTGATTGCTGGTCGGCGGTGTTTTTGCCGGCCAGTAGCTGGATGGCGTTGTCGGCGGCGAGGCGGATGTCGTTGCCGGCCTGGAGCGTGCTGCCCTGGACGGCCAGATCGCTGCCGGCCTTTGCGCCGGTGGCGGCGATGGCCACGTCTCCGCCCGCTGAGACGGTGCTGCCGCGCCCGCTGTCGCTGTTCTGGACGACCTGGCTCCGGCTCCGGCTGGCACCGAGGCTGAGGGTGAGGTTGATGCCGCTGCTTGCACCGCTCTCCTGAACCGCCGTCGCCGCGTTGTAGGCCGCCATCCCGGTATTGGCTGCCGCTAGCGCCTGCATGCGGCTGTCGGTGGTCTGGCTCGCTGCGTCTTTCATCTGCACGGCCGTCTGGACGGCGCTGATCAGCGGGCTGCTCAGCGCCAGGGTGAGACCGCTTTGGGTGAATTGCGTGTTCGTTTGGCTGCGCCGGACTTCGCGTGCCGCGACGATATCAACATGTGGCGCAACGATGTCGATGCTGCCCTGGGGCGCCAGCATGTCGCTACCGGTCTGGGTGTAGGCCTGGCCGGCCTGCAGCAGCACGTTGCCGGCTGTGCTGCCGATGGTGGAGGCGGCGGCGGTGCCACCCTGCATGTCCTGGTCGGTCTTTTGCTGCTGGGTGCCGATCGTGATACCGAAACCGCCACCACTGAAGAGGCCGGATTGCTTCTCGGTGTAGGCATGCGTTTCATGGCGCGTGTCGGTGGCGGCTTCAATGCTCAGATCCCGCCCGGTCAGCACCTGCGTGCCCTGGCTGCTGACCACGTTACTGCCCTGGATGCGCACATTCTGGTTGGCTGCCACGCTGGTGGTGTTGCCCGACAAGGTGGTGGCCAGGGCGGTGCTCTGATCAAGCGTATCGCGAGTGGTGATGGTGGTTTTCTTCAGGAAGCCCTGTTCCTGGTGTTGGTGGGCTTCGTCGAGCCGAGCCGTGGCCTGGCCGGCGGCGAGGGTGAGATCGCGCCCGGCCAGAGCCTGGAGGACGCCCGCCTGGCTGGTGAGGTTGGCGGCACGCAGGCTCAGATCCTGGCCGGCAATCAACTGGAGATCACCCTGGGTGCGGATGGTGCTGCCGATCTCCGTCGTACCGGCCTCGCTGCGCCGGTTCTTGCCGTCCCAGACAATGCGCTGCTCGGCGCTTTCGGTGACGGTGCCCAGATTGAGGTCGCGCCCGGCGGCAAGTGTGGTGGGGCCGGCAGCGGTGGGAGCGCTGTTGATGAGTTCAGCGGCGTCGAACTGGATGTCGCGGCCAGCCTGGACCGTCAGACTGCCGCCGCTGACGTAGAGGCCGGCGAGCCGGTCGCGCTGCGTCCGGCTGCCTTGTTCCGACGTGCTCGAACGCGTGGTGCTGGCAACATTGATGTCGCGGCCGGCGGACACTTCGAGGGCCTGCGTCGCCTCCAGGCGCCCGCCGAGGTTCTGGAGGTCGAGGAGCGCATTCAGGGCGACGTTGTTGCCGCTGATCCGCCCGCCGAGGTTGGTGAGAGTATCGGCGGACAGGTCGACCCATTGCCGCCCGGTCAGGGTGCCGCTGTTGAGCAGGGTACCGCCCAGGTTCAGGTTGAGGCTGTTGCCGGACAGCAGCGCGCCGCTGCCGTCGATGTCGCCGTCCCGGACACGGACATAGACCTGCGGCGCGAGGACGTGCTGGATGCTGCCGTCGGCAAGCGTCACGGGGGTGTCGATGAGCCACACGATGTCGGTGGTGAGCTGGGCCATCTGGGCGGCGCTGAGGGCCACGCCGGGGATCAGGTTCCAGGCCTTGGCGTAGGTGAGGCCGGCGCGCATCAGATCCTGGTATTGGGTTTCGTCGTTGGCGTAGCCGTCCAGAAAGCGCCGGCCGGTGAGTTGGGCGATTTGTTCGCGGACCCGTTGCTGCTCGTAGAAGCCGTCGCCCAGGCGCTTCTGGATGGCGGTCGATTCCACGGAGAGGGCGCTGAGCATGAAGCTGGAGTTGAGCCAGGTACGCGTGTCGGTAAAGCGCGGATCGGTCTCGACGAGGTAGGGAGCGCCGGGCTCGGGACGAACGGTAAACAAGCGGTTGTCGGGCAGAGTGAGTGCGGGGGTAAGGCTGCGAATGACCCTCTGAGGGTGACCGTCGGCCGGCGGTGTGGCCATGTCCTTGGAGAGAGGGGCCGTTGGACCATCTGCCGGCTTGACAAGACTGACGGCAGGAGCTGCGTCGGGGCCCGTGCTGGCCTGGGTATCGCGGGGGGCGACAGGAGGTGCCGTATCCGGTGTGCTACCGGTGTTGCCGGCTATCGTGAGGCCGGTGCTGTCGACAGGAGTGGCCACCGTGAGGCTGGCGGCGACCTCGACGATCGCCTGGCTGCGCTGGCTGGAGCTGGCGAGGTCAGCGCCTTGGGCGGTCGGGGTGAGGCCGGCGGACTCGCTGGGCGGGATCACCGGAGCGCTGCCGCCAAGGCTGCTGTGCTGCGCGAACAACGGAGTTGCCAAGGTGACGGATTCCACGCCAAGGGCGGGCAGATACGGGGTGGCGCTGCTGCCCTGCGAGTCGGTCCCGTCGCGCTTATGGCGCCAGTAAGCGGTGGCGGTGCCAGCATCCTGAATCGTCCGCAGACCTGTCGCGGCGATGTTGGACAGGCTGCCCAGCGTGGCCGACAGCTTGCCACCGGCCACGATCTGGCTCTTGTCGTTGGTGAGGCTGTCGCCGCTCAGGAGCAGGTTGCCGCCGGCCAGGATGCGCCCGGGGTCGGCGCTGAGGATCTGCTCTTCGTGGATGGTCCGGGTGAAACGGAATTCACTGAAGCTCTCGCCCTTCAGTTCGTGCCCATCGCTGTCGGCTGCCAGGACGTTGAGGGTTCTTACCCCGTCGTCGCGGAACCGGTAAGTGATCTTGATGGCGCGGTCGTCGTAGTGCGTGGGACTGCCGTTGAAGGCGTATTCCAGATGCGCTTCGGTGGCGGTCTCGACGATATGGGTCGCGAAATGGGCGTCGAGGTTGTCGGTGCGGCGAGCGGCCAGCGCGAGTTGGCCAAGGGCTTCGATCGTGGCGCTGGCATTGGTGAGGTGCTCGGCCTGCCCGCTGGCGAAGTGGTGTGCGTCCAGGCTGGCGCCGATGGCCATGTCGCCGGCACTGAAGATCAGGGCGTGGTCGCGGTTCTCGAGGGTGCCGATCCCCAGGTCAAGGCGTGCGCGGGCGGCGATCACCGGGGCGAGGCCGGCTTCGGGCAGGTTGTTGAGGGTGGTGGCCGCAATGGCCAGGTGGGTGCCGTAGATCCGTCCGCTGCCCAGGTTGTCGACGAGCGGGCTGGTGATGAGGGCCTCGTCGGCGTCGATCAGGCCGCGGTTGGTGAAGGCGTCGCGAGTGTCGAAGCGGATTTGTGCGGCACGGACTTCGCCACCGTCGCGGTTGTCGAAGGTGCTGGCGCCCAGTTGCAGAGTGCCTCCGGCGAGGGTCGCGCGGTTTGTCAGGGTGCCGTTGATGTCGAGGCGGGCGTTGCCATTGGCGTGGATTGCGCCGCGGTTGTCGAAAGCGCTGGCCAGGCGGACAGCAAGATCGCCCCCGCTCAGGAGCTGGCCGTCGCCGCTGAGGCTGAGGGCGTCGATGGACAGGCCAGTGCCAGCCAGCAAAGTGCCGCCGGTGTGGGTGATACCCAGGGTTCGCGCAAGCGTCGCCGGGTCGGTCAGGGCCAGGGTGCCGAGCGAGGAGATCAGCCCGCGGGTGTTGTCGATGCGGCCGGCGCTGGTGACAGACAGGGCCGTGTCGGCGCGCAGGGCGCCGTCGCGGTTGTCGAGTTGCGCGGTGCCCAGGTGGACTTCGCGTCCTTCGAGGCCAAGTCCGTCGCCCTGGGTGCGGGTGTTGATGACGCTGGCCGCGTCGAGGGCGAGGCGGCCGCCGGCGCGGACCAGGCCGGCGGTGTTGTCGAAGCTGTCGGTGAGGGTAAGGCCGAGATCGCCGGCACCGAGGAGGCGGCCATCCAGGTTGCGGGCGGAGTCGGCGAGCAAGTCGATGCCGGCGGCGCTTCCGATCAGGCCGCCGTGGGTGTTGTCAACCGTGGTGGCTCGGATTTCCAGGCCTTTCTGGCTGCCGATGTAGCCCTGACTGTTGTCGAGGGCGGCGCTGCGCACGGACAGGGCCGCGCCGCCGAGAATGCCGCCGGCGTCAGCCGTTTCACGATTGATGAGGGTTTGATCATGGGTGTCGAGGGTGAGCCGGCCGCGGGCCTGGATGAGGCCCCCGGTGTTGTCTAAGAGGCCGCTGTCCAGCGTGAGTTGGCCGGCATCCTGGGCGCCACCGGCGACGAGCTGGCCGCCCTGGTTGTCGATCCTGCCGCGCCCGGTATCGATCGACAGGCTGCTGGCGGCCAGCGTGCCGGCCCGGTTGTCGAGGCTGGCGGCGGACACGGCGAGGCGCTGGTGGGCGCCGATCTTCCCCGCGTGGTTGTCCAGGGTGGTGCCGATCTGCACGCTGGCGGCGCCGAGGGTGGCGGCGAGGGTGCCGCGGGTGTTGTCGAGGCTGCCAGCCTGAACGCTGACTCCGTTGTGGCCGACGACGAAGCCGTCGACGTTGATGAGGGCATTACTGAGCGTGATGCCCAGGGCGGCACCAGCAACGAGTTCGCCGCCACTGTTGTCCACACTGGCGGCGCCGAGATCAAGGGTAGTGCCAGCGCGTAGCCGGCCGCGATCGCGGTTGTCGAGGTGGGCGCCCAGGCGGGCGGTCAGGTTTTGCGTGCCGCTGGTGAGGATGTCACCGCCACGGTTGTCGATGCTGCCAGCGGTCAGATCAAGGGCGCCGTTACTGGCGATCTGGCCGCGCTGGTTGTCGAACTGGCCGGTGCTGCTGAGTTGGCCAGCACCGGTGCCAGTCTGGACGAGCCGGCCGTCCCGATGGCTGAAGGTGTCGGCGCTGATCGCCAGCTGAGCGGCGCGGGTGGTGGCGGCGTCGAGAACGAGGTTGGTGCTGCGCAGGTCGAGCAGGCCATTGCTGAGGATCTGCCCGCCGCTGCCTGCAAGGTTCTGGCTGCGGATTTCCAGGCTGCCGGTGCCGGCGTGTTCAATGCGCCCGCCGGTATTGTCGAGGGTGGTGGCGCCGAGCCGCAACGTGCTGGCATTGCTGGCGATGCGTCCGCCGTTGTTGGTGAGCTCTCCGGGCAGTAGCAGGCTCATCGCGTCGCTGCCGGTGTGCAGGAGTTCGCCGTCGGTGTTATCGAGGCTGTGGGCCTGGACGTCGAGACGGGCTGCGCTGAGGCTGCCGTGGCGGTTGTCGAGCTGGCCGCCGGCACGCAGCGTGAGGGTTTCGTCGGCGTTGAGAATGGCCTGGCGGGTGTCGAGCAAGCCGGCCGTTGCTTGCAGGTCCATGACCCGGGCGGTGGTCTGGCTGGCCGACAGATCAAGGCTGGCGGCACTTAAGGTGGCAGCGCCAGCGGCCAGGTTGCGACCGTGGGCAATCAGCGTTTCGGCGGCGCTGAGCGTGAGGGCGCCGCTGCTGCCGAGGCTGCCGTCGCTTTGCAGGCCGGCGGCGAAGAGGCTGGTGGCGCTGGCGTCGATGCGTTTGGCGCTGACAGTGACATTCTGGCCGGCAGCGAGGGTGCCGCCGTGGGTGAGCGTGCCGGTGAGGGCCAGGGACAGCGCGTGCCCCGCGTAGAGGTTTCCGTCGGGGTTGAGGATGTTCTGTGCGCCGAGCGTCAGGTCGGTGGCGGCAAAGAGCTGGCCCCGGCTGTTGTCGAAGCTGCCGCTGTCGATCCGCATGCTGGCCTGGGAGGACTGGATGCTGCCGCCGATGTTGTCCAGTGCCCCGGCTGTGACGGTGAGGGCACCGGTGCTGGCGGCGAGGCCGGCGACGTTGGTGAATGCGCGGGTGACGGTGATGCCCAGGCTGGTGCCGGCACTGAGTTCGCCGCTGCTGTTGTCCAGGCTGGTTGCGCCTAAATCAAGCACGCCACCAGCACGTAGCCGGCCGCCCTCGCGGTTGTCGAGGTGTGCGCCCAGGCGGGCAGTCAGGTTTTGCGTGCCGCTGGTGAGGATGTCACCGCCACGGTTGTCGATGCTGCCAGCGGTCAGATCAAGGGCGCCGTTACTGGCGATCTGGCCGCGCTGGTTGTCGAACTGGCCGGTGCTGCTGAGTTGGCCAGCACCGGTGCCAGTCTGGACGAGCCGGCCGTCCCGATGGCTGAAGGTGTCGGCGCTGATCGCCAGCTGAGCGGCGCGGGTGGTGGCGGCGTCGAGAACGAGGTTGGTGCTGCGCAGGTCGAGCAGGCCATTGCTGAGGATCTGCCCGCCGCTGCCTGCAAGGTTCTGGCTGCGGATTTCCAGGCTGCCGGTGCCGGCGTGTTCAATGCGCCCGCCGGTATTGTCGAGGGTGGTGGCGCCGAGCCGCAACGTGCTGGCATTGCTGGCGATGCGTCCGCCGTTGTTGGTGAGCTCTCCGGGCAGTAGCAGGCTCATCGCGTCGCTGCCGGTGTGCAGGAGTTCGCCGTCGGTGTTATCGAGGCTGTGGGCCTGGACGTCGAGACGGGCTGCGCTGAGGCTGCCGTGGCGGTTGTCGAGCTGGCCGCCGGCACGCAGCGTGAGGGTTTCGTCGGCGTTGAGAATGGCCTGGCGGGTGTCGAGCAAGCCGGCCGTTGCTTGCAGGTCCATGACCCGGGCGGTGGTTTGGCTGGCCGAGAGGTCGAGGCTGGCGGCATGCAAGGTGGCTGCGCCGGCGGCCAGGTTGCGACCGTGGGCGACGAGCGTTTCGGCGGCGTTGAGCGTGAGGCTGCCATCGCTTTGCAGGCCGGCGGCAAAAAGGCTGGTGGCGCTGGCGTCGATGCGCTTGGCACTGACGGTGACATTCTGGCCGGCAGCGAGGGTGCCGCTGTGGGTGAGCGTACCGGTGAGAGCGAGGGCCAGACTGTGCCCCGCGTAGAGGCTGCCGTCAGGGTTGAGGACGCTCTGTGCTCCGAGCGTCAGGTCGGTGGCGGCGAAGAGCTGGCCCCGGCTGTTGTCGAAGCTGCCGCTGCCGATTCGCACGCTTGCCTGGGAGGACTGGATGCCGCCGCCGGTGTTGTCAACACCGGCGGCGTTCAGGGTCAGTGCGCCGGTGCTGCTGATTTGGCCGCCCTGGTTGTTGAGCTGGTCGGTGTTGTGCAGGTCGAGCAGGCCGTTGCT
Source organism: Zoogloea sp. (assembly GCF_030157465.1). Taxonomy (GTDB): domain Bacteria; phylum Pseudomonadota; class Gammaproteobacteria; order Burkholderiales; family Rhodocyclaceae; genus Zoogloea. Next base: position 10,178 of record NZ_JAOAUU010000049.1, read on the forward strand.
GAGGATTTTTCCGCCGCTGCCCGCCAGGCTCTGGGTGCGGATTTCCAGGCCGCCGCTACCCGCGTGTTCAATGCGCCCGCCGGTGTTATCGAGAGTGGTGGCACCAAGCCGCAGCATGGTGGCGTTACTGGCGATGCGTCCGCTGCTGTTGGTCAACTCGCCGGGCAGTTGCAGGTGCATCTCGTTACTGCCGAACTGAATGAGTTCGCCACCAGTGTTGTCGAGGCTACGGGCGTCAAGTCGCAAGCTCTGGGCGGAAATCGCAGCGTGGGCAGTGCGGAGCAGGCCGGGGCTGGTACCCATCAGGGTGTCCTGGGCTGTGATGTGGCTGGTGGAAAGGTCTATGCCCAGCGCACTCGCCTCGAGCATGAGATTTCGGGCGGCCACTTGCCCGCCCCGCAGGTCGATGGCGCCGCCGGTGACCTCGAGCTGGTTTCCCGCCAGGCTGTAGCCGTGGGCGCCCACCTGGCGGGTGGCCTTGAGTTGCAGCGTGCCGGTGGTGCCGAGCTTCCCGTCGGCCTGGCGGCCGGCGATGAGGGAGGACGAGGCACCGGCTTCGATCCAGGCAGTGCTGCCGGTGGCCGCTACCGAAACGTCACCGCGGGCGATCAACGTGCCGCCCAAGGTGATGTTGTCCGGGGTGCTCAGGCTGGCGTCGGTGCCGGCCAGGAGGGTGCCGCTGTTGCCGATGGGGCCGGCCGCGGAGATGTGCAGGCGGGTGTTGCTGTCGATTTGTCCGGCGTTCTCAAGCCAGCCCGCGGTGGTCACAACGACCTCGCCGGCGGCCGCCCCGATGTGGCCGGCGCTGCGCATGCCGAGTCCGGCCTCGGCGCCGACAAGGGTGATCTTGTTGGCGTACATGCCGCCAAGCAGGGCCACGTCAAGGGCGAAGGCCGGGGCGGGGCCGCTTGCCGCAAGGGCGGTGGCCGACGCGGCATCGGCGCTCACTTCGGCGGCGCCGGTGATCACGCGCAGATCCTTCGCCCAGATGCCGGCGTTAAGCTCCACGGCGCGGGCGATGAGGCCGGTGTAGTCGCTGTCGGCGGCATCCAGCCCGGCGCCCTGAACCTCGATGCGGCCGCCCTGCACGCGAAAACCGTCGAGGCTGCCGTTGCTCAGCAGCGGCACGCCGGTGGTGAGGGTGCTGCGGCTGGCGTTGATGAAGCCGCAGCCGTCGCAGACGATGCCGGCCGGATTGGCGATGACCACTTCGGCCCGGTCGCCGCCGACTTCGATGTAGCCGCGCAGCTGGCTGGGGCTGGTGGCATTCACTTCGTTGAGGATCACCCGGGCGGTGCCGCCGGCGAGCCACGGGTTGCCCGGAACGAGGCCGCCCAGCCGGGTCGTGGCGCCGCTGCGGGCGTTGTTGAGGACGGCCCCGCGGACAGGCACGTCGAACTGGCTGTAAACGTTGTGCGACACGCCGGCGGCGCTCGGGGTCTGGATGTTGACCTGCAGCACGCCGTTGGCGGTGTTGAGCACGGTGGCCTGACGGGCGCCGGGGGCGCTGCGGTCGGCGACGATCTGGGCCCCGGCGGAGGGCGACCAGCTCATGCCGCCGGTGATCAGCAGCACGCCGAGGGCCAGCGTGGAGAGCGCGAAGGCGGCCCGCCGGGCTGGCGGACTCGCATGCAGCCCACCCGCGCCGTCGGGCTCCCCTGCCCCGCCCTGGCTGCGGGCGGATTCGGCCACGACCATCGGCATGCCACGGGTTTTGTTGAAAACGATGCGGTAACGGTGCTTGTTCATGGCGTCGATAACCCGAAAAGTTGGGAGCGCGGCCTACCAGGCCCAGTTGAGGGAAAAGCCGGCGAGGCCGTCGGGGCTGGAGAAACCCGTGGGGCGCGCGAGGTGGGTGCCCACGAAGACGTCGTAGGCGAGGCCGCCGACGCTGCCGCGCACGCCCAGCACCCCGCCGGCCAGGCGCCGGCCGAGAAGACCCCGCGTGCTGCGCCCGCTGACGAGGCCGACGTCGAATCCCAGATAGGCCTCGGCGCCGGTATCCCGGAGGGCCAGGCCGAGGTCGTTGCGCCACAGCCAGCCGCGCTCGCCGGACAGCACGCTTTCACCGTCGAAGCCGCGCACCGTGTAGCGCCCGCCGATGGCGAAGCGGTCTTGCGGGACGAGGGGCGATTCGCTGCGCTGCAGGCGCGCGAGGCTGGTGTAGCGCAGGGCCTGGTCGCCAGCACGGAAAGGCAGGTTGAGCTGGGCGCTGGCGGTGTAGATGCCGGGCCGCGATGTGCCGTCACCGAAGTTTTCTTCGGGGGCGCGGAGGGCGGCGAAGGCGCCGGTGCCGCGCCGGTAGGCCAGATCGGCGTCGAGGGTGGCGGCTGCAATGAAGGCGCGATGGTTGAAGCCGGCCTCCCAGCCGCCCATCCGCCGGCGCTGGACGACGACTTCGGTGTCGTCGATGAAGTTGCTGGATTGACGCATCCAGGCCTGCACCCAGGCGCTGGTTTTGCCCGTGGCGTTGCGGTGCAGCAGGCGGGTGAGACGCAATTGGGCGTGTTCGGATTCGCCGCTGTAGCGGTAGGTTTGATTGGCGCCGGCCACGGCCTGGTGATAGGTGTTGCCGCCGGCGGTAAGGCTCGCCAGCCAGTAGCCCCAGGGCAGCGCGTAGTGAACGGTGTAGCCGTGGGTGCCGCGGCTGCCGGACACCCCGCCGCCAAGATCGTGGTTGAAGCTGGCGTAGAAGAGGTCGCTCAAGCCGAGGGCGTTATCCAGGGACACGGTGGCGCCGCCTAGGAAGCGGCCGGTGGCCCGGGTGCCGCCGTCGTCGAGGGACAGGTTGAGACGCAGCAGCCTTTCCTGGCGCCAGGCGACGACGAGATCGCTCTCGCCGGGGCCGGCCAGCGGATCGGCGGCCGGCGCGATCTGGATGTCGGCATCGGCGGTGGGCACTCGCTTGAGGTTTTCGAGGCCCTGTTCGATGTCGCGCAGGTTGAGGAGATCACCGCTGGCGGCCGGCAGGGCGGCGCCGAGGCGGGCGTGGAGTTGGGTGCCGTCGGCGGGACGGATGTCGCGGATGCGGCCGGGGATGACGGTGAGGGTGAGCACGCCGCGGGTCAGATCCTGGGCGGTGGCGACGATGCGGGTAGTGATGTAGCCGCGGGACACGATGCGGTTCTGCAGGCGCGTCATGAGCTGGTTGATGGCGCGGGTGCCGAGGCAGCGCCCGGTGGGCGGATCGTCGGGGCGATCGATGGCGGCGAGGGCCCAGCGGAAGGCCTCGGCGCCAGCGCCGGCCAGCTCGATGCGCTCGATGCGGAAGCACGGGGTTTCGTCCACCGCGAGGGGTGCATCGGCGCTGTCGGCGGAAGGGGCTTCGAGGCGGACGTCGGGCGCGCGTTCGAACTGTTGGCGCAACTGGCGCTCGCGCTCCTGCTGGCGGAGAAGTTCCTGGGTGTCGGCGACGCCGGGTGGCGTCTGGGCGTGGCCGGCGGCCGGCACGGCGAGAAGGATGAAGGCCGCGCAGGCGGCCAGGGCCTTGCGGTGGCGGGGGGCGAAGTGTCTGGACGTAGCGGGCATGGCGGGCGACGGTTCAATGGCACGGCTCGCCCCGCGCTTGCGCCGGGTGAAGTGCCGCACTCAGGACATTGGGATTAATCCAATAGCATTGACTGGCATTATATTCAGTAGTTGTAAAAATATTACATCAGAATTTTTTATGCAAATGGAGACCCGCCGGCCGCCAACCCGGCGCCCGTAAACGCCAGATGCCCCGCGGTTCGACCCGCGGGGCATCTGGGGACTTGCGCCCGGGCGGCGACAGCCGGCGATTACTTCGCGGCGGCCTTGACCCGGTGCAGCACGACGTAAGCCACCGAACCGATCACCACGCCCCAGAAGGCCGAGCCGAGGCCGAGGAAGCTCATGCCGGAAGCGGTGGCCAGAAAGGTGATCACCGAGGCTTCGCGGTGGTCTTCCTGGCTGACCGTGCCCATGATGTTGGCGGTGATGGCGCCCAGCAGCGCAAGGCCCGCCAGCACGGCGACGAACTCCTTGGGCAGCAGGGTGAACAGCGACACGATGGTGGCGCCGCAGAAGCCGCCGATCAGGTAGAACACGCCGTTGGAGATGCCCGCCACGTAGCGCTTGGACGGATCTTCGTGGGCGTCCTTGCCGGTGCACAGCGCCGCGGTGATGGCGGCGATGACAATGGTGATGCCCCCGAAGAAGGCCACGATCAGCGAGGCGATGCTGGTTACCGCCAGGATGGGCTTGGCCGGGGTGGTGTAGCCCGAGCCGTGCAGGATCGCCATGCCCGGCAGGAACTGCCCGGTAAGGCTGACCAGGATCAGCGGCACGGCGAAGCTGAGGGTCGAGGCCCAAGTCCATTCCGGCGCGATGAAGGTGGGCGTGGCAAAGCTCAGCTGCACGCCGCTCAGGTCGGCGCCACCAATGCCCACCGCCAGCAGGATGCCGACCAGCAGCACCAGAATCATGCAGTAACGCGGCACGAAGCGCTTGAGCACGAGGTAGGCGGCGATCATGCCGAAGGTGAGCAGCGGCATGGAGGCCGCCGACTTGAAGGCGTTGGTGCCGAACTGGAACAGAATTCCGCCCATCATGCCGGCAGCAACACCTTTGGGCACGTGCTTCAGGATGCGGTCGAAATAGCCGGTGACGCCGATCGCGAACAGCACCACGGCGGTGGTGATGTAGGCGCCAACGGCTTCATTCAGCGACAAACCGGGAAACAAGGTCACCAGCAAGGCCGTGCCGGGCGCCGACCACGCGGTAACAATCGGCACCTTGAGCACCCACGACAAGAAGATGCCCGACAGCGCGGCGCCGATGGAAATGCCCCACACCCACGACGAGATCATGTCGGGCGACACGCCGGCCGACTGGGCGGCCTGGAAGAAGATGATCAGCGGCCCGGAATAGGAGATGAGCACGGCGAGAAAACCCGCCGTGACTGACGAGACGGACCAGTCTTTGGTAATCATGTTGGCTGCTCTGTTGGTTTATTTTTATTGATGATCAATCGTGGCCGGCAACCGGGCGCGGGCGGTACGGCGCCTCCAGCAGCGCGACTTCTTCGGCGCTCAACGCAAGGCCGATGCCGGCTACCGCATCGCCGAGGTGGTGGGGCTTGGAGGCGCCGATCAGCGGCAGGGTGATGCCCGGCCGGCTGGCCGCCCACGCAATCGCCACCTGGGCCGGCGGCACGCCGCGGGCCTGCGCCACCTGCTGCACGGCGGCGACGATGGCGTCTTCCATGGCCTGCTGGTTGTACCAGCCCTGGGCCAGGGTGTCGGTTGCGTCGCGCGTGGTGCCGCTGCCGCGGGTGCCGGCCAGCAGGCCGCGGGCCAGCGGCGACCACGGCGTCACGGCAATGCCCTGGTCGCGGCACAGGGGCAGCATTTCGCGCTCTTCCTCGCGGTAAACCAGGTTGTAGTGGTTCTGCATCGACACGAAGCGGGCCAGGCCGTTGGCCTTCTGGAAAGCCAGCATCTGCATGAACTGCCAGGCATACATCGACGAGGCGCCGATGTAGCGTGCCCGGCCCGAGCGCACCACGGTGTCGAGCGCGTCCAGGGTTTCCTCGATGGGCGTGTGCGGATCGAAGCGGTGGACGATGTAGAGATCCACGTAATCGGTGCCGAGGCGCTTCAGCGAAGCGTCGATGCTGGCCAGGATGTGCTTGCGCGACAGGCCGCGATCATTCGGCTTGCTGCTCATCGGGTAGAACACCTTGGTCGCCAGCACCACGTCCTCGCGGGGCACGAAATCGCGGATCGCGCGGCCGAGGATTTCCTCGCTGGCGCCCAGCGAATACATGTCGGCGGTGTCGAAAAAGTTGATGCCGAGATCCAGCGCCTGGCGGATGAAGGGGCGGCTGGCTTCCTCGTTCAGCACCCATTCGCGCCAGGTCGGCGTGCCGTAGGTCATGCAACCCAGGCACAGCGGGGAAACCTTGAGGCCGGTAGAGCCGAAGCGGACGTATTCCATGATGCGTTTCCTCGAGATTCGGGATGATGGCCGCGATTATGGGTGTCATTCCTGGATTGATAAATGGGCTAAAAACAGCAACACTATTCATAAATTCAAAACAATCGGAGGAGTTCGTGGATCGCTTCCAGGCCATGCAGCTGTTCACCCGCATCGTCGAGCTGGGCAGCTTCAGCCGCGCCGCCGAAAAGCTCGACCTGCCCCGCGCCTCGGCCACCCAGATCATCAAGCAGCTCGAAGCCCATCTGGGCGTGCGCCTTTTGCAGCGCACCACGCGCCAGGTGCGCACCACCCTCGACGGCGACGCCTATTACCAGCGCTGCCTGTCCATCCTGGCCGACGTGGAGGACGTGGAATCGTCGTTCTCGCGGGCCGCCAGCCATCCGCAGGGGCGCATCAAGGTGGATCTGTCGGTGTCCTTCGGGCGCCTGGTGATGATTCCGGCGCTGCCGGCCTTCTGCGCCCGCTATCCGCTGATCAAGGTGGACGTCAGCGTCACCGACCGCCAGATCGACCTGATCCGCGAAGGCGTCGATTGCGTGCTGCGCATTGGCGAGCTGCGCGATTCGTCCCTCGTCGCCCGCCGCCTCACGATGCTGCCGCAGGTGTGCTGCGCCAGCGCGGGCTACGTGGCCGAACACGGCATGCCGGACAGCCTGGTCGATCTCGACCGGCACCAGGCCGTCGACTACCTGTCGGCGTCCACCGGCAAATCGGTGCCCTTCGAATTCACGGTGGGCGGCAAGGTCGAAAGCCGCAGCCTGGCCTACACCGTGGCGGTGAACAACGGCGACGCCTACGTGGCGGCCTGCGAGGCCGGCTTCGGCCTTATCCAGGTGCCGGTCTACCACGTCACCCGCCAGCTGGCCGCCGGCACGCTGGTGGAACTGTTGCCGGAATTCCGCCCCCCGCCGCTGCCGCTCACCGTGCTCTACCCGCAAAACCGCCATCTGTCGCCGCGGGTGCGGGTTTTTGTGGACTGGCTGGCGGAGTTGTTCCAGGGGCCGTGAGCAGGGCACCCACATTGTTCAATCACAACAAACAGTGTTGTTGTTTCATTCGATTTATCAAATCTGGCCCAACAATTAGAATCGGCCTCCTGCATCAACCTCCACGAGTCCCACCTTGCTGACCATCCTGGGCATCACCGGCCCGATCTTCATCATCATCGGCATCGGCTTCGCGGCGGTGCGCATGGGCCTCCTGGCCCGCACCGACATGCGCGTGCTGGGCGTCTTCGTCATCAACGTGTCGCTGCCGGCGCTGCTCTTCAAGGCCCTGTCACAGCGCTCCCTGGGCGAGCTGGTCAGCGCCGAGCTGCTGATCGCCTACACCCTCGGCTCGCTGCTCGTCGCCGGCCTGGCCCTCGGCCACGTGTGCCTGGTGCAGAAGCGCGATCTGCAATCGGGCGCCGTGCTGGCCCTCGGCGTATCCGCGTCGAACAGCGCCTACATCGGCTACCCCATCGCGCTGCAGGTTTTCGGCCCGGCGGCCAGCGCTGCGCTGGCGGTGTACGCGCTGGTCGAAAGCCTGGTCGTGATGCCGCTGGCGCTCACCCTGGCCGAAGCCGGCGGCTCCGGCGGCCGGCGTTGGTACAACGTGCTCGGGGACATCCTGCTGCGCCTGGCCAAAAACCCCTTCATCCTCGCCATCGCCGCCGGCGTCGCCTGGGCCTCCATCGGCGTTCCGCTGCCGGCGCCGCTGGCACGCGTGGTCGACATGCTGTCCACCGCCTCCGCCCCGGTGGCGCTGTTCTGCATCGGCGGCACCCTCGCCGGCCTCCACCTCAAGGGCCTGGGTGCCGACATCGGCCTGATCGTCGTCGGCAAGCTGCTGCTCCACCCGCTCGCCGTGTTCGTCGTCACCCTGGCCCTGCCCGGCATGTCCCCGCAGCTCAAGACCATCGCGATCATGAACGCCTGCATGCCGATGATGAGCATCTACCCCATCCTCGGCCAGAAGTACGGCAAGGAAGGCATCTGCGCTGCAGCCCTCATCGCCGCCACCGCCCTCTCCTTCTTCACGATCAGCGGCTTCCTGTGGCTGAGCGGGGCGGGCTGAGGCAAGCCTCTCGATGCGCTTTCCCGCCCCCCTTCTCGAAGGCCGCCTGCTGCGGCGCTACCAGCGTTTTCTGGCCGATGTGGACACCGCCACCGGCATCCTTACCGCCCATTGCCCCAACACCGGCTCGATGCAGGGCTGCGCCGAGCCGGGCATGCGGGTGTGGCTGTCACCGGCCACCAACCCGGCGCGCAAGCTCGCCTGGACCTGGGAGCTGGTCGAAGCCCTGCCCGGCGTGGTGGTGGGCATGCACACCGGACGCAGCAACGCGCTGGTGCGGGAAGCCATCGAAGCCGGCCGCGTGCCGGAGCTGGCCGGCTACGCGACGATCCGCCCCGAAGTGAAATACGGCGAAGGCAGCCGCATCGACCTGCTGCTCACGGCCCCCGGGCGGCCCGACTGCTACGTGGAAGTCAAAAACGTCACCGCCGCCGTGGCCGGCCGCATCGGCTACTTCCCCGACGCCGTCACCACCCGCGGCACCAAGCACCTGCGCGAGATGAGCGCGATGGTCGCCAGCGGGCACCGCGCGGTGCTGGTTTTTTGCGTACAGCGCGGCGACGTGGAGTGTGTGCGCCCGGCCGATCACATCGACCCGGTGTATGCCCGCACGCTGCGCGAAGCCCTGGCCGCCGGCGTCGAGGTGATCGCCCTCGGCGCAACGGTTTCGCCTGCGGGCATCGAACTGGAAAGGCGGCTGGCGGTGGAGACGGGCTGCAGCCGGGCCGCGTAAAATCAGCACGCCCCGATCAACGACACCGGCCCCGGGTTCATGCTCCAGTACGCCATCAAGATCGCCCTCACCGCGACGCTCATCGTTGCCATTGCCGAGATTTCCAAGCGGCACAGCGGCTTTGCTGCGCTGATCGCCGCCCTGCCCGTCACCTCGCTGATGGCCTTTGTGTGGCTTTACGCCGACACCGGCCGGGCCGAGGCCGTGGCCGAGCTTTCGGGGCAGATCGTCTGGCTGGTCATTCCGTCCCTGGTTCTGTTCATCACCCTGCCGGTGCTCATCCGGTGGGGCTGGGGATTCTGGCCCAGCCTGCTCACGGCCTGCGGCCTCACCTCAGCGGCCTACCTGGTACTGCTCCCGCTGCTGCGGCGCCTCGGCGTGATGCTCTGAACGCCGCGCCCTGCGGCTTTCCACAATAGGGCCGGCCCCAATGTGGACGCTCCCAATTTTCGGCTTGTGGTAACGACTTCAAGATGCGCTCCGTGGATCTCACCACCGGAGGAGAAAAATCATGAAAAAGCCGTTCTACAAGGTTCTATATGTGCAGGTGCTGTTCGCCATCGCCTGCGGTGTGTTGCTGGGGTATTTCGAGCCCAAGATGGGGGTCGATCTCAAGCCCCTCGGCGACGGTTTCATCAAACTCGTCAAAATGATCATCGCCCCGGTGATCTTCTGCACCGTGGTGCACGGCATCGCCGGCATGCAGGACATGAAGAAAGTCGGCCGGGTGGGCGGCAAGGCGCTGCTCTACTTCGAGATCGTGTCCACCTTTGCGCTGGTGATCGGCCTGGTGGTGGCCAACGTGGCCAAGCCGGGCGCCGGCTTCAATGCCGATCTTTCCACGCTGGACACCAAGGCCATCGAAGGCTTCACCGCCAAGGCCCACGCCCAGTCGACGGTCGAGTTCATCCTCAACATCATTCCCAACACCTTCATCGACGCCTTTGCCAAGGGCGACATCCTGCAGGTGCTGCTGATCGCCATCCTGTTCGGCTTCTCACTGGCCGCCGCGGGTGAAAAGGGCAAGCCGGTATTCGATTTCGTCGAGCAGGTTTCGCATGTGCTGTTCGGCATCGTGAATACCGTGATGAAGCTGGCTCCGCTGGGTGCCTTCGGCGCCATGGCCTTCACGATCGGCAAGTACGGCGTCGGCGCCCTGGTGCCGATGGCCAAGCTGATGGGTTCGTTCTACATCACCTGTGCGCTGTTCATCTTCATCGTGCTGGGCAGCATTGCCCGCTACACCGGCTTCTCGATCGTCAAGTTCATCAAGTACATCAGCGAAGAACTGCTGATCGTGCTGGGCACCAGTTCCTCCGAATCCGCCCTGCCCAAACTGATGGCCAAGCTCGAGAAAATGGGCTGCAGCCGTTCGGTGGTCGGCCTGGTGGTGCCCACCGGCTATTCCTTCAACCTCGACGGCACCAACATCTACATGACGATGGCGGCGCTGTTCATTGCCCAGGCCACCAACACCGAGCTGACCCTGATGCAGGAGCTGACCATCGTCGGCGTGGCCATGCTCACCTCCAAGGGCGCCAGCGGCATCACCGGTGCCGGCTTCATCA
>NZ_JAOAUU010000050.1 GCF_030157465.1 Zoogloea sp.
ATCGCCATGTGGATGCCCATCCTGGTGTTCTTCTACATGGGCTTCGAGCACAGCATCGTCAACATGTACCTGTTCCCGTCGGGCCTGATGCTGGGTGGCAACTTCACCTTCATGGACTATCTCATCTGGAACGAGATCCCCACCGTGCTGGGCAACCTGGTGGGCGGCCTGACCTTCGTCGGCGCCACGCTGTACTCCACCCACTACAAAACAGCCCCCAAGCGCCGCGCCGCCTGAACCTGAACGCCAGCCGGGAGCCCGCATCCATGTCAACCAAGCTGCGGGTTTCCCTCGGCCAGGCGTCCCTGGCAGGTGAGCACGACACCAACCAGGACTTTCACGGTGCCGTCCTGCCCCGCGGGCACCAGCTGGCCAGCAAGGGCATCGCCCTGGCCATCGCCGACGGCATCAGCTCCAGCGCGGTGAGCCAGGTGGCCAGCCAGACCGCCGTGCGCAGCTTTCTCGAGGACTACTACGCCACCTCCGAAGCCTGGTCGGTCCGCCGTGCCGCCGAACGGGTACTGAGCGCCACCAACGGCTGGCTGCATTCCCAGACCATGAGCTGTGAAGGGCGCTTCGAGAAAGACCGGGGCTATGTGTGCACCTTCAGCGCGCTGATCCTCAAGGGCCGCGACCTGCATCTGCTCCACGTGGGCGATTCACGCATCTACCGGCTCCACCCCCAGGCCCTGGAACAATTGACCGAGGACCACCGGGTACGACTGTCCGCCGCCGAGTCCTACCTGGGCCGCGCCCTGGGCACCGGCCCCCGCCTGGAGATCGACTACCGCAGCTGGGAAGCGGAAGCCGGCGAGATCTACCTGCTCGCCACCGACGGCGCCTATGCCGGGCTTGACGCCGACGACGTCCACCAGGCCCTGCAACAACACGCCCACGACCTGGATGCAGCGGCAACCCGCCTGGTGAAGCTCTCCCGCAGCCGAGGCGGTAACGACGACGCCACCCTGCAGCTCCTGCGCATCGACGAGCTGCCCGCCAGCGACGCCCCCCATCCCCAACTGCGCCGCGAAGGGCTGAGCCTGCCGCCCGCCCTCGCGCCGCGCATGGTCTTCGAAGGCTTCACCATCCTGCGGGAAATGCAGGTCAGCGCCCGCAGCCACCTGCACCTGGCCGTGGATGACAGCAGCGGGCAGCAGGTGGTCATCAAGACCCCCTCGGTGGATCTGGCCCAGAATCCGGACTACCTCGACCGCTTCGTGCTGGAAGAATGGGTCGCCCGCCGCATCGACAGCCCCCACGTCATCAAGGCCTGGGCCGGCGAACGCCCGCGCAGCCACCTTTTCGTGGTCATGGAATACATCGACGGCCAGACCCTGGCCCAGTGGCGGGTGGACAACCCCCAGCCCGCACTGGACAGCGTGCGTGCCCTCATCGAACAGCTTGCCCAGGGCCTCCAGGCCCTGCACCGGCGCGAAATGCTCCATCAGGATCTGCGCCCCGAAAACGTGATGATCGACCACCACGGCATGGTCAAACTCATCGACCTGGCCAACGCCCACGTGGCCGGCCTGGCCGAATACCACCCGGACGCTCACATCCTTGCCGTGCCCGGCACCCTTCAATACACCGCCCCGGAATACCTTCTCGGCGAAGGCGGCAGCCAGCGCAGCGAACTCTTCGCCCTCGCCGCCATCACCTACCAGCTCCTCAGCGGCCAGCTCCCCTATGGCCTCGACGCCGCCCGGGTGCGCAGCCCCGCCGATCTCGCCCGTCTGCGCTACATCCCCCTCCGCCACCACCGCCCCGACCTCCCCGCCTGGCTGGATGCCGTGCTGGCCAGGGCTCTCCACCCCCATCCCGCCAAACGCCAGGAAGTCATCTCGGAATTCATCCACGACCTCAAGGCCCCCGGCCCCCAGTACCAGCAACAACGCAGCACCCCGCTCATCGAACGCAACCCCGTGCGCTTCTGGCAAGCCACCACCGCCCTGCTCGGCCTCGCAGTCATCGCCCTCCTCGCCCTGCGCGCCCTCGGGCATTGAAGCCAGAGAGTCCAGGAGGTCGGGTTACGCTGCGCCAACCCGATCTACCGGCTTATCGCCCATCAGGAAAGAAAACTTTCGCACCACGAAAGACGCTGTACGGCGCAGAGATAGTCGGTCCTGAAATATTCAATTCGCCGCCTTCCGCCGCCTGCCCGGTGGCCATGACCTCTCGTCGCTGACCAGTCGCCCGCGCATCCCGACCAGAAGCCAGAGCGCAAAAAGGGCCTTCAGCCCCAGCCGGACAATGGCCCGCATCAGCCAGCGCAGGTTGTACCCGGCAGCACATAGCACCGGGTGCAACACATCTCCTTCCGATCCTTTCAGCCAGTTCCGCCGTAGCCCACAGTCGTCCTTCAGGTGCCCGATCACGGGCTCCACCGCCTGACGGCGTTTGAGCAGACGGCGGGCCTTGGCGCTCAGACTCTTGATCCGGCCGCGGTGGATGATCTCGACTCCCGGCACTTCAACCCCCCGATAGCCCAGATCAACAATGGCGGTGTGAGGCTTCGGGGTGCCCTGGACTTCCTGCATCAGAATCGTCGCCTGCTCGATCTGTTCGGTGAGGGTATGACCGTCGTAGGGATTGCCGGGAAAGGCCCGGGCGCCCACGATCAGGTTGCCTTTCTCGGTGGTGGCGATACCCACCTTGACCCCGAACTCGTAGGGCTGGCGGGCCTTGCCCTTGCCGATGCACTCGACTTCGGGTGCGTGCAGGGCGTAGAGCTTGTTCTTGTCCTTGGGCCGCTGGGTGTGAATGCGTCGGGCCCGCTCGAGCCACAGGGTGGCGATCTCCTTCATGCCGTCAGCCAGCGTCGGCAAACGGCGTTCCAGGTCACGCATGACCCGGCCCAGGATCGTCCGTTGGCGCTTGAGCACCCGGCGCAGGCGCCGGTACTGTTTGGCGTGGGCGTAGCCACCGGCTCGTCGCTTGAGACTGCGGCCTTCCTTCTCGAAGGTCTGGCGCAGCACCACGCCAGACCGTTTGGCGATCAGCACCAGCTTGCGCCGGGCCACGTCGAGTAGCCGGCTGTCGGTGGGAAAGGCGATGGCCTTCTCCTGCACCGTGGAATCGACGATGACCCGCTCCAGGTCCTTCGGGGCAATGGCCTTCATCGACACCGCGGTTTCGATAGTCTTGGCCAGGAGTTCTTCCACGCCTGCATCCCCCAGCGCACGACGGAAACGCGTCAGGCCGCTCGGGTCGCAGGGCAGCCGGGTCTCGAAATACTCACCGCCGCAAAAGAACTGCCAATAGGGGTTCTCGGCCCACCGTTGAACGACGCTCTCGTCGCTCTCGCCGAACGCGTGCTTCAAATACAGCAGCCCGACCATCAGCCGGATCGGCAAGCGCGGGCGACCCGCTGCGCTCGTGCCTGCGCCAGTCATCTGCAAGGTCGGGCCAAACGGATCCAGGCCCTCGATCGGACGCCCTTGGCGGTCCTGGCGGACAAAGCACGGCGCCAGCGCCGATTCGATCTCGGCCCACCGCATGCGGGTTGCCAATACGGCCAGCGGGTGACGCAGATCGATCATTGCGTCCAGCCGGGCGCGGAAAAAGTCCGGGGTGGTCATCGGAAACCTGCGCTCCAAATCTTCCAGCAAGTGAATGTGATTGCACTGGAATCTGGAGGATTCGGCAAGGTCTCAGGGGCTCTCAGCCCGCGCCGGGAAAGGGGTGGGCTGATTGTTCAGGACCGACGAGATAAAGCATTTCATTGCCGAGCAGAAGCTACCAGCCAATGGGATGAAGCACTTCACCGGCGGAATAAAGCGTCATGGCCACCGGGCAGGCGGCGGAGGGCGGCGAATTGAATATTTCAGGACCGACTATTCAGACATTCTGTCGCTGCTCTATATCGGGATCGCCCCGCACTGCACAACGCGGAGTTGCACAAGAAATGAGCATCCTCGACATACATGGACGCACATAACTCTGTCAGATGCTACGAAAAAATAGCTTCAAGCCGCGATCTCTTCGTCAAGAACCTTGCCCTGGACATGCCATAGCCTTATAGTCGATACACTTATATCCGTAGCATAAGCACTTCTAAGAAACGCAAACGAAAAACCTATGTACATACTAAAATCCGCCAGCATTGATGGCCTATGGGGAAGCAACACCCCCATTAATTTTATCTTTGACGAGGAATTCAATTTCATTATTGGAAAAAATGGATGCGGAAAAACAACCGTAATAAATCTTATAGCGGCGGCGTTGCTATGTGACTACGAAAAATTAGAAAAAATTCCTTTTAAGAAAATTACCATCACTCTACAGTCACGATCAAGTAGAAAAAAACCAAGCATTGAAGTTTCCAAAGACCGCCTAAGTGGAATTCCATTTTTTGACATTGTCTATCTACTTAAGGAGTCACAAACAGCAAAGCCAGTCCGCATTGCGATTGGCGAACTGGCAGACTCCGCCTTGGCGAGGCATTTGGCTTTGAGATCTATGCGGGATCGCGTCATTAACAATTTATCAAACGGAGCGCGAGATGCGTTAACCAAGCTGGTCAAGGTTAGTTGGCTTTCCGTTCATAGAAAAAGTGACGACGATCAAAGTCGAGATGATCGAAAAAACATGCCCGCCGTGGATCAAAAGCTCGACTCTTTAGCGAACGGTCTCGTCAAGTACTTCTCCGCCATGTCAAAAAAATATGAAGATCAAACAAAAGAATTTCAAAAGAAAAGTTTTTTATCGCTAATAACCTACGAAGGCCAAGATGAGGTCTTGGACTTTGTTCAAAACATTGACTTAAATATCGAGAAAAAAGGCTTGTCCGCGGTCTTTGAGTTATTACAACTAGAGAGCACCTCGAATAACCCGAGGTTTTCAGCGAACTCCCACCGCACAACGATGATC
>NZ_JAOAUU010000051.1 GCF_030157465.1 Zoogloea sp.
CAGGACGGCAGGATTTTACCAAGCAGCGGGTGGGGCGAGGTTTTTCGAGGCGCCCCTACGTCATTTGTGGCAATTGTTGCCCGCCGACACGCGCATTCCAGACCACACGATCTGGACTCATCTCGACCTCTCGGCCGCCTTCGCGTCGTCCTTCGCGGGTGATGTCGAGGCCAATCCGGCCCTGCTCACGATGAGTTTCGGTCCGGTGCAGGACTTCATTGCCCAGGCGCGCACCACCTCGGATCTGTGGGCGGGCTCGCATCTTCTGTCACGGCTGGCCTGGGAAGGGCTTAAGGTCATTTGCGAACGGCTCGGCCCGGATGCGGTGCTCTTTCCGCAATTGCGCGGCGTGCCTCAGGTTGATCTGTGGCTGCGCGAAGAGATGAAGCTGAACCGAAAGCGCTTCCTCGACTGCGCCTGGGCGAGTGACAACAACAAGACCGACGCTAACCCGCTTTTTGCGGCCGCGCTGCCCAACAAGTTCGTCGCCTTGGTGCCCGCCAGCCAGGCCCGCGAACTCGCCGAAGCGATCACCGAGACCGTGCGGGGTTTTGTTCGCGACACAGCGGCCGGCATGCTGGCCGAACTGCTCGACGCTGCCAAGATTGCAAACACCCCGGAGCTTTACTGCCACACGCAACTGGCCCGGCAACTCGAGGGCTTTCCGGAAGTACATTGGGCCGCGGTGCCGTTTGGTCCGCTGGTCAAGACCGGCGAGGGCGATGCGCCCGATGTGTCCGGCCTTGTCGCCGCCAGTCAGCCTTTCTTTGGCAATACCGAATTGCCGGGCTTCCTGGGCTCACCCGCATGGAAAGTACTCTCCAAGGCCATCGAGATCGACGGCACGCGCTTCTATCGCCCCAACCCCGGGGTGCTCTACCCGGCCATTCATGCCCTGCTGGAGCGGCTCGCTGCGAGTGCAAAAGCGGTGCGCGAGGCCCCGCAACGTCCCGGCCCCGGCGAACAAGGCTACCGCTGTGATCTCACCGGCGAAGCCGAATGGCTCACCCATGACAGCGTTCAACTCGCCATTCCGAAAGGTGCGCGCAAGGATGCGCCGACCCTCTGGAGCCTGGCCGCCAGGGCGCTCCCGGGAATCAGCCGTAAATCCGAACATCTTTGCGCACAGGCCATGCTCAAGCGCCGCTGGCCGAGCTGGTTTGTGCGCAAGGAACTGAGCAGTGTCGGCATCGACGTGACGCGCTTCATTGTGTCCACACACACGTTGGCAATTGCCACCTCGATCGAGCGGTGGCTCAACGCCGGGGCTGGCTTTGGTAGTACCGGCGAGGACCTGCTCCAGGAAGCAGAAGCACTCGGCGAGTCAGCGGCCCTGCCGCGCAAGCTGATGCGCCAGCTGTGGCAGCACACGCCCAAGACGCGGCAGCTCGCCCGCGCCCTGCCCGCCCTGCTGGAGGACAAGGACCTCTCCGACGACGTCGAGGCCCAGAGCGAAACGTCGCGCAAGGTCGCTTCGCTACTGGGAGACAAACCCGAAACCTACTACGCCATGATCTTGCTCGACGGCGACAGGATGGGCGCCTGGATTTCAGGCGATGAGGCAATCGGCGTGTTGACCCGCGACACTTTCCATCCGCAGATCCGCGTCCGCATGACCGAGCATTTCACCGGCCCCGGGCATCACGCTTATCTCGATGCCCGGCGCGCAGTATCGCCCAGCCGTCATATGGCAATTTCCGGGGCACTCAACGGCTTCTCGCTGCAACTCGCCCAGGAAATCGTCGAAAACCGTTGCAAGGGCAAGCTCATCTATGCGGGCGGCGACGACGTGATGGCACTGGTTGCAGTCGATGATCTGCTCGCCTGCCTGACCCTGTTGCGGGCCGCCTATGCCGGCCTGCCGCTGCCCACCCAGCTTGCCGACGCAGTGCATGCCGACCTGGGAAAACTCCGGATCGGAAAAGGTCATGCCGAACTCGACGGGCGCCTGATCCGGCTCATGGGCGAAACCGCCACCGCCAGTGCCGGTGCCGTGATTGCACATCACCAGGCCCCTCTCGGTGCTGTACTGCGCGAACTGCGCAAGGCCGAAAAGCGCGCCAAGGGCAAGGGAGGACGCGACGCCTTCGCAATCACACTCTTGAAACGTAGCGGTGGCGCAACCGAACTCGTGCTGCCGTGGCGTATGGACGAGACGTCCCTGGAAAACTCCCCGATGCAGATTTTGGCGGAACTCCAGAACCTTTTCGCTGGCGACACCTCACGCAAGGCCGCTTACCTGACCCAGGGTTGGCTACCCAGTCTCCCGACGCAAATGCCTGATGCAGACCTGGAGGCTCTGCTCACGGCCAGCCTGGGCTACCAACTCAAGCGGCAGGGAGGCAAAGATGTCGGCGACGCGCTCGCCGGCAAGCTTGCCGCGCTCGCCGTGTCCGTCAAGCAGAAAGATACTTCCCCTGCCGACATCGTGCGCGACGTGCTCGCGGTGGCCGAATTCCTCGCCCGTGAAAGCCGCAGCAAAGGAAACCCGCAACCATGAACCATCTGTTCATCAAGCCGCTAGACGTTCTTGTGCTGCGCGGCAACAAGCTTTTTGCCGATGCCGGCAGCCACGGCGAGGCATTGATGCCGCCCTGGCCATCGGTCGCTGCCGGGGCGATCCGCAGTCGCATGCTGGCTGATCAGAAGGTCAACTTATCCGACTTCGCCAGCGGAAAAGCCCGTCTTTCGGCCGAATTTGCGGCATCGCTCGGCTCGGCTACCGCGCCCGGAGACTTCCGCGTGAGCCATTTCGGCCTCGCCAGAAAGCACGACGATGGCAGCATCGAGGCGCTTTTTCCGCTGCCGGCCGACGTCGTTGTCGACGAACAGGGACATGCCACCCGGCTTCAGCCGACGCAGCTCGACGCGTGCCTTGCCAGCAGCTATCCCCTGCCGCGAAACCCCGTTCTCGCCCAAGCCTCCCCCTCCAAACCCAGATCCGGCCTGTGGCTGACCGCTGCAGGCTTCTCGCGCTGGCAGGCTGGCCAAGCGCTCGACGCCGCGCACTGGATTGAGTCTGCGGAACTCTGGAAGACCGATTCCCGCTTGGGCATCGCGCTGGAGCCGGGCAGGCATACCGCTGCTGAAGGACAGCTTTATACGAGCGAAGCGGTGGCGCTGCAGCCTGACGTTGGTTTCCTTGTCTCGGTTGCCGGTGCCGACGGGTTGCTGCCGCAATCCGGGCTGCTGCGCTTCGGCGGCGACGGCCATGCCGCCGCGACCACGCCCTGCAGTGCGGCCCTGACAACCCCCAACTTCGCGGATCTCGCCAAGGCAGGACGATTCCGCCTGCTCCTCGTCAGCCCTGGAATTTTCCCCGACGGTTGGAAACTTCCCGGAACAGACCCGGCCGGGCGCTGGCATTTCGGTCAGTCCTCGGCACGCCT
The DNA here is from genome assembly GCF_030157465.1 of Zoogloea sp. Classification (GTDB taxonomy): domain Bacteria; phylum Pseudomonadota; class Gammaproteobacteria; order Burkholderiales; family Rhodocyclaceae; genus Zoogloea. The sequence goes on from NZ_JAOAUU010000051.1 coordinate 3,390, forward strand.
CGCCAGTGCTGCGGTCCCGCGCCTAGAAACTCTGTCGGGCTGGGACCTCGCGCTGCGGCGTCCAAAGCCCGCCCTTCGCGCCGCACCGACCGGCAGCGTCTATTGGCTGGATGACTTCCAGGGCAAGCCTGACGACCTTGCTGCACTGCTCCAGGACGGTCTGCCGCTGACCGATCCAGCACGCCGTGCCGAAGGATTCAACGCCGTTCAAATCGCCGCCTGGTAAGTCCAGGCCACGACACCTCATCAAGACAAGGACCATCATGTTCCAAGCTCACGCCGCGCTCTTTCTCTACGCTGAAAGCCCCGTCCACATGGGCACCGGCCAAGCCTTTGGCCTGATCGACAACCCCATCGCCCGAGAACGTCACAGCGAACACCCGATCTTTGCCGGCTCCGGCCTCAAGGGCGCCATCCGCCATCGTTTCTCCAATCTCGGCGACTGGAAGGGTGGCCTGCTCGACCGCCTGTTCGGACCGGAATCGCGGGGTACTGACCTGTATGCCGGCGCCATCAGCGTGGGTGATGCGCAACTGATCGCTTTCCCGGTTCGCAGCACCAGGGAAGGTTATGTCTACGCCACCAGTCCCTACGCCCTGGCCCGTGCGGCTCGGTTGCTCACGCAACTGGGCATCAAAAATGTACCGCCACTGCCCGTGCGGGTTGAAACGGGTTCTGCCCGCAGCGCCAACCCGGGGCTGCTGAGTGGAGACAAGCTCCATCTCGAAGCCTTCGAGTTCGCCACCCAGGTGGATGACAGCGCCCTGCCCACATTCGCGAAATGGCTCGCCGACAACGCGCTGCCAACCGGCGAAGCGCACGCTTTCTTCCGTGACAAGCTCGCCCGCGATCTGGTCCTGCTCTCCGACGAGGACTTCACCTGGTTTGCGAAGAACGCCACGGTCGTCGAACCGCATGTACGCATCGACAACAAGACTGGAACAGCCAGCGACGGCGGGCTCTTTTACACCGAAAACCTGCCTCCCGAATCACTAATGCTCGGCAGCCTGATGGCCAGCGCCGAGCGCAGCGGCAAGGGCGACATGCCGGCGGAAGGCGTGCTGGCCCAGGTGGTCGGCGCGGTCAACGGCAAACTGCTGCAAGTCGGTGGCGATGCCACCACCGGGCGCGGACTGGTCGCCGCCCGCGTGCTGCCCGGCACGGCCCTTTGAGGAGAACACGATGACGACGCTCAGCATCAAGAAACCCGCTCAAGGCTCTGCTCCGACCCTCGAACAGCAACGTGCGCAGTTCGCCTGGGACTGCGCACGTGAAGGCAGTGCCCGCTCCGGAGACGAGTACCGCAACCTCGCCAAGGCCGCGCCGGCCCTCATCATGAACAACGGTCTTATGCAGACTCTTGCGTTCTATCAGGACAAGGACAAAACGCACCACAAGATGCTTGCCGAACACCTGCGGCGCTGGGTTTTTCTGCGTGGCGGCGGCAATGGTCAGGACCCCGGTTTCCAGACCATGATGGAAGTCCTTTTGAAAGCAGGCCCGGCCGAATACCGCCGCGCAACGGACGAGACCCTGCTGATCCTGCGCTGGATTCGCCAGTTCGCGGCCGCACTGTAAGGAGCCCTCGATGTCTGTCGCCCTGCCCACCTACCTTGGCACTGCTTTCGAGGATTGCCCGCCCGGTCACCGTTTTGGCCTCTACTTCGACGGCTGGGATGACGGCTGGCGCAAACCAGCCAACAAGACCCCGGCGTTCTCCAAGATCGTCTCCGCTTTCCCTGAGCACAGCCGCAAGGCTCTTGCTGCTCTACGCGCGCGCCAGATTGCGGCTGCCGAAGCCATCGGCGAGGCGGTGTTGATCTATCCGGCCAAACTCAGCGCACCTCTGCCCACAGGTCTCGGCAACGAACACCCGCTGGAAAACGGCTTTGCTTTTCTCAACCCGTATGGCCTGCCCTACCTCGCCGGCAGCGGGGTCAAGGGCATACTGCGGCGTGCTGCCGAAGAACTCGCCTCGGGCGAGTGGGGCGACAGAGAAGGCTGGGACCAGGCCACGATCGACACCCTGTTCGGCCCCGGTGAAGACCGACTTGCTGCCGGAGCGAATTTCCGGCGTGGTGCGCTGGCCTTCTGGGATTTGTTATTCGCACCGGGCAAAAACGACGCGTCGCTGCTGAAAGTGGAGATCATGACGCCGCACCATAGCGGCTACCTTCAGGGTTCCGGCACGCCACACGCCAACGAGTCGCCCAACCCGATTCCCTTTCTCGCGGTGGCTGCCGGCTGTGAAGCGACATTGTTCATACAGATCGACTCAGCACAGATCCCCGTGGAGCAGTCTGCACTGCGCTCCGACTGGAAACCGCTGATGACCAGCGCTCTGGCCCACGCGGGCGAGTGGCTGGGCTTTGGCGCCAAGACGGCTGTTGGCTATGGCCGCCTTGAACTGGATCAACGTGCCCAAGCCGATTCTATCGACAAGGCAGAACAGCGCGCACGCAAAGCCGAACTCGACAAGCTGACGCCAGCCATCCGATCACTCAGGGAGTTCGCCAGCGCGTGCGAGGAAAAATTCAAGGCTGGTGCCAAGGAGAAGCTCAACGCCGGCCTGCATCAGCGTGCCGGTGTTCTGGTCAGTGATGCACTGAAGGACGACACCTGGTCGCTCGAGGAGAAGGCAGCCCTTGCCGACGCCCTCGAAGCCTGGCTTCCCCGAGTGATCGAAAAGCTCGATCGAAAAGACGACTGGAAAGATGCACGCAAGAAACTGAAACTCGCCCAGTTGCGCCCGCAGAGCTGAGCCTAGAACCTTCCTCCACGATGCCCACACCGTCCACGATCCTCGTCATCCCCCGCCACCAGGCCCCGCCGCTCCCCGAAGCAAACTGCTGGGCGGTGTCTGACTTCAGCTTCTTTCATCCGCCCCAGTGGCGGGCACGCGCGGAGGTTGAGCACGATGAAAGCGTGCTGCAGGCGATTCCGTATCTGGTGCTGCAAAACGCTGCGGGCAATCTGTGGGCCTATCGCCGACGTGGCGGCGATGCACGCGTGGAGGGACGGATGAGCTGCGGCATCGGTGGCCATGTGGAACGCGAGGATGCCGCAACCATTGCCGAGGCAACGCTGCTCAATGCCCTCAACCGGGAAATGAGCGAGGAACTGGGCCTGCCCGTTGCCGCACTACCCGTCGCGCAGCCACGTGCTCTGATCTACGAACATCTTTCGGCAATCGGCCGGGTTCATCTTGGGGTGCTTTACGCAGCGCGCTGGACGGCCACCTCCGAACCCAGCCCACCCCCACACGAAGCACTGGATGGCGTGGGATTCATGCCCGCCCACGAAATTGCGGACGACCCGCGCTTCGAGCTGTGGAGCCGGCTTGCGGCGCGCTTTATGGTTGAAAATTCATGAACATCCTGCTGTGTACCCTCGGCGCAAGCTGGGCCGTCATTCCTGAAATCTTCGGCTGGCTGGCGCCGGACAAGCTCCCCCTGTACGCCCATCACCCGGATCGCAAGCGCCTTGACGAAGTGCGCCGCGCGCACGCGCTTCGGTCTCCGGACGAGCTGTGGATCTGCACCACCGAGGGACAGAAGACCGTCGCCAGCCTCGACAAGCTGCGCGCCTGGTGGGCGTTGATCGACGCACCGATGCCTTTACGCATCTGGACCGCAGCGGGTACTGACCAGCTTGCGACCCAGAGCGAATGCGACCATGTGCGGGAACTCACATTGCGCAGCGTCATGGCGGCATCCGAGCGGGTCGGCAACGGTGGCCAGCTGGTCGTGTCGCTGGCCGGCGGACGCAAGACCATGAGCGCCGACCTGCAGTGGGCCGGCAGCGTGTTCGGCGCCAGCGCCTGGCTGCATGTGGTGGGCCCCGAACCCCTGCCTGGGGCGCTATTCACCGCTGCGCCCGAAACCTTCTGCCAGGCTTTGCCGGCAGAAGTGGCCGCCGGGGTAACCCCGCTCATCGCCGGAACCGGCCAGCGCAGCGAACTGCTCGACATCGAGCTCGACGGCCAACGTATCGCACTGGCGCACTTTCCTTTGCCGCTGGCCGCGCCCCATTGCGCCTGGCCGCTGCCCCCTGCCGGCCCGACCTTGAGCCGCGAGATCCAGCGCCGCGAGCGCGAAAGCGGCCAACTGCTCGGTAACTTCCTCAGCCAGATCGCCCAAACCGAGCACCACGAGAACTGGCGCTCGCTGTACCGACTCCCGCCCGCGCAGATCGAATCACTGCGCCACACCCGGCTGGCCCCGGAACACCGTGAGGCACTTATTGCGCTGCCCAAAGCCGACCTGCACCGCCACCTTGGTGGCAGTCTTTCGCGCGCGGCACAGCTTGAAGTTGGCCAAGCCGTCGCCGATGCGCTCTCCCCCGCCGAGCGGCGCAAAGCGCTGGATCTCGTCGGCCCGCTGCTGCGCCAGACCACCGTGTGGGACTGGGATTGGCCCCGGCCCCTGATGGCTGAAGGCCCGCGAATGCGCGCCGCGTGCACGGCCATGCTGCTGACCGAAGCGAGCCCGGCCCAGCTCGACAGCAACGTATATGCGCCGGGCGAAGCCCGCATCGCACTCAAAAGCAAGCACAGGCGCGGCTTCTCCGCCTATGAACGCCCCGGCGAATTGTCGGGCTCCGCGGTGCTCGGCCACCCTTCCGCACTGGCCCCTTATGCGGCAGCGCTGGTCGCACAGTCCAGGGCTGAGGGACTGCTCTACACCGAACTGCGCGGCAGTCCGCACAAATACTGGCCGGACGATCCCGGCAGCTTTGTGTGTGCGCTGCAGCAGGCGCTGCAGGCGGCAGGTGCCAATAACCCCGTGGATGCCCTGAGCCCGCGTTTCGGCTTCATCTGGATACTGGATCGGCGTTACCCCGAACAGATGCAGGCCACGATCGAATGTGCCGTCGCGGCCCGCAAGCGCGCGCCTGACTTCGTGCTTGGACTCGACCTTGCCGGTGACGAAGGAACCCACAGCCCGCAGGCGCTGGCGCCGTATTTCATTCCGGCGTTTCGGGAATGCATGCCGATCACCATCCACGCGGGCGAAGGCGAGTCCGCCGACAACATCTGGCAGGCAGCCTACCACCTGCACGCTGACCGCATCGGGCATGGGCTGAGCCTCGCCGACAATCCGTCCCTCGCAATGCGCTTCAGGGACCGCGGCATCTGCCTCGAATTGTGTCCCACATCGAACCTCGAAGTGGTCGGCTTCCGAGATCCGGCACAGGCTTCGGAGACCACCGGACTCCCCGCGTATCCACTGCGCCAGTTCCTCGACGCAGGCCTGCCTTTCACGCTGTGCACCGACAATCCCGGTATTTCACGAACCACCCTTGCCGACGAATACCTCGCCGCCGCGCGCCTGAGCGCAAACCCGATCAGCCTGTGGGAAGCTCTTGCCCTCATAAAACAAGGCTTCACCCACGCATTCCTGTCCGCCGGGGCGCGGGAAACCTTGCTCAAGGCAGCCGATCGCCAGATTCTTGGCGCGCTCTTGGCCGGCAAGCTTGCCGGTACAGGAGCGGCGCAGCCACTTCGCTAGAGTTCGGCCTTCCTGTGAGCCTCACCCAGACTGCCATGAACACACCACTGAAGATGCCAGCGCTCTCCCCCATGAAACAGACGAGTAATCCATGACTACCCTCATCAGCTTTCTCGGCAAAAGCATCAATACGGCTGGCTACCGCCAGGCCCGCTACCGTTTCGATTCAGGTTTCATGCGCGAAGTACCGTATTTCGGCCTGGCCCTCAGTGACTATCTGCACCCGGACCGACTGATCCTGCTCGGCACTGCGGGCAGCATGTGGGACGTGTTTTTTGTAGAAAGTGAAACCGATCCCGACGATGAAGCGCTGGCGCAACTGATCGACGCAGCCCACACCGGCACGGTGACCGAAGACATGCTGGAACTACCAGCCCGAAGGCTTTCGGAAAAGCTTGGCCTGCGGGTGGAGTGTCACCTGATCCCCTTTGCCCGCGACAAGGCGGAACAGGTCGAAGTGCTCTCTACGGTGGCCGACGCCCTCACTGACGGGGAAGAGGTAGTACTTGATGTGACCCATGCCTTCCGTCATCTGCCGATGCTGGCCTTGGTGGCAGCGCGCTACTTGAAGCACGTCAGGCACGTTCAGGTCCGCGACATCTACTATGGAGCCCTCGACATGACGCTACAGGACGGAGAAACGCCAGTCCTGCGGCTCACCGGCCTGCTCGACATGCTCGACTGGGTCGACGCCCTCGCCAGTTACGAAAAGGATGGCGACTACGGCGGCTTCGCACCGCTGCTCGCCGCTGACGGCATGGATCGCGGACGCAGTGCGCTGCTTACCCGCGCCGCCTTCTTCGAGCGCACAGGCAATCCGGTCAAGGCACGCGAAGCCCTCAGCAGTGTTTTCGATTCGGTCAGCACTCACGACGGGCCACTGGGTCGTCTGTTTCGCCCCGCCCTGCAAAAACGCCTGAAATGGTTCAAAGGCAATAGCCGGGAAGACTACGAGCGCGACCTTGCCGACGCCTATCTCGAACGCCGCGATTACCTGCGCAGCGCCTCATTCATGCTTGAGGGCGCCGTTACCCATAGCCTCGCCCGCTCTGGAGGCAATGCCAGCGATTTCGAGACCCGCAAGACCGAACTTGATTCGCTGCGCTCCGACAAACCCGATGTCAAATCGCTGGCTTACCTGCGCAACGCGATGGCTCACGGGGTGCGCAGTCGTAACGACGAAACCGCGCGCCTCCTCGCTGACGAAAAAACCCTACTGCAAAAACTGCAGGATCTACGCAAATCCCTATTTCGCTGAGTCCGACCCTTTTCGCCCCATGCTCCCCCACGCCCGCCTCCGCCTTCACGCCGTCGTCGACACTCCGCTGCGCCTTCCCGACTACGCTGGCTCCACCTTGCGCGGCGCATTTGGCGGCGCACTCCGGCGCATTGCCTGCATGACCCACGTCCCCACCTGCACGGGCTGTCCACTTCTGCGCACATGTCCCTACGCAGTGGTGTTCGAGAGCGCACCACCCGCCGAAGGACACAGCCTGCAGAAGTTCTCCGAAGTACCACGCCCCTACGTAATCGAGCCCCCCGCGTGGGGCGCCCGAGAATGGCAGCCTGGCGAAACGCTTGAATTCAACATGGTGCTTCTGGGCCGCGCCATTGAGCAGGCACCACTGATCGTTCTCGCCTGGCAGCGCGCGCTCGCACAGGGTATCGGTCCAAGTGACGGGCGCGCCCAACTGCTGCGCGTGACTCAAGGATGTGCAACCTGCGAGCATCGCGTCTTCGATGCCTCTGACCGCACCATTCAAGCACCACAACTTGAATCCGTCCCTCCTTGCAACCCGCCGACGACTACCACCCTCCACTTCCACACCCCGCTGCGTCTTCAGGCTAACGGCCATGCACTTGGCGCGGAGCGTGTGAACGCACGCAGGCTGATCCTTGCGCTGGCCCGGCGCATCAGCCTGCTCGCTGAATTCCACGGCCACGGGGCACCGGGTTTCGATTTCGCCGCACTGGCCAAGGACGCCGAAGCGCTTACGGAAACGCGCAACCTGTCTTGGCGGGACTGGTCACGACGCTCCAGTCGCCAGCAACAGACCATGTCCCTCGGCGGCCTCGTCGGCGAATGGACACTCAACGGGGATTTGTCGCGCATCTGGCCTTTTCTGCAGTTTGGCCAGACCACCCACGTCGGCAAGGAGGCCGTCTTTGGCCTGGGCGGTTATCGCGTTTCCGTGCCGGTCTCGAACTGACCGGCACTTGGTCTGACGTGTCAGGGCCTAGGCGAAAGGGGCGTTACCCGCAGAGTTCCTATCACCGATACAACGTTGTTGGCTTGGAACTACGACGCCTGAACGACCTGAGGAATACGCCTCGGCGCCCTCACCACGTTGAGCACATCGGTGCGTGCATCAATTTCGTAGGAAAGAAGAAATCCCACCTTGATCAACAGTTCCAAGGCCTCCCGAAGCTTGTACCTGTACTTCGCCAGCACCGCTATCCGCGAGCCGCAAAGATTCTTTATGGTTTCCACCTTGTAGCCAATAGGGTTTGCATGCGTGAAGTAAAACTGATGGAGCCACTTGGCAAGAGGCGGCAGTTGTAGACGCTGTGCCCAATCAATTTTTGTGTACGCATCACGCCCAAACAAAGCCACGATCTCCGGCTCAAGCCAGATTCGCCAGCGCTGGGACGTGCCTCTGTTTGCGTTATGGTCCCACTCGAACTTGCGAATCAGCGACCCCCCGAACCCCTTTTCACCGGGCCCGTTAGGACCATCTACGGTGATGAGGATGGTCGTCGATGAAAGCCTGTTGATACTGTCCCGAAGGCGCTCGTAGCTCCCTTTCGACGTCGTCCAGCCCAGTTCTTTGAGCAAACCGTAACCTGAAAATTCGACGATTTCACCTAAAGGCAGCTGCCGGGCCAGGTGAGTGATCTGAAGAAAAACATCGCCATCATCCACACGAAGCTCTTCACCGGTGTACAAGATCTCAACCCCACGAAGGGATGCGATCTTTTCACGCTTGAAGTTCTCTCGCTCCATGCTTCGGTTGGCTGAAGTGAAGAGCGCGGAACGAGCCAGCGTGTTAGGCAGACCACGAACCCTCTCCTCCCACAAGGGCAGTTGGACCACGTCTGCTATCACCCTTGAGACGTTGTCGACCTCAGACCTGCTTCGGGCAAATGTGCGAAGCTTTTCGACACGCAGGAGCATCTCCGAAACCGGTAGAAGCTCCCTGTCCAGGGCAGCCACTGCATCAGTGGCTAATACTGAGCTTAGGCTCTTTTTAGACTGCGCCATGGAGGGGGCCTCGTTGAAAACACAAGCGATTTTAACTCTCACGCAAGCACGTGAAGCTCGTCTTTTGAGAGGCAAACAACGTTGTATGAGTGACACTCTTGCCTTCAAACCACCCGTCCCCGTAGAGCCCAATCACCCAAAGAACGTGCCAAAGGTCGTTCTTTGGGTGATTGGAACAACGTACTTTGAGTGATTAAGGTCGTCGGTTCGGTGACCAAGGTCGTCTGTAGAGTGAACAAACCTAGTTTTTTGAGTGAAGAAACATCGTTGATTCAGTGAACGTCCATCTTGCGGAAACCCGTGCCAGACAAGGGATTCAAGAGTTATCCACAAGCAGGTAATCATTTTTAATACTTTATAAAAAAGAAAGAACATCACCCTTAAGACGACCCACCTCTTTTGATCGAAGCCGTCCGTCAAGCAAAGACTTTCGACAAAAAGGACCCACGGTTGATCTCAAAGGACGGATCCAGATGCCAGTTATCACTGCTAAGACGTGCTTTGAACACGCCAAGGCCACCAAAAAGCTCGTCGTTTCGGTGATTACACGTCACAAAAGTGTTTGGCAAAAATGGCTCGCGAAGTTCTTTCGAAGACCACCCCTTGTTCACCCGATAAACGACGTTTTTCTCCTGAATCAAAGCTAGCAGCCTGTTCTCTGCATGGTCAGAAACTCCAAGGTCAAATTTCTGCCTGAAAGAACTGGGAGTGAATAAAACCATGTTTTTCAAACAGTTATACAAGAAAGTATCACCGTTAAGACGAACATTTCGTAAAGAAAACGCAGATACTGTCACCCAAAAACCGAGCTTTCAAAGTCCAGATTTGTCATCTTACAACCATCAAAAACCTCGTTTTTAGAGTGATCCTTGGCTGGAAAAACCACACAAAATGCCCTCGACCATCCCTTCAAAAAAGCAGCGTCCTATCACTGATAGGACGACCATCGAGCTTCCGCTTTCAAGCGCCTCCGATTTTTGTGACGGGTCTACCTCTTGAGTAGAATGAGACAACCGGTAGAGGATGGGAAAAGCTCAGCATTTCGGTGATACCCGCGCAGGCGAATCTGTTCGGGCAAGTTGTTCAAGAGCGGGATGTATATGTCAGCCGCTTCAGTGAGCGCAGAGGGTTGGATCTCGATGCGCCGCCAGCCTGACGCCCCACCTAGCAGGCGGCTGATCTCGGGCGCGTTCGATCAGCAGAAGATGGGCCGCATGGTTGCGCACGATGACGCAGGCTTGGCGCTCCCTGAACCTAGGCAATCGCTCTGCTATCCACACCTGCTGTGCAAGTGCCGACTCGATCACCGTACAGCTCCCACGCAGCCACCTTGATGCACGTCCTAACTTCCCACTATGTCGCACACCAACTCACTGTTTTAGACCACCAGCGCGTGGCCCGGCCGCTCTCACCGTAGAGCAACACGCAAATCCTTTATCAAAAAACACTCTGCTAGGATTTTTTATAACAAAGCTGATAAATCCATGCAGTTAGGAAAATCGTGCTGTAAGCTATTACGTATCAAATTTCTGATAAGAATCTAAAAAACGATGATTCAGACTATTTACAAAGTCCAAGCAGCTGCAAAACTGTTGGAAACCACAGTAGATTCTGTTCGCCGGTATGTGGACGAATCAGGAATAGATGTCGCACGGCAAGCAAATGGTCCCAAAACACGCCAGTTTACAATCGACAACATCTTCGACATCGCAGCATGGAGACACGCCAACAAGTCAAAGCTGAAGGTCAAGCAGCGCGGCATCGCCACCGTATATGCGCCCAAGGGGGGAGTGGGCAAGACCACCTTGACGGCCAACATGGCCTGCGTGTTTGCCCTGATGGGCTTGCGAACCTTGGTCATAGACCTCGATTTCCAGGCAAATCTGACACTCTCCTTTGGCTATGACTCGGAAGTCACCGACGAAGAAGCAACAGAACTGGATATCCCAGAAGATCGCGTCATCAAATACCATTTTGGACATCTTGTGCCAGGCTGGCCTGGGGGGAGAATGCCCTTGCGAGACGTGATCAAGATGCCGTTCGGGCCTTCTGGCCCTCATCTGATTCCTTCCGATCTAACACTTGACAGACTCGACACCATCCTCACCTATGACGCCCTGGAAGGGAAAAAGAGCGATCTCAAAATTGCTGCGCTGATCGCAGAGGGCTTGTCGGGTAAAAATCCCGATTTCGATCTCTCTTCCTACGACGTCATTCTTTTCGATGCAGCTCCAGCCAAAAATCGGATGACTCGCGGAGCCTTGCTGGCATCGGACTATGTCGTGGCGCCTGTTTCCCTCGAGCGATATTCGACCAAGGCAGTCTCGTACCTAGCTTCCGTTTTGCAGGACATGCGGGACGATGTCGGGCGCAGCCCAGAGATGGTAATGATCGGCAACTTCCATTTGCCGAATCGACTGCGTGTCTATGGTCAGGTAAGCAAGTTGTCCACCGAGTACCCCGGGGCGCTGTTGAACATCATGGTTCATCGAAGCGAAGAGTTTCCGAAAACCTTGTCAGAGGATGAGGAGCAGCCACCACTCGTACTGGCACGTCCGTCAGGAAGCGCCGCCGAACAGCTGCACAAGGTGTCCTCTGAGTTGCTGCAAAAGATGGGAGTGGTCTAATGGCCAAGACAAACAAGGGAATGTCGGACGAAGAATTTAATGCGCAGTTGCGTGCAGAACGCATGAGATCGAGTCCTGGCATGGTGATGACCAAGCCACCCAGCGGACCAGGAAAATCTTTAGAAGAAATGCTTAACGATCAGGGGCAAGATGAAGTCCTCGTCGCTGCGCCAGTTCTCACCGAAGAAAAGCAACCGTCTCTCCAGGCAAGTTACGTTCAGGGGAAAAAGCTGCTGATGATCGATGTCGCCTTGATCGATGCGAATCCACTGGCTCCCAGAGAGGTCTACACCGCTGAGATGATCCTCTCCAGGTCAGAAGCCTTGAGAACACAAGGACAGCACGACCCAATTCATGTGATTCCTAACCCCGATCAAAGTGGTCGCTACATCATCTGTGACGGATGGACTCGGGTACAAGCGTGCAGGATGCACAAGGTCCTGCAACAACTCTTGGCGGAGATCCATGAAAACCTGAGTCTTGAGGAGTCCGCCTGGTTTGGCTACCAGCAAAACGAAGAACGTCAGCAGCACTGCGATTTCGATCGTGCCATGTTCTACGAAAAGCTCATCAGCGCAGGTGAAACAGCAACTTCGATAGCCAACAAAGCCCAAGTAAGCCCATCGCAGATGAGCTTCTATCGATCTTTTGCAAAACTTCCAGCCGATGTTCTCGAAATCGTAAAAGAATATCCCGGAAAATTTTCAGCAACAGTCGCATACCAGATCCAAAAGCTTGCAGCGAGATGCGGCGTACGAAAGGCCGTGAATCTGGCGCTGAAATTCGCCAACGAGGATCACACCCAAGGGTGGCTAATCAACCAGGTCCAACTACTCATAGGTCCTTCAAGCAGCAAAACTGTGACGCGTACCACCAAGCAGATTCGCTACAGTAATGGCATGTACAAGCAAAAAGGAGAGCTCTTCGAACTCAACATCTCGGTCCTTCCGGAACAAAAAGAAGAGTTCGCAGCAGCCCTTGAACGACTTCTTTCTACCGTAGCCATCGAGCCACCGCAGATAGACCTAGGGGAAAACAAAAAGCTGAAGTGATGCATGTAGTACCGAGTGGGGGGTAGTTTAGGCGCCTAAACTACCCCCCACTGAAATTCAAATGAGGCGGTTTTCGGCTTGCAAGCGATTTCATGCCTTCGTGCTCTTGGACGTCTCCGTCGTAGAGAATTTAGGCGCCTAAAGTTAAGTGTGAATCCGTGATCACTACTTTGGCGCCTGTCTGTCCGCAGAGCGTAGCGAAATGCCGGCGAATTGAAATTCGAGTCCGTATTTCACATGAGAAAGCACCGCCAGACAAAATGGAAGCGCATTTGCACAGCCGAATTCGCGCTTGCCTGTCTGGCGGCAACGTATAAACACACGTGGCAGGGTGCCTCAGCCGAAGTACTGGAGCAGAGTCTGGTTGTGACGCTCTAACACGTTGAAGATGGCACAGCACTGAACCGGGCCCAGGGAACGACGCCGGGCATGCGCGATGATCTCCTACATCACTGTACGCAGACGCCGCCGCTTGGCGGGATGAGGAACCGGGCTGTCAGGCTCGATCAGTTTCGCCTGGCCCATGATGCGAAGAATATTGACGGCTAGCACGGCCAAGGACAGCACCAGATCGTTGGTGGTGAATTTGCCCGAAGGCAGGCGCTCCAGGTCGAGATCGATCTTTAACTCGGATGAAACTGCTCATGGGTGCCGTGCACCTAGTACAGCGCGACAATCTGGGCGAGGGGCGCCTCGAGGCTGGTGAGCCAGCCTTCGACCACGAGCTCGGGCATCAGCAGGATCTGGCCGTCGCGCTAGGCGGGGTCCGCGTCGAGACGCTGGTGAAGCGCGTCCACCTTGAAACGGAGCGGGCTCCATTTGATCAGTCAATCCACAGGCTCCCCCGCGCAGGCCGCGGCCAAGGCCACGAAGAGAGGCGCAATCGAAACCAGAGTCGGTGCGCACAAAGAGCTGCAGCAGGCGGCATCTCGCAGGCCGAAGCTGAGTTCCAGCCCGAGGCAGTTGTTTTCTTCGGCCAGATAGCCGGCAATCGGCGCATAGCCGTCGAAGCCCATGTTGGACCCCCTTTCTTCTTCGTGTCGCTGTTGTCGAGAGTGAAGACATCTAAGTGCAGGGCTAGATGGCCGGTGGACACGTGCGTCAGGGTGGGCTTGGCGCGTGCCATGTAGCGCTCGTTAACGTCGTCCAGTGCCATGAGTGATCTGCGCAATGCGCTTGAGGTATTGCCCCACCAGCAACAATCCGGCATTCGCCGTCAGGTTGTAGGACAAGCACTTGATTCGAAAGTCGGGCATGGCGGCGGTGACATGGGCAAGGCCACCATTACCTCAAAGACCCGCCGACCTAACCCACCGGGTGAGGTAAGAGACGTCGAAAACCCGTGACAGTAATGGGATTGGACGGGGTGAATCACAGATTCAGGAAGGATTAACAGGTAAGAGGAAATTCCCGACAGAACTCATACTCGGAGATATCCCACTTCCCATAGGCAGTGCAATATCGTCTCCCGCCTTCGACCTCATAAACACTAGCCAACGGATCAGACGGCTTCATCCAGACCCGCACCAGTGGTTCCATCTTCCAACGCTTGGAGCGGTTCAAATATGGTGGACTTACGAGCTGGACACCTGCGACTGACACACCTTCACTCTCACCCTCAAGAACTGAGATTAGTTCGCCAGCGGGATGGGTGATGAGCGCTGTTTCAGTATGCTCCCCGCTTGGCGTTGTGACGGAATAGCTTATGTAAAACCATTCTTTTGGCATGGAAAGCGTCACCACTCTCCACGCATCCTTACCATTGCCGGCAAGTTTAGACATGAAGGGATGGTGAGCAGTTACGTCAGTGATAAACATGTGGTTCGAGACTTTCAGAAGTTACGGGGAGCCTGTCACCCAATAGTTTCGTGTTGGTGCGCAGCTTTAATCCTAGACATACAGCGAGAGCTGGAGTTAAGGAAAAGTCTGTATTGTGACTTAAACGCGGCTGACGTAAAAGCTCGGCTCCGAGAGACTGAGGGTATGTCTCTCAGCGAAGCGTCATTACGTTCAAGGCCCCCGTCAGCGCGAGAACTTCTTGCTACGAATATTGTTCGGCTGCGCAAGGAAAAAGGTTGGTCTCAGGAGGATCTAGCGCTGGAGGCAGGCCTCCACCGCACCTTCGTCGCACACGTTGAACGTCACGCGCGGAACATTTCCCTCGACAACATCGAGCGTCTCGCAAATGCCTTGCAGGTCAATGTTCACATTCTGTTGCTGCCTTAGTTCGTCAACAGTTCATTCAAAATTACCTTCTCGTACTACTCAGCGTGGCGCAGCCTCCGTCACAAACCCGCTTACATCGAAGCCCCGCAGTAGCGCTCTTGCTGTGTTCTCCGACTTGGTCCGTAGCCAGTCTCCCCACGCATCATCCGGCAGGATCACCACAGTGCGTTTCTCGTCCTCAGGCTTGTGAAAGCGCCGCATCAACGGATGGTAATCGGCGTTGATCGTGAGCATGGTCATCGACCAAGTGGGCTCACCGGTCTCATCTAGCTTCCGTTCCCACAGCCCAGCGATTCCCATCGGCTTTCCGTCTGCGCGACGGATCGCCCAGCGCACAGCTTTCCCCGTCTCGTAGCAAGGCTCGTACAGCACCTCTGCCGGGATGATGCACAGTTGCCCATGCTGCCAGGCTGACCGAAACGAGGGTTTCTCCCCGACGGTCTCCGCCCGTGCGTTGTAGGTCGAGCGCACGATCTTCGTATCCTTCGCCCAGCTCGGGATCAGGCCAAAGGCGGCGGGCACCCAGAGCCGTGGGGCAAAGTTGGTGACGATGGGCACTACCGACCCTGGATAGGCTTCTTCATACGCGAAGTCGGGGGGTGGCAAGGGAAGCGCCGCAAGCGTTTCCCGAGACGAGGGACGATAGTTGGCACACATGGTTGTGGACGCAGGGATCAACGTCTCCATTATCTGCGAGGCTGCGGCGACGTGACGAGGTCGCTTGCATTGGTCTGGATGCTGTATAAAATTACAGTATCCGTCTTGTGTTGCTCTCATGCCAAAGTTTCATACGCTCACCACGCCCGATCTCATCAACACCCGTGGCATCTTCGTTCCCTTGCCCGGTGCGCCTCGACAGGCGTTGCCGGTGGATTCGATCAAGATCTCCGCGGGCTTTCCTTCGCCCGCCGCAGACTACGAAGAGTCACGCCTCGACATCAACGAGTACCTGGTCCGCAACCCGGTCAGTACGTTTTTCTTCCCGGTCCAGGGAGATTCGATGGAGGGCGCCGAGATCTTCGACGGCGACATCCTGGTGGTGGACAAGAGCGTGCGCCCCCGGCATGGGCACATCGTCGTGGCCTTCGTGGATGGGCTGCGCCTGGTGAAGCGCCTCTACCGTCGTGGAGGTCGGATGGCGCTCGAAGCGGAGAACCCGAAGTACCGGCCGCTCATCGTCACCCAAGAGATGGACTGCGTGATCTGGGGCGTGGTGGTCGGCAAGTTCAAGCGAATGCCGGTCTGATTGGAGAGCGATGCCCATCTTCGCGCTGGTGGATTGCAACAACTTTTACGCTTCGTGCGAGAAGCTGTTCGATCCAACCCTAAGGGCAACACCGCTTGTTGTCCTGTCGAACAACGATGGTTGCGTGGTGGCCCGCTCGGCGGAGGCCAAGGCGCTCGGAATTCCGATGGGAGCGCCCTGGTTCCAGATCCGGGAGGAGGCTGAACGTCGCGGTGTGGTGGCCTACTCGTCGAACTACGCCCTTTACGCCGACATCAGCAACCGGGTGGTGCAGGTGCTGTCCGGTTTCTCGCCGAACGTTGAGGTCTACAGCATCGATGAGAGTTTCCTGCGGCTCGACGGCTTTGCAGGCGTTGAGCGGGACCTTGCCGCTTACGGTCAGCGCATCCGGCAGCGCGTGGCGGACTGGCTCGGACTTGCGGTGTGCGTGGGAATTGGCCCCACGAAGACGCTTTCCAAACTGGCCAACCACTGTGCCAAGAAGAATCTGGCGGGTATCGATGGGGTGTGTGACTTCACTACGACGTCAGAGACGGCCCTCGCTCAGCTTTTCTCCACCATCGAGGTGGGTGAAGTGTGGGGAGTGGGTCGGAAGATCGCCCGACGTTTGGAGGAGATGGGTATCCACACGGTGGAACAGCTCAGGACCGCCGATGCGGACCTGAGCCGCAGGCGTTTCTCGGTGGTATTGGAGCGGACGATCCGGGAACTGCGTGGCTTGTCCTGCCTGGAACTGGAAGAGGTTGCCCCGGATAAGCAGCAGATCATGTCGAGCCGGAGTTTCAGCCGGCTCCTCACAGAGCGTGCCGATCTTGAGGAAGTCGTGGCGAGCTATATGGCCAGTGCCGCGGAAAAGCTGCGCCGGCAAGGCTGCCTGGCCGGTGC
>NZ_JAOAUU010000052.1 GCF_030157465.1 Zoogloea sp.
ACTAAATCCCGGATTTATCGCGCCCACTGCTGGGTGAATATCTCAGTTCTTCTTACACTGGCCGGCTTCAGCACGCTGTTCGACGCGTTTGTTTACGTCATGCCCTGGGTTCGTGCTGCGCAGTTGTTGTTCTCCCTGTTGGGCGCGGTGGCGGTGATCAAGAATCTGCGTCGGGGCCATGCTAATTCCGGATGGATTCTCCTGGCCTATGCCTGTTATGCGCTGCCGATGGCGGTCAGTGCTTTCCGGGCCCTGGGGTTTTATCCGTCGAATGTGAATTTCGAAATGATGACTCCGGCCGTGCTGGCTTATTCGCTGCTCCTTCATTTCGGCATCCTGACCGAGCTGCGGGAACAAAACGCAAAGCGGCTGGTGGCCGAAGAAAACGCGGAAATCCACCGCAAGCTGGCCAGCCAGGAAGAGCGGCTAAGGGCCGAGCAGACGACCTTTTTTGCCTTCGTCGCCCATGAGTTGCGTAGCCCGCTGGGCATACTGCTCACCGGCCTTGCCAATCTCAGGCGGGCCTTGCCCAGCCCCGACAACGCGGCCCGGATCGTTCGGCTTGGCCAGGCAGCCCAGCGCATGAGTGCGCTGATCGACCGGCATCTGCGCCTGCAGAATCTGGCCCGGACCGATTTCGAACCGGACTTCGCCGACGAGCCGCCCGACCTGCCCGCGCTGAACGCGCTGCATGCCCAGCAACAGCTCCACGCTGCCCGCAGTTTTCAGTGCGTTTACCGGGGTGAAGCTTTCCAGCCGGTGTCGCTGGATGCGGAGCTGGTGACCCTGGCGCTGTCCAATCTTCTCGACAACGCGGCCAAATACGCCTTCGAGGATTCGCCGATCCGGCTCGAGGTTGACGTCGATGAGCAATCGGCGTCCGTCAGATACCGGGTGATCAACGAAGGCCCGGGCCTGCCGCCTGAATGGGCGGGACGGGCCTTCCAGATGTTCCAGCGGATCATGGGAACAGGCAGCGAGAAGGGCGGCTTCGGCATCGGCCTGGCGCTGGCGGCGCATGTGGCCACCATTCATGGCGGGCAGCTGACCAGCGCCCAGAACGGCACGCAAACCTGCTTCACGCTGGATATTCCGATACGACAGAGCGGCGCCGCGTCGACGCGGATACAGGAGGAAGCATGAGTATTTCCGTGTTGCTGGTGGAGGATGACCGGGATCTGAGCGAGGAGATCGCCTCGTTTCTGGAAGGGGCCGGTTTTGCGGTGACCTGCGCCGGGACGATCCGTGAGGCTGAAGGCCTGCTCGCCGAACCGCGTGACCTGTTGATCCTCGACATCAATCTGCCCGACGGCGACGGGCTCGCCTTTTGCAAGGAAGCGCGGAACTACGTCCGCTCCGGCATCGTGATGTGCACCGGGCGGAGCGAGCGGGCGCTGCGCATCGCCAGCCTGCGCGACGGTGCCGATGCCTATCTCGTCAAACCCGTGGACCCCGAGGAGCTGGAGGCGACCCTGCTCAGCGTGCATCGGCGGCTGCGCTCCGGGGCAACTGCAATCCCGTCGCAGGTGATGCCCCATCCCTGGCATCTGGATGCCGAACGTCGCCTGCTGGTTGCGCCCAACGGCGTGAGCATGCTGCTCAATGCGCCGGAAGCGCTGCTGCTCGGCACGCTCTTCGGGCGGCCCGACCGCAAGGTGCGCAAGGATGAACTGGTGATGCTTCTTGCCGCCAGGGAGGCCGGATATTCCTCCCATCGCCTGGAGGCGCTGGTCAGCCGCCTGCGGGCCAAGGCGACGGCCAGCTGCGGGCTGAAACTCCCGCTGGTTTCGGACTATGGCAAGGGCTATGCCTTCATGGAGTCAGGTCGACTGCTTTAACCCTGTTCGCAGGGTGAGTTTTGGTCAGCATTTTCACTGGCCTTTTGGTCCGATTACATTCAGGTCATATTTTCTTATCCAGACCGGGAGATCGAATCATGCGCCTGGCGCTACTGCACGCGAATCAGGAGTTCGTCTCGAACATCCTCGCCTCATTGATGGATTCCGGGCACGTCGTGCACGCCTTTCGCGAGGAGCAGGACCTGCTTCGGGATATCGGCCGGGAAAGCTTCGACCTGCTGCTTATCGACGGCACCCTTTTTGGTGCGGGCTTCCGACGATTCCTGCGCCGTCTGTGGACCTTGGCCGGCAATGGCGTGGCGCTGATGTTCATCAATTGCGAAGACAGCGAAACCCGGCTGGCCGAGGCCTTTGCCTTGGGCGCCGACGACTTCATCCTCCGCGGCGTGGGGGGGCGGGAGATCACCGCGCGGGTTGACGCGGTGCTGCGCCGCAGACACCCGGCCCATTATCGGCGTGATGTCCGGCTCGAGTGCCAGCCCTATAGTTTTGATCTGGAAGCCCGGACCCTCCATCTGCTGGATACGGAAATTGCGCTGACCGACAAGGAGTTCGATCTGGCGGTTTTCCTGTTCCAGAACCAGGGCCGCGTCTTCTCCAGGGGGCACTTGCTGGACGCCCTGTGGGGGGGCCAGAGCCTGAGCCTGACGCGTACCGTCGATACCCACGTCAGCCGCATTCGCAAGAAGCTGATGATCAATGGCGAAAATGGTTACCGACTGGTCTCGGCTTACGGCAGCGGCTACCGCCTCGAAAAGCACAATGAGGCCTGGGTGTCGCCGCTGCTCACCGTCGAATTGGGCGGCGGGGCCGAGCAGGTTCGGGCGAGTGCTGCAATGCACGGGGTGGGCTACGCCGCACCCTGATCCGTCGCGGCGTGACTGAAGTCGCGATGCCGCGCAACGGGGCCCGCCGTGGCCGGACGTTGGCTGGCAAGTGTGACGTAATCGGCTCCGCAGATGTTCGCTGCCTTCTACCCTTCGAGTGTCGTAACTCGTTGGATGAGGCACATCATGAACACCTTGTTGATTACAGGTTTCGGACTCCTGGCCCTGGCGGCGATCGTCTGGCAGACCTGGCGCGAGCGTGAACGGGGCGCCGAACGGATTCCTCCCGAGTGGACCGTTACGCTGGGCCGGATTGCCAATGACCAGGCCCTCGGGCATCACCGGGATGCCCGCCGCAGCGTGCTGCTGTGCCTGCAAAAACTGGCGCGGGAGCCTGCCGATTCACGCTTGGCGAGCCATGTGCGGATCAGCCTTGGCGCGCTGATGGCACGAGATTCGGTCTATCCGGAAGTGGTGCGGGCGATTCGATCGGCCTGTGCGGCCGAGCCGGCCGTGAGCGAACTGGCCCTGTGCGTCGGTTTGCGCCAGTTTTTGATTGAGGACATTCGCCAGTGCGAGGAAATCGCCGAGTGCTTCGGCCAGATCCGCCGCCGGGATCAGGGCGCTGATTCGCTGGTGATCGCCAGCTTCCACCCCACGACCTGAACAGAGCCCTTCGTCAAGGGCGTGTGTGCCGGCGCTGACCGGCCCACACGCCCTTTTTTATTCGATTTCCAGATTGTCGATCAGGCGGGTGTTGCCGAGCTTGGCTGCGCCCAGCACCACCAGCGGCTCGTCACCGGCTGGCGGCTGCAGGTTGCTGCGGCGGCGGATGGTGAGGTAATCCGGCTGCCAGCCGTGAGCGGCCAGTTCGGCCACGGCTTCGGTTTCCAGGAGCAGGAAGTTGCGCTCGCCGGCGGTGACGCGTTCGCGAATCCACACCAGTTGCCGGTACAGGCGGGGTGCTTCGGCGCGTTCGGCCGGGCTCAGGTAGCCGTTGCGTGATGACAGCGCCAGACCATCGTCGGCGCGGGTGGTTTCGCCGGCAATGATCTCGATGGGCAGGGCCAGTTCGCGGGTCATGTTGCGAAGCACCATCACCTGCTGGTAATCCTTCTTGCCGAACAGGGCGACTTGCGGCTGCACGATGTTGAACAGCTTGAGCACCACCGTTGCCACGCCGCGGAAGTGGCCGGGACGCGAGGCGCCGTCGAGGATGTCGGTGTGGGCCGGATCGGGATCGACCTGGTAGCGCTGGGGCGTCGGGTACATCTCCTGTTCGTCGGGCGCGAAAAGGTGATCGACACCGGCTTCGGTCAGCCGCGCGCAGTCGTTTTCGAAGGTGCGCGGATATTTGTCGAAATCTTCCCGGGGGCCGAACTGCAGGCGATTGACGAAGATGCTGGCGACGACCACGTCGGCGTGCTGGCGGGCCTGGCGCATCAGCGCGATGTGGCCGTCGTGAAGATTGCCCATGGTGGGCACGAAGGCGATGCGGGCGGCCTTGAGGCGCGCGTCGGCGAGGGCTGCACGCAGGCTGGCGATGGTCGAATGGATTTGCATGGCGGATTTCAGTAGCTGTGTTCGGGGCCGGGGAAGCGGCTTTCGCGTACGTCGGTGACGTAGCGGGTGACGGCGTCGTCGATGCTAGAGGCGCCTTCCATGAAGTTCTTGGCAAAGCGCGGGCGCTTGCCGGGGAACACGCCGATCAGATCGTGCAGCACCAGCACCTGGCCGTGGCAATCGACACCACCGCCGATGCCGATGGTGGCCATCGTGGTGAGGCTGGCGGTGACCTCGGCGGCCACCGAAGAGGGCACCATTTCCATCACCATCAGCGCGGCACCGGCCTGCTCCAGCGCCAGGGCGTCGGCCTTGAGGGTTGCCGCGCCTTCTTCGCTGCGGCCCTGCACGCGGTAGCCGCCAAGTTGGTGCACGGCCTGTGGGGTGAGGCCGATGTGGGCACACACGGGCACCCCGCGTTCAACCAGGAAGCGCACGGTTTCGGCCATGAAGGCGCCGCCTTCGAGCTTGACCATCTGGGCGCCGGCGGCCATCAGGCGTGCCGCGTTTTTCATGGCCTGGGCGGGGCTTTCGGCATAACTGCCGAAAGGCATGTCGGTGATGATCAGCGGGCGCGTACAGCCGCGGGCGACGCATTCGGTGTGATAGACCATCTGCTCGACCGTGACCGGCAGCGTGGTTTTCTGGCCCTGCAGCACGTTGCCGAGGGAGTCGCCGACCAGGATGACGTCGACCCCGCAGCGCTCCAGAAGCGCGGCAAAACTGGCGTCGTAACCGGTGAGCATGACGATCTTGCGACCCTCGGCGCGCATCTTGCCGAGTTCGAAAAGCGTGACGGGTTTGGTGTTTTCCTGCAGGTAGCTCATGTCTGGTTCCTCCTCGCGGCGGCAGTTAACCGCAATCTTGTGCAAGGCACAAGAGGGCGGCTGAAGTGACGGATCGGGGAATGCGTGGGGCCTAGCCGGAGTAGCCGAAGAATTCCCGGTAGCTGCGCATGGCGAGCAGGCGGGAGTACAGCAGTTCGAAATCCTCGTCCTTGTCCACGGGGTTGAGGGACTCGGCATTGACGATGAACAGCGGCGCGGCGTCGTAGTGGTGGAAAAAGGTGGCGTAGCGTTCGGCGACGCGCTGCAGGTAGTGTTCGTTGATCCGGCGCTCGGATTCGACGCCGCGGCGGCGGACGCGATCGATGAGAATGTCGGGCTGGGCC
Organism: Zoogloea sp.; assembly: GCF_030157465.1. GTDB lineage: Bacteria > Pseudomonadota > Gammaproteobacteria > Burkholderiales > Rhodocyclaceae > Zoogloea. The sequence goes on from NZ_JAOAUU010000052.1 coordinate 5,421, forward strand.
TGCAGGTAGATCACCAGGTCGGGCTTGCGGACCGTGGGCTTGAGGCGTTCGTAGAGCTGAAGGTAGAGCTGGAGTTCGTCTTCGGCAAGGTTGAGTTGGGCGAAGAGCGGATCCTTCTCGAGCAGAAAATCCGATACGACGCGCCTGAAGGGGTCGTGGTTTTGCGTGAACGCGAGCAGCTGCTCGCTGCGCTGGAACAGGAAGGCGATCTGCGTGGGCAGGCCCCAGCGCTCCATGTTCTGGTAGAAACGCCCGAGAAAGGGGTTGGCCGCAGGGTTCTCAAGCAGCACGTCGGCATTGATACGCGCGGCGAGACGCTTGGCGAGGGTCGTCTTGCCGGCTCCGATGGGGCCTTCCACGACGATGTAGCGCGCTTTTTCGAGCATGGGGAGCTCCGCCTTTCAGGCGCGGAATATGAAGTAAACGGCGCCTAGGATACACAGGGCGGCCCACAGATAGTCAAGCTTGAGGGGCTGCTGCATGTAGAAAATGGCAAAGGGCACGAACACCGCAAGGGTGATCGCCTCCTGCATGATCTTGAGCTGGGCGAGGTTGAGTTCCTGGGCGCCAATGCGGTTGGCTGGCACCTGGAGCAGGTACTCGAAGAGCGCGATGCCCCAGCTTATCAGTGCGGCGACATACCACGGCGAGGTGGCCAGATTCTTCAGGTGCCCGTACCAGGCAAAGGTCATGAAGACGTTGGAGGCCGCCAGAAGAAGGGCGGTCTGAACCCAGATCGGCATTACATGGACTCGCTGCGGGCGATGGCCTGGTCGGTGACGCCCGAAAGAAAATCGCACGCTGCGCCCAGGCCCGGAATGCGCACGTCGGGTGCGATTTCCAGCAGTGGCAGCAGCACGAAGGCACGCTCGTGCATGCGCGGGTGGGGCAGGGTGAGTTCAGGTTCGTCCTGCTGTCGGTCGCCGTGGAGCAGCAGGTCGAGGTCGAGGGTGCGCGGCGCATTGGGCACGCTGCGCACGCGGCCGTGGTGGGCTTCGATGGCCATAAGGGCGCGGAGCAGGGCGAGCGGTTCGAGATCCGTGTCGAGCGCCACGACGGCGTTGATGAAATCGGGCTGGTCAAGCAGCCCGACCGGCGCGCTGCGGTAAAGGGACGAACGCGCCACGACGGCGGTACCGGGCAGCGCCGCCATGTCTTCGACCGCCGCGCGCAGGTGCCTGACCGGTTCGCCGATATTGGCGCCCAGCGCCACGAAGGCGCGGACGCGACGGGCTACCACAGGGTTCATGCCTGGCCGGCGTCGGAGGGGGCCGCAGCGGGCTTCTTGCGGCGGCGACGCTTCTTGGCGGTGCCGGCCTTGTCGGGCACCAGCATGGCTTCGCGGGATTCCGGGTGGGCGTCGGCAAAGGCTTCCCACCAGTCGGGAAGCTCCATCGGAAGCTCGCCGGACTGGGCGCGCAGGCGCAGGAAATCCCAGCCGGCGCGATACCGCGGCTGCTCCAGCAGGCGGTAAGGTGTTTTGCCGGCGCGCTTTTCAAAGCGCGGCTGCAGGGCCCAGATTTCCTTGATGTCACCGGCGATGCGGCGGGTGATCGCGAGCTTGCCGGACTGCCGCTCGAGCACCGAATCCATCGCGTCGAAGAGCGCGGGCTGGGAGTGCTCGCCCTCGGCCTTGCGGGCGTCCCAGTCGGCCAGCACCTCGTGCCACAGCAGGGTGGCGAACAGGAAACCGGGCGAAATGGGCTTGCCCTGGCGCACGCGCTCGTCGGTGTTTTCGAGCGACAGCCAGACGAAACGCTCGCCCATCGGTTGTTCGAGAATCACGTCGAGGAGCGGCAAGAGGCCGTGGTGCAGGCCTTCTTCGCGCAACTGGCGCAGGCATTTGACGGCGTTGCCGGACATCAGCAGCTTGAGCATCTCGTCGAAGAGGCGTGCCGGCGGCACGTTTTCGAGGAGTTCTGCCATTTCGCGGATGGGCGCGCGGGCGGCCGGGTCGATCGACAGCCCGAGCTTGGCGCCGAGGCGCGCGGCGCGCAGCATGCGCACCGGGTCTTCGCGGTAGCGCACGCGCGGGTCGCCGATCATGCGCAGGGTTTTCTGCTGCAGGTCGGCCACGCCGTGGTGGTAGTCGATGATGGTTTCGCTGGTCGGATCGTAGTACAGCGCATTGACGGTGAAGTCGCGGCGGGTGGCGTCTTCGGCCATCGAGCCGAACACGTTGTCGCGCAGCACGCGGCCGTGTTCGTCGGTCTCGGTGGATTCGGCGTCCTGCATGGCGCGGAAGGTGGAGACTTCGATGGTCTCCGGGCCGCTCATCACATGCACGATCTTGAAGCGACGGCCGATGATCCGCGAACGGCGGAACAGGGCGCGGACTTCTTCCGGCGTAGCGCTGGTGGCTACGTCGAAATCCTTCGGGGTCTGGCCGACGATGATGTCGCGCACCGCACCGCCGACCACGTAGGCTTTGTGGCCGGCCTCCTGGAGAACCGAGCAGACCTTGTTGGCCGCGGGGGAGATATGCTCCCGGCGGACGCCGTGACGGGCCACGGGGATCACTGCGGGGTCGGGGAGGGCGTTGGTGGCGGGTGCAGCGCGGCGGAAAACCCGGCGCAGCAGTTTGCGGATCATTGGCGGGGCTTGGATAATTTTGGTCAAGTCGCGCATGATAACCCATCGCACGGCCGGGTTTCCCCGGCACGGCCGTTTTGCGCGCAACAACCATGCCGGGTGGCGATTTTGACCTGATTTGCGAGGTTCCCGATGCTGCGCTTCTCCGCCAATCTCTCCTTCCTGTTCCTCGACCGGCCCTTTCTCGACCGTTTTGCCGCCGCTGCGGCCAGCGGTTTCAAGGGGGTCGAGTTCCATTTTCCGTATGCATTCCCCCTTGATGAAGTAGTTGATGCCGTCCGGCGGGCGGCGGTGGAGGTGGTGTTGTTCAATTTTCCGGGAGGCGACTGGGCGGCCGGTGAGCGCGGCATCGCCTGCCTGCCGGAGCGGGTCGCGGAATTCCGCGACGGTGTGGCCGAGGCCGCGAGCTACGCCGAGACGCTGGGCTGCCCGAGGGTGAATTGCCTTGCCGGCCTGCGGCCCCAGGGCGTCGACGAGGCGCTGCTGCGCTCAACCCTGATCGACAACCTGCGCTTTGCCGCCGACGCGTTTGCGCCGGCCGAGCGGCAGGTTTTGCTGGAGCCGCTCAACAGTCGCGATACGCCGGGTTTCCTTGTCGATCGCACTGCGCCTGCACTGGCGTTGCTGGACGAAGCCGACCGGCCCAATCTAGCGCTGCAGTATGACGTCTACCACGCCCAGGTGATGGAGGGCGATCTGGCCCGCACGCTGGAGGCCAATCTTGCGCGCATCGGCCATATCCAGGTGGCCGACAACCCCGGGCGTCATCAGCCGGGCACCGGTGAAATCAACTTTCCTTTCCTGTTCAGGCTGCTCCGATCGCTGGGCTACCCGGGCTGGATTGGCTGTGAGTATGTCCCGACGGGGCCTACCGAGGATTCATTCGGCTGGATGGCCACCTGAACGGCGACGGCGTCACGATGGAGGGGATCTTCCTGCCGCCGCCCGCTCTGGCGGATTGCGTGCGCAGCGCGCTGCTCACGGGCGTGCCGGGCGGGGCGTATGTGCTGCCGGCGGCGCTGCATCCGCTCCTGCTGGTGATTCTGGAAGGCGGCATCGCGGTTCGGCGGGCGGGCGTGGAGCATCCGTTGCCGCTGCTTTCCGTTTGCGGCGGGACGCGCGGGGTGCGCGAGGCCCGGGCCGAGCCCGGCACCCGGATACTCACCGTGCCCCTGTTGCCGGGCGGGCTTCGCGCGCTGTTCGGCGTGCCGGGGCGGGCGGTGATGGAAGAGGCCGTCGATCCGGCAGTGTTGCTGGACGTAGCCGGCCGGGGCGCGCTGGCACGCTTTGTCGATTCGAGGCGCCCGGCTGCGGCTTGCGGAAGCGCGGTGAGCCGTGTGTGGGAATTGCTGTGCGATATCCGGCGTGACACCGATTCAGGGTCTGCGTTGTGCGTGCCGCCGGTGCTCCTGGCCTTGCCGGCGGATGAACTGGCGGAGTGCTTTGGCGTCGGCCTGCGGCAGTTCGAGCGGCGTTTTCTGGATAGCTACGGCCAGCCGCTCCGCAGCTATCGCCAGCAGGTGCGCTGCAGCCGGATGCTTGCGGCGCTGTCCGGGGGCAATCCAGCGGAAGGCTGGGCGGCGGTGGCGGCCCGGGAGGGCTACGCCGACCAGGCGCATCTGTGCCGGGATGTGCGCCGCTTCACCGGCCATACGCCGCGTGAATTGCAAGCCGGCATCGCCCGCCTTGATCCCGCGTTCTGGCCTTACCACATCGATCCGGCAACGCTGGCGAGGCATTTCGGCCCCTCCGGTTTTTGAGCGGCCCGGCAGGCCCGCATGTCGTCTGGGTGCAAGACCGGGCGCAGGTCGCAGGTGCAAGCTGACGCTTTCGACTGAACGCACCAGCCACTCCAAGATGAAAAAGCCCATTCCCCCATCTTCGCTCCTCATTCCTGCCATGCCTGCCGGCGCCTGGCAGCACAGTTGCCGGCTGCCGCTTCCCGTCGGCGAGCATTCCATCGACTGCGTCGTGGATGCGTTTTTTGCAGCCTCGCCGCCCTGGCTGAAGGCGCTGGTGGCCCTGCGTGACAAGCTTGTGGGGCCCTTTGGCTTGCGCCGGATGGCGGGAGCGGCGTCCGGTGTGTTCCGTCCGATTGCCCGTTCGCGGCGGGAGGTTGTGCTTGGCGAGGACGATAGTCACCTGGATTTCCGGACATCCTTGCTGATTCTTGCGGAGCCGGATGGCAAGCACCTTGTTGTGTCCACGTGGGTGCGTCCCCACAACGCCCTCGGGCGCGGGTATCTGGCGCTGGTGGGGCCGCTGCACCGGATGATCGCTCCGGTGATAGCCCGGGCCATCGTCCGGCGGCTGGCTGCGGGAGCGCGCGATGCCTGATATCCGCCTGGACACGCTTGGCGCCTCTGCCGCCGCCCGCGCCATCCGCGAAGGGCGCCTGTCGGCCGAAGCCCTGCTGGATGCCTGTATGGCGCGGATTACGCGTTTCAATCCCGCGCTCAATGCCCTGGTAACGGTCGATACGGCGGGAGCGCGGGATGCCGCAAAAGCCGCCGACCGGCAGCTTGCCGCGGGCGGCCCGGTGCCGCCGCTGCTCGGGGTGCCGGTGTCGATCAAGGACGTCTTTGCCACCCGTGGGTTACGCACCACGGCGAGTTTCCGGCCGCTGGCCGATTACGTGCCGGACGCCGACGCCACGCTGGTGGCCCGCTTGCGGGCGGCGGGGGCGGTCATCGTCGGCAAGAGCAATCTGCCGGAGTTGGCCGGTGCGCCCCTTTGCTGGAGCCCGCTGTTCGGACCGACGCACAATCCCTGGAATCCTGCGCTGACGCCCGGCGGCAGTTCGGGCGGGGCCGCGGTGGCCGTCGCGGCGGGCTTCTCGCTGCTGGAGGCGGGCAGCGACCTGGCCGGTTCGATCCGCATTCCGGCCGCCTACTGTGGCGTGGCCGGCTTCAAGGCGACCGAGAACCGGATTCCCCGCACCGGCCATATTCCCCATCTGCCGGAGCACCTGGGCGGCGCGCGCAGCGTGAGGCACATGCTGTCCCTGGGCGTGCTGGCCCGCTCGGTGGCTGACCTGCGCCTGGGCTACGGCCTGATCGCCGGGCCGGACGGCGTCGATACCGAGGTGCCGCCCCTTGCCACCTCACCGGTGCCGCCGATTCCCGCCGGCAAATCCCTGCGTCTCGCGCTGTGGGACGACTTGGGGCTGCCCTTGTGCGAGCGCACCCGCGCCGGGCTGGCGGGTATGGCCGGAAGGCTGGAGGCGGCCGGGCATCGGGTGGAGCGGGGCGCGCCGCCAGGGCTCGATCCGGAACAGCTGCGCGAACTCTTCGGGCTGATCGGCGGCGCCGAGATCGGCCTGGGCCTGCCGCGCTGGCAGCGGGCCTTCTTCCTGGGTGCCCGTCATCTGTTGCCGCCGTCCGAACGGCTGGTGAAGGCCATTGCCCGTGGCTTGCGCTTTGACATGCGGGCCTACAACCGGGCGCTTAATGCACGGGACGAAGCCATCGGCCTGCTGGAAGCCTTTCTGTCCGGCTTCGATGCCCTGCTGTGCCCGGTCGCCACCACGGTGGCCTATCCGGGCCGGCCGATGGGGCCCTTCGCGCGTCCGCCGACGCTCACTGTGGCCGGGCGCCGTTTGCCCTACCTGGAGGCGACCATCGGCCTGACGACGCCCTTTTCGGTGAGCGGCAACCCCGTGGCGGCGCTGCCGACCGGTGTCGAAGACGGTTTGCCGGTGGGCGTTCAGGTCGTCGGCAGGCGCTGGCAGGAGGATGATCTGCTGGCCGTGGCGGCCCATATCGAGCCCGCCGTGGGCGGTTTTGTCGCGCCGCCGCTTTCATGCTGAACCCGGTTTGGCGGCGTCTGCTTTGCATCGCGGTGGCAGCTCTTCTAGACTGACCGAACTGGCCCGGCAGGCCGTCTTGCGCCCGTCGTCGGCCCGCAGAACCGACAAGGAGACACCATGACAGGCGAGGTTTTTGATGCGCCGGCTTTCGGCACCGCGGACGCCGATTTCTCGCGGGTGGACAAGGTTCGCCTGGTGAATGCGCTGGCGCGCGTCGTGCCGGCGGCGAGCCTGCTCCACGACGTGGAGGATCTGCGTCCCTACGAGTGCGACGGCATGGCCGCCTTGCGGCAGGTGCCGATGGTGGTGGTGCTGCCGGAAACCGAGGCGCAGGTGGTGGATATCCTCAAGATCTGCGCGGCCCAGGGCGTGCCCGTGGTGGCGAGGGGCGCCGGAACCGGTCTGTCGGGTGGCGCCCAGCCGCACCGTTTCGGGCTGGTCTTGTCTCTTGCGCGCCTCAAGAAGATATTGAACATCGACGCCCAAGCCCGCCGCGCGGTGGTTCAGCCCGGTGTGCGCAATCTCGCCATTTCCGAAGCTGCCGCGCCCTATGGCCTGTATTACGCCCCCGATCCCTCGTCGCAGATCGCCTGCACTATCGGCGGCAATGTGGCCGAAAATTCCGGCGGGGTGCATTGCCTCAAGTACGGGCTCACCATCCACAACCTGCTAAAGGTGCGGGGTGTAAGCATTGCGGGTGACATCGTCGAGTTCGGAAGCCTGGCGCTGGATGCGCCCGGGTACGATCTGCTGCCGCTCATCACCGGCTCGGAGGGGATGCTGGCGGTGGTCACCGAAGTCACCGTCAAGCTCACCCCCAAACCGCAGCTCGCCCAGTGCGTGCTGGCGGCCTTCGACGACGTGGTGAAGGCTGGCGATGCGGTGGCCGCGATCATCGCGGCAGGCATCATCCCGGCGGGGCTCGAAATGATGGATCAGCCGGCGACCGCGGCGGTCGAAGAGTTTGTGCATGCCGGCTACCCGCTCGATGCCCAGGCCATCCTGCTGTGCGAATCCGACGGTACGCCGGAAGAAGTGGCCGAAGAAATCGCCCGCGTGCGCGCATTGCTTGAAGCCAGCGGCGCCACCGAAATTCGTGTTTCCCGCGATGAGGCCGAGCGGCTGCGTTTCTGGGCCGGGCGCAAGGCCGCGTTTCCGGCAGCCGGGCGCATCTCGCCCGATTATTACTGCATGGACGGCACCATTCCGCGTAAGCGCCTCGGCGAAATGCTCAAGGCCATCCAGGCGATGGAACAAAAATACGCGATGCGCTGCATCAACGTCTTTCATGCGGGCGATGGCAACCTGCATCCGCTGATCCTCTTCGACGCCAACATGCCCGGTGACCAGCACACCGCAGAGGCCTTTGGTGCCGAGATCCTCGAACTCTCGGTGGCCCTTGGCGGCACCATCACCGGCGAGCACGGGGTGGGCATCGAAAAGATCAACCAGATGTGCAGCCAGTTCGGAACGCCGGAAATCAAGGCCTTCCACAGGGTCAAGGCGGCGTTCGACCCTGACGGCCTGCTCAATCCGGGCAAGGCCATTCCAACCCTCAACCGCTGCGCCGAATACGGCCGCGAGCGGATGGGCGCCAGCCGGCCCCCGGCCCACCCTGATCTGCCGAGATTCTGACGATGGAAACGATTCCGGAAGGCTGGCTGCAATTTCTGTTTGTGGCGGTGCCGGTGCTGTCGCTGGTTGGCACCCTGATGGGCCTGCGCACGGCCCGGCGGCTGGAAAAGCGTCGCCTGCGCGAAGCCCAGAAGAACGATGGAGAAACCCGTGAACGATCAGATTCGAAGCTGGACTGAGCGCATCCGCGCAGCGGCGGCAAGCGGCACGGCCCTGTGTATCCGCGGCGGCGGCAGCAAGGATTTCTACGGCCGGCAGCCGGTCGGCGAAATCCTGGCAACCACGGGATACAGCGGCATCGTCAGCTACGAGCCGAGCGAACTCGTCGTGACGGTGCGCGCTGGCACACGTCTGACCGATCTGGAAGCCGAGCTGGCCGGGCGTAATCAGATGCTGGCCTTCGAGCCGCCGCGCTTTGGTGCCGACAGCACGGTGGGTGGCTGTGTGGCTGCGGGCCTCGCCGGGCCGAGGCGGGCTGCGGTGGGCGGCGTGCGCGATTTCGTCCTCGGTGCGCGGATCATCGACGGGCGTGGCGAGGTGCAGCGTTTTGGCGGCGAGGTGATGAAGAACGTCGCCGGCTACGATGTTTCCCGCGTGCTGGCCGGAAGTCTCGGCACCCTTGGGTTGATCGTCGAGGTGTCGCTCAAGGTGCTGCCCAGGCCCGTGGCCGAGGCGACACTGCGCTTCGAGATGGACGAAGCCGCGGCGCTGCATCAGCTCAATGCCTGGGGTGGTCAGCCCCTGCCGATATCGGCCAGCGCCTGGCGTGGCGGTGTGCTCGATCTGCGGCTGTCCGGTGCTGCGTCAGCCGTCGATGCCGCGATCGCCCGGCTGGGTGGCGAGAGCGTGCCGGCCCCTGTGGCCGACGCCCTGTGGACCGGGCTGCGTGACCAGCGCGATGATTTTTTCAGGGGTGACGACGCCTTGTGGCGCCTGTCGATGCCGAGCGATGCGTTGGCTGTTCAACTGGCCGGCGCGCAGCTGGTGGAGTGGGGCGGCGCCCAGCGCTGGCTGCGCTCGACGGTGCCGGCCGGGCAAATCCGTGCCCGCGTGGCGGAGCTTGGCGGCCATGCCGTGATGTTCCGCCACGGTGACCGGAGTGGCGAGGTTTTCCATCCGCTGCCCGCACCGCTGATGGCGCTGCAGCGCAATCTCAAAAAAGCATTCGACCCGGCGGGCATCCTCAACCCCGGCCGCCTTTACGCGGGGCTGTAAATCATGCAAACGAATCTTGCCGATTTCATCCGCGACACACCGGAAGGCCGCGAGGCGGAGGACATCCTGCGCAAATGCGTGCATTGCGGCTTTTGCACCGCCACCTGCCCGACCTACCAGCTCCTGGGGGACGAGCTGGATGGCCCGCGCGGGCGCATCTACCTGATCAAACAGGTGCTCGAAGGCCAGCCTGCTACCGAAAAAACCCGCCTGCATCTGGATCGCTGCCTCACCTGCCGGGCTTGCGAAACCACCTGCCCGTCGGGCGTCGAGTATGGCCGGCTGGCGGATATTGGTCGCCACGTGGTCGAGCAGCAGGTTCCCCGCACGGGTGGCGACCGGCTCATGCGCAACGCGCTGCGGGAGTTCATTCCGCGAAGCGGGCTGTTTGGTGCATCGCTGGGTGTCGGCCGTCTGTTCAAGCCGATGCTGCCGAAGATACTGGCTGAAAAAGTGCCCCGTGCCGACCCTGCCGGTGTGTGGCCGGCGCCGCGCCATGCCCGCCGGATGATCGTGCTGGCCGGTTGCGTGCAGCCGTCGATGCGCCCGGCCATCAACGCCGCAACGGCGCGGGTGCTCGACCGCCTCGGCATCTCGCTGGTCGAGCAGGCCGGTGCCGGCTGCTGCGGTGCAGTCAAGTTCCACCTGCACGACCAGGGCGCTGGCCGGGACGATGCCCGTCGCAACATCGACGCCTGGTGGCCCGCCATCGCTGCCGGCAAGGTCGAGGCGATCGTCGTGACCGCTTCCGGCTGTGGCGTTCAGGTGAAAGATTATGGTTACCTCCTCAAGAATGATCCGGCCTATGCCGTGAAAGCTGCCAGAGTTGCAGAGCTTGCCCGCGATGTGGCCGAAGTGCTGTTCGCCGAGATGGTTCCACTGAAAGCCCTGCTGGCCAAAGGCCGCGCCGGCCGGACGCCGCGACGGATCGCCTTTCATGCCCCGTGCAGCCTGCAGCACGGGCAGAAGATCCGCGGTGTCGTCGAGAACCTGCTGGTGGCCGCCGGCCTCGAGCTGACGGCGGTGCGGGATGCCCATCTGTGCTGCGGGTCGGCGGGCACCTACTCGTTGCTGCAGCCGGATCTGGCTGGCCGTCTGCGCGACGACAAGCTGGCTGCGCTGGAGGCGGGTGGTGGCGAGTGCATCGTTTCGGCGAATGTCGGCTGCATTGAGCATCTTTCCTCGGGGGCGGTATTGCCTATACGACATTGGATTGAAATTATCGATGAAAATGTCACGGAATCGGCCTGAAAGGCAAAAGGGGTCTTTAGTACTAAAGGAATAAACGGTTAAACTCTGTCAACCTAATGCCTGCCTGTGGCTGGAGTGATTTTGTGATTGCGTGCGGCGTTTTGTTTTGCTCGGATGTCATGGCGATGCCGATGGGGTATTGCCTCGCGGCCGTTGACCGGTTGGGCGTGCCCGCCCGCGCCGACACGACAGCCCTGTCAATGTGCTGATCCCATGTTGAATCCGACCGTTTCATCATTGTCCGCGCCCGATTCGGTGAGCGCCAAAAAGCGTTACCAGGCCGAGGCCTGTGTGGCGAAGCACACCGGCGACCGTAGCGAGCAGCAGGACCGCGCGGCAGTGTTCGCGCATCCCACCCGCAAGGGCACCATGATGGCTGTGCTCGCCGATGGCATGGGCGGGCATTCGGGTGGGGCGATGGCTGCTGAACAGGTGATTCTCAAGGCAAGGCAGAATTTCGAAGCCTTCGCTCCGGCCTCGGAGAGCGCACCGGATTTACTGCGAAGCATCGTCGACGAAGCCCACATCGTCATCAAGCTGACCCGCTTCACCAGCGAGCAGGATCCGCACAGCACGGCAGTGGTTTTCATGATGCAGCCGGACAGGGCCGATTGGGCCCATTGCGGCGATTCCCGCTTCTATCATTTCCGCCGTGGCGCGCTCGTCACCCGCAGCGTCGACCATTCCCTCGTCGAAGAACTCGTCCGCAAGGGCCGGCTCGATGCCGAAGGGGCTCTGCGTCACCCCAACCGCAACGTCCTGCTGTCGTGCCTGGGTTCCGAGCGGGAACCGCGGGTTGATGTCGGGCATGTCTCGCCGCTGGTTGGCGGCGATGCGTTCCTGCTGTGTTCCGATGGCTTGTGGGCCTATATTTCCGAAGAGGAAACGGGCCATATCCTCGCCACCCAATCCCCCCGTGACGCCGCTTCGGCCTTGATCGAGCTGGCTCGCCAGCGGGCCAAGGGCGGCGGTGACAACATCTCCCTGGCCATCGTCAAGCTCGTCGAAGTCACGCCCAAGCCGCAGCAGTGGGGCGACTTCCCCAAATTGGGCGGCTGATTCTTCCCTAGCGCGTATTGAGCCAGTTGCGGCGCCAGAATGCGGCCGCCATTACGGTCGCCGCGCCCAGCATCATTGCCAGAGCAAGCCAGAAGCCTTCGTTGTCATCGAGCAGCGGCATGGTATGGAAATTCATGCCGAAAATGCCGGCGATCAGTGTTGCCGGCATGAACAGCGTGGTCAGCACGGTCAGGATGCGCACCTCCGTGTTGAGGCGGTTGCTGACGCTGGATAAATAGATGTCCAGCAGGTCCGCGAGCATGTCTCTAACGGATTCCAGCGATTCGAGCACATGCACGGTGTGATCGTAGATGTCCCGCAGATAGAGCCGGGTGTCGGCGGTGAAGAAGCCGTTGTCGGCACGGGCCAGCATGTTCAGGATTTCCCTTAGCGGCCAGACGGCGCGGCGCAGTGTCAGCGCCTCATGCTTGACGCGGTTGATTTCGGCCAGCAGGGACGGATTCGGGCGGGTCAGGGCCGCGTCTTCGAGATCCTCGGCCATGTCGCTGAGATCGTCGAGCGCAACGAAATAGCGATCCACCAGGGTGTCAAGCAGAGCATAGGCAAGGTAGTCGACGCCGTGGGTGCGCATGGCGCCGTGTTCTGCCCGCAGGCGTTCGCGCACGGCTTCGAAGGCGCCGGAGGCGCGTTCCTGGAAGGTGAGCACGAAATTGCGGCCGAGGACGATGCTGACCTGGTCGGAGGTAAGACTGCGGGTCTCGCTGACGAAATCGAAACAGCGGGCAACGATGAACAGGTAGTCCGCGTATTCGTCGCTTTTCGGGCGCTGCTGGGTGTTGAGCGCGTCCTCCTGAACCAGCGGGTGGAGCTTGAAGCGGCGTCCGATTTCGGCCATGACCGCGGGGTCGTGCAGCCCATAGACGTTGAGCCACAGTTTTTCCCGGGTCGGCTGGTAGCTCCGGGAGGCTTCGATGCTGTCGAAACGGGTTTCCGTAAGGCCGTGGGCGTCGAATTCGATCAGGCTGATGCTGGTTTTTTCGGTCTTTATCTCGCCAATATGGATAAGTGAACCTGGGGGTAACCCTAGCTTTCGGGTTGGACGAGTATGTTTCTTGCTAGACTTTCTCATCTTGACCCTGGTCAATGCATGAAATCATTCATTTTTCTCGCTTTTATGTGAGAGAAGGCCGTTTTTTTCGGCTGAATTTACGAGACATTTGTCGTCTCCGAATCCGTTTCGGGACGATAGCAGAATTCCAACTACCTTCTAAGGAGGTTCCATGCCTCTGGTCATCGGTGTGACCAAAGAGTTTGCGGCGGGTGAGCGACGTGTTGCGCTTGTCCCCGATGTAGCCAAGAAATATCAGGGTCTTGGAGCAACGTTGATGCTCCAGGTGGGTGCCGGTTCAGCGGCTTATTTTCGTGATGAGGACTACGGCGCGGCCGAACTCGACGCGGATGCGCGTTCTGTTCTGCGCAAGGCGGACGTGATCCTGCAGGTCCAGCCGCTGTCCATCGAAGACATCGCCGAGCTTAAATCCGGCGCTGTTCTGGTTGGCTTGCAGCAGCCCTGGTCCAGCAAGGAGCGGATCGAGCTTTTGCGTCAAAAGAACATCACCTGCTTCGCTTTGGAGCTATTGCCCCGTATCTCCCGTGCCCAGAGCATGGACGTGCTGTCGAGCCAGGCCGCGGTGGCAGGCTACGAATGTGCGTTGATTGCAGCCGACCATTCGCCCAAGTTCTTTCCGATGCTGACTTACGCCGCGGGCACGATCCGTCCGGCGAAGGTGCTGGTGATCGGTGCCGGCGTGGCGGGCCTGCAGGCGATCGCCACGGCCAAGCGGCTCGGCGCGATGGTTTCCGGCTATGACGTGCGCCCCGAAACCAAGGAGCAGATCGAGTCCCTGGGTGCCAAGTTCGTTGACACCGGCGTGTCGGCAGCCGGCGCTGGCGGATACGCCCGCGAACTGACCGAGGACGAGAAACGCCAGCAGGCCGACAAGCTCGGTCGCGCCATCGCCGACTGTGACGTGCTGATCACCACGGCGGCGATTCCCGGCAAGAAGGCGCCGGTGATCGTGAGTGCCGACATGGTGGCGAAGATGAAGCCGGGCTCGATCGTCGTTGACATGGCTGCGGAAACCGGCGGCAACGTGGCTGGCACCCTGGCAGGCGAAAAAACCTGGGTGGGCGAGACGCTGATCATCGGCCCCACCAACATTCCGAGCCGCATGCCGGTGCATGCCTCCGAGATGTACGCCAAGAACCTCTTCAATTTCATCTCGCCGTTCATCAAGGACGGGGCCCTGGCCCTGGACTGGGAGGACGACGTGCTGGCTGGTGCCTGTCTGACCCACGGTGGCGAACTTCGCCATGCCGGCGTCAAGCAGGTTCTGGGCCTCTAACCGGGAGACGACCATGGACGGATTCGTTGCAATCTATATTTTCATGCTCGCGGCCTTTACCGGCTACGAAGTCATTTCCCGTGTGCCGGTGATCCTGCACACGCCCCTGATGTCCGGATCCAACTTTGTGCACGGCGTGGTGCTGGTGGGCGGCATGATTGCCCTCGGCCAGGCGGAAACCCCGCTGCAGCAGGCCATCGGCTTCGTCGCCGTGCTGCTGGGCGCGGCCAATGCGGCAGGCGGTTACGTGGTGACCGAACGCATGCTCGCCATGTTCAAATCGAAGGAGAAGAAGTAATGGCTATCAAGTGGCTGATTGACGCGAGCTACTTTGTCGCCGCGATTCTCTTCATTCTTGGCCTGAAGGGCATGAGCTCGCCGGTTTCGGCGCGCAAGGGCATCATCTGGGCGGGTGTCGGCATGGTCCTCGCCACGGTGGTCACCTTCCTGACCCCCGGCATGGGCAATTACCTGCTGATGATCATCGCCATCGGCCTGGGCGGCGCACTCGCCTGGGTGTCCGGCAAGAGGGTCGCCATGACCGACATGCCGCAGATGGTCGCCATCTACAACGGCATGGGCGGCGGCGCGG
>NZ_JAOAUU010000053.1 GCF_030157465.1 Zoogloea sp.
CCCGGGCGCCCGCGGCCAGCAGCAGCGCCACCGCCACCAGCGCCACGCCGAGGCCGCCGGTCATCCACGGATGATTGCGTGCCTGCAGACGCCAGGCATCCCGCCAGGCCAGCGCGGCCACCGTGCCGTCGCCGGCCGGCACAAGGCCTGCATCGGCCGTCGTGTAGGTGTGGTTCATGGAGGCCTCCCTGCCTGCAGGCATTTCAGCTCACACCGATGAGCATGCGCACCGCTTCGGCAACCAAAAGGGCCGCGCCCAGGCCGGCCACCGCGAGGCCGACCGCAAAACGGGCCGGGTGCTCGTGGGCGCTGAAGTGGGCGGCATGGCTGGCTGCATGGATCGTTTTCATGGTGCTGTCCTCCGACTGGGTGTTTACACCCTGAATTGTCGGCGCCGGACTTCATAGCGTCCAATTACCAATCTCTCTGATTTCGATAACCCTTGATTATGATGAGCCCTGATCGAAACGCACCCCCTGGGCCAGGGGCAGATCGCGGGAGTAATTGATCGTGCTGGTCGAGCGCCGCATGTAGGCCCGCCATGCGTCGGAGCCGGCTTCGCGGCCGCCGCCGGTCTCCTTCTCGCCGCCAAAGGCCCCGCCGATCTCGGCGCCGGAGGGGCCGATATTCACATTGACGATGCCGCAGTCACTGCCCGCGGCCGACATGAAGCGTTCGGCCTCGCGCAGGTCGGTGGTGAAGATCGACGACGCCAGGCCCTGGGGCACCGCGTTGTGCGCGGCGATGGCTTCATCGAGCCGGCGGTAGCGCATCACGTAAAGAATGGGGCTGAAGGTTTCGCGGCACACCAGCGCGCTCTGGGCCGGCATCTCGACCAGCGCCGGGCGCACGTAGCAGCCGTCGAGGCAGTCGGCCACGGCCACCGTCTCGCCGCCATGCACCACGCCGCCTTCGGCCTGCGCCTGGGCCAGCGCCCGCCGGTGGGCATCCACCGCCGCCGCGTCGATCAGCGGCCCGACCAGCACGCCGGCCTGTAGCGGGTTGCCCACCGTCAGGCTGGCGAAGGCCGCCTGCACGCGCGCCAGCAGTTGCGGTGCAATAGATTCGTGCACGAACAGCCGCCGCAGCGTCGTGCAGCGCTGGCCGGCGGTGCCGGCGGCGGCAAACACAATCGCCCGCAGCGCCAGTTCCAGCTCGGCACTGGGGGTCACGATCATCCCGTTGTTGCCGCCCAGCTCCAGCAGGCAGCGGCCGAAGCGGGCCGCCACCCGCGGCGCAAGGCTGCGCCCCATCGCCGTCGAGCCGGTGGCTGACACCAGCGCCACATCCGGATGGTCGGCCAGCGCCCCGCCCATGCCGGCTGCGCCCACCAGCAACTGGCTCAGCCCCGGCGGAGCCTCATCCACCCCGGCCATCGCCTCCAGCAACAGGCCCTGGCAGGCCAGCGCCGTAAGCGGCGTGCGCGACGACGGCTTCCAGATCACCGAATCGCCGCACACCAGCGCCAGCGCCGCGTTCCAGGCCCACACCGCGGCGGGAAAATTGAAGGCCGTAATCACCGCGCACACGCCCAGCGGCTGCCAGCTCTCCATCATCCGGTGGCCGGGCCGCTCGCTCGTCATCGTCAGGCCGTAGAGCTGGCGCGACAGGCCGACCGCAAAGTCGCACATGTCGACCATCTCCTGGACCTCCCCCTGCCCTTCGGACAGGATCTTGCCGCTCTCGATGCTCACCAGCCGCCCCAGCCCCGTCTTGTGCTGCCTCAGCAGCAGCCCGAAGCGCCGCAGCACCTCGCCCCGGCGCGGCGCCGGCACCTCGCGCCAGCGCAAAAAGGCCGCCCGCGCCCGCCCCACCGCCGCAGCCACATCACCGGCGGGCGCACACGCGCCGATGACGCTGCCGTCGATCGGCGAATGCACCACCAGCCCGCCCGCCACCGGAACAGGCAAGCCGAGGCCGGCAAAAATCCCGGCCAGCTCCAAAGACAGCGATGGACGGGACATGGCGAACTCCTTTCCGGATGCATTCAGGCACGGCGTCAAAGTTTGACTGAGCGGCCCCCGGAACGATCCCGGCCCCGCACATTCGACGACACGCCGCGATCAGACCCGGGGCGGGGCGTCCTCTGTGGCTAACTCCCAATGCCGCTGCAGCGCCTCGAAAAGCTCTCTTTCCTCGAAGCGGACGTGAGCCGCGAGCAACACGCCCAGGCGTTCCAGCGCCACCGGGTCGTGGTGCATCGCGCTGAGAATCTCCATCTGGCGGTGCTCATCCAGCAGCCGCTCGGCTAGCGCCTGTTCGCCGAAACGGAGCAGTTCGGGGAGCAGATCACGCTCTTCCTCAGCAAAGTGGCCGAGCAGCACCGGACGTTCGGCAAGCACCGCCCCGGCGACTGCGGCGGGCACTTCCGCTGCCGGATCGATGGCGAGGCGCCGGGCCAGCTTGAGCGCCGTATGGTGTTCGCGGGACAAGGCAAGGAGACGGGGAATCCGTTTCATGGTGACGCTCAATCCACGTAAAAATCGATGACGACATGCGCCTGCCCCGGACATCGGACGCGGGGCGGTACGGCGCATGCATGCGGGTGCTCCTGAAGGATTCGGGGTGTTTCAATCGACTTTAAAATGCACCCTTTAAAGAGTCAATGAAAATGACTCTTTTTGAAAATCCCTTATACTGAAAGGGTTTGAACACCCCTCAGCCCCGGAAGCCGGCCATGCACATCACACAGCACACGGACTACGCCCTGCGCGTCCTGATCTTTCTGGCATCCAACGAGCATCGCCTCCCGACGATCCAGGAAATCTCCGAGCGCTTCGAGATATCCCGCAGCCACCTCATGAAGGTGGTAAACCAGTTGATCCGCAACGGCTTCGTCGAAGGAATCCGCGGCAAGGGCGGCGGCTTGCGGCTTGCCCGGCCCGCCAGTGAAATCCTGATCGGCGACGTGGTGCGCAAAATGGAAACAGACCTCGTGCTGGTGGAATGTTTCAGCGACGAGAGCCGCTGCCTGCTCACCGCAAACTGCAATCTCAAAGGCGTGTTCGCCCATGCGCTGGAAGCCTTTCTTGCGTCGCTGGACAAGGTTCCCCTCACCCAGGTGCTCAGCCCCTCGCAGCGCCAGTTGCTGCATGTATTGACGCGGGTGGCCTGACCGCCCGCCATTCACCCGATCGCCGGGCGCATTCGTGCCCGGTACAGCAGCGCTTTGTGATTGCCGGCCGTCCGTCTGGCGGCTCGCAACAACTCAAACCCGTCGCATCCCCGTTCTGCCGGGCGGCGTTCAAACCCCGCCCTTGCAACATGGCTTTCTTAAAGATTCATTTAAGTTGACTCTTTAAAAGATGCATTTTAAAGTCCACTTCACACATTCCCTGCTCCACACAGAACGGAGATGAAGATGACCCCCAACGAGAGAGCCGCCCCGGAACACCTTACGGTTGAACAGGCCTGTGCCGTGATGCGGCAGGCCTACCAGCTCGGCTGGATCAGCACCCGCGATGGCAACGTGTCCGTGGCCATGACAGATCGCCGTGGCTTTCTGGTGTCGGGCAGCGGCCTGATCAAGCACGCGCTGGTGCCGACCCAGTTTGCTCTGGTCCCGGCCGGCGGGGCGCCGCGCGTCGAGCAGACGCCCCGTCCTTCGGGCGAGCTGGAATTGCACCGTCGCCTGCAGGCTTTGTTCAACAGCCAGCACCTCACCGTCCTGCACCTCCACCCCACCCATATCGTGGCCGCCCTGTACGCCGGACACCGGCTGGCCGAGCTGTCGGCCGGCTTCCCGGAAGTCACCCGCTACACCCGGGTCGGCCCCGACGTACCCGCGCTGCCCGCCACCAGCGAGGAGCTGGCCGAGGCCTGCGAAGCGGCCTTCCGCCCGGCCCTTGGCGCGCCGCCCCACATCGTCGGGCTCGACCGCCACGGCGTCGTCGCGGTCGGCAAGACACCCTGGGAGGCCTTCGAGCACGTGGAGCGCCTGGAACACATCTGCCGCATCGCCCTGGCCGCCGGCCAGCCGCTTGCCCACGCACAGGGAGCCCGCCATGCGCATGCCCGCTAACCCGCGCCAGGTGCTCACCACGGGCCAGGTCATGATGGCCCTGGCCATCCTGGGGATGATCGTCTCGACACTGATTGCCTATCCCCTGGCAGAGCGCTTCAGCCTCGGCACCCAGATCGCCGGACACCTGGCCCTGCCCGTCTCGGCGGCCTTCCTCAAGCTCGGCTACGTCGTCCGGCTGGCCGCCCACCACGCCCTGGGCAACCTGCAGGCCGGCTGACACCTCTTGCAACCGGGGCGGGCCGGACACTCAGCCCGCCCGGTCGAATTCAAAGGGGTTGAGCCTTTACTGGGCGGCTTTCCGGTATTTGGCGTCACATTGGCCGGGGACTCGCCCCCGGCGGGCGACCTTCTTTCTTGTTGTACGACAAGAAAGAAGGCAAAGAAACGTACCCCGCTGCCGCGCCCCCTTCGGGGGTTCCCTCCTTCCGGCAATGCCGTGCGGGGTCTTCGCAAACTCGCCCTGCGGGCTCAAACATGCGAAGCCCTTTTTCCGCCCGTCATCACCTCCAGTCGGCACGTCAGAGGGGACAGGAAATGCAGGTGATCAACGGTCGGTCGCCATATCGGCTTCCGGAGAGGCTCGGTGCTCCTCTGAAAGCCCGTCTGAACCGCCGAGCAGCGGAGCAACGGGCGGGGAAGTCCGGCGCAGCTGTCTGAGCCCGCAGGGCGAGTTCTGC
>NZ_JAOAUU010000054.1 GCF_030157465.1 Zoogloea sp.
ACCGCCGAGCAGCGCAGCAACGGGCGGGGAAGTCCGGCGCAGCTGTTTGAGCCCGCAGGGCGAGTTCTGCGCCGGCCGCCCGTTGTGAGCAGCGCAGGGGAGTCGGCCGAAGGCCGACCGGTGAAGCCGGGTCGCCTTCTTTGCCTTCTTTCTTGGCGAAGCAAGAAAGGAGGTCGCCCGCCGGGGCGAGACCCGGCCGATGTGACGCCAAACACGGGAAAGCCGCCCAGGAAGGTCTCAGGTTCGCGCCAGCAGGCCCGCGAGACCTGGAAAACTGACCTATCGAGGGGAAAACGCTTTCCACACTTAACGCGAACATGGCCTATAAAAATGACAGGTAGCGCCGTCCGCCCCGTTGGGCGGACGGGTTCAGGGGAGGTCGATGCAATGACAATGATTCCGTGTACGGAAGGCCGTGTGGCCGTGGCAAGCGCAGCCGACGGTATCGATTTTGGCGCCGTCAACAGCTGCATGACGATCAGCTGCATTCTGGATGACGGCAGCAAGATCGCGGCTCACGACGCCATCTTCAAGCGCGTGCAGCCGCAGATTTTATTTGCGCTGAAAGAACGGGTGCCGGCCGACCGGCAGATCGCCCGCGTCATCGCCGCCGGCGCAGGAACCTGCTGGACGCCGACGATGGAATCCCAGCAGGAGCTGGCGAGCGGCATGAGCAAGGCCGATCCGTCGTTCAAGGAGCAAAGCTGGCAGGAGCAGGACCGCCTGATGTTTCCCAACATGATCACCCGCAACGTGGCGCGCTTCACCGAGGTGCTGAGCCGCGACCTGGGCGTCGATGCGGGCGCGGTGGAATTCCGGGATGTGGCCGAAGGCAAGATCAGGCTCGATCCGGACGGCGCGCTGGAGGTGGACGAGGCCCCGGACTAAGCGTTTCGGGGCCGCGTCGTCGGGCGGCTCAGCGCATGTCGTCGCGAATGCTTTCCCGAATCTCTTCCCACTCGTAGATTCCGCCGTCGGCCATCAGGGACATGAACAGCCGGCCGTCCTTGAGCACATACGAGCGGACATGGGGAAGGTCACGCACCAGCTTCTGGTCCAGCGACGCCGGGCCGCACAGGGCGCGGGTGCCGGCCACCGCGCCGAGTTCCAGCGCCCCCGATCGATCGGCCGCCGGCGTGGCCTGCCAGGTGCCCATGCCCCGGTTGCAGTCCAGCCGCAGGGCCAGCCGGCCGCCGGCGTTGAAGCGGATCGTGTAGCGCTGCGGCTCGCTGATCCGGGTGGTGCCCTGGACATCGTCCATGGACTGGATTGCGCGCAGTTGCCACGCGGTGCCCTGCAGGTTTGCCGGCGTGCTGGTGGCGGCGGCTTTTGTGCAGTGCATTTCCGGCGCCTCGAAGCCCCAGGTGACCCGCGCTTCGCCCTGGTGCTCCCAGAAGCTTTCGTTGCGCCCCTGGTAGCGCGTGCCGCTGGCGCTGATCTGCTGATACATCAACGAATTGCTGTCGCCGCGTTCGGCGATCAGGCTGGCGGGATCGGTCTGGAAAAACGTGACCAGCAGCTCGCTGCCGGGGCTGTCGTCACACACGTAGCGGGCCTCGGCCACCGCCGGCACGAGCCGGTAGCGTGCCTGCAGCTCGGCGATGCGCAGGCGGTAGGCTTGCTCCACGCAGCTGCGCCTGTCGTCGCTTTTCCAGCAGTCGTTGCGCCCCTTGATCCAGCCCCGCTGCTCCGCCTTGAGCACCGGTGGATGCTCATTGACCGCCTTGCGGCTCGCCGCCGCAAAAACACGTCCGATCACGCGGTCCAGCGCGGACAGGCCGGGGTCCTGGCACACCAGGGCTTCCGTACTGCCGGCGACGGCTTTTTTGCAGTTGATGTCGTGCGCGCCTGCCAGTGCGGCCGCTGCCGTAAATGTGCAGCTCATGGCCACGGCCAGTGTGGGGATCCAGTGGGTGCTCATGAAAACCTCGGGAAGGAGTGGGTTGAAAGCCGGCCCGAGTATGCCCGACCGATCGGCACATGCGGCACGGTTCCGCCGAAGCGCGCTGCTACCATTGATCCATGACGCTTTACCACGACCTTGCCGAAAAAACCGCGGCGCTGATCGCCGAGGGGGTGCTGCGCCCCGGCGACCGCCTGCCCTCCGTCCGCCAGACCTGCCGCACCCACGGGATTGCGCCGGTGACGGTGACCCAGGCCTATCACCTGCTCGAAAGCCGGGGGCTGATCGAGGCCCGCCCCAAGTCGGGCTATTTTGTGCGGGCGCGGCTTGGCCAAAGTCTGCCCGAGCCGGAAATGACCCGCCCGGTGGGGCATTCGACGCAGCTGGCGGTGAGCGACTTCATCTTCGAGATCCTCGACAGCGTCAAGGATCCGGCCGTTGTTCCGCTGGGCTCGAGCTTTCCCAGTCCCTACCTTTTTCCCCTCGACAAGCTCGGGCGCTTTCTCGCCGCGGCGGCGCGCCACCTGGACCCGCAGTCCACCATCACCGATCTGCCGCCGGGCAACGACGAGCTGCGCCGCCAGCTGTCCCTGCGCTACCTGGCCCACGGCGCCAGCGTGTCGCCGGCGGAGATCGTCATCACCTCGGGGGCGATGGAGGGGATCAACCTGTGCCTGCAGGCGGTAACCCGGCCGGGCGATCTGATCGCCATCGAGTCGCCCACCTTTTACGCCGGGCTGCAGGCCAGCGAGCGGCTGGGCCTCAAGGTGATCGAGATTCCGACCCACCCGCGGGAGGGCATCAGCCTGACCGCGCTGGAAGACGCGCTGCGCCATCACCCGATCAAGGCCTGCCTCTTCATGCTCAACTTTGCCAACCCGACCGGCAGCCTGGTGCCGGACGAGCGGAGGAAGGCGCTGGTCGAACTGCTCGACCGCCACGATGTGCCGCTGATCGAGGACGACGTGTACGCCGAGCTGCACTTTGGCCCCCACGCGCCCCTGTGCAGCAAGGCGGTGGACCCGAACGGGCGGGTCATGCACGTGTCGTCCTTCTCCAAATGCCTGGCGCCGGGCTACCGGATCGGCTGGATTGCGGCCGGGCGCTACGCCACGCTGATCCAGCGCCAGAAGCTGTCCACCAGCCTGGCCACCACGGTTCCGGTGCAGATTGCGATGGCCGATTACCTCAAGCAGGGCGGCTACGAAAACCATCTGCGCCACCTGCGCCGCAGCCTCGCTGCCCAGGAGGCCATGCTGGTCGAAGCGGTGGAGGCTCATTTTCCTGAAGGCACCCGGCTGGCCCGGCCCCAGGGAGGCTATTTCCTGTGGCTGGAGTTGCCCCGCACGGTGGACGCCCTGCTGTTGCACCGGCAGGCGCTGGAGCAGGGCATCAGCATCGCCCCGGGCCCCATCTTTTCGGCCAAGCGGGAGTTCGGCCACTGCATCCGCCTCAACTTCGGCCACCCGGTCGACGCGCGCCTCCGCGCGGCGGTCGCCACGCTGGGCAGACTGGCCAGCAGCTCGCAATCGGGCGGATGATTTTCTGTTGGGGCGACTTCAGTCGCCCGCGGAGGCTGAGCCTGGAGCCTGATTTTGCCGGCTGAGGGCGACTGAAGTCGCCCCTACGAAATCTGTGCCTGTTATAAATTCGTTGCGCTGAATCTGTTTCCATTCGGCGGCGGGTGATTTACTCCTGATCCAGGAGGAATGCCCGAATGAACAAGCCTGTCAGTAAAGTCCGCGAAGCGAAACTCGAGCTGTATCGCAAGAAAGGGAAGATCCACGCCCGCGAGGTTCGCGGCCGGTTCAACACGATCCGCTGGGCCATGGTGTGGCTCACCCAGATCGTTTTTTACGGGGCCTGCTGGCTCCAGTGGGGCGGCCGCCAGGCCATCCTCTTCGATATTCCGCACGAAAAGTTTTACCTGTTCGGCCTGGTGCTGTGGCCGCAGGATGCCTTGCTGGGCGCGATTGCGCTGATTCTCGCAGCGACCGGCCTGTTTCTCGTGACCGCGATGGCCGGGCGGCTGTTCTGCGGTTTTGCCTGCCCCCAGACGGTCTACACCTCGATCTTCATGTGGGTCGAAACCAGGGTGGAAGGCGATCACCTGGCCCGCCTCAAGCTCGACCAAAGCCCGCCGACCCCGCGCAAGCTGGCCCTGCGCAGCACCAAGTACGCCCTGTGGGGCCTGATCGCGGCCTGGACGGCGATCAGCTTCGTTGGCTACTTCACGCCGATCCGCGAACTGCTGCCCGCCGTGGCGAGCTGGAATCTCGGGCCGTGGGAGGCTTTCTGGCTGATCTTCTACGCCGTGTTCACCTATGTGCAGGCCGGCTTTGCCCGTGAAGCGGTGTGCCAGCACATGTGCCCTTACTCGCGCTTCCAGGGCGTGATGTTCGACTCCACCACGCGCACCGTCAGCTATGACGTGGCCCGCGGCGAGCCGCGCAAGGGCAAGGGCGGGGGTGACTGCATCGACTGCGGCATCTGTGTGCAGGTGTGCCCCGTCGGCATCGATATCCGTGACGGCCTCCAGTACCCGTGCATCAACTGCGGCCTGTGCGTGGATGCCTGCGACGAGGTGATGACCCGCATCGCCAAGCCGGTCGGCCTGATCCGCTTTGCCTCCGAGCAGGAGCTTGCCGGCGCGCCCCGGCCCAGCGCTCGGCCACGCCTGGCGGTGTATGCCGGGCTGATCGGCGTGTTCGTCGCCCTTGGCGCGTGGACGGTGACCCAGCGTTCGCTGCTGCGGGTGGATGTGCTGCGCGACCGGGGCAGTTTGTCCCGCGAAACGGCGGATGGCCGCATCGAGAACGCCTACACCCTCAAGCTGATCAACATGGCCGAGGGCGCCCGTGACTTCGAGGTGGCAGTGAGCGGCCTGCCCGGCATCGAGCTGCTCGGTGCGCAGCGCTTTGCCGGCGACGCCGGGAGCATCCGGGAAGTGCGCGTGACCGTCGTGGCCCCGCCCGATGCCGCCAAGTCCGGCGCCAGCCCCATCGCCTTCAGCGTCCAGGCGGCCGGTGATCCGGCAAGCCGGGTGACCGAAAAAAGCACCTTCGTGCTGCCCTGAACATTCCCCGGGCGGCTGGAGTCGCCCCCACCTTATCGCCAAGGCCATTCAGCCATGTACCTCTACAACCAAACCGACCAGCGCCTGGTGAACGACCGGGTCGTGCAGTTCCGCGACCAGATGACGCGCTTTCTCGACGGGCGCCTGTCCGAGGACGACTTCCGCCCGCTGCGCCTGCAGAACGGCCTCTACGTGCAGCGTCACGCGCCCATGCTGCGGGTGGCGATTCCCTACGGCACCCTGGCCAGCCATCAGCTGAGAAAGCTCGCCGACATCGCCCGCCGCTACGACCGGGGCTACGGACACTTCACCACCCGCAGCAACATCCAGTACAACTGGGTGCGGCTCGAAGAGGCGCCGGACATCCTGGCCGAACTGGCCACGGTGCAGATGCACGCCATCCAGACCTCCGGCAACTGCATCCGCAACATCACCACCGACCAGTTTGCCGGGGTGGCCGCCGACGAGCTGTTCGACCCGCGCCCTTACTGCGAGATCGTCCGCCAGTGGTCCACGCTGGCGCCGGAATTCCTGTTCCTGCCGCGCAAGTTCAAGATCGCCATTTCGGGTGGCGCCGAAGACCGGGCCGCGGTGCGCTTTCACGACATCGGCGCCAGCGCGCGGGTGGCGCTGGATGGCCGCATCGGCTTCGAAGTTTTCGTCGGTGGCGGGCTGGGGCGGACGCCGATGGTCGGCAAGACGATCAAGGACTTTCTGCCCCGCGAGGAACTGCTTAACTATTTCGAGGCCATCCTGCGGGTCTACAACCGCTATGGCCGGCGCGACAACAAGTACAAGGCGCGCATCAAGATCCTGGTGAAAGACCTGACCCTCGAAGGCTTTGCGAAGGAGGTGGAGGACGAATGGGCGTGGAGCCGGGGCGGCCCCGCCACCCTCACCGAACAGAGCTTTCGGGACATGGAGGCCTTTTTTACCCGCGCGGATTACGCCCCCGCCGCGGCCGACGATCCAGGCTACCGGCAGGCGCTGCAGGACACGCGCGCCTTTGCCCGGTGGGTCGAACGCAATGTGGCACCCCACCGGCAAGACGGCTACGCCATCGTCACCCTGTCCCTCAAGAAGACCGGCGCGCCGCCGGGGGATGCCACCGCCGAGCAGATGGACGGCGTCGCCGATCTGGCCGAGCGCTTCAGCGCTGGTGAAATCCGGGTCAGCCACGAGCAGAACCTGGTGTTGCCCCACGTGGCCCGCAAGGATTTGCCGGCCCTGTGGGAGGGGGCGCGCGCCCTCGGCCTCGCCACGCCCAACATCGGCCTGCTGACCGATCTGGTGTGCTGCCCCGGCGGCGATTTCTGCTCCCTGGCCAATGCCCGCTCCATCCCGGTGGCGGCGGCCATCCAGCAGCGCTTCGACAATCTGGATTACCAGTTCGACCTGGGCCCGCTGGAACTCAACATGTCGGGCTGCGTGAATGCCTGCGGCCACCACCACATCGGCCACATCGGCATCCTGGGTGTCGATAAGAACAACGAGGAGTGGTATCAGGTGACCATCGGCGGCCGCGAAGGCGCCGCTGCCGCGCTGGGCAAGGTGATCGGCCCGTCCTTTGCCGCCGGGCAGATTCCCGGCGTGATCGAGCGCCTGCTGGAGGTGTATCTGGAGGCCCGTCATGAGGGCGAGATTTTCATCGACGCGGTCGAGCGGATCGGCCTCGAGCCCTTCAAGGCGCGGGTGTACGGAGGTGCGGCATGAATACCCTGATCCGTAACGGTCAGATCGCCGACGATGGCTGGCAGTGGATCGACGCAGGCGAAGCGCAGCTTGCCGCGCGTCTGGAGGCCGGCGGGCGTTTTGTGCTGCCGCTGGCCGCGTGGCTGACTCACCGGGCAAGTCTCGACCCCGCCTGTGCCGGCGTGTGGCTGGGCCCGGATGACGAGCCGGAAGCCGTGCTGCCGTGGCTGGCCGACATTCCGCTGATCGCCATCCGCTTTCCGGTGTTCACCGACGGGCGGGGCTATTCCCTGGCCCGCCTGCTGCGCAGCCGCCATGGCTACACGGGTGAATTGCGGGCGGTGGGCGACGTGCTGCGCGACCAGCTGTATTTCCTGCAGCGCTGCGGCTTCGATGCCTTCCAGTTGCGCGCCGATCAAAGCCCCGAGGAGGCGCTGGCGGCCTTTCAGGATTATTCGTGGGCGCCGCTCGGCGGGCGCTGACCCGGACGGAGCTTTCGCCCGACTTTGTCGATAAGCTGCAGGGTCCGCATCTGTCCGTGTCGCGCCGGGCGCTTGCCCTCAACCCTGGAGGTGTCCCGATGAACATGTCTGTGCGTAGCGGCGCCGGTATTTCCGATCACACCCGGGGCGTGCTGGCGGCCTTGGTCGTGGTGCTGTGCTGGTCCGGTTTCAATATCGTTTCGCGCCTGGGGAGCAAGGGCGTGATGACGCCCTTTGACATCGCCGCGCTGCGCTACGGCGTGTCGGGGGTGATTGCGCTGCCGTATTTCATGGCCCGGGTGGCGCCGCGGGACTGGCCCCGTTATCTGGTGCTGGCCCTGTTTGGCGGGCTGGGCTACGGGCTGCTGGTGTATTCCGGTTTTGCCTTTGCGCCGACGGCCCACGCCGGGGTGTTCGTGAACGGCGGCATTCCGTTCTGGACGATCGTGATCGTGGCGCTGATGTCCGGCTTCAGGCTGGCACGCCACATTGTCATGGCCCTGTTGCTGTCGAGTGCGGGGCTGGTTTTGATCGGCTACGAAAGCCTGATTGAGCCTGACGCGGGATCACGCTGGATCGGCGACATCCTTTTTCTGCTCGCCGCCCTGACCTGGGCCGTGTTCGGCTTGCTGATGCGGCGCTGGGCGGTGCGGCCGCAGCTGGCGATCAGCGGCGTGGCGACGTTTTCAATGCTGATCTACATGCCGGTTTATCTGCTGTGGCTGCCCCAGGCGATTTCCGCCAGTTCACCCGCCGAGATCGCCTTGCAGGCCGTTTATCAGGGAGTCGTCGCGGCCCTGCTGGCGGGGGGCATGTACAGCTATGCCAATCAAAAGATCGGCTCGTGCGAGGCATCGATGATGCTGGCGCTCGTGCCGGGCGTTTCGGCCATTGGTGCGTTTTTCATCCTTGACGAGGCGCTGACGGTTTATGTCGTGGTGGGGATTGTGGTGGTGTCGGTGGGCGCGATTCTTGGCGCCATGCCGCCCGGCGGGGTGATGAAGCTGCTCAAACGCCCGCGGGGTGTGTAGCCTCGTTTCAAAAATGGCTATGTTCGCGTTGAGTGTGGAAAGCGTTTTCCCCGCGACAGGTCAGGCTTTCCGGTGTTTGGCGTCACATTGGCCGGGGTTTCCCACGACCGGGTTTGCACACCCGGCCGGCTACGGCGGCGCGGAGCGATGCTCCGCGAAACCCCGCCTCCGCCCCCGGCGGGCGACCTCCTTTCTTGCTTCGCCAAGAAAGGAGGCAAAGAAGGCGACCCGGCTTCACCGGTCATTCGCTTGGGCGAATGACTCCCCCGCCCGTTGCTCCGCGGATCAAAGTTTCAGACGGGCTGTCAGAGGAGCACCGAGCCTCTCCGGAAGCTGATAGGGCTACTGACCGTTGATCACCTGCATTTCCGGTCCCCTCTGACGTGCCGACTGGAGGTGATGACGGGCGGAAAAAGGGCTTCGCATGTCTGAGCCCGAAGGGCGAGTTTGCGAAGACCCCGCCCGGCATCGCCGGAAGGAGGGAACCCCCGAAGGGGGCGCGGCAGCGGGGTACGTTTTCTTGCCTTCTTCTTTGTCGTACAACAAAGAAGAAGGTCGCCCGCCGGGGCGAGGCCCGGCCAATGTGACGCTAAACACGGGAAAGCCGTCCAGCAAGGGCTTAAATGACAGAGCCAAAAAACCGGCCGGCGAGACAGGAAGTCTCGCCGGCCGGTTTGATGGATTCAGGCCGCGGCGTTCAGCAGCACCGCCCGGGGCGCCCGTCCCCGCCGCCGTAGCGGGCTTCCTGGCGCTCCCGGAAGAAGGTTGGGTAATCCATGACCGGCAGTTCCGGGTGCGTCAGGCGCATGTGCTGGACATACGTGTCGTAGTCCGGCACGCCCACCATCAGGCGGGCGGCCTGGCCAAGATACTTGCCCATGCGGGCGAGGTCCGAGAACATGCGGTGCCCCTTATACGTGGAAGTTCGCCGGAATCGGCTGGTAAGGCGTTTCCTGGTCGGTGCGCTGCTTCTGGCCAAGGGCCTTGCGGCAGGCCGGAATGGTAAAGGCCAGGATGCTGACCACCAGGAACAGGAAGAGCGCCGCCATGCCGGCGTCGATCTGGTTGTTCAGGATGATCTGGTGCATCTGATCGATGTTTTTGGCGGGCGCCAGCAACTCGCCTTTATCCAGCGCGGCCTGATATTTGTTGGCCGCGGCCAGGAAGCCGATTTTCGGGTTGTCGTGAAACACCTTCTGCCAGCCCGCGGTCAGCGTGCACAGCAGCAGCCATGCGGTGGGCACCATCGTGACCCAGGCAAAGCGTTGCCGCTTCATCTTGAACAGCACCACGGTGGCCAGCATCAGGGCAACGCCTGCCAGCATCTGGTTGGCAATGCCGAACAGCGGCCACAGGGTGTTGATGCCACCCAGCGGATCGACGACGCCCTGATACAGGAAGTAGCCCCAGGCGGCGACGCACAGGGCCGTGGCGACCAGGCTGGCCACGATGGAATCCATCCGGCGCATGGACGGCACAAAGGTGCCCATCAGGTCTTGCAGCATGAAGCGCCCGGCGCGCGTTCCCGCATCGACGGCGGTGAGGATGAACAGGGCTTCGAACAGAATGGCGAAGTGGTACCAGAAGGCCATCATCGTCTTGCCGCCTATGAAGCCGGAGAGGATGTGCGCCATGCCGACCGCCAGGGTCGGCGCGCCGCCGGCACGCGAGATGATCGTGTTCTCGCCGACATCCTTGGCCGTCTGGGTCAGCATTTCCGGGGTGACCGCGAAGCCCCATCCGGAAATCACCTGGGCCACCTGCTCGGGGGTGGTGCCGATGATTGCCGCCGGACTGTTCATGGCGAAATAGACGCCGGGATCGATGACCGATGCCGCCACCAGGGCCATCATCGCCACAAACGATTCCATGAGCATGCCGCCGTAACCGATCAGGCGGGCGTTCTTTTCGTTGTCCAGCATTTTGGGCGTGGTGCCGGAGGAGATCAGGGCGTGAAAGCCTGACACCGCGCCACAGGCGATCGTGATGAACAGGAAGGGGAACAGGCTGCCCGACCAGACGGGGCCGCTGCCGTCGATGAAGCGGGTGAGGGCCGGCATTTGCAGGTCGGGGGCGACAATCGCAATGCCGACAGCCAGGCCGAGGATGGTGCCGATCTTCAGGAAGGTGGACAGGTAGTCGCGCGGGGCCAGCAGCAGCCACACCGGCAACACCGAAGCGACAAAACCGTAGCCGACCAGCATCCAGGTCAGTTGCTTGCCGTCGAAGGTGAAGAACGGGCCCCACACCGGACTGGCGGCGATGTCTCCGCCGTAAACGATGGAGGCCATCAGCAGGATGAAGCCGATCACCGACATTTCCCCGATCCGGCCCGGGCGCAGGTAGCGGCTATAGACGCCCATCAGCAGCGCAATCGGGATGGTCGCCATGACGGTAAACGTGCCCCACGGCGAGCCGGTCAGCGCCTTGACCACAATCAGCGAGAGCACCGCGAGGATGATCACCATGATCATGAAGGTGCCGAACAGGGCGATGACGCCGGGCACCGCGCCCAGTTCCGATTTGACCAGATCGCCCAGCGAGCGGCCGTCCCGCCGCGTGGAAATGAACAGCACGATGAAATCCTGGACCGCGCCGGCAAAGACCACGCCGGCCAGAATCCACAGCATTCCGGGCAGGTAGCCCATCTGGGCGGCCAGCACGGGCCCTACCAGCGGCCCCGCGCCGGCAATGGCGGCAAAGTGGTGGCCAAACAGGACGTACTTGTTGGTGGGAACGTAATCCAGGCCGTCGTTATGGCGGATCGCCGGGGTCATCCGGGTGGGGTCGAGTTCCATGACCCGGTCGGCGATGAACAGGCTGTAGTAGCGGTAAGCGATCAAGTAGGTGCACACGGCCGCAATGACCAGCCACAGTGCATTGATGGTTTCACCGCGATTGAGCCCGACGACGCCGAGAGCGCATGCGCCAAGAATGGCCACTAACGCCCAGGCTGCGTGGCGTTGAATGTTTTGCATTTTGATCTTCCTGAGGTGAAAGCCGAAGTTTACGCCTGGCGTAAAAGTTGTCCCTACGGGTTATCACCTAGGAAAGCGCGGCACACATCACCGGTTGCGGGCGGCCCCGGCGGTCACCCGCCGCGCATCTTTCCCATTGCCAGGTTGGCCGCGGCGGTGCGGGTTTCCACGCCGAGCTTCTCGAAAACGTGCTCCAGGTGCTTGTTCACCGTGCGCGGGCTGCTGCCGAGGATGTCGCCGATGTCCTTGCTGGTTTTGCCCTGCACGACCCAGTAGAGGACTTCGGCCTCGCGCTGGGTGAGGCGGAAGGCGGCGATGAGGGATTCGACCGCGGAGGCATCGTTTTCCTCGCGCAGCACGACCAGCCATTCGTCGTCGCCGGTCTGGTCGTGGAAGGAGGCGAGCAGGCGGCGGGCGCCGTCGGCGATGAGCAGGGATTGCGGTTCGCGGCCGTCGTGGCGGGCGGCGTGGGCGGCGGCGATCCAGGCAATCAGTTCTTCCGGGGCGATGTGTTCCGGGTTGGCGAAGTAGTCGTTCATCAGCCGGCGGGCGAGGGGCGTTTGCCACACCAGCTTGCCGTCGGCGGCGCGCACGGCCACGGTGGCCTGGCCGAAGGCGTCGAGGGCGCTACGGGCCTGGCGCATCTGACGGGCGTTCTGCACGTGGGCGGCGATGCGGGCGAGCACTTCCGGCGGGCGGATCGGCTTGGTGACGTAATCGGCGCCGCCGGCGGCAAAGGCGGCCACCACGTGCTCGGTTTCGGTCAGCCCGGTCATGAAGACGATGGGGATGTGCTGGGTCGCAAAGTCGGCCTTGAGCCGGCGGGCCACCTCGAAGCCGTCCATGCCGGGCATCAGCGCGTCGAGCAGGATGACGTCGGGCAGGCTCTGGCGGGCCCGTTGCAGCGCCGATTCGCCGTTGGTGGCAACCAGCACGGTGTGGCCGGCCTCGTCGAGGGCGTCGTGGAGCAGCGCGAGGTTTTCCGGGATGTCGTCGACGATCAGGACGATGTCCGAAATCAGGCGTTCATTCGAGAGTATCGGGGCTGGCATCGCGTACTTTCCGGAGGATTTCCTTCATCGCGTCGAACTGGAACTGGCGTGCCAGATCGCGCAGGACGCGCACGAATTCGGCGTGCGCGGTGTCGAGGCGTTCGATTTCGCCCAGTTTGTTGAGAATGCCGCGCAGGTAGCCCAGGCCGATGAGTTCATCCAGCGCGGCGAGGTGGGCCTCGGCCGGCGCATGGATCGGCGGCGGTGCCTGCGGGGCGGGGGCGGCCGACGGCGGCGGGCTGTCGGCGCTCACCCATTCGAGCTGCAGCTTGCGGCCCAGCCAGTCGAGCAGGTGGTGCAGGCGCAGGGGCTTGACGATGAAATCGTCCGGCGCAATGCCGGCGTCGTTGTCCAGCCCCTTGTCGAAGGCGTTGGCGGACAGCACCGCGAGGTGGGCGTCGGTGAGCTGTTGCTGGCGGATGCGGCGCAGGGTTTCCCAGCCGTCGATGCCCGGCATGCCGAGGTCCATGAACACGAGATGGGGCGCAAAGAGCGGGATCACCTTGAGCGCCTCTTCGCCGCTGGCGGCCTGTTCAAGCACAAAACCCAGGGGTTCGAGCATGCTTTGCAGCATGTCGCGATCCACCTTTTCGTTGTCGACCACCAGGATGCGCCGGCGCACGCCCACGTAGCCGATGCGGTTGCTGCGCGGCAGTTCGCGGGCGGCCTGGGCCGAATGCACCTGCGGCAGAAACAGGCGGATGCGGAACAGCGTGCCTTCGCCCGGTGTGCTGGAAACCTGCATCTGGCCGCCCATCAGGTCGGTGAGCATGCGCGCGATGGTGAGCCCGACGCCGCTGCCGCCGGCCTGCGCGGTGCTGCCGCGCTCGAAGGGCTCGAAGATGCGTTCCAGGTCGGCGGCCGGAATGCCGGGGCCGCTGTCACGAATGTCGAACACGGCCATTTCGCGCCGGCATTCCACCTTGAAGGTGACGCCGCCGCGCACGGTGAATTTGACGGCGTTGCCCAGCACGTTGATGAGGATCTGGCGCAGGCGCTTTTCGTCCACGCGCACCACGGGCGGAATCTCGCCGGCCGGCTGGTACTCGAAACTCAAGCCCTTGTTGCGGGCCTGCAGCTCGAACATGCCGACGATCTGCTGCAGGAAATCCGGAAAATCCAGCGCCCGCACGTCGAGTGTCAGTTTGCCGCCTTCGATGCGCGCGATGTCCAGCGTGCCCTCGATCACCGACAGCAGGTGGTCGCCCGACTTGCGGATGACGCTCACGGCTTGCCTGCGGGCGGGCGGAATGTTCTCGTCCGCATCCAGGATCTGCGCGTAGCCGAGGATGCTGTTGAGCGGGGTGCGCAGTTCGTGGCTGATGGCGGTGATGTAGCGGCTTTTGGCCTGGTTGGCCTGCTCGGCCACGTGGCGGGCCTTTTGCAGGGCTTCGTCGGTGCGCTGGTGGGATTCGATTTCCTGCATCAGGAGCTGGGTTTGCCGGTTCGATTCTTCCTGCGCCACGCGGCGGCTTTCCTGGGTCAGCACCATCCACCAGGCGCCAACGCCCGAGAGCATCAGCAGGGCGGCAAAGCTTTTGATGAAACTGTCCTGCAGCGCGGCGTGGACCTCGGCGTGGCCGCTGCCGAGGGTCAGGTTTTCGTGGGTGTAGAGCACGCCCAGCACCAGCGCCAGCACGGGCACGATGCCGCTCATGAGCAGCAGGTAATGGCCCAGGCCGGTTTCGAGGTAGGGCACCGCTGACGCCGGCAACAGGCGGCGCAACAGGGTGTTCCACTGGGCGGTGAGGCTGGCCTCGGGTTTGCACAGGTCGTGGCAGCGGGCGTCCAGCGAGCAGCACAGCGAGCAGATCGGGCCCTGGTAGGCGGGGCAGTGGGCCATGTCTTCGGCTTCGTAGTCGCGCTCGCACACGGCGCAGGTTTTGCCCACCACGGCTTCGGGCTGGCGCGCCAGGTAGTAGCGGCCGCCGGTGATCCAGGCCAGCAGCGGCGACACCACGAAGGCCGCGCCCAGCGCGACAAACGAGGCATAAGGCTGCACGCCCTCGCCAAACAGGCCGACAAAGCTGGCAATCGACAGCAGTGAGGCCACCAGCATGGCCCCGACGCCCACCGGGTTGATGTCGTAGAGGTGGCCGCGCTTGAACTCCATGCCCGGTGGCGACAGGCCCAGCGGCTTGTTGATGACCAGGTCGGCCACCACCGCCGCCATCCACGAAATGGCGATGTTGGAATACAGCCCGAGCACCTGGCCGAGCGCCCGGAAAACGTCCAGCTCCATCAGCAGCAGCGCGATCAGCGTATTGAACACCACCCACACCACGCGCCCGGGGTGGCTGTGGGTGAGCCGGGCAAAAAAGTTGGACCACGCCAGCGAGCCGGCGTAGGCGTTGGTGACGTTGATCTTGAGCTGCGAGACGACGACGAAGAGCGCCGTGACGGCAATCGCAAGCAGGGTGTTGTCGAAGACGTGGGAGAAGCCGATCAGGTACATCTGGTTCGGGTCGATGGCCTTGTCGACCGGCACCTGGTTGCGCAGCGCGAGGTAAGCCAGCAGCGCGCCGCCCAGCATCTTGAGGATGCCCGGCAGCACCCAGCCGGGGCCGCCGATGACCACGCCCAGCCACCAGCGGCGGGCGTTGGCGGGCGTTTTTTCGGGCATGAAGCGCAGGTAATCCACCTGTTCGCCGATCTGCGTGATCATCGCGATGCCCACGGTCAGCGCGGCGCCGAACAGGTGCGGGTCGAAGTGGGCACCGTCGCCCCGGGCGCCGGGGTAGCGCCACAGCCCGGCCAGCGCGCCGGGCTCTTCCGCCAGCACGAAGGCGTAGGGCAGCACCAGCAGAAAGAGCCACAGCGGCTGGGTCCAGGCCTGCAGTTTGCTGATGGCGGTGACGCCGTGGCTGACCAGCGGAATGACCACCAGCGCGCAGATCAGGTAGCCCCACGCGGGCGGAATGCCGAAGGCCAGCTCCAGCGCGTAGGCCATGATGGCCGCTTCCAGCGCAAAGAATATGAAGGTGAAGGAGGCGTAGATCAGGGACGTGATCGTCGAGCCGATGTAGCCGAAGCCGGCGCCCCGGGTCAGCAGGTCCATGTCCAGCCCGTGTTTGGCGGCGGTGTAGCTGATGGGCAGGCCGAGCAGGAAAATGATCAGCCCGGTGGCGAGAATCGCCCAGAAGGTGTTGATGAAGCCGGCGTCCACCAGCATGGTGGCGCCCACGGCCTCCAGCACCAGAAACGAGGCCGCGCCGAAAGCCGTGTTGGCCACGCGCATTTCGGACCACTTGCGAAAGCTGCGCGGGGTAAAGCGCAGCGCGTAGTCTTCCATCGTCTCGTTGGCGACCCAGATGTTGTAGTCGCGGCGGATCTTGATGACTTTTTGTGCTGGGGGCCTGGGGTCGGAAGTCATGGTCGCGATGTCTCTGCCTGGCGCAGTTTCGGAGGTCGGGTTAGCGCAGCGTAACCCGACATCGACATCCTGCACCTTGGCAAGCTCTTGTCGGGCTACGCCCTGTGGGCTAACCCGACCTACGCAATTCACCAGCGCGTAGGTTGGGTTGGCGCAGCGTAACCCGACAGAGGTCTAGTTCTTGAGCGCCGCCAGAAACTTTTGCCGGGCGGCTTCGAGTTCGGCTTTCGAGAAATCGTCGCTCAGCCGCAGCGCGGTGCCGAAGAAGCGCTCGAAGGCGGCCAGGACGGTGGCCTCGTCGAGCGTGCGGGTGGCTGCGGGCAGGGCGGGCGGGGTGAAGCCGTCGACAGGCTTGAGCACGGCGTAGCGGGGGATCATGCGCTGGCCGTGTTTTTCGGAGGCGGCGGTCATCGGGCCGGTTTTGGTGAAGATTTCGCCGTCGTATTCGAAGCGGGCGCCGAGGGGGAGCTGGGTGAGTTTCATGGCGGGGTTCCGGGGTGATCAGCCGCCCAGCGCGCGGGCGATGAAGTTGCGCGGGACGCGGGTCTTGGGCACCTTGGTGCTGAACCAGTTGCGTACGTCGTCGTCGAGGCCGAGGCCGTGCATGTAGTTGTAGAGCGCCTTGTTGAGCGCCACGCCGAGGGTGTCGTGATCGACGCCGGTGGGGTCGATGAAGCCGACGTCGTTCTTGGCGAAGCTGATCGGCGGCAGCGGCTTGAGCTTGACGCCGTATTCCTCGGGGTTCTGGCCGACCGGGGAATGCACGGTGCACACGAAGCGGTGGAAGAAGCCCGACTGGATGCAGCCGGCGTCGAACAGCTGGCGCACGTATTCCAGCGCGTCGACGGTGTCCTGCACGGTTTGCGTGGGAAAGCCGTACATCAGGTAGGCGTGCACCAGGATGCCGGCGTCGGAGAAGCCGCGGGTGACGCGGGCCACCTGATCCACCGAGACGCCCTTTTTCATCAGCTTGAGCAGGCGGTCGGAGGCCACTTCGAGGCCGCCGGAAATGGCGATGCAGCCACTGTCGGCCAGCTGCAGGCACAGCTCGGGGCTGAAGGACTTTTCGAAGCGGATGTTGCCCCACCACGAGATGGACAGGTTGCGTCGCGCCAGCTCTTCGGCCATGGCCTTGAGGGCCTTGGGCGGGGCGGCTTCGTCCACCAGGTGAAAGCCGGTCTGGCCGGTTTCCTGGACGATGGCCGCGATGCGGTCTACCAGCGTGGTGGCGGCAACGCCGTCGTAGCGGCCGATGTAGTCGAGGCTGACGTCGCAGAAGCTGCACTTTTTCCAGTAGCAGCCGTGGGCCACGGTGAGTTTGTTCCAGCGCCCGTCCGACCACAGCCGGTGCATGGGGTTGAGCATGTCGAGGATCGACAGGTAGCGATCCAGCGGCAGGCCGTCCCAGGTGGGCGTGCCGACTTCGGCGAAGGGCACGTCGGGTTCGACGAGGTTGATGTAGCGGACTTGGCCGGTTGTTGCGTCGCCCTCGCGCACGTAGGTGCGCACCAGCCGCGAGCGGCCGCGCTTGCCGTCGAGGTGCTCGAGGAGCGCCAGCAGCGGGCGCTCGCCGTCGTCGAGGGTGAGGTAGTCGAAGTAGTCGAAGACGCGCGGTTCGGTGAGTTCGCGCAGCTCGGTATTCACGAAGCCGCCGCCCAGCACGGTGACGATCTCCGGGTGGTGGGCCTTGATGGTCTGGGCGATGCGGAAGGCGGCATACACCGAGCCGGGAAAGGGCACCGACAGCAGCACGATCTGGGGCTGGTGGTGCGCGAGGGTTTCCAGCGTGAGCCGGTGCAGGGTTTCGTCCACCAGCGTGGGCGGCGCGGCGAGGGCGGCGGCCAGCGGAGTGAAGGTCGGCTGGGCCATGGCCAGGGATTCGGCGTAGCGGACGAATTCGAAGCGCGAATCGGCGGCCTCGCGCAGCACGTCGGCCAGATCGTTGAGGTAGAGCGTGGCCAGGTGGCGGGCCTTGTCCTGCACGCCGAGGGCGCCGAAGGCCCAGGCCAGCGGGTCGCCGCCGTCCGGGTCGATGTACACGTCGAGCGAGGCAAAGCGCGGCCCTTCGGGCAGGAAGGCGCGGCTGGCGATGCGGTGGGCGATGGTCGGGTCGCGGCCCTGCAGGAAGGCGATGGCCGGGCCGATGGTGGCGGTGTAGCGCTGAAACTGCGCATCGAAAGAGGCCAGTGCCGGCGGGCGCTTCTTGCCCGGCAGGGCGCGCAGTTTGTTGCGCAGGGCGGCGAGGCTGGCGGGGGTGAAGAGTTCGAGCACCAGCTTGAGGGCCAGGTCGTCCTGCACCGCATCCACCCCCCGCGAGTGCAGGAAGCCGGTGAGATAGGCGGTGGACGGGTAGGGCGTGTTGAGCTGCGTCATCGGCGGGATGATCGACAGCACGCGGCGCGGGCTCGTCTGCATGGCGGGGTTTCGCTTGAGGTGGTAGGCCGGGGCGGGAATGATAGCGGATCAGTGCCGGCCGCCGGGGTTGCGCCGGTAGACCAGCCCGGCGAGCGCGGTGAGCAGCCCGCAGGCGATGAGCGTGGGGCGCACCCCGAAGGCGTGGGCGAGGCTGCCCACCGCAAAGCTGCCGATGGGCGCAAGGCCGAGAAAGGCCATGGTGAACAGCGCCATGACGCGGCCACGGAAATCGTTGTCGACGGCGGTCTGGATCAGCGTGTTGCTGCCGGCCACGCACAGCAGGAGGCAAAAACCCAGCCCGACCAGGATGGGCACGGCCTGCCACAGCGTGCCGGCAAGGGCGAACAGGGCCAGGGCCAGGCCCACCAGCGGCACGGCGCGGCCGACCAGCGCGGCCAGGCCGGCGGTGTCGGTGCGCCGGGCCAGCACCACGGCGGCGAGCAGCGCCCCGGCGCCGGCACTGCCCATCAGCAGGCCGAACAGGCGCGCGTCGCCACCGAGGATTTCGCGGGCGAACAGCGGCATCAGCACCGTGTAGGGCGTGGCGAGCAGGCTGAGGCTGGCGATGAGCAGCAGCGAGGCGCGGATGCGGCGGTGGGCGGCGGCGTAGCTGAGGCCTTCGCGCAGGGCCTGCAGCGGCGGGCTGGACGGTTTGCGCGGCGCGGCGGCGGGCAGGCGGATGGCCAGCAGGGCCAGCAGCACGGCCAGGTAAGAGCCCGCGTTGAGCAAAAAGCACAGCGCCTCGCCGGTTGTGGCGACGATCCAGCCGGCCAGCGCCGGCCCGACGAAGCGGGTGGCGTGCATCATGAAAGAGTTGAGGGCGATGGCGTTGGCCAGGTCGGCCTTGTCGTCGATGAGCTGCACCACGATGGCCTGGCGGGCGGGCACGTCGAGGGCGTTGATGCAGCCGAGGCCGAAGGCCAGCACGATCAGATGGGCGGGCGTGGCCATGTCCAGCCAGGCCAGTACGGCCAGCAGCAGCGCCTGCACCATCGAGAGGGCCTGGGTGGCGAGCAGCAGGCGGCGGCGGTCGAGGCGGTCGGTGATCACGCCGCCGAAGGCGCTGAAGACGAGGATGGGGATCTGGCTGGCAAAGGCCACCGTGCCCAGCACCAGGGCCGATCCGGTGAGCCGGTAGGCCAGCCACACCATCGCGATCTGCTGCATCCAGGTGCCGGCCAGCGACACGATCTGGCCGGCGAAGTAGATGCGGTAATTGCGGGAGTCGAGTGCGCGGAGATAGGCGGGCATGGGGTGGGCTGCGGCGGCGGGGTGTGTCACGGTAGCCCGGCCGGGCCGCCGGGGGAAGGGTCGGCAGCGACGGGGTCCCCACCTGGTAGATGCCGTGAGCATCGTTCAGAACAAGCCCGGGAGGCTGAGCCGTTGATCGTTCAGGTTGTTGCGGACAATATGCGCCTTGATCGCCGCATTTTTTGCGGCGATTGTCTTGCCCCTGCGGTGAAGGGTGCCCATAATCACCGCATGAATTACGGTGATTATCTTTATATCTGGCAGGCACCGGATTGGCCGCTCTGGCGCTATGACCTCACCGCCCTGGCCGGCCGGCTGGCCGAAGTGAGCCGGGCCCAGGGCATGCTTCTCGGACGGCTGGCTGACGTGGGTGCGGCGACGCGGGCTCAGGCGAGCCTGCTCGCGCTCACCGATGATGTCGTCAAGACCAGCGAGATTGAAGGCGAGCACCTGAATGTCGCCTCCGTCCGTTCGAGCATTGCCCGTCGCCTGGGGGTGGATATCGGTGCGCTGGCGCCTGTCGATCGCCATGTGGAGGGCGTGGTGGAGATGGTGCTGGATGCGACGGCAAACTGCGCCCGGCCGATGACCGAGGAACGCCTGTTCGGCTGGCATGCGGCGCTGTTTCCAACAGGCTATTCGGGCATCACGCGGATCACGGTTGCCGGCTGGCGCGATGATGCGAGCGGGCCGATGCAGGTGATCTCCGGGCTGATGGGGCGGCAGAAGGTCCACTTCGAGGCTCCGCCGGCAGCGCGGCTTCCGGCGGAAACCGCGCGATTCCTCGACTGGCTGAATGCCGACACGGGCGAGGCTGCACTCATCAAGGCCGGCCTGGGTCACCTCTGGTTGGTTACCTTGCACCCGTTCAACGACGGCAATGGACGGATTGCGAGGGCGGTCGGTGATCTGTTGCTCGCCCGGGCCGACGGCAGCCCGCAGCGCTTTTACAGCCTGTCTGCACAGATCCAGCGCGACCGGAAGGCCTACTACGGGATTCTCGAGCGAACCCAGAAGGGCAGCATGGATGTCACGGGCTGGCTGGCCTGGTTTCTGGAGAGCCTCCACCACGCCGTCGATCAGGCCAGTCAAACGCTCGATGCCGTACTGGCCAGGACGCGCTTCTGGCAGCGCTGGGCGGCCACGCCGCTCAGCGAGCGGCAGGTGAAGGTGCTCAATCAGCTGCTGGACGGCTTCGAGGGAAAACTCACCAGCAGCAAGTGGGCGGCGATGGCCAGGTGCTCGGCGGATACGGCCCTGCGTGACATCAACGATCTGCTTGCCCGTGGGGTGCTTCGGAAGATGGCTGCGGGCGGGCGTAGCACGGGGTACGAGTTGAACGAGCGCGAAGCGTAGATCAGCCGTAAGTTGGTGGAGCAGAGGCCCAGGTTTGGGGTGCCCCCGTCGCATGCTGCCGCAAGCCGGTGGGTTCGGTGTCGGCCGAGCCAGTGCCGCAGGGGCGAGATCCGACCCACGGGATGCATGGTTTGCAGGCCGTGCTACCGTTTGTCGCTGCGGTTGCTTGCCGCGAAGCTCAGGAGATTTTCATGGATTGGTATTTGATGGCCTTGAAGAAGTACGCGGATTTCAAGGGGCGCTCCCAGCGCAAGGAATACTGGATGTTTACGCTGTTCAACCTGCTGGCGTTCTTTGTGCTTTCTATCGTTGGCAGCGTGCTGGGTGATCAGGCGGAGCTGCTGACCGGCATCTACAGCCTTGGGGTGTTGCTGCCGAGTGTTGCGGTGACGGTTCGCCGACTGCACGACATCGGCAGGTCGGGCTGGTGGGCGCTGTTGATGGTGGTTCCCGTGGTGGGGGCCCTGATCCTGGTGGTGTTTGCGCTGCAGGACAGCCAGCCGGAGGCAAACGAGTACGGGCCCAATCCGAAGGCGCTGGTGCTCTCTTATTAATCCTGAGCGGGTGGTCGGTATTCAATGACCGGGTTGATGAGTTCTAACGGAGGCTGTTCCGTTTGCGGCTGCGACAAAAAAGGGGCACGGATGATTTTGTGTGAGGGCGACTTCAGTCGCCCTCGGCGCGTTGAATCATCGACATGCCGCAGATCAGAGTCCGCGGGCGACTGAAGTCGCCCCTACGCGAGGCCGGGTGAATAGCCTGGCCGGATGCGCTGAAAAACGCGCTCGCCCATCACGTGGGTGGCCACCACGCAGCGTTCGTCGCCCAGGATCATCAGGGCGAACAGGCGTTCGGCGAGGGATTGGGTGCGCTCCATGCGCCAGTCGAGTTCGGGGGTGGCGGCCCAGTCGAGGACGACGAAATCGGCTTCCCGGCCGGGGCTGAAGTTGCCGATGAATTCGTCGAGATAAAGCGCCCGGGCGCCGCCGAGGGTGGCGAGGTAGAAGCCGCGCAGGCCGGATAGCGGCGCGGCGCGGGCCTGGCTGACCGAATAGGCGTCGCCCAGGGTGCGCAGCAGGCTGAAGCCGGTGCCGGCGCCCACGTCGGTGGCAAGGCCCACGCGCATGCCTGCCTGGGTGCTGGCGGCATGATCGAAGAAGCCGCTGCCCAGGAACAGGTTGGAGCTGGGGCAGAAGGCTGCCGCGGTGCCGCTGGCGGCCAGGGCCTGGCGATCCGGCGCGTCGAGGTGGATGCAGTGGGCGTAGAGGGCGCGCGGCCTGGTCAGCCCGTGATGGGCGTAAACATCCAGGTAGCTGCGTCGCTCGGGGAAGAGGGCCTTTACCCAGGCGATTTCGGCCGGGTTTTCGGCGAGGTGGCTTTGCAGGTGCAGGTTGGGCCGGGAGGCGAACAGTTCGCCGGCGAGCTGCAGTTGTTGTGGCGTGGAGCTGGCGGCAAAGCGCGGGGTGATGCTGTAGCGCAGGCGGCCCTGGCCGTGCCAGCGCTCGATGAGGGCGCGGCTGTCGCGGTCGCCGCGGGTGGCCGTGTCGCGCAGGTTTTCGGGGCAGTTGCGATCCATCAGTACCTTGCCGCACAGCATGCGCAGGTTTCTGGCGCTGGCGGCGCTGAAGAATGCATCAACCGAATGGGCGTGCACGGTGGCGAACACCGAGGCGGTGGTGGTGCCGTGGGCGAGCAGGCGGTCGACGACGAAGGCGGCGGTGCGTTCGGCTTCGTGGACATCGGCAAAGCGGGCCTCGGCAGGAAAGGTGTAGTCGTTGAGCCAGTCGAGCAGCTGGCGGCCGAAGGAGGCGATGACGCCGGCTTGCGGGTAGTGCATGTGGCAGTCGACGAAGCCGGGCAGGACGAGGCGGCCGCGGTGGTCGTGGAGCGTGGCGGCGTGGCGGATGCCGGGCGGCATGGCGGCGCTGATGTCGCTCCAGGGGCCGGCGGCGCGGATGTGGCCGTCGCTGATCCACAGCGCGCCGTCGTCGAAATACTGCCAGGCGGCGGGGGCGTCGGCGGGGCCGGGGTCGGCGACAAAGTGCAGAACCTGGCCGCGGACGAGGACGTGTTGCGAGGTGGCGGCGTTCATTGCGGGCGCGGCATGGATGACAGCGGCGGGGCGTCGGGGCCGGGGTGGGCGGCGTGGCGGATGGCGGTGCGGGCTTCGCGAATCTGCAGCAGCTGGGCGGCCACCGAGGCGGCGATGGCTGCCGGGTGCTTGCTGCGGATGCCGGCAATGCCGATGGGGCAGGTGAGGTCGGCGAGGCGCAGCGGCGGCAGGCCGCGGGCGGTGAACTGGCGGTTGAAGCTGGCGCGCTTGCTGGCCGAGCCGATGAGGCCGAACCAGGCAAAATCGTGGCGCTCGAAGATGGCCTCGCAGATCGAGAAATCCAGCGTGTGGCTGTGGGTCATGACCAGGAAGTAGCTGCCCGGCGGCGCGGCGCGCACTTCGGAGGTGGGCGTGTCGGTGGCAACGGCCTCCACGCCGGGCGGAAGGCTCGCCGGAAAAATGTCGTCGCGCCCATCCACCCAGGTGATGCGGGCGCCGAGAGGCGCAAGGGCGTGGACGGTGGCGGTGCCCACGTGGCCGGCGCCGAAGATCAGTACCGGAAAGGTGTCGGCACCGATCTGCTGGGTGAATGTCCAGCGGGCGCCGCGCACCTGCATGAGCGCTGTGTCGCCGCCGCAGTGTTCGATGGCCTGCCACGCGGAGGCCGGGTCGCCTTCGGCAATGCGGCGTTGCAGGGCGTGGCCGGCGGCAAGGGTGGCGGCGCGGGCTTGCCAGGCGGCGGCCTCCGGCGGGTCGATGCGTTCG
This sequence comes from Zoogloea sp., assembly GCF_030157465.1. Taxonomy (GTDB): domain Bacteria; phylum Pseudomonadota; class Gammaproteobacteria; order Burkholderiales; family Rhodocyclaceae; genus Zoogloea. The sequence goes on from NZ_JAOAUU010000054.1 coordinate 23,428, forward strand.
ATGACCAGCCACACGATGCCGCCGCAGCACTGGCCCAGCGACGGGCCGAGGGCGATACGCAAGAGGCGCGGCGGGCCGCCCACTTCAAGCAGGGCCCGCGCGGCGCCGCTGGCCAGCCATTCGAGCTGGCCGCCGCCAACGCTGCCAAGGCTGGCGGCAGCCCCGATCAGCATGGTGGCGCCGGCTTCGCGGGGCGTGGAGCCGACGGTGTGCACCACGGTGACGAGCACCGCGGCCTGGCCGCGGGCGAGGGTGTCGGCGAGGGCCGGGAGCCAGCTGTTCATGTCAGGGTGCCTCCGTTGAGGGCGCGCAGGATGGCTTCCGGCGTGGCGGGGGCGTCGAGCTGCGGGCGGGCGCCCGGCTCCAGGGCGGCGGCCACCGCGTCGCGCAGCGCGAAGAAAACCGACAGGGCCAGCATCAGCGGGGGTTCGCCAACGGCCTTGGAGCGGTGGATGGCGTCTTCTCTATTGGCGTTGTCGAACAGGCGCACGTTGAATACCGGTGGCAGGTTGGAGACGGCGGGAATCTTGTAGGTGGAGGGCGCGTGGGTCAGCAGGCGGCCATCGGCGCCAAAGACCAGTTCTTCGCAGGTGAGCCAGCCGAGGCCCTGCATGAAGCCGCCTTCGATCTGGCCGATGTCGATGGCCGGATTGATCGGGCGGCCGGCGTCGTGAAGGATATCGACACGCAGCACGCGGTGTTCGCCGGTGAGGGTGTCGATGGCCACTTCGCTCACCGCGGCGCCGTAGGCGAAATAGTAGAAGGGCCGGCCGCGCAGGGTGGTCGGGTCGAAGTGGATCTTGGGCGTGGCGTAGAAGCCGGCATCCCACAGCTGCACGCGGGCCCGGTAGGCGTCGGCGACGACCTGGGCGAAGGGGCGGTTGAAGCCCGGCGCGCGCACCTGGCCATCGGCAAAGCCGACCTGCCCGGCGTCGCTGCCGAGCCGTCCGGCGACGAAGGCGGCCAGGCGTTGGCAGATCGTCCGGCAGGCTGCCTGGGCGGCCTTGCCGTTGAGGTCGGTGCCGCTGGAGGCGGCGGTGGCCGAGGTGTTGGGCACCTGGCGGGTGTCGGTGGCGGACAGGCGCACGTCGGCCACCGGCAGGCCGAATTCACCGGCGACGATCTGGCGGATCTTGGTGTGCAGCCCCTGGCCCATTTCGGTGCCGCCGTGGCTGACCTGAACCGTGCCATCCTTGTAAACGTGCACCAGCGCGCCGGCCTGGTTGAAGAAGGTGGCGGTGAAGGAGATGCCGAACTTGACCGGGGTGAGGGCGATGCCGCGCTTGATGACCGGGCTGGCGGCGTTGAAGGCGGCAATGGCGGCGCGGCGGGGGGCGTAGCCGGCATCAAGGGCGAGCTGGCTAACCAGCGGCGCGATCACGTTGTCCTCGACCGTCATGCCGTAGGGCGTGGTGTTGCGAGGCGGGGCGTCGTAGAAGTTGGCGCGGCGCACGGCCAGCGGGTCGAGCTGCAGGTGGCGGGTGATATCGTCGATCACCGATTCGATGGCGAACATGCCCTGCGGCCCGCCAAAGCCGCGGAAGGCCGTGTTGGACACCGTGTGGGTGCGGCAGCGCAGGCTGCGGATGGCGACTGTGTCGAGGTAATAGGCGTTGTCGGCGTGAAAGACCGCGCGGTCGTTGATCGGGCCGGAAAGATCCGCCGAGAAGCCGCAGCGCGAGGCGAGCAGCAGCTTGAGGCCGATGATGCGGCCGGCCGCGTCGAAGCCGGCTTCGTATTCGATGCGAAAGTCGTGGCGCTTGCCGGTGGCGCGCATGTCGTCGTCGCGATCGAGGCGCATCTTGACCGGCTTGCCGGTGCGCCGGGCCAGCACCGCGGCGATGCAGGCCCACTGGGCGGCCTGGGATTCCTTGCCGCCAAAGCCGCCGCCCATGCGCCGACATTCGCAGCTCACCTGATGCATGCGCCAGCCGAGGGCGTGCGCGACGATGTGCTGGATTTCGGTGGGGTGCTGGGTTGAGCTGACGAGGTGCAGGCTGTCGTCTTCCCGGGGGATCGCCAGCGAAACCTGGCCTTCGAGATAGAAGTGCTCCTGCCCGCCCAGGTGCAGCGTGCCGGCCAGGCGATGGGGCGCGCTGGCCAGGGCGGCGGCCACGTCGCCCCGGCTGATGTCGACCGGTGGCAGCACATGGCTGTCGGCGGCCAGCGCGTCTTCGACGGTAAGAAGGGCCGGCCATGCTTCGATTTCGACTTGAGCCAGGCGGGCGGCGTGGCGGGCCTGGTCACGGGTGTCGGCGGCGACGGCAAACAGCGGCTGGCCGTGGAAGCTCACTTCGCCATCGGCAAGGATGGGGTCGTCGTGCACGGCCGCCCCGCAGTTGTTGTCGCCGGGAATGTCGGCGGCAACGATCACCGCGCGCACGCCGGGGGCCGCGCGCACCGCCGAAAGGTCGAGGGACACGATGCGCCCGTGGGCGACGCTGGAGAGGCCGGGGGCCGCGTGCAGGGTGCCGGCGGGCTCCGGCAGGTCGTCGGTGTAGGCGGCTTCGCCCGTGACGTGCAGATGGGCACTTTCGTGGGGCAGGGCGGCCCCGACGGGCGGCGGGGTGGTGTTCATGTTTGCGGCTCCAGCCCGCAGAGGCTTACCGGCACGCCGCTGGCCTCCAGCCACAGGCGCTGCAGCAGCTTGGCGGCAACTTGCCGGCGGTAGGCCGCGCTGGCGCGTAGGTCATCGAGCGGCGTGAATTCTTCGGCCAGAACGGCCATGGCATCGCTGACCGTGTCCGCCTTCCACGGCTGGCCAAGGAGCAGCGCCTCTGTGATGGGCGCGCGCCGGGGTGTGGCGGCCATGCCGCCGAAGGCGATGCGGGCGTCGCCGACGTGCCCGTCGGCCAGGGTCAGCGCGAAGGCGCCGCACACGGTGGAGATGTCCTGATCGAAGCGCCTGGCGATTTTCCAGCAGCGGAACAGGCGGCCGGCGGGAGCGGGGGGCAGCTCCAGCGCCTGAATGAATTCGCCGGGTTCAAGGGCCGTTTGCTGGTAGCCGGTATAAAAATCTTCGAGCGGCACGCGGCGCAGGCGCTCGCCGCGACGCAGCAGCACCCGGGCGTCGAGGGCAATCAGGCCGGGCATCGAATCGCCGATGGGCGAAGCGTTGGCAAGGTTGCCGCCCAGGGTGCCGGCGTTCCTGATCGGTGGCGCGGCAAAGCGGCGGGCGATGTCGGCCCAGCCCGGCTCGAAATCGACAAGCGCCGCAAAGGCGTCGGTGAGGCTGGCGCTCGCGCCGATGACGAGCGTGCCGGCGTCGCGGTGGATGGCCTTGAGTTCGGGCACGGCGCCGAGTCCGAGCATGTCGCGGATAGGGCGCAGCTGTTTGGTCACCCACAGGCCCACGTCCGTCGCGCCGGCCACGAGGCGCGCCTCCGGCATGGCCAGCCGGGCGGCGGCGAGTTCGGCGAGGCTGCGGGGAGCGATGAAGCACTGCTCGCCGATGCGGTACTCCAGCGTCGGGAGGGCGGCCATTTCATCGAGGGCGGCCAGCACCGCGGTGCGCTCGATGCCCACCCGCGGCAACGCCCAGGCGGCCGGCATGGCATCGATGATGGGCCGGTAGCCGGTGCAGCGGCACAGGTTGCCGGAAATCGCCTCCATCACCGAGTCCCGCGTGGGGCAGTCCGGCGTGTTTTCGTAGAGCGCGAACAGCGACATCACGAAGCCCGGCGTGCAGAAACCGCATTGCGATGCGTGGCCATCCACCAGCGCCTGCTGTAGCGGGTGCAACTGGCCGGTGCCGGCCAGCGGTGCAAGATCTTCCACGGTGAACAGCGCCTTGCCGTCGAGCATGGGCAAAAACTGGAGGCAGGCATTCACGGCCCGCAACTGCAGCCGGGCGCCCCGCTTCTCGCCGATCACCACCGTGCACGCCCCGCAATCGCCCTCTGCGCAGCCTTCCTTGGTGCCGGTGGCGTGGCACTCCTCGCGCAGATACTGCAGGACGGTACGCGTCGGCGAAAGGCCCTCCACCTGCCTGATGGCGCCGCGAAAATGGAAGCTGATGGCTCGTTCGCTCATGGTTCGCACCCGTTCCTGTGCGTCGGAAACGCCGATACTTTCACGCTAACACATGGCGGCCCGGTGCGCTTTTGGTGAAGTCTTCGCGGGCGCTTTCCGGCCGCAGCGGGGCAGAATATTTTTTCTTCCTTGACGGCCCCGGATTCATCGTCTATATTGCGGCCCCTTCAGCTTCTCAGGCAAAAACCTCGCCGTGAAGCAGTTGTGCCGATGCAAATGTCGGTTCAGCCATGCAGTTGCAGTGCCTTGGTGGTGAAATTGGTAGACACGCTATCTTGAGGGGGTAGTGGCGCAAGCCGTGCGAGTTCGAGTCTCGCCCAAGGCACCAAAAGAAGTTCCGAAGTAGTTCAATAAAGGCCGGTCAGCCCCGAGAAATCAAGGGTTCCGGCCTTTTTTGCGTCTGTAGGGTTCTGGGGCAAGCCGAGAGTGGTGGGGAGGGTCTGTGGGGAATCCGCTGTTTTCTTTTCTGAAGCCGATACCCTCTGACGTCCCTCGCTGGCACCCGGATCAAGGTGGCCAAGCCCGCGCGCATGCCGCGCAAGCTGGAGGTGCGATGACGTGGCTTGCGCTGACATCACGATTCCCCGCGCTTCGGTTCCCGAACCCGCCTCGATGGCGCTGGTCGGCCTGGGCTTGGTGGGCCTCGCCGCTGCACGTCGCCGCAAGGCCTGATGCATCTGCCCGGGCTTGGCTCCCGGCTGGTTTTTTTACGCCCCTTGTGTGATCGGGCGCCGGCTTTTGCCGGGTCAAAAGCCGGCCTGCACGCGGCTCCGTGGCGCCACCTGCATTGTGCGACGCAATAAAAATTTGACAGATGCGTGAATTCTGGTAGAATTCATTTCTTCAGACGCGGGGTGGAGCAGTCTGGCAGCTCGTCGGGCTCATAACCCGAAGGTCGCAGGTTCAAATCCTGCCCCCGCAACCAAACAAAAGCTTTAAGGCTCAAGCATTTACGTGCTTGGGCCTTTTTGCTTTTTGGGCCCGGGTCGCAGCCTGTGCCCACCCAGTGCCCAATCCGTGCCCATCCTGTGCCCGGACAAAACCCCGCTTTTTGCGAGCCATGGCTGGTTTGACCTTCAGGCAGCGTGCCCGGTGGGCACAGCCCCCGATACGTGCGTCACACCCTCCTTCAGCCTATCCGTTGGGTCAGGGAGTTGGGGGTGGAGAAGCCTGCTCACTCTTTTGATACTCCAGCAAGTCGGGCAGCCCGCAGTTCAGGTAGGTGCATAGGGCATCCAGGACATCGAGCTCCACGCGCTCGGCGGTCTCGTGATACAGGCGGGTCAGCGTTCCCCGGTTGATGCCCGTGTCCCGTGTGACATCGCTGATCTTCAGCTTCCGCTCGCCAAGGAGGCGGGATAGGTGGCACTTGATCACGTTGCGCTCCAAAAATAAAAAATGATCTCCAAAAGATCAAAAAGGGCTTTGACAGGTCTTCTTTTTGTGTAGAATGGTCTCCAGTAGATCGTTTTGAAGCCATTGAGCAGCAAAAAATCCTACTGAGAGATCAATTCTACGGAGAAGTCATCATGTCCGCTAACACCTACCTAACAACCGAGGAGCTTGCTGCTCGGATCAAGTACGACGTCCGGACCATCCGCGAACGTCTGAAGGACTCGGTTCTGCTTGAGGGTGTGCATTACATCCGTCCATTCGGGGGTCGGAAGATCCTCTACGTATGGGAGCAGATCGAGAAAGACATGGCTCTTGAATCGCTAGATGCGGGGCTTGTCCAGGCTGCAGCGCCGGCTCGCGGCCAGCCAGAGCACACCCGTGCAGTCATGATTCCCATGGCCAGCGGGGTGGCGTGCCGGGTTGCAACGATTCCGGGGTCACCCCGGAAGTCTGGACAACACCTGCGGGCCCAGACCGCACAGAAGGAGGCTCGCCATGGCTAGTATCAGAGCCCGGGCGGACTCCGGAAAACTGTTCTTCGACTTCCGCTTTCGAGGAACGCGTTGCAGAGAACAAACTCTGTTGGACGACACGCCCGCGAACCGGCGTCGGCTGGAAAAGGTCTTGCAGCGTATCGAGCTGGAGATTCACCAAGGCGTTTTCGACTACTCGGCCTTCTTCCCCGGCAGCAAGCTTGCCGCGACTTTTGCGGTCGCCGGAAGTGAGGTGACTCGGGAGATCGACCTCGATCAGCCAACACCTCAGGTGGACAGCCCTGCGGTGATCTCTGCTCCTCCATCGCCCACTTCTCTTGCGGCTTCCACCGCTCGCCCGACCATCGGCGCATTTGCCGAGACCTGGCAGCTGGAAAACCAAGTGACCTGGCGGCGCTCCTACCAGCGTACCGTCAGCGACATCGTCACCAAGCATCTGCTGCCCCGTTTTGGGGCGCGGGATGTCGGAAGCCTCCTGCGGGAAGAACTCCTCCAATTCCGGTCCGAACTCGCCAAAGTCAAAGGTCGGAAGAAGGAAACGCTGTCGCCCCGCCGGATCAACGCCATCATGAATGTGATGAGCCTGATCCTTGCAGAAGCCTCCGACCGGTACAAATTTACCAGCCCTTACTACAACATCAAACCACTGCGTATCCCCAAGAGCGATGTCGAACCCTTCACGCTCGCCGAGGTGCAACGCATTCTCGACACCGTAAGGGAGGACTTCCGCGATTACTACACGGTGCGCTTCTTCACCGGGATGCGAACCGGCGAGGTGGATGGGCTCAAGTGGAAGTACGTGGATTTCGAACGCCAGCTGATCCTCGTGCGGGAAACGATTGTCCTCGGCGTGGTGGAGGAAGACGCCAAGACCATCGAGTCCGTGCGCGACATCCAGATGTCCCAGGTGGTGTACGACGCGCTCAAGCGCCAACTGGCTCGCTCCGGGCGCTTGAAGGGTTTCGTCTTCTGCAACAGCACGGGTCACGCGCTGGACCACAACAACATCACCAAGCGCATCTGGTACCCCTTGCTACGGCACCTCGGGCTCAAGCAGCGACGGCCATATCAGACCCGCCATACGGCCGCGACGTTGTGGCTCGCCGCCGGGGAAAACCCCGAGTGGATCGCCCGACAGATGGGGCACACGAGCACCGAGATGCTGTTCAAAGTGTATTCCCGTTACGTGCCCAACCTGACCCGCAAAGATGGATCTGCTTTCGAGCGCTTGCTGAGTGAGCGCTTTGCGTCCTCCGCACAAAACGTCGTTGTTGAAGGAGCTCATCACCATGTCTGATGCCCGTCAAACTGTGTTTTCAGTAAGCCGACTGCCGCAGCCGGATCACGTCATCGACCGCCTGCCGCCGGTCTTCCGGATCCAGTCGATCGAGCGTCTGCCCTTCGACGCACGCAACCTGCTCAACGTGGCGGTCGTCTTCCATGAGCAGGCGGTGCTGCGGGTGGAGTGGCTGTGCCGGCATCCGGACAGCCGGCTGACCGCGGGCAGCCTGGTGTCGATCCGCTGGCTCGGCCGGCCGACCAGCACCCTGGGGGCGATCCGCATCGCGCGGCTGGTGAAGCTCGAACGGCCCGAGGCGAGCTTGAATCCCTTCGACACGGTGCCCCACGCCTGGGTCCGGGATCGGGCGCTCGTCGCGCGGGCGGGACGTTTCTGGGAGGGCCTGGGCCGGCCGCTGCAGCATCTCTTCAACGCGGTGTTCTGGGATCCTCGCCGCTTCCAGCGTTATCTCGAGGGGCCGAGTTCGCTGCAGGGGCATCACAACGGCCGCAACGGTAACTTCCGCCATGCGCTGGAGGTCGCGGAGCGGGCCCGGACCCTGGGTTGCCATCACGCGGAGGTGCATCTGCCGGTGTTGATCGCCGGGAGCCTGCTGCACGACGCGGGCAAGGCGGAGGAGTACCAGTTCAATCCGGTGCGCGGACGCTACGAGATGACGGAGCGCGGGGCGCTCTTGGGCCACAAGCATACGGTCCTCGAGTGGATCGCGGCCGCCCGGGCCCAGCACCGGGTGATCGTGCCGGAGGCTCATTATCTGGCGCTCCTTCATGCCATCACCGCCGCCAAGGGGGCGCCCGACTGGCTGGGGCTGCGGGAGCCCCTGAGCCTGGACGCCCACATCCTGTCGACGGTGGATCGCCTCTCGGGTCAGGCCGACCTCGTCAGCCGCCACGCGGCGCGGGACGGGGGCTTCGGTGCCTATCACCGCCACCTGGGCGGACGGCCTTACGTCGTGCGGGAGTGAGGCTGGCCGGGCCGCCGCGATCCCCCGCGGTGGCGCCGGTCGCTCGCTTTGAAAGTCGGGACGTTTCGGTATGCTGTTTCTGACAGCGGACGTCCCGTCATTCCCATCCTCGAAATTGCTTGGAGATTCTCATGGATCAACATGATGGCTTCGCTCGTCCTGAAATAAGTCCTCAAGATCGGACCCTGCGTGGCACCTGCATCACCCGAACCGTCGATCTGGCCAATCCGCGCCTGATCGGCGTCTGGAAGTGGAACTTCGAAGAGGCCAGTCGGCGCCTGTACGCGGTGTGCGTCTATGCGCCGAATGTCCTGCGGGATGCCTATCCCCTGGAGGAGCTGCAGCATCTGAAGGACTGCGTCGCACAGCAGGCGCACAAGGTCGAGAAGATGATCGACTGGACGCGAGCCCAGCTCGACGCCGCCGGCCTCAATTCGGGCGAGCCGGGCCGGGTCGAGCCCTTGAGCGCCGACATCCGCACGCCGCTGGCGAGCGCGTACGTGGACCTCTTCCTCCGCGCCGATCTCGCTATCCAGCTGCTGGACGCCCTGTGGTTGCAGGGTGAGTTGACCGACGCTGGCCACGCGGAGCGGACCGGGGCGATGCGCCGCGCACCGCTCAGTGTCCTGGGCGGGATCCAGCGGGCGTATGCGCGGTGCCGGGAGCGTATCGAGGCGCTGTATCGACAACGCGATGCAGGGCCGCAATAGGCGGGGTGTCGCCAGGCTCAGGCGCTTGGGAGGGTCTGAAGCTGGGTGATCAACTGGTGGAGCTGGTCCCGGGAGCAGCCTCCCAGCAGCCGGATCAATTCCGCCAGGTCGTCATCCGGTTCATACAGGTAGGAGACCGGGACATTCAGTTCCGTGGCCAGCCGCTGTGCGGTCTGCAGGTCTGGCACATGCTTGCCCCGCTCGTACTGGTTGATCCGCGCACTGGCGACGAACTGGTCGATCCCGGCCAGGATGCCGAGCTGCTTTTGCGATACGCCTCTCGCCTCCCGGGCTGCCCGTAGCCGCCTGGCAAACACCGACTTCTCTTCCATCCCCGTCCTCCGTGCTGAGGACTAAGAGATTCTTAGGAAGGACAGCTATGGCATACTAAGGAATCCTTAGCTTTATGGTCGCAAGACCCACCGAACCCGGGCCGCCGCGGTGTCTCAAGCGCTGCGCAGACGGCCCACATAGCGAATACGAATAAGGAAAAAACCATGTACAAGATGACTACTGCACTGGCACTCGGCCTGGCGCTGACCGGCTGTGCCTCGATGAAACCCTCGGTTCACACCGAGTCGACCTTCGTGATCTATGACGTCAAGCCCGCCACGCTGGATCGGAACCAGTTTCTGAAGGCGGTGCTCGACGCCGTGCAGACGAGTGCCAGCAAGCTGCGGGTGAATCGGGAGATTCCCCCCGCGGAGCTGCCGGCGACGCCGGGACGCTTCGAGCTCCAGGATCCGTTTGCGAATTCGAAGATGGGGGCGCTGCTGGCGTCCCAGGCCCAGAGCATCCGCGTCCCGGTCTGCAAGAACGCGCTGATGACGGTCTCCACCGAAAACACCAGCATGGCGCAGTACGGCGAGCAGACGACCTTCTTCCTGTGTGTCCTGCCTTACAAGGACGGCTACCACATCGATATCCACGCGACCTTCGTGCGGGCGAACAGTGGCTTGACTCCGCAGGGAATCAGCGCCGCGGTCGGGCGCTCGCTGATCGGGGACTCGAGCCAGTTCATTCCGCGGACGATGAACAACGTCCGCGCCGCGGCTGAGTCGGTCGGCGGCAAGGTGACGGTGGTCGACAGCTACATCCCTGAGGATTTCAAAGGGGCATTTGTGAACCAGGCCGAGCGTGCCGGCAAGTAAGGCCAGAAAGGAGGCACCTCAAATGGACAAACGTGTCGTTGGAACACTGCTGGGGATCGCCGGCGTGCTGTTGTGGTTCATGCCCTGGATGGCGTTCTCGATGGGGGAGATGGAATTCCACCAAACCGGAAGTCACATTGGCGGGATCGCCTACGTCCTGCTGATGAGCTCGCTGGCCTCTGCGATCCTGTCTTGGGTACCCCAGCCTGTGCCGCGCATCATCGTGGCGGCGCTGTCGACGCTGCTCAGCGGGTTCTTCTGGCTGAACGCGGGGGAGGAGGCTGCGTGGGGGCTGGTCTGGCTGTGTACGGTGAGCGGCTTCAGCCTGCTGCAGGCGATCGAGAGGAATAGCGCGGAGCGGAAGATGGAGCCGCGGGCCGAGTAGTTCTGCATCGGGGCGGGACGAGGGGGCATGGAGACCTCGTCCTGGAGCCCCCTCTTTTCACCCGACTTTGACACCACCAAGTAACACGTCCGGCCGCAAGGCGTCCGGCGAGGCACCGGAAACGGCCGTGTATCTATGCGGGAGTCGGGCTCAGTCGAGCCGGGGGATGGCCGGCGGCGGCTTGATCTTAAAGGTCGGTTGGCCGCTTCCGCCGTGGGCTCGGTGACCTGCCAGACGGTGCCGTTGGGGCTGGACAATTGCGCGAGCTGAATGCGCTTGAGGTCATCGCGCACGTTGCGCCAAGTTTCCTGGCAGGCGTGCTGGATCACGCGTTCCAGTAGCAGCGACAGCACGGTGATCGCGATGTGGGCGTGGATGCGGTGGGGCGCCCAGTGGAACACCGGACGCATGCCGTCCCTTCATCGTGCGCCAGGCTTCTTCGACGCGCTGCTTGTAGCCGAGTGCCATGTCCTATGCGGTGAGGGTGTCATCCTTGCTGTGGACGACGAACTTGCCGTCGAAGCGTTCGAGTTCGGCGATGGCCTGCCAGTCGATGGCCAGGCCCCGCTGGGTCTCCTTCAGGAAGCGCCCGTAGCGGGCACTGCTGCGCAGCGCGCACACGCGCTTGCTGTGCCCGCCCTCGTCCTGATCGGCCAGACATGCAAGCTCGGCCTCGAGTTCGCGGAGGCGCTCGTCGCGATGGGCGCGCTGACGGCGGGCCTCCTACGGGTTGAAGCACACCGCGTAGCGGCGGCAGCGCTCGCCGTCGCCGACCACGACCTCCTTGACCTCAAGCTTGTCGGCGATCTTGCGGTAGCGGCTCGGGCGCGAGAGCACCGCTTCGGTCACCTCGTCGCCACGGCGAATCGGATCGCCATCAGGTACTTTCCGCCGCCCTTGGCGAGCGCCTGGAAATTGGCCTGCGAGACCATGCCGGCATCCCCGACGAACAGACAGCGGGTGACCGCCAGGCCGACCACGATCTGCGGTGCATCGCCCCGACCGTTCTTGCCGTAGCCGCGCTTTCTGGGCGCCACGTAGAGCTTGGCACCGGCGGTATCGCTGCCACGCATCTGGCCGGCCTCATCGCCTTTGTCCTCGTCGTCGATCTCGAAGTGCAGCGAGGTGGTGTCGTAGAAAACGATCTCCACGTCCAGACTCAATAGGTCGGCGACCTGGAAGCAGAGCGCCCGCTCCATCTCAAAGCCGAAGCGCCAGCCGTGCGCTTGCGCACGCACGATGGCATCGATCCAGAGCTGCTGCCACACCGCCTGAAGTGCGTGCACATCGTCGTAGGGCCACGCACACACCAGGCGCCAGCCCGGATCGTCGGCACGGCCGCAGTTGAACACGATCTGTGCCTGCGAACGCCCCTTCGTCGCATCCCACACGTTCTCGGCCAGCTGCAGGTAGGTGATCTCCCGGCCGTCAGCCCGCTTCTGTTTGCTCTGTCTCAAGAACATGCACAGCACAGTAGTGGGATTGAGTGCGAAAAATCAACAACCCGTGTATCTAGGCTCTTGGCGCCCCATCGCCCTGAAACCCGCGCCGTTGCTGGGGGTGGGGCGGAAATGTGCCTTGGAACTGTCCAACTCGAGTGTGAGGAACGCTGACTTTTTCGACGCCCTGTTAAGGCGACGGGGAGCGATCAACTGCCGTCCACAGGATTACTCATGCTTCATGATGCGAAGGTGCGATTGCCCTTACTCCAGCGGGAAGGCGCGCGGAGTCCCGTAATGGGTAGCCCGAGGATGTAGGATGTCGCCTACACGCGCTCCAATTGATTTAACCCAACGAACCGATCCTGCCAGTCATGAATCCTCGATACCCGGGCAGTCCCGTGCCGTCTGGCAACGAACCAGATCTTACCGGTCGTATCCTTCGCGCCCGTGTCCTCAGAACGTCGCTGGATCACTCCGATGTTGCCCTGATCGATCCGGATACGGGGGAGGAATACCCGATACCCGGGCGCCTTTATCAACATGAGAGTCTGGCCCGGAGGGCGCCCGCCTTACTTGGCGAGCTACCGGGCTATAGCCAGGGAACGGAACTGCCGGCGGTCTTTGTCAAGCACGCCAGAGGAGAATGGCAGGGCAGACTATGGTTCGTCAATGAGCGCTGGGGTGCCAACAGCCCCTGGGACGCGCTACCCTTAAAAGAGGACGATCTTGTATATGGCATCGTCAGTTACGAGGTCGTGGCCAAGCGAACCGGGGAGGTGGCGGGTTATCTGGTGCAACTGGATGAGACGGGGCCTTTGCTCACTATCGACGGCGAAGAGCATGACGAAGGATGCCTGCAGCCAGACATCGAGGTGTTCATCTCAGTGGAAGAGTTACCCTGGGAGGACGGTTCGGTGGGAGGGCTTCCTGCACGGCAAGGCCTGAGGCGGATGGGCCTGGTGAAAGGTGATCGTGTTCAGGCTGCAGTGCTGGACGTTCGCCAGCCCCCGGAAAACCCGCATGCCAGCATCAGCCGCCTCATTCATCACCGGGATGCCCACGGAAAGGGCATCTGGGAGCGCATGGAGACAGCCGCGCGGCTGCGCTTCCGCCTGCTTTGGGGCTCGCGCCGGGACACGATCACGGACGAAGTGCCGCAGCACCCGCCCCTGAAAGGTGTCCGGCTGTTGCTGGTTGATGACAACGAGCGCGCATTGCTGGCCTCTGCAGAGCTTTATCGTCTGAATGGCGCCGAAGTCGAAACGGTTCTGGTCGAACTCAACCACTTCGCCATCGCCTGCTCCCGTGTGGCCGACCTCACGAGCGAAACAGCGTTTGATCTGGTCATGGTGGACAACAATCTGCCTGGTCAGGGCTTGGGCGAGCGCCTGATCGAGGTGGTGGCACGCCGTCACGCTGGCAAGCCCTTGCCTCGCTTCCTGTTGCTTACTGCCAACCCGATCGACGTACAAACTACCTTCGCCAGGCGGGAAAAGCTTCAAAGCCTGGGTGTTACGGGCTCCCTCCACCGTCCCTTGTCGCACGACCACCTGATGCGACTGCTCGATGGCGAAGCCATCTGGGAAGAGGGCGTCGTCCGAGCGGCCCCCAGTGCTCCGAACGCCAGCGCAGAGGATATCGAGCAGACGGTTGATGCCCTGCTCGCCGATATCGCGGCCCTGCCTGAAGTGCGCTTTGCCATGCTGGTACGCATCGACCCTGATTTGCCCGCCAGTGATGTTCTGGCGGCAGGCGACGCGCCCTTCATCCGCGCCGATCTGAAGAACGTCCTTGCTTCAACAGAATTGCACCTGCTTGCCAGCGGCAGGGTGCGAGACTTGCATCTCCAGGCCGATGATGGAGGCAATGCCGAATTGCGTGCAAGTCACGGTGGCCCTGCTGTGTGGGAAGCCTTCGACGTGGATGGCGAGCGCTGGATATTGGGGGTGGGTCATGCGCGCAACTGGGCGCCGGCTGCGCTTTGGCCGTGGTGGCGAACGGCCCTAATCGCTCGAATTGCTGCCCGTGCCTGGCTGGCCTGGGCGCAGCAGGCCAGCAGTTTCGTCGAGCTGGGTATGGCGCATCAAGGCCTGTGTCATGAAGTCTTCAACCTGCGTAACGAGATGCATGCCCTGCTGAGCAGTGGCGAGGTGTGGTTGCACCAGCCAGAGCGAAACCCTTCATTTTTGCCAGGCTGGCTGGCCGTGCTCAAGCGCACTCATCTGGATACGCTCGCCTTGGCCGAACACTTGCTGGAAGGGCTGACCCAGCGTCAGACCCATGTTTACCTGCCCTCGGCCCTCGCCACCATCCGTGGCATCGTCGAGGCGGAATGCGCCTCCAAGAATCTGGCCCTGGACCTAGGCCCGGCCCCGCCCATCGCCTTGCCCATTCCCTCGGCGGCCTTTGTCCTGCCTCTGGTCAACCTGTTGCTCAATGCCGCAAAACACCATTACCGTAAAGACAACCGCCGTGTGTCTCTTTTGCTAGATGTTGAGCGCGGGCCTGGCCGTGCTTGGCTGCATGCCGACGTGCGGGACAACGGCCCCGGCCTGAGTCTTGCCGCTCGTGCTCGCCTTTGGCAAGCCGGTCATTCTTTTGCTGCCGATACGAGTCAACGTCATGGCATGGGCCTCTGGTTGTCACGCCGCCTGGCGACAGAGGCGGGGGGGCGGCTGGAATGCGTTGAAGACTGGCGTTACCTTGGCTCCCATTTCCGACTGTCCTTCCCCATCGAACTCTGACCATGTCCTCCTCACCCTTGCGGCTGTTGTTGATCGACGATAACGCCGAGTTCACCAAGACCGTGGAGATCTATGCTGCCATGCAAGGCTGGCAGGTTGAGATCGGGCGAAATGTCTCCGACTGGCAGCCAAGTGGAGATGACCTTGACATCGTGCTCCTCGATTTTGGCCTGCATGGCGGCAGCTTTCGCGCGCTCGAAGCCTGGGCAGAGACACTCCACGCAGCAAAGTTATTGTCCGTGACCTGGCTGCTTTCTGGCAGCTCTGGACTGGATCGCCACGAGTTCGTCGAGCATTGGGGCTTGCGTGGTTACCTGCGCAAGCCCATCGACCTCAGCCAGATTCCCAAACTGGCTGAGCAGTCAGAAGGCACTCCGGTCTCGTCGTTGTCCGAAGTTGGAGAGTCCTCATTTCCTCTCGATCAGCTTGCCAAGCGGTTGGACCCTGCCATCGACATCATCGACCTGGCCAGCCTGGACGTGGTGTGGTCCAACCACGGTGAAGATAATCCACTGACCCGGCACGACCGCAAGCTGTTGCGCCTGCTGGAAGAGGAGCTCTGTTCACCTGATGGTGGCTCCAGATCTCCACAGCGGCTGGATTGGGATGCCGAAAAGGAGGTCTTTCGCTACACCCGTCTATACCCCGTAGGCGAGTACTACTGGCTTATCCGCGATTGGCGCGAGGAAGAGACCATCCACGACGCCGACCTGTTCGATCTGGAGGCGATGCCCGACTTCAATAGCAGATTACGATCAGCCTCCCTTTATCTGGCTAAACGCCACGGCATCACCCGGTTGCGGATTTACAAAGTGGCGGACTTGCCGTCAAGTCCTGCTCTTGAATCCATACCGCCTTCGCCTTTGGTAATGCCCTTGTTTGAGCGGGGAGGGGGATTCAAACCGGACGCTGCGCACTGGATGCAAACGGGCTTTTTGCTTGACGATAACCCGGAGGCCAGGAAGGTTTCAGACCCTGCTTACGTCTGCACCCCCGAGCCGGTCACAGACGTGGTTAAGCACGAAGGTTGCAATAATATCGAATTCGGGGATGCTGGTACTCGCGCCCAGTTTCCCGTCCATCTTGATGGGAAGTTGCGCGTCCTGCTGGACTTTGATCGACGCTGGGATCATCTGAAATCCTTGAATGCGGAAGACAAAGAATTGGCGGAAGTCGCCCTGCGTATTGCGGGGGTGTTCGATGGGCCGTTGGTCCGCGAAGAAGTTGATGCCATGAAGGGGCTGTTGCAGGATCTGGGAACCCGATTGCTAGGATGGCTCAGGGAAGGCGATGAAGAATGCAGACGCGCTTGGCTCAACCGGATTTCTGAAGCGTTGCAGGACAGCTTGATCGAACAGCCCCGAGCCCGTGACGCCGAGCCCTTCGAAGCCTTATCCAGCATCTGTACAAGACTATTGGAGCAATGGGGCGATCCGGCCATCGCCGGCGGGGTCTGGGGTTTGCTGCCCAAGGAGGAGGCATGTGCGCCTGATCCTCGCCCGCAACCCTTGTCCGGCTGGTATCTCGCCTTGGCTCAGGGCGATGAGCAGTGGTTGGCAGTGGCAGGCGGGGGGCTGATCTATCGCAAATACAAGGAGCACGGCAGCCCGCTTCCCATGTTGCCGCCGCATCGGCAGGCGTTTTCCGACGAGTTCTGGCAGGCCCAGGCGATCCAGGATTTCCAAGCCTGGCTGGCCCGAGGCAATGCATCAAGGCTCGGTGCGCTGCCGAAGCCTTACCATTTCCTCTCTGAAGAAGTGAAGGGCATTGGATCCTGGCTGGCGGTGCCCATGCCGTTGGAAGATTCTGGGCGCGCATTGATGGTGGTGCATTCGCCTTATCGCTTTCACTTCACCGAATTGCGTTGCCAGTTGATGAGCGATGCGGCACGCCGCTTGTTGCCGCCTCTGGCGGCTGCCGTGCAGCAGAGCAAGCTACGTGGGGCGTTCACGGCGGCCGTAATGCATGAGGTCAAGACCGATGCAGCTGCCGCCTTGCTGCACTGTGAAGCCCTGGAGGAACATTGGAGGACGCACCCCGAGCTGGTCAATGCCGAAACGACCCAGCGCCTGAACATGTTGCGCCACTATCTCGAAGGGCTGTCCGAGTTGGGGCGCGATTTTCTCGACGTGTTGCGACCCGATGGTAGGGCCAGCACTCGCTTCCAGGAGGACCTGGATTACGAGCTAGGCCAGAGTCAGCAAGTGATCGCGAGTGACTGGCTGGAAAACCTGCTGAGGCCATGGCGTTGGCTGTACGGCGAGCGGCGGCAAGTAAGCGTGATCGATACAATTGGCGAGCGGCTTTTGCAGCTGCCGGCACCGATGATGCTACGGCGGGTGGCACGGGTACTACTCCAAAATGCCTTTCGCCATGGCAAAGATGAGATCGTGCTTAAGCTGGCCCTGGCCGATGAAGGGTCTTATATGCAACTAACCATTACCAACTGTGCCTACGCCGACGTGGCGGCCGGTACCC
This sequence comes from Zoogloea sp., assembly GCF_030157465.1. GTDB lineage: Bacteria > Pseudomonadota > Gammaproteobacteria > Burkholderiales > Rhodocyclaceae > Zoogloea. Next base: position 40,523 of record NZ_JAOAUU010000054.1, read on the forward strand.
AGGTAGGCACCCGTGCGGTGACGGCACAAATCGGCCCAGTGCCTCAGGCTCGCGCCCGCGTCGGGCTGGCCAATGCCATCCGCCTGACACAGGCCGTCAAGGGCACGTTGCGGATTGAGCATGAACCATTCGTGGGGAAATCCGAGGATGATCTGGTGCAAGTAAAGGCCGAACTGTGCTGGCCCCTGGCGGTTCAACAGGTTTAGAAAGGAGGTGATGGCATGAGAATACTATTTGTTGACGATCTGCCTGACGTCATGAGGGTGTATGCTGCCCGCCTCGAAAACGAGGGTCATCAGGTCTTGATGCTGCCCGACATGACAGGTGCCCTGCGTACGGCGCAACGGCAGGCCAAAGCTAACACCCCCTTCGATCTGTTGGTGATCGACTTGATGCTCAACCGCTTCGAACCCGAATTTGACGGTGAGCAAAAAAAGCTTGCCCAGGCGCTGGCCCAGAAACAGCAGCCCAATATTCCCAGCGGGCAGGCCCTGGGCCTGAGGTTGTGGAACACTCGTCCGCGGCAGGCTTATTGTTACCTGAGTGCCCATCCCCAGCTACGGGTTGCCGGAGTGGATCAGGAGTTCAACGGGGCTTCGGATGCCGAATTGGCTGTGTTGCTTATGCAGAAGGACCGGCTGCGCTCAACTGAATTGAGTGAGAAGCTTTGTGACGTGGTTGCCCTTTGGCGAAATAAGGGCTGGTGAGATGGAGCGCTATACTCGATTGACTCAAGCGCTCTGGCGCTTTCTGCGCGCTTATCCGTCTCTGCTGGCCCTGGCCCTGCTTGTGCTTGCGGTCGGAATCGCCAAAGTCGCTGAAGCGGGTGCCGGCCTGAATATTCTGCACAGGAGCGCCGTGCACGCCGGCATGGCAGCTTATCTGATTAGCATAGCGGGGTTCGTTGCCTTCGGTCGGCGTAAGGAGGCTTGGCCGGTCTGGACCCAGATTGGCGTGGCGGCGGCGCTGGGCATTGCAGTCACATTATCTGCGAAACTGTATACCGACTATAACCGGCCGCAGCCCTGCACGACCGTCCTCACCCATATGCCAGCCCGCTCCTGCGAGGCTTCGCTACCGCAACAGCAGCTACCCGACGACCCCAAAGCCAAGAGCCCCCTCGATGACCTCAGTGCGTTCGCTGCGGTGCTCGCTGTGGCTTTGGCGGTGCTGACTCTGGTCGCCCAGAAGAGCGCCAGCGAGGCGCGCAGCGAAGCGGAAAAAGCGCAGGAAATGATCGCTGGCAGGCGGTCGGAGATCCACCGGATTGAGATTTGGGTGCGCCTCGCCCTGGAAAGCCAACGTCTCCGTGAGAGCGGCAGGAAGCAGATCGAGCTGTTTGAAACCTACGAAGCGATCGACTTCGACTTGGCCACCCTGCATCGCAAGTGGTCCGAACTCCACGGCGCTATTTCCAGATTTCTGGTGGAGCTTCTGCACGCCGTCGATAGCGGGGAGGCCGATAAGCTCGCGCAACAGTGTAGCCGGATCGGCATCATGGCGAAGGACCTCGACGTCTCTCATCGCAACCAGTCCGATGCCGCCGCCCATGAGCTGCTGCGCGAACAGACGCGCCTTTTCGTGGCGCCGCTGCGCCGCCTGCTGCGCAAGGGCATCGAATTCAGTGAGGTGGATCGAGGGCAGATGAACCCGGGACACCAGCGCGAGTTGCGCGAGGCGATGCGAAAATTGGACCTGAGTTTAACGGTGTTGGTCTGAGGTTGATGTGACCAGAGAACGCTGAGGGGGTCGGTTGTTCAGTCGCGGGCAATGCTCCCAACTTAAGCCCCCTTATATGCCAAATGGTGGTGCGGCTTGACGCGTCGTGGTCTGGGGTAACTTCGCTCGGGTTGAACGCGGCAGTGATTGCACGCGATGGTGTCGAGCACGGTCTGAAGCTGGTTTCGGGCGTGTTCGAGCGCGAGAAGGCAACCGGCGAAGATCGGCTTGAGGGGGCCCTGGGCGTAGGTTCGATTGGGGCGGGACGCGGCGTCGGGCGTCGGGCGTCTCCGTTTCGGCGCTGAGTAGCTGACTGAGGTTGTCAGCCAGGACCTTGGCGGCGAAGTCCTGCTGAAAGGCGAGATAGGTGAGCCCGCTGGGCGCCTCCAGGCGCAGGCGATGCTTGATCCGCTTGAAGGCCTCCTCCACTCGCCAGCGGCGGTGGTAGAGCGCCCCGAACTGCTCGGCCGGATAGCGCCGGGCGTCGAGCAGGTTGGTCATCAGCACGCGGATGTTGCCGCTTGGTGTGACGTCGCGAATCAGCCGCACCGTGGTCGGAATGGCCTGGATCTCGTAGATCGACGCCTCGGCGGCGCGTGGCGCGGCCAGGGTCACCACCTGCTCGGAGGCGCCTGAGCGCAGGAAATCCGCGACACAGCGCCAGCCCCGGGTGTCGGCCCGCAGGCAAAAGCCCAGCCCGCGCTGGGCCAGGGACGCCACCATCGTGTTGCCGACATAGCCGCGGTCGAGCACCAGCAGGTCACGCCCGGCATCGAGTTCGTCCAGCGCCTCGAACAACATCTGGCGCTCCGAACCATCAGCCGGGTGCAGGCTCGCGTGCAGCGTCAGCTCGGCCCCGGGCAGAAACAGCGCGAAGGCGTAGTGATCGGCGGACAATTTGGCGTTGGCGCGGGTCGAGACGCGCAGCCGGGAGGCGTCGGCCGCCACCACGCGCAAGCCGTTCCAGCGCGCCGCATCGATCCGCGGCTGAGCCAGCGCCAGCAGGTGCCGGCCGGCCAGCCGGAACAGCTCCGCCGAGAACCCCTTTCGCGCCTTGCTGAAGGCCTGCGCGCTGACCTCCCGACTGCGGACCGCCATGCCTTTCAACTGGCCGAACAAGGTGTCGAGCTCGGCCTGCACGCTGGCGCACATTCCGGACATCATCATCGCCGCGATGCGCGGCAAGGTCAGGTGGCGATCTACCCCGCCCCCAATCAGCAGATCACCGAAATTCAAGACAATCCGCTCAACGTAACCGACACTCCATTCGCACGAGGCAGCCTCGGAAGTACATCCTCGCTTGGTTTTGAAGATGTCATCTCCCAGGGTATGATTTGACTACTTTCATGACCAATCTGGAGCGAGCTGTGCGTACAGTCAGCCTGGCGGATGCCAAAGCCCATTTGAGCGAGCTCGTTACTCAAGTAGCCGCTGGCGAAGAGGTGGTCATCACCCGGCATGGGCAACCCATCGTTCGCCTCTGTGGCCTGGAGAAGGCCAAAGCTCCGCTTGCCTCTCGCGCTCAGTTTCGCGCCCAGCTCCCGCGTCTGGAGAAGCCCTCCGCGCTGCTTATCCAGGGCCAGCGGGAGGATGAGCGCTGACATGCTCTACCTGGATACCAGTTTCGTCGCACCTCTCGTGCTGAACGAAGAGGTGAGCCCCCTCGTCGAGTCCTATCTGGCCAAACAAGCTGCCGGCAGTTTGGCTGTCAGTCACTGGACCCGGGTTGAATTCGCCTGCTTGGTTGCTCAAGGGGTGAAAGCTCAGCACTTCTCTACCCAGACAGCGGCCTCAGTCCTCGCAGAGTTTGAGGCCCTCGTTCAGGAATCCTTCCAGGTCTGGCTCCCCAGCGCAGCCGACTACGACTTGGCGCGGACTTTGTTGGCACACTTCGAGTCCGGCCTCCGAGAAGGGGGGGCTCTCCATCTTGCGATTGCCAAGAATCAGGGAGCAGACAAAATCCTGACCCTGGATGACGGGCTCCTGAAAGCCGCCAAGTCCCTCAAAATCTCCGCCAGCCGCGGCATCCGCTGAAGTAGCCCCTCGTGACGACTGACTCCACCCTCACCAAATTCGGCTTCCGCTTCGGCCGTAACGGCGCGCATGCGGCCCGAACAATGATGCTCGGTGAGCTCCGCACGCTGTTCAATCACCAGCCCGAGACTGCCACCAAGGAGGACTACCGGCGAGAGGTGGTCGAGGCCAACGTACTGGGCAAACCTACCCGCAAAGCACGAGAGCTCGCCTTTGGTCACCTGGCAGACCTGTATGGCCTTGCGCCCGAACTCGCAGCGTTTCGCGCTTTCCGAAAGCTCTGGACGCAGGACGAAGACGCACAGCCAGTTCTGGCGCTCACCCTGGCGCTCGTCCGTGACCCGCTGCTGCGCCGCTCATGGGAGTTCATGCTCGCCAAACAGCCAGGCGAAGCCGTGCGCCGTGAAGAACTCGAGGCACTGCTTTCCCGCGACGACCCAGGTCGCTTCAGTCCGGCCTCCCTCAAATCCTTCGCCCAGAACATCAATGGCACCTGGACTCAGGCTGGCTTTCTGGCTGGGCGTACCCGTAAGACCCGGGTGGTTCCTCACATCACCCCCGCGAACGTCACCTTCGCCCTTTTTCTCGGGTATCTCGAGGGTTTCACTGGTCAGAGCCTGTTCACTTCAGCCTGGATGAAGCTCCTCCCTGGCTCCCCGGACGAGCTGGAAGGGCTAGCCAACTCCGCCTCGCACCGGGGGCAAATCGTGTTCATGAGCGCGGGGGGCGTCAAGGAAGTGCGCTTCCCTGGCTACCTCACTCCCGAAGAAGAGCAAATCCGCCAAGAGGTTTCCCATGTCGTCTAAGGTCGCCAAACTGATTTCGGCTTACCGTCAGCACCTCACCGTTCCCTGGCAACCCGGTTTGGCCGCGATTCAGCGCGTCATCTTTGCCGTCTACGACAAGACGGATGAACTACGCCTGCGCGCCAACGTCGAGGAGTTCGCCTTGGCGACCCAGCAAGCAGGCAAGCAGTGGCTCCTCCTTGATGTTACCAACGCCTTCCCTGAGTGGATGGCAGCCCAGGAGTACCGGGACGCCTACTTCGAATGCCCCGAGGATTTGGCTGGATACCAGAACGGCGAACTGACCGAGTTCGTCGCCAACCTCAATGACAAACTCAAAACGCGCATCAGCGCCGAAGCCGGCCCCGACACCGTCGTTGCCCTGCTCGGTGTTGGTACCCTCTTTGGGCTCGCTCGTGTTTCGTCCGTGGTAGAAGGTATCAAGGAAGCGGTGCAAGGTCGTATGCTAGTGTTCTTCCCTGGTGAGCATCATCCAGAGAATCACACCTATCGCCTCCTCGACGCACGCGACGGCTGGAACTACCTGGCCGTCCCGCTGCTGGCCAAAGACTGACCGCCGCCCTCCAAACATTTCACCGCCAAGACCACCATGCTGAACCGGGACATCTACAACAAGCCCCCCAAGGAGAACCGCCTCGTCAACAACGGCGTGGCCGAGGTATCCGAAGACCACTCCGATGCCGCCCAGGCCATCCTGCGCTACGAGCTGGAATCCTTCGTCTGCGACGGGCAGTACGAGAAGGGCCTGGAAACCATCCTGGACAAGTTCCTGTTGAATCTGGATGCGGGGACCGAGCAGCCTGGGGTCTGGATTTCCGGTTTCTACGGCAGTGGCAAGTCGCACCTGGCCAAGATGCTGCGCACGCTCTGGACCGACTATCAGTTCGCCGACGGTGCCACGGCCCGCAGCCTTGCCAAGCTCCCCACCGGCGTCTTCGAGCACCTGAAGGAACTCAGCATGCAGGGTAGGCGCCACGGCACCCTGCACGCCGCTGCCGGCAAGCTTGGGGCCGGTGCCGGAGACAAGGTTCGTTTGGCGCTGCTGGGCATCGTGTTCAAATCGAAGGGGCTGCCCGAGCAGTACAACCAGGCGCAGTTTGTCCTGTGGATGACGCGAGAAGGCATCCTGCCCACGGTGGAGGCGGAGTTGAAGTCGGCCGGGCGCTCGCTGGCGCAGGAGCTTCCGCACATGTACGTGTCCAGCCACCTCGCCAAAGCCCTGCTGCAGGCGCGGCCTGGCCTGGCCCACACCGAGGCCGACGCCCGCAAGCTCCTGAAGGAGCAGTTCCCGCAGGTCACCGACGTCACCAGCGAACAGATGACCACCGCCATCGCGGATGCCCTGTCGGTCGACGGCAAGTTCCCTCTGACCTTGGTGGTGCTGGACGAAGTTCAGCAGTTCGTCGGAAACGACGTGGAGAAGGCTTTCCAGGTGCAGGAGGTCACGGAGACCCTGTCCAAGCACTTCAATGGGAAGCTGCTCTTCGTGGCCACGGGGCAATCCGCGCTGTCCGGCATGGCCAACCTGCAGCGCCTAATGGGGCGCTTCCCTGTACAGGTGATGCTGGGCGACTGGGACGTCGAGAACGTCACCCGACAAATCATCCTGGCCAAGAAGCCGTCAGCCCAGCCAGACATCGAGCATGTCTGGCGTGCCAACCTGGGTGAAATCTCGCGCCACCTGCGCGGCACCAAGCTCGAGCACGTCACCGACGACGAAGACGTGATGACCTCAGACTACCCGCTCCTGCCGGTACGTCGCCGGTTCTGGGAACGCGTTCTGCGGACCATCGACACCACCGGCACCGTCTCCCAGCTGCGTAGCCAGTTGCGCGTGGTGCACGAGGCCGTGCTGGCCACGGCCGATGCGCCGCTGGGGCACGTGGTCTCCGGCGACTTCCTCTATGACCAGATTGCCGCCAACCTCGTCTCCACCGCCCAGTTGCCGAAGGAGGTGTTCGATAACGTCCAGCGCTTCTCGGCGGGGGATGCGGACGCCCAGCTCAAGGCCAAGCTGCTCAAGCTCATCTACCTCATCAACAAGCTGCCGGCCGATGCTGCGCTGGACATCGGCTTGAAGGCGACCGAAGAAGCGCTGGCCGACCTCTTAGTCACCGACCTCTCCGCGGGCTCCTCCGAGCTTCGCAAGAAGCTGCCCGACTTGCTGGGTGAGCTTCAGAACAAAGACCGCCTCGTGATGGCCCTGGCGGGGAGCAGTGGCACCGAGTACCGCCTGCAAACCCGGGAGTCGAGCGCCTGGTACGACGAGTTCCGCGCCCAAGAGGCCGAACTCAAGGCAGCGCCCCAGCGGGTGGAGCAAAAGCGCGCCGACCTGCTGAAAGGCCGCTTCAGCGACGTCCTGAAGAAGGTGCGTGTCGTACAGGGCAAGGACAACGTCGAGCGCCGCCTCGCACCCATCTACGACGACAACCTGCCCAAAGACCACGACAAATCCCTCTACCTATGGATTCAGGACGGCTGGCAGACTGAAGAAAAATCCGTCATCGCTGAAGCCAAGGCCAAGAGCTCCGACAACCCTACGCTCTTTGCTTTCCTCCCTGCCCAGCATAAGACCGAGCTGACCAACGCCATCGTGGCGCTGGAAGCCGCACGCACCACGCTGCAGAAGAAGGGGAGTCCTTCCACTGAGGAAGGCCGTGACGCCCAGCGCTCCATGGAGAGCCGGCAGCGCACCGCCGAGAGGGAGTTGGTCGAGCTGCTGGAGCTGCTCGTTGCAGGCGTTCGCGTATTCCAGGCCGGCGGCCAGGAGGCCCTGGACGGCAACGACCTGGCTGACCGCATCAACCGTGCAACCCGCTCCTCGGCCATCCGCCTCTACAGCCAGTTCGATGCCGCCGACCACGACATGTGGAGCAAGGTGCTGGACGAGGCGCGCAAGGGCAACCTCGAAGCCCTTAAAGCCGTAGGCCACACCCAGGAGGCCGACAAGCACCCGGTCTGCCAGAAGCTGCTTGCCTACATCGGCCCTGGAAAGAAAGGCGCCGAGATTCGCGACAACTTCGAGGCACCCCCCTTCGGCTGGCCTCGCGACGCCATTGATGGGGCGCTGTACGCCCTGCTGGCTGCCGGACACATCAAGGCTATCGATGCCACGTCCAAGCCCGTGGATGCCAAGAGTATGGACCGGGCCAAACTCACCCAAACCGGCTTCCAGCGTGAGAGCGTCAACATCACGCCGATTCAGCTCATCAAGATTCGCAAGCTGTTCGACGCGGTGGGCGTTCCATGTCAACCCAAGGAAGAGCTCATCAAGCTGCCGGCACTACTCGCCAAGTTGCGGGACCAGGCATCGAAGGCGGGTGGCCAGGCCCCCACGCCCGAGACGCCCAAACTCACGGCCCTTGAAGCTATTGAGGGGCAGACCGGCAACGCCCAGCTGCTGGAGCTGTTCAGCCGTTACGACGAACTCGTCGGGCTCTCCAAGGCCTGGACCCAAACTGCTGACGACATCGCCAAGCGCCTGCCCGTCTGGCGCAAGCTCATTGAGTTGCTGCGCCACGCCAAGGCATTGGGCCCCTACGCTGCGCTAAAAGCCGATGTTGATGCCATCGGGGCTCAACGCAGTTTGCTGTCCGACCCGGACCCCGTCCGCCCGCTGCTGGACAAGACGGTGGACCTGTTGCGCCAGGCCTTGAACGCCAAGCTGGAAGCCTTCCAGAAAACCTTCGAACATCAGCAAGCTCAACTCCAGGCCGACGCCGACTGGAACAGGCTCAGCGATGCGCAACGTGGCGAGCTCAGCGCCAAGCACAACCTGACTGCAGCGGAAGCAGTTCAGCTCGGAACGCCTGAGCAACTACAGGACGCACTGGACGACTGCGAACTGGAGCACTGGGTCGCCAAAACCCAGGCACTTCCCAGCCGCTTCGAGGCGGCCCGCCATGCCGCGGTACAGCTGCTGAAGCCGAACGTCGTTTATGTCCCGCTGCCCAAACGCACTTTGAACGACGAGTCCGAGCTCAAGGCTTGGCTGGAAGAAGTGGAAGCATTGCTCAGCACCAAGCTAAAGCAAGGCCCGATTGCACTGTGACCACGCGTTGTCCCGTCTCCTGGCTGTGATATCCATGTCTTCCGATAACCGTTTACTTGCTATAATCGTGGCAACAACACCCGCCACACTTCAGGTTTGCGCGAAAGCGCATGCACAGTGCTCCCATGGCGGGTTTCTCATTTCTGCGGCCGGTTTGTGATGAAGTACAGCAAACCTGCCCTGTCAAACGCCGACCTGCTGGCTCGATGGCAAGCCAAGGGCTTGGCGGTTCCCCGTCCCGCAGACGCTGAACGTGCCCTGAACTTCATCGGCTACTTCCGCCTGCGCGGCTACGCACTTCCGCTGATGAACACCACACCTGCTGGGCGGGTGTTCAAGGCCGGCGTGAAGTTTGACGACATCGTCGCCCGTTACGAACTGGACCGCGAGCTGCGCCGCATCACACTCGGCCAGCTTGAGCGCATCGAAGTCGCGGTGCGCACCGTCATCAGCAATCAGATGTCGCTGCAGTACGGGCCTTTCTGGTATCTCAACTACCCCGACCAGGTTCTGGGGCACGCACCAAGCCGCCGAGGCGGAACCGAGCCGTTTCCGCTGGGCAGCTTCCTGAGCGAGGTAGAGCGCGAGACACACCGCTCCAGAGACCTGTTCGCCCAGCACTACTTCAAGACCTACACCGAGCCCCTGCTCCCCCCAAGTTGGTTGATGGTCGAGTGCCTGTCTTTCGGCAAATGGTCGGTGCTGTACAAGCACCTGCAGAAGGCCGACGCGAAGCATCCCAACCCCAAAAAAGTGGTGGCCAAGGCTTTTGGCCTGTCCGTAAGCCTGCTTGAGTCGTGGCTGCATGCGCTGACCATCCTGCGCAACATTTGCGCCCACCACGGCCGCGTCTGGAACCGCCGTTTTGCCTATCGGCCCGAGGTCTATGCTCAGGCCCCCCAGCACTTCACCGACCAGCAGAGCTACTACTGCCTGGCCGTGGTGATGCGTCTGTTTTCGCGTCCCGTGGACACCCACGATGAATGGCCCATACGGCTGATGGACCTGTTCAAGGCGCATCCCGCCATCGCTCCCGCAGACCTGGGCTTCCCTGCCAACTGGGAAGCTGACCCGATTTGGAACTGACCTCCATGCGCACCCACCACAACCAGCCACTGGCCAAGCCCCTGCGCACCCAGCTCGAGAACACCGTCAAAGCCGCCCGGGAGGCTGCCGAGAAGGGCGCTCGCGCAGCCCTGAGCCAACTCGCCGTAGGCGAAGCCAAGGCCCCAGACTACCTGACCGACGAGCTCAAGGCCCTGCGCCGCCGCCTTCGCGCCCACGGCCGAGCCCTTGGCGATAACAAAGCAGCCGACGACACCCAGGGCCTGCAGCACCTGGTCTGGGAAGTCGCCTACGAGCACTGGCACCGCATGCTCTTCGCCCGCTTCCTGGCGGAGAACGGCTTGCTGCTATGGGAGCCGGGCGCAGCCGTGTCGCTGGACGACTGCGAAGCGCTGGTGCAGGAAACCGACCCGATGATGAACCTGGGCGCCAAAACCAAGTGGGAGCTCGCCGGCAAGCTGGCCGCCCGCATGCTCCCGCAGGTGTTTAAGCCCCAGAGCCCGGTGTTCGAGCTGGCCTTCGCGCCCGAGCATCAACGCGAGCTGGAACGCCTGCTGGCCGCGCTGCCGACCGAGGTGTTCCAGGCCAGCGACAGCCTGGGCTGGGTCTACCAATTCTGGCAGGCCAAGCGGAAGGACGAGGTCAACGCCTCGGAAGTGAAGATTGGCGCCGACGAGCTACCCGCCGTCACCCAGCTCTTCACCGAGCCCTACATGGTGGACTTCCTGCTCCACAACTCGCTGGGCGCCTGGTGGGTGACGCGCCACCCTGGCGAGACCTGTCCGGTACCGCTGACCTACCTGCGCACGCTGGAGGATGGCACGCCCGCCGCAGGCAAGTTCGAAGGCTGGCCCGACCGCTTGAGTGAGTTCAAGCTGCTCGACCCGTGCTGCGGCTCGGGCCACTTCCTAGTGGCCGCCTTCCTGATGCTGGTGCCGATGCGAATAGAAGCGGAACACCTCTCCGCCCGTGAGGCGGTGGATGCGGCGTTGCGCGATAACCTGCATGGCCTCGAACTGGACCCGCGTTGCGTGGAAATCGCGGTGTTCGCGCTGGCGCTCGCCGCCTGGCGTTTTCCAGACGATGCAGGCGAACCGCTAGGCGTGCGCGAGGACATGCCTGCGCCCAACATCGCCTGCTGTGGGTTGAAAGTGGCCGCGCGGGCTGCGGACTGGATGGCGCTGGTTCCCGACGAAGTGCCGAACGCCGCCTACCTGCGCCAGGAACTGCGTCTGCTGCACGACAGCTTCTCCCAGGCGCCGCTGCTGGGCAGCCTGCTCGACCCGGCGCGCAGCCTGAAGAACGACCTTGTCACCACCGACTTCGACACCTTGCGCAACTTGCTGGAACGGGCGCTATCCACCGAGCGCCCCGCCACGCTGTGGGGTGAGGGCAATGAGGTGCAGGACGAGGCGTGGGACAACGCCCTGACCGCTCGCGGCCTCCTTGATGCGGCGCGGTTGCTGGAAGCGCGTTACCAGTTGGTTGTGACGAATGTGCCCTACCTCTCACGAAACAAACAGGCGCCAACGCTAAAGCATTTCGTGGAGAAGCATTACAGCGACGCCAAGGGCGACCTCGCGAATGTATTTCTTGAGCGCTGTCTGCAGCTGAGTCAGGACAACTTTGGAGTCGTACAAGTTGTCATGCCGCAAAACTGGCTATTCCTCGGGCGCTACGCGAATCAGAGGCAAACCCTTCTGAAGTCCGTTTCCTGGAAGTTGTTAGCTCGGCTGGGTGCTGGTGCCTTCGAAACGATAAGTGGGGAGGTTGTTAACGTTATTTTGACGACCAAGTCGCGGCGACCTCCAAGCTCTGATTCTGTGCTGGTCGGGCTGGACGCCAGCAGCGCAACGGACGTTTTGGAAAAACGAATTGCGCTATCCGACGGGCCGCTATGCCTTTCCGGACAGTTAAGACAGTTAAGTAACCCTGACGGGCGCATAAGCATCTCAGAAGAGCAAGGTCACGTTTCCCTGCTCGGTGAGTTTGCAATTTCAATGCGAGGCATCGTCTCTGGGGACGGCGAGCGGTGGATTAGGTGCTTTTGGGAACCTGTGACGGAAAGAGATGGTTGGCGATATCAGCAGAGCGTCCCACCTATCACCAGCTACTTCGCTGGTAAAGAGCACGTAATTGACTGGCGACGTGAGGGTGAAGGGATGTTGCGCCCAGGAACCGAGAATCAGGCCTATGGTCGCGACGGTATTGCGCTTGGGCAGATGGGAGCATTTCCAGCGACTTTGTTCTCAGGGTCACTTTATGACAACAACACCGGTGTAATCGTTCCACGAGATGGAGCCAATCTGACAGCAATTTGGTGCTTCTGCTCGGCTCCCGATTTTCGCATGTCGATTCGACAGGTCGACCAAGCGCTGAAGGTGACAAACGCGACTTTTCTCAAAGTCCCTTTTGAGCTCGCCCATTGGCAACGCGTTGCCGCCGAACGCTACCCCAACGGCCTCCCCAAACCCTATTCCGACAACCCCACCCAGTGGCTGTTCCACGGTCACCCGCAGCCCGCCACAGACTCGCTGCAGGTCGCCGTCACCCGCTTGCTCGGCTACCGCTGGCCGGCCGAGACCGACGCCGACATGGAACTCGCCGACGAGGCCCGCCAGTGGATTTCGCAGACTGACAAGCTCGCCGCCCATGCCGACGACGACGGCATAGTCTGCCTGCCCGCCGTGCGCGGTGAAAAGCCCGCCTATGAGCGCCTGCTCGCGCTGCTCATCGACGCCTGGGAAACCGTCACTCCGGGAAGCTGGAAAGCCTCCACCCTCGACCGCCTGCTGGCCGAGGCCGACTGCGCCGGCAAGAGCCTGGAAGTGTGGCTGCGCGAGAAGTTCTTCGAGCAGCACGCCAAGCGCTTCCACCACCGCCCCTTCATCTGGCACGTGTGGGACGGCCTCAAGGACGGCTTCGGCGCGCTGGTCAATTACCACAAGCTCGACGCCAAGAACCTGGAGCGCCTCATCCACACCTACCTGGGCGACTGGATTCGCCAGCAGGAAGCCGGCGTGCGCGATGGCATCGACGGCGCCCAGACCCGCCTGGCCGCCGCCCAGGACCTGAAGCGCCGCCTCGAGCTCATCCTCGAAGGCGAGCCGCCCTACGACATCTTCGTCCGCTGGAAGCCCCTGGCCGAACAGCCCATCGGCTGGAACCCCGACCTCAACGACGGCGTGCGCCTCAACATCCGCCCCTTCATGACCGCCGAGGTCCTGCGCCACAACAAGAAGCCCAAACTCAACGTCACCTGGGACAAGGACCGCGGCAAGGACGTGGAAAGCGCCCCGTGGTTCCACAAGTTCAAGGGCGACCGCATCAATGACCACCATCTGACGGTGGCGGAGAAAAAGGCAGCGCGGGAGGCAAGCTGTGGCTGACTACGAAGGGATGCGATGGTTCAAGTGCGACTTCCAGGTCCAAACGCCGGAAGACGCCGCGCACTGGGGCGATGCTGACACCCGGCTGCCGGAGCCGCGCCGACCGATGGTTGTGCCGGCACCGGATGCCAACGGCGTTGTGGGACCAGCAAAGCCCGATGAAAACCGCCTCCAGGAGATTGCGCGGGCCTACCTTCGTCGCTGCCACGAGGTGGGGCTCGAGCTGATTGGCGTCACGGACCACAACTTCTCGCAGAAGACGGACCCACGGGACTGGTTTCTGACGCACCTGGTGGAGCAGAACAAGTCGGTCGCCAGGGACTTGGGGCGCCAACCGCTGCACATCCTCCCCGGCTTCGAGGTGGACATCGGTTACCACGTGCTGTGCCTGTTCGAGCCGGCCAAGAAGGCCAGCCATGTCTGGCGGGCGAATCGTCTTCTGTGCAAGCTGGGTCTCGACGAGAACGAGCGCTTCCGACAGGGGCGTCCGATGCCGCTGCGACGCAATAACGCCACCGTCAGCCTTAAGGAGCTGATTGAGCTGGTTCAAGAGCAGCACCAGGGCATCGTCATTGCGGCCCACTCCGACCAGAACGACGGCCTGCTGGGTGACCCCCGCCACATCGAGGACTACAAGAACAAGAAGCTGTTGGCGCTAGAGGTGACGGCGAACCCACCCACTCAACGCGTACTTGACGTTATTGAGGGGCGCGACCGCGCCTGGGCCAGGCAAGACTGCCACCCCGCCTGCGTCATGTCGTCGGACGCAAAGTCGCTCAAGCCGGACGGCCAGGGGCAGCCCGCCGCCAACTCGCTGGGCTACCGGCACACCTGGCTCAAGATGTCCAAGCCCTCCATCGAGGGGCTGCGGCAGGCATTCCTGGACCCTTTGTCCCGCATCCAGCTGCAGGGCGCTCGCCCGAGCGAGGCGCTGGTGCATCCGCGCATCACCACGGTCTCAGTTCGAGGGGCTAAGTTTCTTGAAGACCAGGACGTGCACTTCTCGGAGGGCTTCAACTGCGTCATCGGTGGTCGTGGCAGCGGCAAGTCTTCCCTTCTGGAGTACGTGCGGTTTGCAATTGGCCACGAGGAGCACGCAGCCAAGGGCGAGGAGGAAGACCCATCACTGCAGCGCAAGCGCAGGCTGCTGAAGGAGTCGCTGCCGCCTGAGGCGGAACTGAGGGTCACCTTCGAAGTGGGCAATGGGGTGTCGGACACGTTAGTTTACGCACCCGGGAAGCCGGCAGCCCAGCAACGGTGGTTAGATGGTCGCGAAGTAGCAGACCTGAACACCGTGCTCCGACAGCTCCAATTGCAGTTCTTCAGCCAAGGCGAGCTCAGTCGCATGACCAACGACGTGCAGGGCCAGGCGCAGGTCTTGGCGCTGATTGACACGGCGGCCGGTGCTTCGCTGCTGGAGCTCAAGGCAGCTGAGGGCGACCTCAAGGCGCGGCTGAAGTCACTCTTCCAGAGCACCCGGGATGCCGGCCGCTTGCGAGCCGAGGTCGCCGAAGCTCAGCAAGAAGCCGTCGAGCTGGAACGGCAGTTGAAGGCGCGTGAGGCGGTCCAAGAAGATTCGCAGCTGAACCAGTTGGCGCTGGAGGCCCGCCGACATCTCAATCGCATGAAGTCGGCGGATGCGCCCGTGGTGGAAGCGGTGAACCAGCTGCTGCTGCAGTTGGGCACGCCGCTGGAGCCGCTCTCCGCCAACGCGGACAAGTGGCCGGGCGCGGATTGGTTCGAGACCTCGATGACGCACATGGAGCAGGCGCGGGCGGACTTGGCCGCGGCCATCACCAACGCCATGACCGGCTACCAGCAGGCGATGGCCGCCTGCCTTGGGGAAGGCGCCACCCAGGTGACCGAGCAAGAAATTGCTGCCGTGCAGGAGCGCTTCCGTGCGGCCTGCGTAGCAAGCGGTATCCGTGAAGACGACATCGCCCGAATGCAAGGCCTGGAAGAAAAGCGCCAGGAGAAGCTAAAGCTGGTCGAGGACCGACAGAAGCGACTGACCGAGGTGCAAACCGAAGCGGACAAGTTTCCGCAGGTGCTCGGCGAGCTGCACGCGGTCTGGCGCTCGCAGTTCGATGCCCGACGGGCAACGGCCGAAGCCATCCAGGCAGCCGTGGCCTCCCAGACCGTCCGCCTGACCACCGCCCTCATGGCAGACGAAGCATCGTTCAAGTCGGCCTGGGCGCGGTTGGCTCCGGCGGACAAGCGCGGCAAGCTTGCTCGCCGATGGGACGACTACGGTGATGAGCTCCTCAAGGCTTGGCAACTGCGGGACGATGCGTCCGTCTGGGAGACGCTGGAAACCGCAAGAACCGATACGTCGCTGCTGGAGACAGTGCTCTTGGAAGGCCTCCACCAGTCTCTGTTCGTGCACCTTGACAGTGACAACGTCCGCCCCTTGTGGGAGGACGTGCGCATCTCCCGGGTGAGTGATGGTATCGACGTCGAGCTCTTGCGCGAAGACCGAAGCGTTGCCGGCTCGATGAGCGGCGCGCTGTCAGAGGGCCAGCGAAACACGGTTCTCCTGAATCTGATACTCGCTCGCGGCGAAGGCCCCATCGTCATTGACCAGCCCGAGGATGAGTTGGACTCAAGCTTCATCTACCAAACCCTGGTTCGTGACCTCAGGGCAGCGAAGAGCAAGCGGCAGCTAATAGTCGCTACGCACAACGCGAACCTGCCGGTCAACGCGGATGCTGAGCAAATTTATGCCCTCGAAGCACGGGAAGGGCGTGGCAAGCGCCGCGCCCAGGGGGGACTGGACCAAAAGGGTGTGGCCGAGGCAGTGCTGGACATCATGGAAGGCTCAGAGCAGGCCTTCAAGAAACGAAGCGAGAAGTATCACTTCTGAAGCGAAGAGACCAAGGGAGCAAACGCATGGCCACCAGAGCCGAAGCATTGCAGCATCTCCGCCAGGCGATGGCCATACCAACATTAGAGTTTCGTGATGGACAGTGGGAGGCTATTGACCACATCGTCAATCAGCGGGGCAAAGTGCTGTGTGTTCAGCGCACGGGCTGGGGCAAGAGCATGGTGTACTTTGTATCGGCGAAGCTGATGCGGGGGGAAGGCGCGGGAGCCACGGTCATCATTTCACCGCTGCTGGCTCTCATGCGCAACCAGATAGAGGCTGCTCAACGGCTAGGCCTCAGAGCCCGGACGGTGAACTCAACCAACCGGCAGGACTGGGACCAAGTTCGGGATGAACTGCTTGCCGATAGTGTCGATTTGCTTCTGATATCTCCCGAACGACTGGCCAACGATGAGTTCGTGGCAAACACCTTGCAGCCGATAGCGGCCCGCGTGGGCCTGCTGGTAATCGATGAAGCGCACTGCATTTCGGATTGGGGGCATGACTTCCGACCAGACTATCGACGCATCGGACAGGTATTGGCACGGCTTCCAAGTAACATCGCTGTCCTGGCAACCACCGCTACCGCCAATCAACGTGTTGCGCGGGATGTAGCTACGCAGTTGGGCGGGGGCGTTAACGTTCAGCGTGGCCCACTCGTCCGCGAGAGCCTCGCATTACAGAGCGTACAGATGCCGGGTCCAGCAGAACGACTTGCGTGGCTTGCCGACCATATTCCTGCTCTGCCAGGCAGTGGCATCGTTTATACGTTGACCACTCGCGACGCGGACCGGGTCGCTGAATGGCTTCGCGGGAATGGTGTGGATGCACATGCCTATCACTCGGGCAAGTCTGACGAGGAACGGCAGGCTCTTGAACAAGCCTTGCTGACAAATGGCATCAAGTGCCTAGTGGCGACCACAGCACTTGGCATGGGTTACGACAAGCCAGACCTCACCTTTGTCGTCCACTACCAAACCCCTGGCAATGTTGTCGCCTACTATCAGCAAGTGGGGCGCGCCGGGCGGGCCATTCCTGATGCCTATGGAGTTCTCCTGTCTGGCGAGGAGGAAGATGACATCAATGAGTACTTCCGAGACTCGGCGTTCCCACCCGAATGGCAGGTCAATCGAATCCTAGAAGCCTTGGACGCTGCTGACGAAGGCATGAAAGTCCGAGAGATTGAGCGTGCGGTCAACCTGCGGCAGTCTCAGATTGAAAAGGTTCTGAAACTCCTGGTGGTTGAGCCGCAATCACCTGTGATGCGCATTGAGGGCGCGTGGTACCGAACCCCGAATCCGTTCCAGTTGGACCTGCAGCGCATCGAACACCTCACACGTCAACGAGAGTCCGAATGGGGGCAGATGAAGCAGTACTTGGCCAACGAGCGCTGCCTTATGGCCTTCCTGGCCGATGCACTGGACGACGCCAATCCAACTGCCTGCGGGCGTTGTGCCGTGTGCCTTGGCCATCCAGTGCTTTCAACGGCCGTACAGCGAACGACACTAATCGAGGCCCAACGGTTTGTGCGGCACAGTGAAATGCTGTTGGAGCTCAAAAAACAGTGGGATATGGATGCGCTCCCAAACTATCGAGCGGCCTTCGGATGGGCGAAGCAAAACATCCCACAGCACCTTCGAGGGGAAGACGGCCGTGTTCTTTCTCGATGGGGTGAGCCGGTGTGGGGCGACCTCGTTGCACAGGGTAAGGCGCAAAGACACTTCGACGATGAACTGGTCGCAGCGGCGGTCGACCTGATTCGCAACAGATGGCCCGAGGTCTCAGCAGTCCGTTGGGTAACCTGCATCCCTTCAACTCGCCACCCAACCTTGGTCGCAGATTTCGCCGCCCGCTTGGCCTGCGCTTTGGGGCTCCCATTTCTGCCTGTCATCGCGAAGTCGCGAGAAACTGAGCCACAGAAGAACATGGAGAACCGCTTCCACCAGTGTCACAACCTGGACGGGGCGTTCGAGGTACATGTGCAGCCTGGCACCGAGGCCCCTGTTCTGCTGGTCGACGACGTCGTGGACTCCGCGTGGACCTTAACCCTGGCTTCGGCTTTACTGCTGCAATCGGGCACTACCACCGTGTTCCCCTTTGCTCTGGCAACAACCGCGACAAAGTAATCTGAGAACGTTATGAGTAACTGTGTCTTGAGTGCAGATACCCAAGTAGTCCTGCTGCTGTGCGGACGATTTGGTGGCGAACGCCAAGAATCTTTCCCCCCACTGCCTACGCGTGACTACAACGAGTTGGCCAAATGGCTAAACGATAGGGGCTTGCGGCCAGCGGATTTGCTGACGGACTCAGGCAGGGAGGCGTTGTCTGAAGTCCATCAGGCAAAGTTGGAACGAACGCGTTTGGAGTTTTTGCTTGGACGCGGCACTGCGATGGCACTTGCCCTTGAACGCTGGAATCGTGGCGGAGTCTGGGTCATTTCCCGAGGTGACGCAGAATTTCCGAAGCGCCTGAGGCGACAACTGAAGCACATGACGCCACCACTGCTGTATGGGGCTGGAAACAAGGACCTTCTGGACATGGGAGGGTTGGCCATAATCGGGTCTCGTGATGCAACTCCGGGGGCGCTGGACTTCACCAGAGACATTGCTTCGCAATGCGCGCGCGAGCACATTGGGGTCGTATCTGGTGGTGCCCGTGGTGTTGATGCTGCAGCAATGCAGGGCGCAACTGAATCCGGTGGTTACACGATAGGTGTGCTAGCCAACGATTTGCTGAAGGCAAGCGTCAATCGTCAAAACCGAATGGGGCTCCAAGAGGGCCGCTTGGTGCTTGTCTCCCCGTTCTATCCGGAAGCGGGATTCAATGCCGGTAATGCGATGGCACGCAACAAATATATCTATACACTTGCAGACCGAGCGTTGGTTATTGACTCAGCCTTGGGTAGTGGCGGCACTTGGGAAGGCGCACTGGAAACTCTAAGGCAGAAGTGGGTACCCCTCTATGTCCGTACTCCAGGACATGGGCCTGGCAATATGGCCTTGGTTGAAAAGGGTGGCATACCGTTCACCTATCAAGCGGGGAACAGCCAGTCTTTGACAGAAATTTTCTCCAGCATCGAAGAGGCGAGCTCAGTTCAAGAATCCCTCCCTGAGGGCACGCAGCCGTCACTTTTGGAAGTCGAGCTGGTGCCGCCTGCTCTGGAGCGGACTCCAGAACAGGCTCCAGAACTTGTGCAGGAGCTGCTAGCAAACGAAGTAACTGCTAATGACCTTGGCGCGACAGCTACAACAAGTCTTCCGGTCGAACCAACGGACCTAGTTGAGGGCCCTGAGGTTGAAGGACCCCAAGTTTTGGCTATGGCTGTCTCATTAGACATCTACCCAGAGTTTGTGAAAAAGCTACTGCTGGCTCTTACCTCAGATGCGCTGACTGACGAGCAAATTGCTGACACGCTCGGATTGGAAAAATCCCAGGCGAAGGTCTGGCTCAAGCGCGCGCATGAGGAAGGGCGAGTCGAAAAGCTCAAGAAGCCCGTTCGGTACGCCTTAGGTGTTCAGACTTCCCTTCTAGCTTGAATCTGCTTTATTTATTATGGATATTCGCCTCATTGAGAAGTCTGGCGTCCCGGCTTCAGAAATCGACGCCCATCAGAAGATTCAAAAGGCTTTCGATGCCACGACGTTCGCCAAAGGGTGGCGCGGCTACGCTTCGTTCAAGTTACCTCGAGGCGGCCCCGGCGCTGGCGACGATGACTTTGACCTTGTTCTCGTCACCCACACCCACATCATCGTCATTGAACTGAAGAACTGGCGAGGCAATAAGCTCATCGCACGCGGCGGCAATTGGTACGTGGATGGTCAGCCGAGGGGCCGCTCCCCTGTTCCTCTGGCCAACCTCAAAGCGAAGCGCCTTGGAACGACGCTCAATACTCGTGTTGGCCAGGCTAAGACGCCACTGGTGCTTTCCTTTGTCGTCTTGACTGGGAGCATCTCCGAACTCGACCTTTCGGAGGAGCCGAGAGAGTCAGAGTCTGTGCTCGTCTTGGATGATTTGCTTAAGTGGTCGGAGGAGCAAGGCTATCTCAAGTTTGTCACACGCGCTGCGCGCATTAACCCCTTGGGCTATTTGACGGCTTACGACCTGTTCTTTGAAGGGCAGAAGGGAAGACCAGCGGGTTTCAACATCCATGGGTACCGGCCAGAGGCTCAACCGCTTTGGGAACACCCCAAAAAACTCTACTCGGAATTTCGCGCCAAAGAAAAGCAGGACCCAGACAAGCTTGCGCTACTGAGGCAGTGGGACTTCGGAGCCTTAGGCAGCGAACTCATTGGAGAGGGCGAGCGCGGTTTCATCGGCCTCCGGGAGCAACGTGTCTTCGAACACGTAGAGCCGCGCAACGAGGAGTTGTCGCGCAGCCTGCTTCGACCCATCGCGAGGATGTCAGAGTCCGATGTCACGCGCGATTTTGCAGAGCTCTATGCTTTGCCACCCAAGGTCACGCGACTGAGTGAGTTCGTAAACTCTGGGCTCGCAAAGCTATCCCCGCCAGAACGAGTCGTACTGGTGAAAGCCATGCTGCAACGCTTTGCGGACCTGCATGACCTGAATGTGGCCCATAGAGACATCGGAGCTCACTGTCTCTGGGTAGAGCGACCTGCCAAGGTGGTCATCTCGGGCTTTCCGGCTGCCTACTATCCAACAATGGCTACGGTGGGTGCTTTCCGAGACCGTATCCAGGTAGAGCGGTCCAACCTGCCGGAAGACGCTGGAGTAGTTGAAGGGGCAACCCCTTTCAGGCGGGACATTTACATGCTTGGCGTCCTGGCGCATTTG
This sequence comes from Zoogloea sp., assembly GCF_030157465.1. Classification (GTDB taxonomy): domain Bacteria; phylum Pseudomonadota; class Gammaproteobacteria; order Burkholderiales; family Rhodocyclaceae; genus Zoogloea. Next base: position 61,244 of record NZ_JAOAUU010000054.1, read on the forward strand.
ATACTGCACGGCGAGCGCCCCCCACGCGTGGATGGCATCTTCGTGTGGGAACCCCGAGCATCAGACGCATTTGGCGGAGTACTGGATTCAGTACTTGCCAAGGCTTTGAGAAGAGAGCCCAAAGACCGCTACGAGACTGCACGGGATATGCTGGAAGCCCTAAACGAGGCTTCCAAGAGCGAGAACGAGCAGGTAATCGACCTCGCGGCATTCGACGTTTACCGCGCGAAGACCCGTGTGCGAGATTATCCCGAAGAATATGAGCCTCTAACCGATGACGATGACCTGCTAGCCTTTCGTAGCTCATTCGAGGGACAACCAGTGCTCGTCAAGGAGTGGCACGGTGTCGAGCCAGACTTGAAGAGACCTGACCAAGCCATCCGTTTGCTATCGTTCCTCGAACGAGCGAGAAACCTTCGAGCAGCAGCTCTTACAGGGGTAGCAGTAGTATTGGATAGCGGGCTCAGCCGCCGCAGCCTACTGGTGGTGCAGCGCTGGGTTGAAGGCGAGACGCTAGCCGAGTGGATGCAGAAACCGCAGCAGCGTGACGCGAAGCTGCGCATTGCCCGTTTGTTGACAAGCACTCTGGCTCAACTGCACGACTTTGAATGGCCACACGGCGACATTAAACCGGACAACATCGTCATCAATGAAGATGAGCACCCGGTTTTCGTGGACATTCTTGATTTTCGTCGTTCGGCGAACGATAGCTATTCGACGGCATACCTACCTCCGGACTACAAGACCCTGTCACCCCTAGCGCGAGACCGCTACGCGTTAGCCGCCGTCTTGGACGAGTTGCTGGTGAAAGACCAGTGCGACGGGGACTTACTCGGCTTGGAGCAGGTCCGTGAAGAAATTCATCGTCTGCTTAACGAGCGCCAAGTCTCAGCTCTTGAACCCTTGCAAAGCGCACTAGATGGTAAAGGTCAGTCCACGGAGGTGCCTGACCTTGAACCGTATCACATCACAGTTCGTAACCTTGGGGCCACGGGAGTCCCTCAAGGCGAGATGTTGGGCGATAACGGGTACTTCTATCTCACGATGGAGAACTCACGAAGGAATCTCGGCTCCAGGCTGATACACCTGACGGGCGCGGGGGCCAGATTAACCGTCGAATGGCAACCCTCAGAGCGTCGAGTTGCATGGGTAACTGCCAAATCCGTGGACCTGACACAGCTTATTTGGGTTCAGGATAAGTGCCTGGGACGGATACGTGCGAGGCTCATGCTTGCTGACGGACCGCGCAGCGACGCCACGGACCTCGAGCCATCGTTCGACTTGTGGAACGAACAGTTCAGCGAGCCGCCTAGCGAGGAAAACGAACTTTCCGAAGCCTCTCCGACAGCAGACGTGTCACCGCTTGCCAGTAGTGCGGAAGATGAAGGCATTGCAGCACCATCCCAACGCGAGCTAGCGATTGACGTCGAAGAGCTTTGGCGAGGACTCTTAGCAGCGGAAGAGGATTCGCTACCTATCGCCACGGTCGTCGGCGAGGCCAGGCGAAACCCGCAGCGCGAACACCAGATGCTATTGCCTTGTGCGCTAGACGGAACTGGGTTTGACCCCGACATCGATGACAGAACCTGGGTTGAGAGGCAAAACGCCGATGGTCTGTGGCGCCGATGTGGGGACCTGGAACTGCGCGATACCTCGCTTGGTGCAAACGCCGAGCTAGCTATCGAGCGCTGGGGTGGCAAGCCACCCAGGTTGGGGGACAAGCTCCGGCTGCGCAGCAACATGGAGAGCGCTTCTCTGACGCGGCGTGCAACAGCAGTGGAGCGGATTCTTGAGGGCCGCTCCGTCATTCCAGACCTGATGGCGTACTTTCAAGCCTCGGGAACACAGCCAGCACCAATGGAGTTTCAGCGGCCGCCAGAGGAGGCCCTGGATGTGTATACACAGGGTAGCAAGCGCCTGAACGACAGTCAGAAAGAGGCCTTCCGCAAGGCTCTCCAGTTTGGGCCCTTGAGCTTGCTTCAAGGTCCGCCGGGGACCGGCAAGACGTGGTTCATCGCTTCACTGCTTCACTATCTGGTAACAAAAGAAGGGGCACGCCGAATCCTGGTTGTGAGTCAAGCCCATGAGGCCGTCAACAATGCCTTGGAAAAAGCGCTTGAACTGTTCGAGGCCCGTGGCGTGGCATTCGATGCCGTTCGCCTTGGACATGAGTCGGTGGTCTCGGAAACTATTCGACACCTTCACTCTTCGTCCATTGAACAGTCGTACCGCGAACGATTTAAGGCCGAATATAAAGAACGAGTGGTTCGACTGGCTACCGAGATGGGGCTTCCGGCTGCCTTTGCCGCAGCCGCGGTGCGATTACACGTCAATGTTGGTCGTTTGGTGGAGCAAATTGCGAGGTTGTCAGCGGACATGCCCGAGCCGGTGCCGCACAACTCCCGTGCTCCCAACGACGAATCGGCAGCAGAGGACCCATCAATACTGCGCGTTCGACAACTTACTGCAACCCTCCACGAAATCTGCGAGCGCGACTACGAGTACGTAGTTGGCGAAATCCAGCTAGGCGAAGTTTTGGACGACCTGTACGAACAGCTGGCCGACCAATACGAGGTCCAGTCCCCCCAGGCGCTGGACCGGCTTCGTCGGTTACTAAAGATGTCTGATGACTGGCTTAAGACTCTGGGTGAGCCGGCAGCAAACTTCGTCGAGTTCCTGGCTAAATCACGCACGATTGTGGCAGGCACCTTGGTCGGCATCGGTCGGCGTGCAGCGGGGGTTATTCAGAACATGTATGACTGGGTAGTCATCGACGAGGCAGGCCGGGCAGCCCCAAGCGAGTTGGCCGTGGCGATGCAGACCGGCCGCCGTATTCTTCTCGTTGGCGACCACAAGCAACTTCCCCCCACATTTGCTCAGGAAGTCCGCGATGCCGTAACCAGAAAGCTGGGCTATCCCTCGGACTCGCGAGCGTTTGCCAGCGATTTCGAGCGAGTCTTCGATTCTCCCTACGGTGTGACTGTAGGTGCGTCACTGAAGGAGCAATACCGCATGGCGCCGACCATCGGCGACCTTGTCTCCGACGTTTTCTACGGCGGTCGCTTGGCTACAGGACGCAGCCCCTCGTGGCTGGATACCAGCCTGCTCCCACCTCAACTCCGTCATGAGGTTTGCTGGGTTGACACAAGCACGTTGGGAAAGAGCGCTCACGAAAGTACGTCACCTGACCGAATCGACTGCTGGAACGACACAGAAGCAAATGTCGTGATGACAGTATTGCGCACGCTTCTCAAGAACCAAGCGCTGATAAGAGCCTTGAAGGAAGGACTTCAGCCCGGCGACCCTATCGTGGGTGTAATTTGCATGTACTCCAAACAACGCGAAGTACTAAACCGTCTGAAGAGTGAGGCACGGTGGATACCTGCCGAACTGAGAAGGCTGATAAAGGTCGATACCGTCGACAGTTACCAGGGTAAGGAGAACCGCATCGTCATCCTCTCTACTGTCCGAAACAACCCGCTGCTGAACCCTGGATTTCTTCGTAGCCCGAACCGCATCAACGTTGCAATATCCCGGGCAATGGAGCGCCTCATAATCGTTGGTGCAACCCCCATGTGGCGAGGCAAGAATGAGCAAACGCCGCTAGGGCAAGTTCTGAAGAAGGTTGAAACATTGTGTGCAGCTGATTGTGCCGCAATTGTTAAAGCCCAGGAGTTCCGGCAATGAGCATCGACCATATCCCGTTCAACAGAGTCACCTTCGCGCTACCGGTCCAGCCATTTAAGGTGACTGCATTCATCTCCACACAAGAGCGTCTCCCCGCAGTCACAGAATTCGTCCTGCGGCTGCTGCACACATGCGAACGGGTTTCCCTCGCAGCATTTCGTGACTACTTCGGATTTTCGGAGGCTGAAGCACTCTCCGTCATTGAGTCGCTAAGCCGCCAAGGCTACCTCGTGCTGTCCGACGACGAGTTGTCTCTCGGCGAAGAGATGCGGCAACGTTTCGAGGTATCACCTGACGATTGCCCGTGGGTGACAAAACTTAAGAAACGTACAGATATTGTTCCTTTCGACCTGCTGACCTTTTCAATGCTCGGTCGAGCAGAGTTCAGCTTTGCGACAGGAAACTGGATAAAGTTGAATCCGCCGGCTGAGATTGTGGGCAACAGCCTCGGACGTGCTCGAGGTGGGTACAGAGAGAATTTTGCCCGAATTGAGCGGGAAACTGCTCGTTCGCGAGGCGAGGAACGCGAACGGTCATACGGAGTGCACTCGATTGAGAGTATCGAAGCGCGTAAACCGGGCTTTTTTCCGCTGACAGTCAGTCTGGAGGTCGATGCCCGAAACGCCGTGACTGCCAGGTTGCCAAACGAGTTCGAAGCTGGCGCTAGTTTGGAGCTACTCACAGAGTTTCGTGAGCGTGTCGCCACTTCTCTGGAAGAGAGCAATAGCACTGGCGAAAACGGCCTTCAGGAATTCCTCGACCTGTTCGGGCTTGATTTTCTTCGCCCCTACGCCTTAGGGACAGAGTTGAATGCGCACAAACTAGCTACTGAAATTGAACGTGGCCTTGCTGCGCCTGCAGGGCTTCAACCTATGTTCGGTAGTGCGTATCTGAAAAAGAACCTGGAGGCAGTACTGTCGCAGATTCATGAGGCCAGAGCCGGGCACAAAGGACAGCCAAGACACCTGAGTTCTTTAGCCTGGTTTGCACCAGAAGACGGGCTTTGGGGACGTGGGGATGACTTTCGAAAATCGGTTGAAGCCATCCGAAAAGCCATTCGGAGCAATGGAAAGGGTGACGACCTCTTTGTGTATGACCGTGCCCAGGAGCGTCAGGAGACAATTGTACGAGGCAAGTATGCTGGAACCGGCTTAACGGAGCTGCATTTGGTTCGTCCTGACGCGAAAGCGACTCACTGGCATTCGTCCGTTGAGTTGATGCTTTATCCGGGACGATTTGCTGCGGCCATGCTTCATACGCCGCTGCCAGCGGCTCCGGGCGCTAAGGTGCCGTTTGGGTTCATTTCAACTCAGCCCAGACATCTACGGACTGTTCACCAGTTAATACTCGATGCCGCGAATGGCAATCGGTACGCCGGGCGTTGGTCCCCGAGTCGAGAAGGCGGAGCAGCGCGCGCGCAGACCCTATTCGATGCATGCCCGTTCCTAGCATATTCCGACATTCAGACGCCGTCTCTGCCGTGACGGGGATGGACCATGACCCTTAAGAGAAAACTCGCTGAAGCGATTATGTCGGCTGCGAAGGTCAATCGCTCCTTGATGGCGGCACCAGCTGCAGTGCTTTGGCCCGACCCTGACCGTCAATGGCAGAAGGTCATACCAGCTATTTCCGACGTCGTTCCCAACCTACTTTCACTGGGGGACTATGAACCCGAGGCCAAGCGGGGACCGAGCATATGGCTAAAGACGATGGTCGGCGGAGCTGAGCATGCGCTGAAGCCTGGAGTGGTGCCCGTGGTCTATTTGCCGGGGGTAGGAAAGACAGACCTTCGGGCAATCGAGTCTTGCCCACGCAACCTTCAACCCTTGGCTGAACTCCAGTATCGAGGCAACTTCTGGTGCCAAGCAAACGGGAAGGACTGGACCGTCAATGCGTTCTTAACCTCGAAGAACGGAGGGCTCGGGCTTGACGTTGCCCAAGATAAAGCTACGCAGGAGGCTCTAGGCCAGGCTCTCGAAGCTGGTGTCCTGTTAGAAAGTAGCCTTGAAAACCTGCACGGTCGGCAAATCAATGCAGAGTGGCTGCACAGCCTCTTGGCGCCGAACCCCACGCGGGACCTGTTGCTCTGGATGAACGACGCCGATAGTGCCCGTGCGCAGTGGGCAGGGGTGCGCTGGGATGTCTTCAGCAAGCGCTGCAAAGCGGACTTTGGGTTTGACCCTGTGGCTGATGGCCTGCTGGTCGCGGCAGAGCTGCTTGCCAAGGGAAAGGGGAAGTGGGCAGCAGTCTCCGAGCTCTACCGAGACTCCTACACGAGCTTTCCCAAGGTCTATGACCTGCTCCTCAAGGTCCAGCCACCTCAATTGGGACTGTTCGACGAACTCGACCAGCTGGCAGGCTTTCCTCAGGCCAACGAAGAGCGGGAAGCCAATTTGCGCTATGCGCTGGCCGCCTGTGATTCGATGGATTCGGCACAGGCTCGTGCAGCCATCCACAAAGCCGAGCAGGAGCATGGGGGCCGTCGCGGTTGGCTGTGGCGGCGCATGGGGCAATCCCCCCTTGCTGTCGCTCTGGGGCACCTGTCTCGTTTGGTTGAGCTGAGCACCAACCTTCCATCCGGCAGCTCGCCTGAGCAGCTTGCCGCAAGTTATCAGCAGCACGGCTGGCAAGTGGATGCCGCCGCTCTGGATGCCCTCGCAGCCGTTCAGGCAAAGGCTGACGTGGATGCCGTATCGGTTGCTCTGCGCTCGGTGTACCGTCCCTGGCTCGATGCATCCGCTGTGCGTCTGCAAGAGGCCGCAAAATCGGTTGGCGGGCTCCCCCCTTTGAGTCCTTCGTCTTCCAGTGAGGCAGAGGACGGGGTGTGCACCGTTTTCGTCGACGGATTGCGCTACGACGTGGCGGTACGGCTGAAGGAGCGGCTGGCCGAACTGGGTAAGTCGGCGCTGAGCGTCTCTTGGACCAGCATGCCCTCGGTGACGGCGTCAGGTAAGCCGTGGTGCTCCCCGGTGCGAGATTTGGTCGCCGGCACGAAGGAGGACGCCGACTTCCAGCCGAGAGTAGCGGCGGATGGCAAACCATTGTCGGGCTACAACTTCCGCAAGCTCCTCGCTGAGACGGGGGTTCAAGTTCTAGACAAACATGAGTCTGGAGACCCCCAGGGACGCGCCTGGACGGAATCAGGAGACCTGGACCATTATGGGCACGAGCACGGCATCAGGCTCGCCAGAGACCTCGACGTCCAGCTGAATCAGGTGATGGAGCGCGTTGAAGAGCTTATCCAGGCAGGTTGGCGGCGGTTCCGCATTGTGACCGACCATGGCTGGCTTCTGTTGCCTGGTGGGCTACCCAAGACCGAGCTTCCGATGCATCAAGTCGAAACCCGCTGGGGCCGCAGTGCAATCCTGAAGGATTCTGCCTTTGGCACCTCCCTGACCTTCGGTTGGGACTGGTGCAAGGAGGTGCAGATTGCCTATGCCCCGGGTGTCTCATGCTTTGTGGCGGGGACAGAGTACGCCCATGGAGGCCTCAGTCTCCAGGAGTGCCTGGTGCCCGTTATCGCCCTGGATGTCGCAGCTTCAGCTGCGCCAGCAGCCAATGTCACAATCAAGGCTGTGACGTGGCGAGGGCTGCGCTGCGTTGTCGAGGTGGAGCCCTCCATGGCGGGGCTGGAGGCGGATATTCGCACCAAGCCTGCGTTGGCATCGAGTTCGCTGGCTGCCAGCGTCAAGACGATTCAGGATGGCAAGGCCAGTCTTGCGGTCGCGGACGATGACAACCTGGGTGTGGCGGCCGTGGTTGTCGTACTGGGGCCTGATGGGACTGTGCTTCAGAAGAGCCCGACGACCGTGGGGGGCTGATGGCTCCCGGTGCGTCTCCGCAGCTTTGGCCTGTTGGAACGCCTAATCAGATAGCGATGAGGGCCGCGCGTGGCCCGAGAAAGGTATTGAACGATGCAGCTCGATGACTTGGACAGGAAGGCCACGGAAGCCTTTGAGGGCTATGTGGTCCGCAAGGACCTGGTGCGGACGTTCAGTCGCCAGTTTCCTGTTCCCACCTACGTCGTGGAGTTCCTGCTTGGCCGCTACTGCGCCACCACCGACGAGGCCGAAATCCAGGAGGGCCTGGAAATCGTCCAGCGCCAGCTCTCGTCACGAACTGTGAAGGCGGGGGAGGAAGAGCTTTTCAAGGCGCGCGCCCGGGAATCTGGCTCGGTCAAAATCATCGACATCATCACAGCCAGGCTTGACGCCAAGAGCGACTCGTACGTCGCCTCGCTCCCCAGTCTGCGCCTCACGGATGTCCGGATTGACCCGGACCTCATCAAGGAGCACGAGCGCATCCTGACGGGGGGCTTCTACGCCGAGGTCACCCTAGCCTACGATGCATCGATTGCCCAGGAAAAGAGCGGTCGCCCCTTCGGTGTGCAGTCCCTGCGTGCTATCCAGCTGTCCAAGCGGGATGTGCTGGCAGACCTGAGCGCGGGCCGGGACAAGCTGACCACGCTCGAATGGAAGGATTTTCTGCTGCGCAGTGTGGGGCTCGAGCCAGAGACGCTCAGTGACCGTGCCAAGGACGCCTTTCTCCTACGAATGGTCCCCTTTGTCGAGCGCAACTACAACATGGTGGAGCTCGGCCCCCGCGGGACTGGCAAGTCGCACCTCTTCCAGCAGGTATCGCCCTACGCCCACCTGATTTCAGGGGGAAAGGCGACGGTGGCCCGCATGTTCGTGAACAACGCGAACGGTCAGCGGGGCCTAGTCTGCCAGTATGACGTGGTGTGCTTCGACGAAGTGTCCGGCGTGTCCTTCGACCAGAAGGATGGCGTGAACATCATGAAGGGCTACATGGAGAGCGGTGAGTTCTCCCGCGGCAAGGAAAGCATCCGTGCGGACGGCTCCATTGTCCTGGTGGGCAACTTTGATGTGGATGTCGAGCATCAGCAGCGTGTCAGCCACCTGTTCGGCCCCCTGCCCCCCGAGATGAGGGATGACACGGCCTTCATGGACCGCATCCACTGCTACTTGCCTGGCTGGGACGTGCCCAAGCTCAACCCCAGCCTCTTCACCAATCACTTCGGCCTGGTCAGCGACTTCCTGTCGGAGTGCTTCACCCAGCTCCGCAATCAGAGCAGGGTCTCGGTGTTGCAGGGACGGGTCTTCTGGGGAGGCGCCCTGTCAGGTCGAGACCTGAACGGCGTGAACAAGACCGTAAGCGGGCTGCTGAAGCTGCTTTACCCCAATGCGGAAACGCCCGTCAGCGACGAGGACCTGGAATGGGCAGTACGTTTGGCCCTCGAGGTGCGCCGGCGCGTCAAGGAGCAGCAGAAACGCATCGGTGCCGCTGAGTTCCGCAACACGCACTTCAGCTATACCCTGGGGGCCGAAGGGGTCGAGAAGTTCGTGTCCACCCCTGAGCTGCAGAGCCAGGCGGGTATCGGTGACGAGCCCCTGGAGTGCGGGCAGATTTGGACGCTCAGCCCCGGGGGCCAGGATGAGCATGCCGGGTTGTTCCGGCTGGAAGTGACCGAAGGCCCGGGCAGCGGTGTCCGCGTACTGAACAACCCCGTCCCGCCGGCGTTCAAAGAGTCAATCCGCTGCGCCGAGCAAAATCTGTACGCACGGGCCCCGCAACTGGTGGGCGACCGTGACCCCAGGGCCCATGAGTTCTCGGTGCAGTTGCGCGGCTTCGATGCGGCCAAGAGCGGCGCCAAGACTTCGGTAGCGTGCCTCATCGCGCTGGCCAGTGCGCTCCTCAGAAAGTCGGTGCGTGGCGGCCTCATCGTAGTGGGCGAAGTCACGCTCGGTGGAACCATCGAGCCGATACACAACGCGGTCACCCTGGCCGAGCAGGCCGTTGAGAAAGGGGCGAAGTCCTTGCTGCTGCCGGTTGCCTGTCGGCGCCAGCTCTTCGACCTCTCGGATGACATGGCCACGAAGCTCGATATCGAGTTCTACCAGGATGCGCGCGATGCGCTCCTGAAGGCGCTGACAGAGTAAAAGGCCTACCCAATGACCTACTTTGTCGATGTGTTTTCTGTCGCCACCTACGAGGAGTTCTCCTGCACCGACAAGGCACAGGCGGGGTTTCACCCCAAGCGTCGCGCTTGGGTCACGAAAATCAAGCCGGGCGACAAGCTGCTGTGCTATCTCAAGGGCGTTTCCTGCTGGATAGGCGTACTCGAAGTCACCGGCCCGATGGTCGATAACGGAAGCGAGGACGAGGCAGACGAATTTTCCCTCAAGTTCCCGGTGAAGCCTTTGGTCTGGCTGGGCAAAGGTCAGCTACTACCCATCAAGCGCGAGGACGTCTGGGCCGCGCTTTCCTTCACGAAGAACATCGCTCCGGGAGCCGGCGGGTGGAATGCCATCGTGCGTAGCAGTGGCGTACGACTGCCATCCAGCGACGGAGAGTTCCTTGAGCAACGACTGGCGTCTCAGCAGCAGCAAGGCCTGGCTGACGGCATTGCCGACGACGATTGGGAGAAGCTTCGAGGCTTCAAGGTGGAGATTCACGGGAAGTCCGTGTCTGTTGAAATTCCCGAACCCGATATCACCGACGAGGAATCGGCTCAGACTACCGATACTGCACCCTCTGGCAATCAGGTAGGCGATAGCAATGCCTCGGCTGCGCTTGTCCGAACCTCTCACAAGATGCAGGCGCATCTCGCAGATATCGGCCTTGCCATGGGATTTCAAGTGTGGATTCCTAAGGCGGACCGAGAGCCTGTATTGTCGGAGATGCTTACCGACAGCCTCCTCGAGAGCTTACCTTTCACCCAGTTCTCCAATGCAGAGCCAACCCTCAAGACCATCGAACAGATAGATGTTCTATGGCTCTCGAAGAAGACGATTGTCCGCGCCTTTGAGGTAGAGCACACGACGGCAGTGTACTCCGGCATCCTGCGCATGGCCGACCTGCTGGCGTTGCAGCCCAACTTCCACACCCGCTTGCACATCGTCGCCCCGGAGGAGCGTCGCAAGAAGGTCTTTCAGGAACTGCGACGCCCGGCATTTTCGGTGTTCGAGCAAGGACCGCTCTCCAAACTATGCAGCTACCTGCCTTACGAGAAGGTACAGGAGCTGGCAGAAGACCCGAACTTGGAATATCTGAAGCCTGAGGTGTTGGACAAGCTTGAAGAGTGGCCCGGCGAGTAGGTTTGATGACCTAGAGCCACCGCGTTTCATATGTACTTCAGCAGCTTACGTCTCTGTGGAAATGGACCAGGGGTGGCCGAGAATACAGTCACGAATCAGCCGACAGTTACGTTCAACCCACCAGCTGAACGCCCCTTCTCAGTGCGAGATGAGATTCAAATCTCCAACTGGAAGCATGCAGGCTTACAAACTGATTGCCGGCCCTTTGTCGTCGCGGCCCCCTGCTTAGAGCCTGCTTGGTGTCAGCGGCTTGAGGATCTGCTCAAGAATTCAGCCATAGCACTGGAGGCCGTCCTTGGTTGTTTTCCATCGTCGGGCCTCGTCGCTGTCCATGCTGCATTGCAGCTCGCGGAGCAGGTTCAGGTTTACCGCATGCCTCTCAAACCCAGCCTCATTCGACCCGCAGGCATGTCACCTCGAAAACCCTTGCCCTGTGCTTTTCACAATTGGCTGGGAGAGCGACGGCTCGGCCTTTACCTCCTGCGCGAGTATGGTCCAAAGCGTCTCCTTTGGAACTCACTCGCCCCTGAAGCGCTGACCGATAGCGGAGCGCCAACAGACTCCGCCCCACTGGCGATACTGGAGAATCTCTTTTGTCAAGCGCAGTCCGATCAAGAAGATGAGCTTGCCGAAACGCTGGACTGGCTAGCGGGCATTGAACGACGAGCCTGGGCCCGCAATGCTGAGGAGACCAGGCTGACGACCTTAGAGCAATACTTCTTCCTGAGCCGCCATCACCCGGTAACTACCAATTGGTGGCTCTTCAACAACAGGTTATCCGCTCCTTTGGATGCTGTCCTGCAGCGGCTCATGGTTTGTCAGTTTGACCTGATGGAAAGTTGAGAGGCGGATAGGCAAGCAGTTTACGCAGAATTCCCTGCTGCTCGTGCTTACGCTCGGTCGAGTACGGGGCGCGCTCGTGGTAATAGCAGAAATCGTCATTGATGAAGACGGGTTTCTGAGCGAGTTCCGTCGCCGGAATCATGATGGCGTAGTCCGTCACATCATCGACCCAATGGCCGTCGGTGCGCAGATGGTCCTTTGGTATCCGTTGAAATAGAGACTTCCGGAATCCTCGCAGATGAGTCCAGACATTGCCACCACCCTTTTCTCTGGAATTGTCGTAATCCGGCTCGTAGAGATGAAGCGGCTTGTCGGGACGAAACATCACGCCGTGAACCAGGTCGGCGCCGTCCTCGATGGCGCTCAGCAATCGTGCCGAAACTTTCGACGACATCAAGGCGTCGTCGAGGTCCAGCGTAACGACTAGGGTATCGTCGCTCTGGCAGATCACCTCAACCGCCTCGATGAAATTCCTGATGTACCCGTTCCGGCTCCGCCGGCGAATGAGCGTCGTTCGCTCCTGCAAGGGACCGAGCAAATCTGGAATGAACCAGGTCGCTTCAAAATCACTGGCGTCGTCAATAATGATGATGCCGAAACGCTGATCCTCCTGGATCCGCAAGGAGTCGATGCTCCGCTTGAGTTGGGCGTACCCCGTGTCACGTCCCTTCATCAAGAATACCAAGGGCTCCGTCCTGGCGGGATAAGACCACTTCGCCGTGGGCACCAAGTCCCACTTTTCCCCTTGCTCGTGCGGGACAATGCCCTGTGCAATGAGGTCTCGCCAGATCGGCAGGCTCCCGTTGGCCTTGTCTTCGTTTCTCGGATGGACGTAGAAAGAGCGGCTATCCCCACCGCGCACGCAGCGCATCCCCGTTTGCTGCTGTCGATGTTGAACGGCCCGGTGCCACATCCATTCGAATCGTCCTTCCCGAACCGGGTTTGCCATAGGCTGCAAAGCCTTCAGTCGCTCCAAGTCGAAGAGGCCAAATCTGATCTCGGGGACGAAGCTGCCGGGCTCTGCTTGATATGGCTTGAAGCCATCTATCAGTTGAGGAATGTTGAAGCCCACCCCTAGAACGTCCTCTGGTTGCGCCGCCACAAGCATATCCGTGATGAAATCGTGGCAGGGGTCTTTGCGTCCGATCAGTACGTCCACATCGCATTGCAGAACATAACGGGTACGGACTTGGTCGAATGCCCAGAGCTGTGAGAACAGGGGGGCGCCGCTTTTGGTGTGGGTCTCCCGGACCCAGTGGTTGCCGAACCAGCGTGCGTATGTGGAATGGACTTCTGCAGGGTCAGTCGGCGAGAACCAGACTTCATCCACCATGCCCACCGATCTGAGCTCCGCGGCCGCCGCGCTGACCCGCCCCAGGTCGCCTGTTGCAAACTGTCGCAGATACGGGCCCTCGTACCGGTCGATCGCCAGCACAATTGCCCCAAGCTTCTTCGGGTAGGAAAGCTGGGTGATGATGTGCCGCACCTGGTCTTCCATCAGCGCGGCATCTTGCGGGCATACCTTGATCAGGAGGGTTACATTGCAAGCCCGGTCTGCTTCCGAGGGCTCCACGTTGGCTTGCATCGGGGACACATGAGGAAACAGACTCTCAACGAGCGAGCGATAAAAGCGGGGAAAACCAGCCAACTGGTCAAGAGCCTCATGTTGACGCAGCGTCGACGTCCGGCGTGCGAGCTCTTGGTCGGAATTACCCAGTATGGCGATGCTGTAGAGTCGGGCGGCTGCGTCGAGAAAGCGCGAAGGCGTGAAAGGAACGATGTCCTTGCCAACATCGATATAAATCAGCCTGCCATCCTCCAGAACCCTGAAATTGGATCGCTTGATGTTGGAAGTGACCAACCCGTGTCGATGAAGTTGGCGCAAGAAGTGGATGACAGTGCGCTCCGGCAGGGTCGCTGGAAACGCGCTTGAGACCGCCCAAGGGTAGTGGCACCGGACTTCACCTCCCGCCTCGACGGTCCATTCCACCACCGGAGTCGGCCCATCCTCGCCCACTGAATTGCACAGAGGTTTCAACCTCTCCACGGCTTCCGCGTCCATAGCCCATGGATAGAACCGTTTGCGAACTCGGTTGCCCTCCCGCCATACGATGCCTTCCTGCCCGACGCCCAGAATTGATCCTTGGCTCTCTAGAGCCTCCACCCAGCAGCGGACTGCCACGGCCAGGCGTTCCCGCTGAAGTGCCCATTGAGCGGAGCGCCGATTGTGTTGCGTGGTGGCGCCCCCGAGCGAGTACACCGCATAGATCGGCGAGGGGACGACGATGCCCTTTGTCAAGCGACACCAGGAATTGACCCCCTGGCGACATCAGGAACTGACCCCCCTACGCGGGTTGATGACTGGTTGATGGGGCCACGGGCTGGTGGAACACTGCCCCGGCGCGACGCTTGTCTTTGAGGCGGTAGCTATCACCGCGGATGGTGATGACGTGGCTGTGGTGCAGCATGCGGTCGAGGATGGCGGTGGCGGCGATCGCGTCGCCAAAGACCACGCCCCATTCGGATACGGTGCGGTTGCTGGTGATGAGGAAGCTGCCGCGCTCATAGCGCCGCGACACCAGCTGGAAGAACAGGTGGGCAGCCTTGGGCTCGAACGGTAGGTAGCCGAGCTCATCGATGATCAGCAGCTTCGGCTTGGCGTAGTGCGCCAGCTTCTCGTCCAGGCGGCCTGCGGCATGCGCTTGGGCGAGGCTCGCCACCAGCGCCGGCGCGGTGACGAACAGCACGCTGTAGCCACTCAGGATGGCCTCGCGCCCGAGGGCGATGGCCAAGTGAGTCTTGCCGACACCGGGTGGCCCCAGCAGCAGCAGGTTCTCGCCGTGGGCCACCCAGCGGCAGGCCGCCAATTCGCGGATCTGCCGTTCATCCACGCTGGGCTGGGCCGCGTAGTCGAAGCCGGCCAGCGTGGCGATGCAGGGGAAGTGTGCAATGCGCGTGCCCATCTGGATGCGCCGTTCGTCCTTGCGTGCAATCTCACGCTGGCACAGGAAGGCCAGGGTCTCCCGGAGCGTCAGCTCCTGACGGGCGGCTTCGTCGAGCAGGCTGTCCAGTTGATCGCGGATGGCGGTCAGGTGCAGCCGCGTCAGCATGGTCATGAGGTGTTCGTGGGCGATCATCAGAAGCGCCCGCCCGCGACCGCCTCATAATCGGCGAGGGGCCGTGCCAGCGCCCCCGACAGGGGCGCCGCAGGCGCCACAGACGGGGGCGCTGGCACGGCAGGCGCCGCCTCACCCTCCGTTCTGGGTTGAAAGGCCCGCCCCACCAGGCCGTCGAAGTGGGCCGGCTCAATGGCCCGTTGCCGCTGTCCGCTCAGCACCGCGTGGTGCGCCACCGCCTGACCGCCATGCCGCACCACGACGCTGTCGGCCTCCACCAGCACGCTCACCGACTCGCCGATCAGGCGCCACGGCACGCTGTAGCGGTTCGTATCCACCTCGACACAGGCTTCGCTGCTCACCACCCGCTGCAGTTCTCGCGCCAGGGCAAACGGCGGCTTGCCGGCAAGCGGCTGCAGGGCCGTGCGCTCTGTCACCGACCGGCACATAGGAGCCACTTGATGATCGGCACAATGGAGCCAGGGCGTGATCGGCACATTGGAGCCACCCCGTGATCGGCGTAATGGAGCCACCCACGGATCGGCACATTGGCGCCAGCGCCGGATCGGCGTAATGGAGCCAGTTTCACTCTGACGGACGTCTCGACCTTTCGCGGCCCACCGCTACCCTGCCGGGTTTGGCAGGAGAGAGCCGGTGGCCCGCAGGAGCATCGAGATGCACGAGTACCGCCAGGCCCTGATGCGTTTGCGTCAGGGCGATTCGGAGCGCGAGATTGCCCGCTCCGGTTTGATGGGCCGCGCCAAGGCGGCCCGCTTCCGTACGCTGGCCCAGGCCCAGGGCTGGCTTGAGCCCAGCCGCCCCTTGCCGCCGGACGCCGAGATCGCCGCCGCGCTGGCGCCCCCGCGCCTGCCGGCCTCGGCCCAGTCGGCCCTCGCCGCCTACCGCCCCCTCGTCGAGCGCTGGCTCGGCCAGGGCGTCTCCGGCGTGGCGATCCACGCCGCGCTGGTGCGCGAGCACGGCTTCACCGGCCATTACTCCAGCGTCCGCCGCCTGATCGGCGCCATCGGGCGCGAGCTGCCGCCCGACACCACGGTGCGCCTCACCTTCGAGCCGGGCGAGGCGGCGCAGGTGGACTTCGGCGCCGGCCCCGAGCTGGTCGATGCCGCCACCGGGCAGCTTCGCCGCACCTGGGCCTTCGTGATGACCCTCGCCTTCTCGCGTCACCAGTACGTGGAGTTCGTGTGGGACCAGAGCGTGCGCACCTGGCTCGGCTGCCACCAGCGGGCCTTCGAGTGGTTCGGCGCGGTGCCGGCGCGGCTGATCATCGACAACGCCAAGTGCGCCATCACCCGCGCCTGCGCCCGCGACCCCGAGGTGCAGCGGGCCTACGCCGAGTGCGCGGAGGGCTACGGCTTCCGGATCGATGCCTGCCCGCCGCGGGACCCGCAGAAGAAGGGCATCGTCGAGGCGGGGGTGAAGTACGTGAAGGGCAACTTCCTGCCCACCCGGCGCTTTCGCGATCTGGCGGATCTCAACGCCCAGGTGCGCGCGTGGGTCTTGCAGGTGGCCGGGCAGCGCGTCCACGGCACGACGCGGGTGAGGCCGCTGGAGAGCTTCGCGGTGGAGCGCGCGTTGCTCCTGCCCTTGCCGGCGGTGCCGCCGGATCTGGGCACCTGGCACCAGGTCGCGGTGCATCGGGACTGCCACGTGAGCTTCGAGCGCGCGCTCTACTCGGTGCCTTTCGCGCTCGTCGGCAAACGGCTCTGGCTGCGCGCCACCGACAGCGTGGTGACGGTGTATCAGGACTTCCAGCCGGTGGCTGTCCACGCCCGTAGCCGCCGGCCCGGCGAGCGGCGCACCGTCACCGACCATCTGCCGCCAGAGGCCCGGACCTTCTTCGCCCATGACCGGGCCTGGTGTCTGCAGCAGGCCGCCGGGGTCGGGCCGGCCTGTGCCCGGCTGATCGAGCGGCTCCTCTCGGACCGCGTCTCCGAGCGCCTGCGGGCGGCCCAGGGGGTGCTGCACCTGAAGGCCAGGTACGGTGCCGAGCGGCTCGAGGTGGCCTGCGAGCGGGCCCTGGCGCACGACAGCCCGCACTACCGCACCGTCAAGACCATCCTCGCCGGGGGGCACGACCTGGCGCCCGCGGCGGGGCCGGTCAGCAGCGCGCCCTACGCCGGCGGGGCCCGCTTCGTCCGCGGCGCCGCCGATCTCTTCGCCGACGAACCCCCTTCGATTCACTGACCCCCAAGACGCCCTCCCGGCGTCTTTCCATCCCCAAGGAGTTTCACCATGAATCCCGCCACCGAACTGGCCCCGCAGCTCAAGCAGCTGCGCCTCTCGGGCATCCTCGACTCGCTCGATGCGCGCAACCGCCAGGCGATCGACGCCAAGCTCGCCTACACCGAGTTCCTCGCCCTCTTGATCCAGGACGAGGTGGCCCGGCGCGAGCAGAAGAAGTTCGCCACCCGGCTGCGCCGGGCGGCCTTCCGCGCCACCAAGACGCTGGAGGGCTTCGAGTTCGACCGGCTGCCCTCGACCAACCGGGCGCTGGTCCATGACCTCGCCACCGGCCGCTACATCCACGAGAAGGCCCCGGTGCTCATCGTCGGGCCCTGCGGCACGGGCAAGAGCCACCTGGCGCAGGCGCTCGGGCACTGCGCGGTGCGCCAGGGGCAGGACGTGGTCTTTGCGTCCTGTGCGCAGCTGCTGGCGAGCCTCAACGCGGCCCGGGCCATCGGCAACTACGAGCGAAAGCTCCAGCAGCTGGCCCGCGTGCCGCTGCTGATCATCGACGACTTTGGCCTGAAGCCGCTGCGCGCCCCGGCCGACGAGGATCTGCACGATCTGATCGCCGAGCGCTATGAGCAGGCGGCCACCGTCGTCACCAGCAACCTCGACTTCACCGAGTGGGACCAGGCCTTCCCGGGCAACCGCCTGCTGGCCTCCGCCACCGTCGATCGGCTGCGCCACAACGCCTATTGCCTGACCCTCGACGGGGCGTCCTACCGCGCGCCGCGACAGGGCCCGAACAAGGCCAAAACGACGCTTGCCAGCACCCCGAAAAACAACCACTCTTGAACCCCCGAAGACGTCCCTCAGAGACGATTCAAACTGGCTCCTATATGCCGGTCAGAGGTGGCTCTATTGTGGCGGTCAGTGACACGCTCGTCGCGCTCAAAGCGCAGCCGCGGCGCCTCTGCCGTCGTCCCGTGGCAGCGCACGTCGGACACCTCTCGCTGCCAGCGCACAAGGTGGGCCGACAGGGCCTCCCAACTGGCGAAGACGTGGCCGGCCAGCGCGTTCTTCTTCACATAGCCCACGCCGTTCTCGTCCTTGCCCTTGGTCTGGGGCCGGAAGGGCGCGCAGGCCTTGGGCGTGAAACCCCAATGCCGGGCAAAGGCCAGCAAGCGTTCGTTGAACGTCACTTCACGCGTCTGCACGTCATGCGCGAGAACCAGCGCCCGGGCGTTATCCAGCAACACCTCGCGCGGGATGCCGCCGAAGTGGGCAAAGGCGCCTTCCAGGCCCGCCAGCCAGGCCGCCTGTCGCTCGTGGCCAAAGGCCGCCACATATCCGAGCCGCGAATAGCCCAGTGTCGCCACGAACACATGCACCTTCTGCCGGGCCCCATCGATCTCTACCGTGGCCGAGCCAAAATCAATCTGCAGTTGCTGCCCCGGCGCCGTCTCGAAGCGTACCGTCGCCCGCGCCTGTGCCGCCCATTCCGCCCGGTAGCCCCGGCAGGCCCGTTCCACCGTGCGCAGGCTCACCAGGACGCCCTGCTGCCGTTGCAGTTCCTGGCGCACCACGTCGCAGTTGCCGCGGTGCTGTGCAAACTGCGCCTGTAGCCACGCGCCCAGGCCTGCCAACTTCCCTTCCCGGGCGGGCGACCGATACGGCACATACCGTCCCGCGGCCACGTAGCGCTTGACCGTATTGCGCGCAACCCCCAACTCCTGCGCAATGCGCTTTGTGCCCCACCCTAACCGCGCCAACGCCAACATCTGCGCTACTGCTTCTGGCTCCTGCATCCGCTCTCTCCTGCTCACTCGCAGGCCCGAATGCTGCTCTCTTGCTTCCTTCATGACTCCTCCTGGTATGCGTCCAGGGGGTCAATTCTTCCTGTCGCCAGGGGGTCAATTTAATGTGTCGTCTGACACCCTTGTCGGAATGGAGGCACAGGAGTGATGCCACAAGCCAGTGATCTTCGGCGCTTCGGACATCTGGATAGCGGATTCCGGAATTACTGCGCAGCACGAGGTTGCAGGAAGGCAGTTCCTGATGCGCTCCGTGCAGGCAGAACCCTTCGACAAAGTGGACCAACCGTTGGCGATCCAGTAAAACTGCAGGGTCCGCGATGTTTGAACGATCTAGTAGCTCATCATCACCTGCAAGGTGATTGCTGCCGAGCACATATTGAGCCCCAGACTCATCGCCTTCGCGGCACAACTCGGCGACCGACACAGTGGAAGCCAGGACGTCGTCCGCATCGAGCCTTGCGACCCAACGAGCGCCAGGAAGGTGTTGATCGACAAAGTCGAGCAGCGCATTGCGGGCTCGGGATGCAGAGCCACAGACACCTTCGGTCACCAACACGCTCGGATGCTCTAGCAGCTTGCCGCAACTTTCTCGCCAGCCGTCCGTGGACTGATCATCGAGCAGAACAACGACCGCTTGGCCGTTATCGACGACCGTTTGTGATAGCGCTGACCTCAATGCTCGTGGCAGCCGCTGGGCCTGGTTACAAACGGTAATCCCGATGACGATTTCGGCGGAAAGGATCTTGGCTGTGAGCGTACCGCGAGCATGTAGCGCACGGGCCGAGAGCACGGGACAAGGGCGCCGCGGAGCTGAGTCACGCATGCGCAGCGACTCCGACCTCTGCCTGAATCTCCTCTTCGGACCAGCCGAACAGATTCTCTGCACGCTCGAAGAAACGGTGCCTGACGGCTTCATTCATCCGGTGGCCATGTAGCGCTAGGAACTGCGCCAGCCCTATGCGTTTCGCCTCGCTCTTTCGAGAGGAGAGACTGGATCTGTCGGTGTCCAGGTTCCAGCTAGCCGTATGGCTACCAGTGAAGACAAGCTTTGGATCGGGAAGCGACAGGACCCGGATTGCCAGATCTCTGTCGTTGCAACTCTTGAGCCCTTCTGTAAAACAGCCCGCCGCAAGCAGCGTTGTCAGGCGGATAAACGTGTTCGAACCCTGCCAGCCGGGGTTGCCGGTCAGAAAATCCTCAACGGAAAACGACAGCGGCGGATCACGCGGCACCTCTGCACCATCGATGAGCATCCGAAGCCCCGAGACTACAACATCTGGCGAACCCGCACTTCGCGTTGCGTCCTCGCAGATACTCAAGTGCTCGGGATCCCACTGATCATCATCATCAAGAATCGCAACATAGGCTTCCGGCCAGTGAACTGCGATGTACTCGATCCCTGTATTCCAGGTATTGGCTGCTCCGCCCGCCTTCTCGCTGCTCAGAACATGGACGTCCGTGCGTGGCAGCTGTCTTCTGAGTGCTTCCACTACGCGTGCCGACATGGAGAAGTTATCGGTGACAATGACTAGCGCGTTCAATTGCCTTACTTGGCTCGCAATCGATGGAATGGCTACCCTGAGCAAGGTGTCTCTCGTTGGGAGGGCTGCGATCAACCCGACAATGGTCAGGCAAATGTTCTTGTTGTTTGTGAGGCCAGTCAGCATGCGAACAGGATGTATTGCTTAAGGAGGAGATGATTATCTCATTTTCATGGAATCGGCGTTCAGTCGCTCAGTTTATGCAATCCAGCCTTTGACTCAACTCCTCGCCGATACGTTGTCAGCGGCGCCCACCGCAACCCCTGCCTGGTTTGGCAGGAGAGAGCTGGGGGCCTGCAGGAGCATCGAGATGTATGAGTGCCGCCAGACCCTGATGCGTTTGCGTTAGGGCGATTCGGAGCGCGAGATTGCCCGCTCTGGTTTGATGGGACGGGCCAAGGCGGCCCGTTTCCGCACGCTGGCCCAGGGCTGGATTGAGCCCAGCAGCCCCGAAGCCCTGCTGAAAGGCGGGATAGGTGAGCCCGCTGGGCGCCTACAGACGCAGACGATGCTTGATCCGCTTGAAGGCCCCTCGATTCGCCAGCGGCGGTGATTGAGTGCCCCGAACTGTTCGGCCGGATAACGCCGGGCGTCGAGCAGGTTGGTCATCAGCACGCGGATGTTGCCGCTGGGGGGCGTCGTGAATCAGGCGCACCGGGGTCGGTGTGGGCCGTATCTCGTAGATCGAAGTCTCGGCAGCGCGCGGCGCAGCCAGCGGCACCACCTGCTTCGCGCACGCCCGAGCGCAGAAAATCGGCAACGCAGCGCCAGCCCTGGGTGTCGGCACGCAAGCAGCAGCCCAGCCCCCGCTGCGCCAGGGACGCCACCATCGTGTTGCCGACATAGCTGCGGTCGAGCACCAGCAGGTCGCGGCCGGCATCGAGTTCGTCCAGCGCCTCGAACAGCATCTGGCGCTCAAGATGGCTCGCTTTCACACCTCGGCCAAAACGCAAGGCTGGCTTGGACCCAGCCGTCGCAGAGCGGGAATTCGTCGTCGCCATGCCAATGGGCAACACGAATAAACAGCCTTTGGCTGCATGACTCAGGTGGCAACTAGCTTGACGCGCGCCGGTACATGAAGGGCAGCTTCCTGCCCACCACCCGGCGCTTCCGCGACTTGGCGGGCCTCAACGCCCAAGCGCGCGAGTATGAATCTTGCAGGTTGCCGAGCAGCGCGTCCACGGCGCGACGCCGGTGAGGCCGCTTGAGAACCTTTAGCGTGGAGCGGGCGCGGCTCTGTCGCTCCCGGCGATACAGCCTGAAATGGGCACCCGAGGTTGGACATCCATGCTTGCGCTCTCCGACAGCGGAGAACCCAGGCCGACTCCACGCGCGCAACCGATTCCGCCATCGACCCTACGCGCCGAATTCCGTTTACTAAAACAAATCAGAGGGCGCCTCGAGAATTCCCTAATTTTTCCGAGATCGCCGCTGTAAGTTATTGATTTAGCTATGCCGGTTTTCCGAAAAACGAGGTTTTCGAGGCGCCCGAGAGTTTCACCATTGAAACTCCGACTTGGAAAACAAAATCTATTTTAATCGCTTCGAAAGCATTTTCGTTTTCATTCTCCGAAAATGAGAAATCGCTTTGAAAACGAATTGATTCGGATACACTTTGATCGTCGAGACATTCAAAAATTTTCATTTTTTTGAACTCCTTCTTTCCGTTGCACGATTTTTTTCTTGCCACCTACGAACTAACCGTGCCCAGAACTATTTCGTGCGCGCAGCGGTGATAACGTCCACAAAATCAATTTCGATGAGCCTTACCTGAAATGAAGAGCAGCGCCCACTTCTTCACACCCCCGCCTAGACGGGTCGCATGCCAGCGCAAATCGACCTCGTGGTCGAGGGTGTTCAGTCATTCGGACAATCAGCCAAATCAAGCGCGGAGCTACCAGCCGTGAGCAGTTCTGTTAATGCAGGCTTCTCGTGGCTGGATAGTGAGCTGAACGGCGACGAGCTTTTCTACACCAGGCTCGTCGCATCGACTATCCATTGCCCCGCTGCCGGACAGGGCTTTCTAGTGGCATTTGGCTTGGCTATCGACTCACTTGAGGCGCTGTCACAGGCATGGGTGCAGAACTCGACCGATATTTCACATGTTGTGCAGGCCGTCAAAAACGCTCGTGCGTGTCTGATCGCTTCGACAACACTCTCTTCGGTCGTGCGAAGCCTCCCCGACTTAAAACCATTGCCGAAAAGTTATTCGCTCTGGCATTCATCAGTGGACAAGGCTCGCTCCAACTCAGATGCGAGAAGAGTCCGTCAAGCTCTCGGGCTGACACTTCTATGGCACATGGGCAAAGGTGAAGAAATCGGGGAAAGTATTTCTGACGCCCTTAAGATCTTGGTCGACTGTAGTGCTCGTCGCGGACATCACTCGCAATTTTGGAAGGATATCATTCCTCTCATTAAACCCGAGAGCACTGTACTCGAGGGTCTTTCCAAGGAGGTGCGTCATGATCCGATCGTAAAGCTACTCCGGACTTTAGCTGGCTACGGCGTCACATGTGTCATCCCCGTGAGCCCCGCAGTTCGGTATCCCGAGGAAAAATCAGATGAAGACCTCGGTTCTGATACGCAGACCAGCGGTGAAAGATCGGAAGATCGATATTCGCAATCTGAAACGAATGAGCCAGAAGAGGACGTGCTGGAGGAAGGCAGTCCCATCATTCGCTGGCAGGCTTCGCGCGCGACCCGCGCACCCTGGCCGCAAGTTCTGGGGCTGGAAAATTGGGATATTTTATCTCCGCCATTGCTAAAAGCAGTTTTGGCTCACATCCCGGGAAGCTTCACAAATAACGATGTATCTGCGTATGCAATCTTGTCAGCGGTATCGCTGGTCTCTGCACTGCCAGCCCGCTTGGCATTGACGCTTCCCGTCACACAAAACGACGACATCTGGGTAGACATCCGTAACGCGCATGTGTGCTGGAATCTGGCACAACTGGTGGCCAGAACAGCGACATCGGAAGAAATCTGGGCGGGGGGCCATCAGCCCAGCCAAATCGTCCGACTGCCGCTGCCGAAGCTGGCCGCCGTCGCATTAAATAAAAAATATATAAATCGAGAATCTTCCGGCAATTTGCTGGCGTTTCTATTTGGAGACGATGCACAGACGGAGGACGTCTTACACGAGTACGGACGATTCCTGCGCTCCGGCGGCGCCACTTCAGACACACCTTCCAGCTATTCGGCACGCATCGCCTATAGTTTCGGCGCAGTTGTACATCAGGTGAGCGGAAATAAAGTTCTAGCCGCGCTCGCCAGCCTTGATCTTCGCTTGAGCGCTCCTGCTGAGCTTGACTATCTGTGTATTCGTGAGGATGCAATCTCGAACGCAGTAAGCGGAGCTTTCAGTTATCTCGGCTTTGGTGAGTGCGTTGAAACACCCGATCCACGGTATGTGGGCTCTCCCCTCTGCCCGAAGCCTGAAATCGTTAGAAACTCTCTCCAGCAGATCCGCGACGAAATGAGCAGTATCGTTGGTAGGGTTACTCCGCGCATGCCAATCAGTCGGTTTGTAAAAGAGTTCAATCGACTTTCAGAGTTGAGCGCCAAAGCTTTTGTCATTCTTAGTGCCCACCGTGGGAGCAAGCTTGAAAGAAGCAATTTCACTTCGCTCTATTCGTCGACGGAGTACTTGCAACTGAATGACAAGCTAACGCAGAACAACTCCACTCGAATCATCCCAAAGATATCGTCCGTGAAGAGTTTGCTTAACGGCCATCTTGCTGCGCTCCGGTCTCTGGCAAAAAGGCTCGCCAAGGAACATCCGGCGACAGCGGATAAAATAAATAAGATCTCGAATCTAGAAAGGCCATTCTCACCCGTTTTCTTTACTGTCGAAATTGACACTGTCGCAGCCCTTCGTCCAGTAAGGCTGGAGCAGCAATCCATTGATGGAGCTGAAACTGGAATGGCAAAAAACGGCGGACGCCACTTCATTGTTTCTGAATTGGTGAGAAGGAAAGTCTACGCGCCGTTGATAAGGGTGATCACTGGGCATGCCCGGGAGGCGGCTGCCACATTTAATCCGGCAGGAGGATTGTCACCCGCCGAGGCGTGCGAATATCTGCGCCCGTTGCTAGAAGACGTCTACGCGGATGTCGCACAGGCAAGTTGGCCATCGCTACTCCTACCCTCCAGCGTTCTTCCTCGGGTAACGATCCTGCCAAAAACCAAGCGGCGCGGAGCCATTTCCGAGTTGGAAGTCGCCGATGATTTTGATCCGCCGCCCATCCGTCTCAAAGAGCCATTTCACAACCAAACGCTCGCCTACTCCTCGTTGGGGGACTTGATTGTGAAGGAGCTTCTTTCCGGCGCCAGCGAGCTATCTACTTGGGTGGTCGTTTTTAATTCACTAATGTTTGTTGAGTTGCTTTGGCAGCCGTCGCGCATCGCTTCAGCATGGGAAAGCATTTCAAAAAAAGACATCTGGAGATTAGGTAATACTCTGATCCTCAGAATTGAACGGCCTAGCGAACAGCCGGTAAGCATGCCTCTCCACCCCATCACCACGATGATGGTCAATGCCGCTTGGCAGAGCCCAATCCCGAGCTACCCAGAGTGCGTGACAATGACACGCAGCTGGATCTCGTCGCTTACACTGAACACCATCTGGGCATCCGAGCCAGACTCCTTTCTTGATCAGTACTCAGAAATCGCTCGCGCGTACCATGTGATTCGACTTCCGCCTTGGTTGGTGACGGCCGGAAGCACCGAAATGGAGGCTGCCGCGATATCAATTTCATCTATTGCCCGTATAGCCTATGGACGTCCGGGACTCTTTGATGCACCTGAACGAAGAGTTCCACGAAAATCTCCTAATAGGAGTGATCGCGATCTTCTTTCTCAAGTAATCCGCATCGTGAATCACATGGGAGACAACACCAAGCACTACGGTGAAGATGGTGCGCGCAAGACTACACTTACCGATAATCTTCGAAAATGGAAAGCAAACTGCGGCATTTCCATTGGCATCGCCGTCGATGTAGCGGATTGGGTTGTCGCCGAATGCAAAAAAAAGAAAAGTGAAAAATCACATCTTGAGGTCTCTTCGATGTCGACCTATTTATCGAGGCTGCGTCCGTTCCTTGAGAAGGTCGAGTTAAATGAAGAGCTGGAAGACCTGGACGGTACGCAATGGGAAGAAGGGCGTCGACTCGTTTTGGGGGATTCCACTGGCGACTCCCAGAAGCAAGCCTCGTCCATTTATCGACACTTTGCGCGCTTCTGGCGAAGCAGGGGATGTATCGCAATATCTAACGACATTCTTTGGGACCCTCAAAACCAAGAAAGAATCGGCCGCTGCCACAATGCCTCCAGCACGTATGTGACGACGCGAGAGGCAGAAGCTATCGTCGGGGTAATGACCAGATCGTTCGAGGCGGGTTCTCTCGATGAAGCACGCGCCGCACTCTACGCACAATTAAATACCTCAATCGCATTTCGCCCAGCTGAAGTCGGGCTTATTCATTTTCAGCATACATTTCCCGATCTGGATGCGTTAGAGGTAACAACTTCTGGGTACAGCCATCTAAAACATCCAAAATCAAGCCGGCGTCGTATTTCAGTTCCACGTTCCATATGTGAGGTACTTGCCTCACTTAAAAAAAGAATCCTTTCTGCACACCCTAAATCGAGGGGGTATTTTCTCTCGACCGCCCCCGAGTCGGATCACACGCATATCGCCGACATTAGAAGCGCGATGCACTACGCCCTTCGATTCATTACAGGAGAGGCACTGGTTAAACAGCACTCCCTGCGTGGCTCTGCTGAGTGCCGACTGGTATGGCCTGAATTTGAACAAGCCATTCAGTCGATGCAAAACTGTAATCCGCCTCCGAAAATGGATCGTGCTCCGGAGAAACGCTGGAACGATGTGGGGCTAGCCGCAGTATCTGCCGGGCACCACCCACTCTCCGCGATCAAGTATTACCTCTCAATGTGGCCTATATTTTTCTATGCGGCTAACTACCAGTGCAACTTAGATTTTAGGCCAAGATCTGGTTTCTCCCGATTCCTTCCCGGAATAAAGGAGGAAAACATTCGCCAGGTTCTTTCGCGTTCAGCTGTAAGACTAAAGAGAGCTGAAGTCTCAAATAGTGACTATGACAAATTGGAAAGAAAGGACGTTTGGCAGGAGCTCCTCTGTCGATCCCACTTCTCCAGCGATATCAAATCAATTGAGGATCTTATGCAGCCCACGTCCAGGTCACGGACCGAGGTTGCGCCGGAGGAACTGCAGCCTGCAAGGCAGGCCTTGAAGATCAGCTACCTTGCACTTCGTTTTAACGGATGGTCACGTGAATTAAGTGCTGACACCTTCGGACTGTCTGCTGCTGACTCAAAATGGCTTGATCAGGCAATCCCTGATGTAGATGTCTTTTCAAAAGATTCAAGCCAGCGCGGCATTTCAATTAAATTCGCGAGGGAAGAATGTCCGGAAATGAGTGCAGCCATTGCGGGGTGCACTGACCTCGACCGACTGAAACTCGGTTTTCTGGCAACGTCTTCGGAAAAACGAAACTCAGCGTCGCCTCTCACTCATGTGATAGAGGCTGCACGGATATTGCTCAGTCTCATTCCGCCTCGCTTGACACTTACAGTTCTCCCAGAAATGGATCAAGAGCAGGCTCAACTCCGATCGGCTCTAAACAATATGGATAGCGCGATCGAGATTAAGCCACAGTCTCTGGTCAAGACTATGCGGTATCGAATTCAGATTGTTCCCCGCGACAAGTCCAGACAAGGACCTCGACCGCAGGGCCGGTACACAAGACTTTTCAGAGCTCTTCTCCGTTCGCAAATTTCAATTCTTTTACACGAGAAAAATAATGACCAAAAGTGATAAAAACCTTTTCAATCAGGCTGCGATTCAGTATGTTCTGACCCTGCCCATTATTTCTCTTAAAGAGGCACGAAGCCGGCTATCCCCACCCGGAGATTGGGTGGAGATGGACGATTTGATTCGGCTTCTCGAAGCCGCGAAAAAGCAACTTTTTGACCTTCGCCCGACTGGGATGGCTAATTTAAAAGTCGTCATTTCCCGTGACATGACAATGGTTGCGCTAGTCCGTATTAAAGGCCCGCAACAAGAGATTGAGGACTGCGGCGCAGATGAATCACAGGAGCCTTCGGATGTAGGTGATGCCGAGTCAAACTTTCTCGATAACAGCAAGCCGCTGGGTAGCGAGGCCACAAAAAGAGGAAGCCAACGTGCGATTGAAATCGCTCAGGAGCTGATTAGATCTTATCAAAGCGGGGGTGTTGCAAACATGGAGGATGTCCTCAAGGTTCTTTCGACGAGCCCCGACCCCAATTTGACACGGCGCTGCCTTTCTCCTCAGGAAAAATACAAATTTGATGTTAGTGCTCCGGATTTTACCTTGACGTCTGGAGGTCACACCGATTTTCCTAAGCAGCTCGAGTCAGCAGAGCGGTTTGAAGTAACTCTGGACAATATAGAAGATGTTAATCAGCACACGGTTTCTGCTCGATTGATTTCTGTAAATTCAGGCATGCGCAAGCCTTATTCTGATTTTTTCAAAAGCAACAAGAAACTCAAGGTATATATTGGAACGAGTCATGACGCTCTTCTCATTCGGCATCCAGGGGTATCACTTTGCGATGAATTGAAAGCAGAGGTGACATTAACTCTTAACATTTTGACGGGAGCTATCGACAGGCTGACCCTGATCCGGATTCTGAACAAGGACGCCCTCAAACCATTTATCACTGAGATCAGTAAACAAATTGAAATTCAGTTCGAGAGTTGGCAGGGTGATTGAACATTCCGACCACCCGTTTGTCCTAGCCATACCCTCGAACCCCAGGCACAGCAACGATGCGCGGTGAAATCGATCTTTCGAGTGGCGGCAGTGCCGTCAGGCTGGCTTGTCCTCCCGAAGCGCGTCGGCAGGGGGAAGGTCGGCCCGCAGCGCAGCGTAGGCGTCCAGGATCCCTTCACCATACTGCTCGCGATTCCAGTCGCCCCCAGCCGATGCCGTGTCTTTCACGAGGGTCTTGAAGGCTTCGACCCGTTGCCATTTCTGGGGGTAGCGCGCGCGGATCTCCTCGCCGCGGTAAAGCAGCCACAGGGCTGCGGTTGCAGCCACCTGGGGTGTGGCGAAGGATGTTCCGTCGCCGTAGCCGTAAGTTTGCCGCCCCTTGCGATCGGCCGAGGCGCGGCGGATCGGCCAGGCTGGTGCGCAGAGATCCACCTCGGGCCCGAAGCTGCTGCCGATCCAGGGGATCAGGGCCGGCGTGCAGCCGCCGACGGCGAGGGTCCGGTTGAGGCGGGCCGGTGCCACCACCAGGTCCCACACGTTGCCTGCGGCGGCAACCAAAATGACGCCATTCTCATAAGCGTAGTCGATGGCCTTCCTGAGCCTGTCGTCGATGAGGGTCAGCGCCATCCCCATGCTCAGGGTGATGACGCTGCAGCCATGCCGCACCAGATGTTCGATGGCGAGGGCCAGGGCTCCCTGCACGTGGTTGATGATCACGCTGTCACAGATGCGGACGGGGATGAACGGCAGCTGCGGCGCGGCACCGAAATAGGGCCTGTCGACGCTCGGGTCGAAGCCAGCCAGTACGCTGGCGGTGCGGGTGCCGTGGCCGTCATTGGCGCCGCCAAGCATCGGGTCGAGGGCAGAGAATTCGCTGGCAAAGGGGTTTCCCACGTACTGGAACGGGTCCCGCGTGAAGTCGCCCGGGAAGAAATTGCGGTCGAAGTCGGTCAGCACGAAGCTGGAAGGCTGGCCGCCCTTGAAGCCCAGGCAGGGGATCTCCCGAAACCCTGTGTCGATCTGACCGACCCGCAGGCCTTTCCAGTCGATCCGCTCCGCCGAGCCCACCAGGCCCCAGGCGTCCACCAGCCGGGTACGCTTCAGATGCCAGTCCCAGCCATCGATCACGAGGTCCGACTCATCCAGCTCGGCGCGCGGGATGCCCGCCAGCTCGGCTGGCTCCCGCGTGGCGAGCAGCTCCGCCAGCCGGCCCTGGTTGATCGGGGTTGCACCCTCGGCCTTCATGCCTTCCATGATCTCGGCGAAGCTGGGCGGAAAGCCGGTGATGGGCTGCGTCGGCGCACTCTCTATCATCCGGCTCACGGCCGCCGGCATCAGCACGATCCGGTGGCTGCCGACAGCCAGCACCGGGTCGCCTTGCTGCTTGCCGGTCAGCTTGCGGGCATATCTGGCGATCTTCGCCAGCTTCTTGGGGTCTCCGGTGACGAGGTAGTAAGGCTGGGCCATGGTGATCTCCTCCTGTTGGGTGCCGGATCAGGCGAGCGCTGATCTCTATGGGATTTTTAGTACATGGCGTGTGGTTTGTCGTCCATGATGGGTTGGCACGATGGTCATCTGCACGAACTCGAGACCGTCGGCGAGCGCTACGGCATCCCTGATCCGGAGTTCGACCGGGGCGATCCGCTCCGTTCCGAGTGGCGCATCCAGTTCAAGATGGCACTGGGGGGGCGGGAGTCTGTCTGTGGCCGCTCAGCGCCTGGAGAGGCTGAAGGCCTGAAACGTCAAGACGGGGGGAGACGGCACGTACGACGGGGCCTTTCTTCGCCCACGAGCAGCACAGTCATTCTCTGCCCCACTTTTCACCCCCGCCGGCGTCGCTGCCCGCAGCCTGGCCGGCGCGCTCCGCTTGCGCCTGCCCGTCCGCGCGCCGCGTCGCCTCCTGCCCTACCGGGCCTGGCCTTTGACCTGGGGCAAGGCGGAAGCCAATGGTGTAGAGGCGGCTGCCTGGCTCGCCCCAGATGCGGTAGGCAGCGCGGCAGAACTGGCCGTTGTAGAACCACGACCCGCCGCGCAGCACGCGGAAGACGCCCTCCGACGGGCCGGACGGGTCGATCTGCGGGCCTTGCGGATAGTCGCCGTACCAGTCGGCGCACCATTCGTCGACGTTGCCGTGCATCTCGTACAGCCCCCACGGGTTGGGCGGCAGGGATTTGACCGGGACGGTGCGCTTCCGGTACAGGCCTTTCTTTCCGTCGGCATAGGGGTTGTTGCCGTCGTAGTTCACCTGCTCCGGCGTGATGTTCTTGCCGAAGGAGAAGGGGGTGGTCGTGCCCGCCCGGCAGGCATTTTCCCACTGAGCCTCGGTGGGCAGGCCGGCGGCCAGGCCGGGCACCAGCTCGTTGAGGCGGGCGATGAAGGTCTGAACGTCGTCCCAGCTCACCTGCTCCACCGGGTTGGCCGGGTCGTCCTTGAACTCGCTCGGGTTGTCGCCCGTCACCGCCTGCCACAGAGCCTGGGTGCAGGCGGTATCCGCCAGCCAGTAGCCGCAGGTGAGAGTGACTAGATGCGGGGTTTCGTCGTCGTACCGATCCACCTCGCCCTCCGGCGAGCCCATCAGGAAAGTCCCCGGCTGAATCCAGCGGAAAGTCTGCTTCACCCCGTTCAGGTTCAGCGTCGCCGCCAGCCCCCACTCGGCGTCTTCTTCCCACTCGCTGGCCCAGGGCGGCGGGAACGGATCGGGTAGCACGAAGCTCATGCCGCCTCCCGATAGCGCCGGCCCGACGGGCTTTCGGCGGTGCTGCTGCACGGCCTACTCACGCGCCGGGTGGCCTTGGGTTTTTGCCACGACCCGTGGGGGCGCCGCAGACTGGATGATCGTCTGGTCAAAGGCGGAGTCTCCTGCTTTTGAGCTGGGGAAGGCGGAAGCCAATGTTGTTGTTGCGGTTGCCTGGCTCGTTCCTGTTGCGGTTGGCAGCGCGGCAGTTGCGGCCGTTGTTGTTCCACGACCCGCCGCGCAGCATGGGGTAATCCACCCACTCCCGCTTGCTCTGGGGCGGGAAGACGGAACCCTCCACCCACCCACGCACACCGCCCAGAAGCTGTCGACGCCCCGGTCCACGAAATGCTGGCTTGATGCCACGACGCGGTGCTGGGCGCAGAAGGCGTTGAGGGCGTCTTGCGCGGCGTCGGGGTCGAAGGCGGGGATGGTGAAGAAGCGGAATCTCATGGTTTTTTGCTTCCCTTCCTGCTGTGAGTCTTTGAGCCTCGCCCGCCGGCGTCGCTGCCCGCAGCCTGGCCGGCGCGCTCCGCTTGCGCCTGCCCGTCCGCGCGCCGCGTCGCCTCCTGCCCTACCGGGCCTGGCCTTTGACCTGGGGCAAGGCGGAAGCCAATGGTGTAGAGGCGGCTGCCTGGCTCGCCCCAGATGCGGTAGGCAGCGCGGCAGAACTGGCCGTTGTAGAACCACGACCCGCCGCGCAGCACGCGGAAGACGCCCTCCGACGGGCCGGACGGGTCGATCTGCGGGCCTTGCGGATAGTCGCCGTACCAGTCGGCGCACCATTCGTCGACGTTGCCGTGCATCTCGTACAGCCCCCACGGGTTGGGCGGCAGGGATTTGACCGGGACGGTGCGCTTCCGGTACAGGCCTTTCTTTCCGTCGGCATAGGGGTTGTTGCCGTCGTAGTTCACCTGCTCCGGCGTGATGTTCTTGCCGAAGGAGAAGGGGGTGGTCGTGCCCGCCCGGCAGGCATTTTCCCACTGAGCCTCGGTGGGCAGGCCGGCGGCCAGGCCGGGCACCAGCTCGTTGAGGCGGGCGATGAAGGTCTGAACGTCGTCCCAGCTCACCTGCTCCACCGGGTTGGCCGGGTCGTCCTTGAAGTCGCTCGGGTTGTCGCCCGTCACCGCCTGCCACAGGGCCTGGGTGCACGCGGTATCCGCCAGCCAGTAGCCCCGGGTGAGGGTGACTTCGTGCTGGGTTTCGTTGTCGCGCCGACCCACCTCGCCCTCCGGCGAGCCCATCGGGAAGCTGCCGGGGGCGATCCAGCGGCAGCGCTGGGTGACGGTGGTGGATCGTCCGGGGACGTCGAATTCGGCCCAGAGGCCGAATTCATCGGCTCCGTGGCGCACAGCCCACGCAGGCGGGCGCAGCAAGACATCAAGCGGGTTCTCTGGACCACCGATATCCCACCAGCCCGCTTGAGGGAGTGTGATTTCTCCGGCGACGGAGGCCGACAGCGCTGAGGAATTTCCTTCAATCGGCAGTGGCTCATGGGCCAGGACATGCATCTTTTGCCTTGGCACCCAAGCCAACTCGCTTCCAGCTTGCCGAACAGCACGAACGTACCCATCCACGAAACCAACGGATTTCGCCCACACCGGCCGCTCAAACGGTTCGATCACCACGTCCCTACGCCGCGTAACGATCCGGTACGCCTGCCCACCCGGCAGATTCAGCACCCGACCCGGCACCAGCACATGACGAGCATCCACATCACGCGCAACGACCGGCGCGATGGTCACCGGCAGTTCATCCTCCAGGTTGCAGATGAGCGCCGAGGGCACTGTTGACGAGGGTGACGCCTCCACCAGTTCCAGCCGCAGGCCCATGCCTTTCCCGCCGTTCTGGCTGACTTCCGTTGCAGCGACCAGATGGAGCGGGCCGGACGAAATACGATCGGGCGGAATCAGCCAGTCCAGCTGATCCAGCCGCAAACCTTCAGGCAAGCCGACACGCCCTTCCCGGATGTCCTCAGCCCTCACCAACGCCCAGGCGGTCTGCAATGCGTCGCCGCCTCGCCCTACGGCGCCGGGCGCCCGCATACTGAGACCGCCGATGAAATCGCCCAGCACCCCCGCCAGCTCTCTCGCATCGCGCCCTGGTGGACGGGCGTAGAGACAGCGGGCGAGGTCTGTGAGTAGGGCGTCGGCGGCCTGGCCGTGGGCCTGCAAATCGTTGTCGTCCGCGACGATCCCCGAGCGGCGCACTTCGCTCATGAAGATTGCGTGGAGCAGCGGGGAGGCGTGCGTGAGTTCGGCCAGATGATGGGCGACGAGTCGCGACAGTACCTCCGGTTGGCTGGCGCGGAGTTGCCTGAGCACGCCAAGCGCGGGCTCCACTGCGCCCACCGCCAGCGCGCAGCCAGTCGCCACCGCACAGACGTCGCCGTCCTGCCACAGCTCGGCTTCGGTACCGATGTCGACGGCGAGGTCGTCGGGCGAGTCCTGCAAGGCAAGGCGCAGCTGTCGCACCAAGCGCCACGACACGTGGCTGTTGCCGAACAGCGCGGCACGAAGATGATCCAGCCCTCGCTGGTAGCGGCCCCGCGCCTGTTCGCCTTGATGATCGTCCGTTGCGTGCCCCCCGAGAAGGCTCAGGCCACGGCCCTCGCCGAGCAGCGCCACATCGAACACTTCCCGCAGTTCATCTGGCAGCAGGCGCAATGGCACCGGGGCCAGCAGCAGCGGACGAACGCCAACCGCACCGAGCTGACGGGCGAGGGCTGCCCAGCGGCGCTGAAGCCCGGAGCCCGAGCGATAGCTGCCAGCATCGCCCAGCACCACGACGGGGCTGCCATCGAAGCGCAGGCTGCTGGCCAGGCCAGATGCCTGAAGCCACTCGCCGGTCTCCCCGTTCTTGGTCACCAGCACTTCGATACGCCGGTCGAGCAGGCGGCGAAGCTGATTGAGCAGGGAGAGCAGATCGTCGCGGAACGGGGTGAGCACGCCGCTCCAGTCCAGCACCACCTGCACGCACCCCGGCCATTTGCGTCGGGCGAGGCGCGGCAAGGGCTGCACGCTGCGCCCACTGGCGATGCGATCGACCGCGCGGGGTAGATCGGGCGCCTGCCCTGCCTGGTAGGGGCGCAGGTAGGCGCTCACAAAACTGGCAAAGTGCTCGGCGCTGACGAGGGGCACGGCGGGCAAACGTTCCGCGCCGGGCCTGGACGAGACATAGCGCGTCGTGTCAAAGCTGGCTGGCTCGCTGGTCAGCCAGGCGGGGGGCTGCTGCTGCCGGGGCGCCGCCGGAATGAGCAGATCCTGGGCGACTCGCCAGAAGATCGGGCCGAAGCCGGTGGCGGTGTCTGGCGGGAGTTTGGGCTGGGGCGCATCGCCCCCCCCATCCGGCGGACGCTGCTGGGGGTCGAGCTTATTGGAGGGCGGCGTTTCTGCCGCCGTTTCAATCGGCTCGAAACCCACGGCGCGGCAGGCCGCAATCTGCTCAGACTCGGGCAGTGCGTCGAGAATCCGGAGGATGTCGGCGGCAAAGACGCGGGGCTTGTTCATGTTCAGCGATGCCTGGCGCCGCCTTTGTGAAGCGCCAGTTTCTGGAGCTGCGCCAATCGCCGTTCGTGCATGTCAGCCGGTGTCGTGGCGAGCACCTTGATCATGTCGAGGAACTCGGAAGTGCCGGGCAGGTAGCGCCCTGTCTTGGCCAGGCTGTCACGGGCGTCGGCTACATAAGCGGCGGCCTGTAGCATGAGCTTTTTCGAACACTTGGCCGGCCACTTGAGGGCAGCCTGATGACGGGAACCCACATTGACAAGCCAGCCGATGAGAGCTTCCCGATCATCGGGCAGTTCCAGCCGATGAACCAGGCAGCGGCGCAGGAAGGCGTGGGGCAGCTCCCGCTCCTCGTTGGTGGTGATGATGACAAGGGGCCGGGTGGCTTCGGTGCATGCGACCTCTGTTCCGCCATAGGGCTCCCGAAAACCCAGGTTGGCGAGAACTTCGAGCAGCGCATTGGGGAGATCGGGATCGGCCTTGTCGATTTCGTCGATCAGCAGCACGGCGCGGCCGGTTTCAGGGCTCCACTTTTCAGGCGGCGTTCCTGGCGCGGCGAGCTTGTGATTACGGTCGCTGTTGACCTCGTCAAGCCGCTCACGCGCACTTTTCCAGTTGTAGGCCCACCACAATGCCCCGGGCAGAAGGTAGGCGCGCTCGTTCTTCAAGGGCTGATCCGCTTTGGCCACCTGTGCATCGGCAAGGCGCGCTACCGCATCGAAACGCCATTTGAGATCGGTGGGCTCGGTGCGACCGTCGATCACCACCGACACGAACGGCCGCTTGGCCGCAGCCGCGGCAGCCCGCGCGGTCTCGCTCTTGCCGGTTCCCGGATCGCCCCGCAGCAGCAGTGGCCGGCCAGTGACCTCGGCGGCATGCAGGGCGGCGACGGTGTCTTCGTCAAAGACATGCACGGACTTGGGCCAAGTGCCATCGGGGGGGATGGGGATAGGCTCAGTCGCAGGATAGTCGGGCAGGGATGACTCACCTGATGCTTTACCAAGGGCGATCTTAGTCATTTGAGATTTTCTCGATTTGTATGAGACAGCGCCATGAGGGGCCGATGAGTTCCCGTTCTTTGGTGCCAAAATCATTGGCCTCTTTCCCGGTTCGAACCAGCACGTCGATCTCCAGCCCCATATCGACGAGCCAGCGTCGCAGAATGCGCGCTCCGGCGGCCTCGGGGGAGTCGCCCAGCAACGCAATCGTCACTCGGGCCTCGCGATCATCACTACTCATCGAATTGAGCGCCTCGGTCAGATCGGCAATGTCGTCCGGGCTTCTGGGATTGGGCGGAAAGGTGGGCTGATAGCCCTCGAACTCTGGCACCATGCTCCAGAGTTGATCGAGAATTATTGAGCTTTGGTCCTTCAGAATGCCGGCAGTGACTGTTCCTTGGTCCATCGTCCGCTCCAGACCAAACTGGTTCAGCGCTCCTAACGTTCCCGCCTCAACCGAGATACGCGCCTTGCGCCCACCCTGGCTATGGGCCGCGGCGAAGGCTTGGGTTGCCAGCCACTTTGCTGCAATCGGAGTCGTATGGTCTCCTAGTGCCGGAAGCTGGGCAGCCAACCGACACGCGCCCAAGCGCAATAGCTCCGCAACGATTGCGACGCAATCATTCCGCAGCTCTTTACGCTTCTCGGCTCCAAGATTAGCCAGCGCTGTCCGGTCATTCTTGTTGAGGGACTCGAGAGTAGATCGGAGTTCGTTCAGCGCCTTCGCCGAATCGATTGCTTTGGTGGGGCTGAACTTCCTGTCCCAGTCGTCTTTGAGGTCTTTCAGCGTCTTCAGCTCGGTCCACTTGGCCAGTCGTTCGAAGATGCTTTGGGCGCATTCCGCTGCCAACTTTTCAAGACAGTGGTCATTGAGTGGGTCTGTCGCGCGTGGCACCGCGGCATTGACGTCCGCCAGAAAATCGTCAAGCCACTGCTGGTCTGAGTGCCAGTGGTCGCCATTGCAGGCAGGGTACGCATTGATACTTGCAAGCCAGCAAAGCTCATCGGGCAACTCGTGGGCTGCGGGCATTTTCCCCCCACCTACGAGCACCACGCGCACATTCGGTGGATTGGCCATGCCGTCTCCACGACGTTCTTTGGTGATCTGTGCCTCTCGCCGCACCCAGTCCACGCCTTCAAGCTTTTCGCGCCTGTGAAACTCGTCCGCCCAGCCCGGCGAGATGACGAACAGAACCAGATGCGCCAGCCTCAACGCCGTGTCGATCTCTTCGGGGAAT
The DNA here is from genome assembly GCF_030157465.1 of Zoogloea sp. Taxonomy (GTDB): domain Bacteria; phylum Pseudomonadota; class Gammaproteobacteria; order Burkholderiales; family Rhodocyclaceae; genus Zoogloea. The sequence continues at coordinate 97,825 of NZ_JAOAUU010000054.1, forward strand.
GCTGCGCCGACTGGGATGACACGCTGATCCAAGAAGACCCGGTTCTCTCCCAGACGCGCCTCCAGAAAACCATGCAATCTCCTGGCATCCTCGAGCGCCGGATCTCGCCGATAACTGATGAAAACCCCACCCCGAAAATCGCCCTGCTGAGCCATTGCTTTTCCCCAAACCCTGCAAACCCAAGAGCACGCTGTTCCGGACTCAGCATATGGCATGAGACTGCCCGCTGTCCATCGTGCGCCGAGGGCCTGGATGGTCGCCCGCCAAGCTCGATCCAACAGCTACAAAAACATCGAGAACGACTCACATTGACGCCATCAGCATCATCACCTAAACCAGAATGGTGCCGGTGCAATCTGTCTCGGCCTCAACAGGGGGGAATGCGAAGATGTCGCTCAAATACGATGCAGCACGTCCGCTCTTCATCGCGCCGGAAGCACGCCTGAGCATCGATCAGGCAAGCCAGGCGCTGGACCAGTGCTACCAGACTAAAATGCCGGTGCTGATCTACCTCCACGGGCGGGCCAAGGGCGTTGGAGAGCCGAAGAAAAGCGTGGAATCCGGCATCTACCGGGAGCTCGCTGCCTACGGGGTGGCCGTGCTGGGCTTCACCTGGGATGCCGACGACGGGGGATACGATGAAAACCGCCCGATCGCATCCTGCGACGACTTCGCCAAGCTGCTCAACGCCCTGCGGGGCTATCTTGACACCCATAACGTGGCTCGCCCCGCACTGCTGGCGCACAGCATGGGTAACATCATCGTTGCCGAGTCAGCCAAAGACGACCTGCTGACGGCGGATGCGGGCCTCCTCTTCAGCAATCTCGTGCTCACCTCGGCCGCGGTCAAGACAAAACGACATGCTCGCTGGCTGGACAACATCGGCGCCGCAGAACGCATTTACGTGAGCATCAATGAGCACGACTTGGTGTTGAGCGCCGCCGGCTTTGCGTTTCGCCCCAACATGCTTGGCTGCGATCTCCGAGCACCCGGCGCAACGTCTGCCCGCGTGAGCTATGTTGACGTGAGCGCGTGCAGGGTGAATCACCGCTATTTCGTGCCCCAGGGGCAGGAAAAGAAGGCCAGCCTGGCTACCCTGTATCGACAACTGGTCACCGGCTCGGCCGTTGATTTTTCCGGGATAGCCAAGCCTGGGGACTTGAACGGAATTGGGGTGCAGCGACTGATGGATTGAGCAATGCGAGCGAGCCGCGCACGGCGGGTGGCCAGCGAAGTCGCACAAATCAAACCGCTGGCATCACACCCAAGTGCGTGAGGCCTCGCTGAACCAATTTGAGCGCCTCGCGCATGTTGCGAGTTGTCAGGAGTTGTCGAACCTCCGCGTCGTCAAGCCCGCAGTTGAGCGCCGCCGGCAGATCAATCCGCGCCTTCATGATCGCCGTCTGCAGGTCTGACAGCAAGCTAGAAGTGTCGCGGACGCTTGCGGGTAAAGGCAAAATGTGGCCGACATCAGCGAGGTTGGCGAGCGCAGGCGTCTTTTCCCTCTGCCCGGACTCGGTCAGTTCATGCGGCATACTGCCGGAGGGTTCGCCCAGCAATGCCTTGGCGAGGACCTCTGAAGCACCGCCGAAGCCACCGAGCAGGAAGAGCGGGCGCCTAACCTCCAGATTGAGCAGCACTTCCTCAAAGATCCCGGGCGCAAAACCACGATACCCTTCAACCTTGCCGCCAAGCACGATACGCGCCGCAATGGGCGGTATGGTTTCAGCCTGAGGTACATCGGGGATGAAAAGCTCAATCCCGTCCAGCGCGAATCTACGCATCGTGCTGAGGCAGACGGCCTCACACCACAAATCCTGTCGCTTGCGGGCCTCATCGTCCGGCGAGGCAGCCTGCGGAAGCGCTTCCGGCAAAGCCGACAGCCCAGCCATCGAGGGTGTCACCCTCACGATGCGACACACGTTGATCCATTGAGCCTCGATGGCAGGGGTGATCTTTTGATAATAGGGCCATGCGCTGTGATTGATCAGCCGACCAGTCTGCGCTGACGCGGCAGCGGACTCCACGCCACCAGGCGGACGCTCGGCGGTGCGCCGTTCGGACTCCACAGCTTTTTCTGCGCTGACGAGACGGAGTAAGTCGTATGTGAAATTATCTTCTGTATCTGCCCAGTGGCCTCCGTATGCAAGGCTTACGCCGGCCCGCAGCAAGGGCCTGGAGACACGGATCAGCAGCTCCCTGAGGTGGTCGAGCCCCAAACCACGCGCCAGCAGGTTCTCCCGTTCAAAGGAGACGGAGATGGCAACAAGAGGGGGGGTGCTGTTGGGCGCGGAGATGGAATTCGAGCTCATGGGGCGATCCGGTCGAAGCTGATGAACCGTACCCTGGAAAAGAAGTCCCCAAGATAGCGGAGTTCCGGGCCCGAAAGATCGCGCCCCGGATAGAAGACCCGGCATTTCGTGTTGTTTCTGACTCGCGGAATCTGCATCAAGGTCGCGATGTCAGGCCGCCAGTTGAGCACAATGCAGTCTGACTCGTCGGGCATACTCCGCCCCAGCGCCTGGTTGTGAGCACCGAGCAGCACATTGCGCAGCACCGACGTCACGATCTTTTCCTCCTGAAGGGGGATGGCCGAGGACCAACGGATCGTAGGCACATTGCCAAACTCCGGGATACATACGGTCTCATCACCGTCACTCAGGGCATCCACAACAAGCACTGGATTGAGCATCCAGAACTGGTTGCGACGCCCTCGCACCCTCTCCTGGCGAGGCTGCCGGAACAGGGAGAGTTCCCGACGGCACCAGGGGCGATCGGCATAGACGGCACTGCGTACCGCAATCAAAGCCGCCGCACGAGCGCTGCCAGCGACGTTGCCATCCAGAACCTTGTCGAACAGGGAACCAAACGGAATGTCATTCTCGTCAAAAAAAGCAGCGATCTGGGTCTGGCTGTAGATATAGTCGCGAATGCGCTTGGCGGGCTCAGTGCCGTCGGCCTTGGCGTGGCTCAGAAATATCTTCACCTTTGAACGGCTCACTTCGAGCGGCGCACCGCCACCGCGGAACTCGTCGAATTGCAGCATCAGGTCACAAAGGGCTTCGGTGAGTTGCTTTAGCAACGAGCGGATTACCACTTCCCGCTGTTCGAGGGACCACCTGCCATCTGGCCCAGTAGCCGCAACGCCCGCTGGACGGAGGAAGTTGCAGGCATGCATGGCAGGCGGGACGTTATACGCCGTACCGTCGAGGGCAACAGGCAAGAGCACCCGCCTGGAGGCCACAGCGGACTCCGCCAGTTCATTGATCCAGTGCCGCCATGTAGCGTCAGCGATGAGATTCGCATCGATCAGCAGGATCACCACCTGAAGGTTGTTGTCGCTGGACTCCGGATAACGCGGGAACTCGCCGGACTCTTTGCGCCGTTCCCTCGGAATGCAGGGTGGCAGCACGTGCGGGAGGGATTCCGGCGGCTTGGGTGCTTCGGGCGCGGGTAGGCTACGGTAAAACACCTGTGGCCCGAGGCCGTTGGGTCTCACCCATCCGTAAATCGTCCGGGCGAGTGCTTCGCCCTCGGAAAAGCCGGGGTGCCAGAGCACATAGACCTCGGGAACCACTTCATTGCCTTGGTGGATCATCTTTACTTCACGCGTTTTATGGTCAGGGACACCTTGCCCCGATTATTGCCGTAAAACTTCCAGGCGTCATTCGCAAATCCGTACAGATAACCAGAGGCCGAAGGTGTGTGGATGGCTTGACGTCCAATCAGGATGAACTCGCCTTCGGTCGGCGTGCCGCTCGCGTCCGCATTGGGCTGATTGGCGACCATGCCTACGAGCTGAAACCAGTCAGCCGACTCGACCCGCTTGGTGCCCCACCAGTCCGACCCGGCCTTTTCGGTGAAGTCCTTGTACTTTTCCTCCAGTTCGCCAAGGACATTGCCAAACACCTGGGCGATCCGCCCCAACTGAAAAACGCCCTTCTTCGGCCCATCGGGGCCACAAGCGATGTCTGCATCCAGCCACTCGCCGCTTGCTGAAAAGCCGTAGGTCGCGCCGGCCTCAAGATAAATGCCTGTAGGGTTCCAGTGCGGGCGGGCAAAAACGTCCAGCGTCACTTCGTCGCCTACCGACAACGTGCGGGTAGGCCAGTACGGCGCCTGGCTAAGAGGGGGAGCCGTGTGTCGCTCGATGACCTGAGCCGAGAGAACCGACCCTGCCAGAGACGGCAAGAGTGGCGGCGTCGCCCGCGGCAGGGTGCGCAGAAGCTCCCAGACGCCCGAAGCTGAATCGTGGAGCACACCACGCGGGTTGGGCTGCACTTGCGCGAGCAGGGCCGGATTAACCTTGAGCCCCACGGCAATCGCCTCATCGACCATCCATTTCAACGCACCATCGGAGAGCCCCGTTTCGGCATAACCGCCCCCCACATCGCTATGGACACCGGCAAACCATTGCTGCTTGAAACTGCCGTCCGCCGGCCGTTCGGTGCCCTCGTCCCACAAGGTGGGGGCAAAGCTCGCTCGCACCTCATCCATCGCCACGGCGTGGCGGGCATGGCGTACCACCGGGCTGAGACGCGTGTCGTGAAAGCGGTATTTCCGGGCATCATCGAACAACTGATCCAGCAAGACCAGATCATCCGGTACCCCGAGGGCGCCCACCGTGTCCCAGACACCGATCATGTGGATATCCACCTTGCCGCCAACCAGCGGGCCGGGGATGAAACTGTAGTCCTTCGGCCATTTAGTCGGGGGCTTCGGGGGGCGGTAACCCTTGTCGTACACATAAGCGACGTGACTCCAGGCCTCCGCGTCGGTGAGTGACGACAGATCAAGCAGGCCACAGCGGGCAACAAACCCTCCCAGACTACGCGCCGTGAACGCCCCACGACTAAAGCCGAAAAGGAAGATGCGATCCCCCGTCGCGTAGTTGCGGCACAGCCACTCGTAGGCACTCTTGATGTTTTGGCTGATCCCCACGCCCACACCACCACCCAGCGCCTTGTCGAACACCCCACCGTTCGTCCCGACACCTGGGTGGTAATACCGGCGCTGGCTTTCGTCCTCAACGCTGAGGTTGTGGAGCTTAACCACATTGGTCGGGCACGGCAGCCCGCCCTCCCGCTGCTCCGGCGTATTCCAGGTTCCGTCGCAGCAGACGATCAGATTCTTGGCCATGATGGATGCCTCTCAGGTTGTCGGGCTTTCAGCTAAGCACACGAACCGATCGGTTTCAATGACAAACAGGCAAGACACCGCTCTTGATGCAGACAGAACCCGCGCTACTCTGCAATCCGCGCAAGAAGCTCAGCATATGCAAGCATGTCCTGTCGTAGCGCCTCCAGTTGCTTACGAAAAAGATCCTGTTCGGCTTTATCGAGCGAGCAGGCTGCCTCGAAATCGGCATGCCAGCGCGTCAGGAAAGGCCTCAGGATGTCGTTGAGCACCGCGATCGCCACCGGCGCAAACTTGCTGGCGCCGGGGCCATGCCGCTTCAGAATGTCCCGTGTCGACGCGAACAGAGAATGCAGGCTGGCAAGTGCAGTTTTCTCCACACCCTCATCAGGTGGTAACGGCTGGGTGCTGACGCGGGTAGCGAGTTCAATGTACAACTCCCACGCAGCATTGCGGTCGGCATCCTGCGGCGTGAACTCCGCCTCCACGAAGCCGGCTTTCAACTGCAGCTTGGTCAGCCCCCAGTTCGTTAGCAGATCTCTCCATTTCATGTCGTCATCCCTCTTGATATGAGCTTTCTCTGGTGATCGGCCTGCGGCCTGCGCCCCCAGAAGCTATCGCTGCCATCGGTCGCCAGTCCGATTCTGGGTAAAGGTCGCTACAAACTCACATGGCTGCTCGCTTGTTATCGAACCGCTCACACAACGCGGGCAAGAAGGTCTCACCCTCAGTCCTCGTCCCTCGGTCTTTGCGATGGCGGCATCAGCCCCCACAGGCGCCACCAGGCATAGAGGATCTCGGTTGCAGCCTGCATGGCCTGCGTGGGGTCAAGCATCATTGCCGGAAGACGCTGCCCGAACCCTTCGGTAGCCCTCTCCTGGCCAAGGCCGAAGAGGGGTGGAGGAGGCGGGTGGAAATCGACCGGGGCCACCGGCGGGCACTCCATCACTTTAGGGCGAGGCTCCCGAGGCAGGTGCTTCTCGAGGTAGGCCTTGCGCCCCGTGGCCGGCACCTTTTGATACAGATCGACATAGCGACGCTCCTTCGCGTAAGCCTCAGCCTCTTCGTCTACCGGCCAGATGAAGACCGCTCCATTGGCGCCGTCGAAGAAACCCATCTCCCAGGGCATCCACTGGGATGAAGCCGACCCTGGCGACAGCACATAGACCAGCGACGAACATTCCCGCATTTTTTCAAGCAGTGCGTCGGCGGTGTCTCGTGTCACCTCATCTGGCGTGATCGTCGGGAGCACCTCGTAGTCTACGCAGACACGGTAGCCCAGTGCCTCGAGTTCATCCCGAACCCGGTCCACGTCGGCCCTGTCCTTGCTGGAATGGGAGAGAAAGACGTCGTACTCCATGGCGCAAGCTCCATTCTCGGGTTTCTGACGGGGTCACCCCTGCCTGGATTGTGCTCCGGCCCGCCGGGCGCTGGTGCATAGTGGATGGCATACTTTGTGGAAAAATGAGTTTTCAACACAGCTGCCAGCGTCGACCGGGACATGCCCATGAGCGAGATTTTCCTCAGCTACAGTCGCAACGACAACACGGCGGCCAGCGCACTGAGAGCAGCCCTTGAGCGGGCCGGCCTGCAGGTCTTCAAGGACGACGCCTCCCTGCGTTCAGGTGACCGCTGGCTCAGCCGCCTGCAGACGGCCGTTAGTTGCTGCGACGCCTTTGTCGTCCAGGTAGGGCGGGATGGTGTGCAGCGCTGGATCGGCGCCGAGGTCGAGGTGGCGCTGATCCGACATCATCAGCCCGATGACGACGCCAAGCGCCTGCCCATCTTCCCCATTCTGCTCCCCGACGCTACACCCGAAAGCCTCCCGTCCTTCCTTGCCCTATTTCAGGCAACCCGCTGGGATGGTATCTCCGAACTCCCCTCATCACTGATCGAGGCGCTGCGTAAGCGCCAGAGTCTTCAGGACACCCGGCCGACCTTCCAGGGCAATCCCTTCCGCGGCCTGGGCGTGTTCACCCAGGACCACACGCAGCAGTTCTTCGGCCGCCGCAGCGAGACCCTGGCGGCCCTGGCCCTGCTGGGCGACGCCACCGAGTCCGACCCCACCCAGCTCGCCGGATATGGCCGATCCCAGTACACCCGCTGGCTGCAGGTGACGGGCAACAGCGGCGCGGGCAAGTCGTCCCTGGTGCAGGCCGGCCTCATGCCCATGATCCGCAGCGGCGCCCTGTGGGCCCGCACCGGCGTTGAGCAGTGGACGCTTCTCGGCCCCATGGTGCCCGGCCAGGAGCCGGTTGAAATGCTCGCCGAAGTACTTGAGCGGGGCCTGATCGACGCGCCGGAGCGACGCGACATCGGCAAGCGCCGGGCGCAACTGGAGCGGGGCGAGCGCGAGCTGGCCTATGCCCTGCGCGCCTACGGGTCGGATCAGCGACGGGCCTTCCTGCTGGTCATCGACCAGTTTGAAGAGCTGTTCACCTTTGCCGACGAGGCCGGGCGAAACACCTTCGAGGCCCTGCTGGCCCATGCCCTGCAAGACCCGGGGTGCCCATTTTTCCTGATCACCACCGTTCGTGCCGACTTTCTCGACCGCTTCGATCAACTGCCCAGGCTGGGTGGGCCGTACAACACCACGTGTCGGCAATACTTCCTGCCGAGTATCTCCGAGCAGGGCTTGCGTAAAGTCATCGACGGCCCCGCCACCCTGGCCGGGCTGGATGTGAGCGAGGTGCGCACCGCCATCCTCGAAGACGCCCGCGAGGAGATGGCCGGCGCCCTGCCGCTGGTGGAAAACGCCCTGAGCGTGCTGTGGGAAAAACGGGAGGGCCCCGAAGGCAAACGCCTCAGTGGCGAGAAGTATCGCAGCCTGGGCAAACTGGCCGGCATCCTGGCCAGCCAGGCCGACCGCCTGCTCACCCGCATCGATGCCGAGATCAAGTTGAAGGTCAGTGCTGCAGGTCGGGGGCGTCAAGGTGCCCTGGAGCTGCTGTTGCGCCTCACCTGCGTCAATGACGACGGGCGCAACACCCGCCAGCGCATCAGCCGGCGCGATGCCATCCTCACCGCGGGTGCCGGGCGCGACGACGTCGGCGAGCACATCGTGCGCCGCCTGTCCGGTCATCCCGATGAGAACGCCCCCGCCATGGTCCATCAAGGCCTCCGCCTGATCGTGGTGGCCGCCGAACAGAGTGCCGACGGCAAGCCCGTCAAAGACGAGAACGGCAGACAACTTGGGCATGTGGACCTGATTCACGAAACCCTGATCCGCGCCCGGGGCAAGGACGACAAAGGCAAGCCGGTTGGCTACTGGCCAACGCTCTTTGACTACATCGCCGCTCATCCCGACCGTGGCGATCAGCTACGCCGCCTGAAGAAGCAGGCACTGGCCTGGAGCAAAAGTCGGTGGCTGGGGCGCTGGTGGCATCTGGCCGGCTGGCCAGATTTGCTGGCCTATCGCCCGCTGGTGGTGGTTGATCCGGACTGCGTGGAGGCGCGTTTCCTGCGGTGGAGCAGGCGGGTGGGCCGAGTGCATGCCGGGCTATGGGTGTTGGCCGTGCTGGGTGTTGTGTTCGGGCTGTACTATCGGGAGGTGGAACGCTGGGCGGACCGCCATCGCTTGCCGAAGGAGATGATCTGGCTGGATATCAAGTGGAGCCTGGGCATAGACACTCCACCCCCACCCGAGCTCGTGGATATCGTCACGGACCGTCCGGTGACGTTTGAGATGGGGTGCGACCCGAAGCGGGACGCAGATAAGGTCCTCGATGGCGAGGAAGAGGATTCCGGACTGAGCAGGTTCAAATGTGATCAGTCGAACGCGGTTCACGACGTGACCCTGACCAAGCCCTACAGCCTCGGCAAGTATGAAATCTCCCGGCTGGAGTACATCTTCTTCCTGCGGGACTCGGGCGAAAAGGGTAGCCAACGGGCCGAATGCAGAACTGTCCCCGCCCCGGAATATCCGCCAATCACTTCATTGGAGGATCTCAAGCTGCCGGCAATCGAAGTCAGTTGGTGTGACGCGAATGCCTACATCGAGTGGCTCAATGCCCGCTACCCCGATCCGGAGAAGAGATGGCGCCTGCCGACGGAAGCCGAGTGGGAGTACGCGGCGCGTGGCGACACCCGCACAGCCTTTTGGTGGGGAGGACGCTACGAGGAAGGGTATGTCAATTGTGATGGAAAAGAAGGTCCATGGCCTGTCACCCAACGTGGAGAGAAGCAAGACAGGGAGCCGCCGTTTGGGCTGCACAACATGCTCGGCAATGTGGTGGAGTGGGCTGAGGATGCTCCTGCGCCCTTCGATTCGGCCTCGCAGACAGACCCTGTTAGACGTGGCAATGAAGACCAGCTGTTCCGTGTGCTGCGCGGCGGGGCCTGGAACCGCGGTCAGGATTACTGCCGCGCTGCCTCCCGCGGCGTCAACTCGCCCGGCAACCGTTACTACAGCTTCGGCTTTCGGGTGTGTCGTGGTTCCCCCATCGATCCGCGGGACGCCGATTCGCTGGGCGCTGAAACGCCGAGCCGCTGACCACTGGGCGGCGCGTAGCGCCCGCCGCTGGCCGTTTTTCAGCCGAGTCCTGCCGCAACCCGGGCATTCGGCAGGCCTTGGCAGACAGGCCGCGGGGGTGGGTACAGCCCTCCCGGGCCGCACACCAAGCAGAACACGACGAGTGATTTGCGTTAACCCGACGGTCAAGGTATAGTCGCGCCCTCTGCAGTTGGTTGAAACGGTAGTTGTGACAACTTTTGTGGATGCTGCTCCCGAAATCGGGGAAGACCGTCACAAGAGCGGCGTTAAAAGATTTCTTATAAATCAACAGATTATGATCTGATTGACGTTTAAGGCCGGTCTTGTGACACCTGGCTACGATTAACATTGATGTTAATCATCAGCCTCATAACCCGAAGGTCGCAGGTTCAAATCCTGCCCCCGCAACCAGTTTCAAGCTTCTAGGCTCAATCATTCAGGTGATTGGGTCTTTTTGCTGTTTACTCGGCGGAGTGGGCGCGTGCCGACAGCAAAACCCTGAATTTTCTTCGGGGGTTTGACCCGCGCGCGCCGGCCCATTGCTGGAGCCGGCGGCGGCCCGGTTGTTCAGCTTGGCCGGGCGAGGCGGTAGAGGGCCACGCTGGCGAGGAAGTTGGGTTCCTCGACGATCACCTTACCTTCGTCGAAGGCCAGCCGCTCGCGGATGATGATGCCTTCCGTGGCGCACAGCTCGTCGAAATCGGCGATGGTGAAAAAGCGTACGTTGGGGGTGTTGTACCACTGGTACGGCAGGTTCTTCGACACCGGCATGTGGCCGTTGAGGATGGCCTGGCGATGGCGCCAGTAGGCAAAGTTGGGAAAGCTGACGACGGCTTCGCGGCCGACGCGCAGCATTTCGGCGAGGATGCCCTGGGTGTTGCGCATGGCCTGCAGCGAGAGGCTCATGATGACGTGGTCGAAGAAGCCGTCGTCGAAGCCGGCGAGGCCCTGTTCCATGTCGATCTGGATGACGTTGATGCCGTTTTTGGCGCAGGCCACCAGGCGCTCGGGGTCGTTCTCGACGCCGTAGCCGCGCACCTGGCGCACGTCGCTGAGATAGCGCAGCAGGCTGCCGTCGCCGCAGCCGAGGTCGAGCACCCGTTCGCCGGGTTCGATCCAGTTGGCGATCACGTCGTAGTCGTAGCGTTGGAAACTCATGGCGCGGTCCTCACACCCGGATGTTGTCGATGTAGGCCTGCAGCACCGCGTGGTACTGGGGCTCGTCGAGCAGGAAGGAGTCGTGGCCGGCGGCGCAGTCGATTTCGGCGTAGCTGACGCGGCGGTCGCTGTGCATCAGCGCATAGACGATCTCGCGGCTGCGGGACGGGGCGAAGCGCCAGTCGGTGCTGAATGACACCACGAGGTAGTCGGCCTTGGCGCGGCCCAGCGCGGCCACCAGGTCGCCTTCGTAGTCGAAGGCCGGATCGTAGTAGTCGAGGGCCTTGGTGGTGAGCAGGTAGGTGTTGGCGTCGAAGAAGCCGGCGAACTTGTCGCCCTGGTAGCGCAGGTAGGATTCGATCTCGAATTCCACGTCGTAGCTGAACACCGGCTTGTCGTGGCGCAGGTTGCGGCCGAATTTCTGGCCCATGGCGTCGTCCGACAGGTAGGTGATGTGGCCGATCATGCGCGCCAGCGCGAGGCCGCGGGTGGGCACCACGCCGTGCTCGTAATAGTGGCCGCCGTGGAATTCCGGATCCTTGAGAATCGCCTGGCGGGCGACTTCATTGAAGGCGATGTTCTGGGCGGTGAGCTTGGGCGCCGAGGCGATGACCAGTGCGTGGGCAACCCGGTCGGGGTATTGCAGCGTCCACGACAGGGCCTGCATGCCGCCAAGGCTGCCGCCGACCACCGCGGCAAAGCGTTCGATGCCGAGCCGGTCGGCCAGCCTGGCTTGGGCGTCGACCCAGTCTTCGACGGTGACGAAGGGAAAGTCGGCGCCCCACGGCTTGCCGGTGGCCGGGTTGATGGCGTTGGGGCCGGAGCTGCCGTAGCAGCCGCCCAGGTTGTTCACGCCGATGACGAAGAACTTGCCGGTGTCGAGGGGTTTGCCGGGGCCGACGAGGTTGTCCCACCAGCCTTCGGAGCCGGGCTTGCCGGCGTAGGTGCCGGCCACGTGGTGGGAGCCCGAGAGGGCGTGGCACACCAGCACCGCGTTGCTGCGGGCGGCGTTGAGGGTGCCGTAGGTTTCATAAACCAGGTCGTATTCAGGCAGTACGCCACCGCTTTTAAGGGGGAGCGCGGTGCTGAAATGTGCCCGCTGGGGCACGACGTTTCCGACGGATTGTGCTTGCATTCCTGTTTCGTCCCAAAAAACGAAAACCCAGTCTGCGAACGGTCGCGGACTGGGCTGCCGTCGCTTTAGCCGTATTTTTAAAGCGCCCGCAAGCTGGAGGGTTCAAATCGGCGCTGGAGGTGAAGATTAGCGCGCGGCGCAGCCCCGAGTCAAACCCGCCCTACAATTTCTCGACTGCTTCGCGCACCCGGTCGGGCTCGTCAAGCTTGAGCAGGCGCTGCACCTTGGGGGTGAGATCGACGGCATCGGCGCGCAGGATCTCCTGTTTGACTTCCAGGATTTGTGCCGGATGCATCGAGAACTGGCGCAGGCCCATGCCGATCAGGAGCCGCGCGCAGTCGGGGTCGCCGGCCATTTCGCCGCACACCGACACCGGGATGCCGGCTTTGGCGCCGGCCTGGATCGTCATGTGGATGAGCCGCAGCACGGCCGGGTGGAGCGGGTTGTACATGTGGGCGACGGCCTCGTTGCCCCGGTCGATGGCCAGCGTGTATTGGATCAGGTCGTTGGTGCCGATCGACAGGAAGTCGAGCTTGCGGGTGAACGCGCCCAGGCACAGGGCCGCGGCGGGCACCTCGATCATGCCGCCCACCTGCACGGCTTCGTCGAACTTGATCTTGCGTTCGCGCAGCTGGGCCCTGGCCTTGTCGAGCAGGATCAGGGTCTGGTCGATCTCGTGGCTGCTTGCCAGCATCGGGATCAGGATTTTCAGCTTCCCGAAGTGGCTGGCCCGGAGCAGCGCGCGCAGCTGGATCAGGAACATCTTCGGCTCGGACAGGCAGAAGCGGATGGCCCTGAGACCGAGGGCCGGGTTGTCCTCGGTGCGGGTGGCGCCTTCGAGTTCCTTGTCGGCGCCCACGTCGAGGGTGCGCACGGTAACCGGCTTGCCGGCCATGGTCTTGACGACGGACTTGTAGGCCTCGAACTGTTCGTCTTCGTCCGGCCAGGTGTCGCGGCTCATGAACAGGAACTCGGTGCGGAACAGGCCGACGCCATCGGCCTCGACCGCCTTGGCCTGCACGGCGTCGGGGGGGAGTTCGATGTTGGCGAGGATCTGCACCTCTTCGCCGTCGAGGGTGGCGGCGCGCATCGACTTGAGGCGCTTGAGCTTGGAGCGTTCGAGTTCGACCGCGGCCTTGCGCAGGCGATATTCCTCGAGCACCCGTTCGTCGGGGGCCACGATGACGACGCCGCGGGTGCCGTCGATGATGATCAGCTCGTCGTCCTTGATCACATGGCGGATGTGGCGCAACGCCACCACGGCCGGAATCGACAGGCTGCGGGCGACGATGGCGGTGTGCCCGGTGGGGCCGCCGACGTCGGTGATGAAGCCGGCGACGGCGTGTTCCTTGAAGCCGATGGTGTCGGTGGGCGAAAGGTCGTGGGCGACGACGATGGTGCCCAGCCCGTCCTTGCGCTTGGGCGGCAGGTGGCCGGGGTGGCCGAGCAGCACCTTGACGATGCGCTCGACGACCTGCACCACGTCGGCCTTGCGCTCGCGCAGGTAGGCGTCCTCGATGGCCTCGAACTGTTCGACCAGTTGCTCCATCTGCTGCACCAGCGCCCATTCGGCGTTGGCGCGGCGGGTGCGGATCAGGGCTTCGGCCGCGTCGACCAGCATCGGGTCTTCGAGGAACATGATGTGCATGCCGAGAAAGGCATCCACTTCGGACGGTGCCGAGCCGGCGCCCGACGCGGCCTTGAGGCCGGCCAGCTCGGTCTTGACGGCGGCGACGGCCTTTTGCAGGCGCAGGACTTCTGCTTCGACGTGCTTGGGGGCCACCGTGAAGTGGGCGACTTCGAGCAGGGCGTGCGAAACCAGATGGGCATGGCCGATGGCGATGCCCTGGGAGACGGCGAGGCCGTGGACGGTGAAACTCATCGGCGCGCCCCCTGTGCCAGGCGGATGCTCATTCGCCTTCCCCGAACTTGTCGGCGATGAGGGCCTGGAGGGCGGCCATGGCCTGGTCGGCGTCGCTGCCCTCGGTGTCGATGACGATGGTGCTGCCCTTGGCGGCGGCCAGCATCATGACGCCCATGATGCTCTTGGCGTTGACTCGCCGGCCATTGCGCTCCAGCCACACGTCGCAGGCGTAGGCGCTGGCGGTCTGGGTGAGCTTGGCGGAGGCGCGGGCGTGAAGGCCCAGCTTGTTGATGATGTTTGCGTCCTGGCGTGGCATCGGTGTCTTTCCTGTCGTCCTCGATGTGGTATCGGGTTTTTTGTTTTTACTTCATGTGCGCGACGCCTTCGCAGGCGCCGGCCACTGCTTTCTTGACCAGCACGTCCATGCTGCGTTCCCGGTAGGTGATCACGCGCAGCAGCATCGGCAGATTGACGCCCGCCACGCCTTCGATCCGGCCGGGCTCGAGGAGCTTGGCCGCGGTGTTGGCAGGGGTGGCGCCGAGGATGTCGGTGAGGATCAGCACGCCGTCGCCGGTGTCGGTGATTTCGAGCAGGCGACGGGCGAGGGGGAGTGCGTCGAGGGGATCGTCCTGCCCGGCCATGCCCAGTTGCATCAGCTGCAGCGGGCGACGGTTCATCACGTGGCAGGCGCACTGGATGAGCGCTTCGCCGAGGGCGCCGTGGGTTATGAGGAGGATCCCGATCATTCGCTCAATTCTATCCGAAGGGGCCCGGCCGGCAAGTCGGAATAACCCGGACGCTTGCGGTGCGTCAAGCGGAAAGGGCCGCCGGGTTCAGTCGAGGATGGCGGCCGGCTTGAGGCCTTCGCCGTACTGCAGGCGGTCGTTGAGGGCGCGGGTGACTTCGATGCGGCCGGTGGCGTCGACCCGCAGGGCGTGGTCGATGCCGAAGCGTTTTGCGTAGTCGCGCCAGCGTTCGCCGCCGAGGTAGGCCGGTTTGCTGGCGGCATCCGACAGGGTGCCGGCGAGGGCGCGCGGCGTGATGAGCAGGGTGACGGCCTGGGTTCCCTTCGCGGGGTGGCCGGTGCGCGGGTCAAGGAGGTGGCAGTAGCGCTCGCCATCGAGCTCGAAGAAGCGCTGGTAATCGCCCGAGGTGCCGATCGCTTCGCCGTCGCGCAGCGGCAGGGTGGCCAGCGGGCGTGGTTCGCGGGGGTGCTGGATACCCACCCGCCAGGGCGTATCGCCCTTGCTGCCCAGCGCCAGCACGTTGCCGCCGATGTTGATCAGGGCGTTGCTCACGCCGCGGGCCTTGAGAATGGTGGCGGCGCGGTCGAGCGCGTAGCCCTTGCCGTAGCCGCCGAGGTCGAGCTGCACCGCCGGGTTGCGGCTGGTGACCCGGTTGTCGGCGATGCTGAGATCGGCCATTTGCGGGTGGGCGGAAATGGTCGCGGCAAGCTCGGCCGGGTCGGGCCTGAGCGGCTTGAAGGTGTCGGAGTGGAAGCCCCACAGGGCGATGAGATGGCCGAGGGCCGGGTTGAAGAGTTCGTCGCCGGTGGCGGCGATGGCCTTGGCGTCGGTGAGCATGGTGGCCAGCTCGGGTGACACCGGAATGCTCGTCTGTCCGGCGGCGATAGCGCTGTTGAGGGCGGTAAGCTCGGAGGGCTCCCAGGCGTGATAGGCCCGGTGCAGGCGGTCGAATTCGCGCAGCACTTCGGCTACGGCGGCCCGGGATGTGTCTTCGGATGCATCCCAGGTGAGCACTTCGACCCGGGTGCCGAAGACGTAGGCTTCCTGCTGTTGGAGGCGTTCGCGGGCGCAGCCGCCGAGCAGGCCGGCCAGCAGGCTGGCCGCGCAGAGGAGCGCGGCCAGCCTGCTGCCGGCGCGAAGCTTTGGACGCAGGGTCAGGCGCACGCTTTCTCGAGGGCGTCGATGACTGCGCCGGGTACGTCGAAGCCGGTTTGCGCGGTGATCTCGACCATGCAGGTGGGGCTGGTGACGTTGATTTCGGTGAGCCGGTCGCCGATCACGTCGAGGCCGACGATGAGCAGGCCCCGCGCCCACAGGATGGGGGCGAGGTATTCGGCGATGGCGCGTTCGCCCTCGGTGAGCGGCATGGCTACGCCGCGGCCGCCGGCAGCGAGGTTGCCGCGGGTTTCGCCGGCCTTGGGAATGCGCGCCAGCGAGTAGGGGACGACCTGCCCGCCGATGATCAGCACCCGCTTGTCGCCGCCCGAGATGGCGGGCAGGTAGGCCTGGGCCATGATCGTCCGGCTGCCCTCGTGGGTGAGGGTTTCGATGATCACGTTGCGGTTGGGGTCGTCGGCGCGCACGCGGAAGATCTGGCTGCCGCCCATGCCGTCGAGGGGCTTGAGGATGGTGTCGCCGTGGGCGTCGATGAAGGCGTTGATGTCGTCCGCGGCGCGTGCCACCCGGGTGGGCGGGATGAACTGCGGAAACTCGGTGATGGCGATTTTTTCGGAGTGATCGCGGATCGAGCGGGGCTGGTTGAAGATGCGCGCACCGGCCTGGGCGGCCCTCTCGAGCAGCCAGGTGGCGGTGATGTACTCGAAGTCGAAGGGCGGATCCTGGCGCATCAGCACGGCGTCGAAGGCGGTGAGCGGCGGGTTGGACATGGCGCCGGGTACGTACCAGGCGTCGTCCCCGTCGGTGGGCGTGATGGCCAGGGCCTGGGCGGACACGGTGCCGCCGTCCCACACCAGGGCGTCGCGCTGAATGGCGAAGACTTCGTGGCCGCGGCGGGCGGCGGCACGCATCATGGCGATGCTCGAATCCTTGTAGGCCTTGAGTTGATCGAGGGGGTCGAGGATGAAGGCAAATTTCATCGGTAGCTCCGGGGTCAGGCGGTGGGTTCGGCTGTAATGGCGGGCAGGAAGGCGCGGAAGCTGTCGGGCAGCGGCGCGTTTTCGAGGCTGCGCTGGGTGAAGAGGTAGCGCTTGTCGCACACGAAACCCAGGTCAGCCCAATCCACGGCGTTGAGGGCGTCGCGGAAGGCATCGAGATTCACATCCCGGCGATGGGGGAAGACGCCCATCACCGCGCCGTCGAAGTGGGGGCAGGCGTGCAGGAAGAAGGGGTTCGGCCGGCGGGTTTTGGTGTTGACGTAAACCCGCGGCGCGTCGGTTTGCGGGTATCCGCGGCCCCACTGCCACCAGTTGTTCTCGTCGAAGGCGCGGATACGCCGGGCGATCAGGGTGTCGTGGTGGGGGAGCAGCACTTCCGGTGGGGGTTCGCCTGGTTCGCACCAGATCATGCGGCGGGTCTGACCGCTGCCTGCGGTGGATGAGGTGACGAAATCCCGGTTGCCGCTGGTTTCGTTGGCGTAGATGGCGTCGAGGCCGGATACCGCGCCAACCCTCACGCTGGCCACGTCGGCCAGGCTGAGGCTGTATTCGCCGTGGCAGAACAGCAGGTGGCCGGCGCACTCGGAGAAATGCCGGTACTGCCAGGGCGGGGATTCGAGGCTGGCGGCGAGGTCGTCGCCCTGGCCGATGCGTGCCCAGGCGGTGTTGTGGCTGAGGTTGCCCAGTTCGTAGCGCCAGATCAGGCAATTGGGCAGGGCTCCGGCAAACACGCGGGCGTCGCCCAGTTCGATGGCGTGGGTGATGGTGCCGCGTTCGTGCAGCCAGCGATTGAGCTGGCGGGCGCTGGTGGATTTGAGGAAATCCCGCGGGGTGATGAAGATCAGCTCGCCGCCCGGCGCGAGGTGGAGCACGCACTTTTCGATGAAGAACAGGTACAGGTTGCTGCGCCCGTCGAAGCCGTCCTGGCGCAGCAGGGCGCGGGTGGCCGGCGAGATGTCCTGGTAGCGCACATAGGGCGGGTTGCCGATCACCGAGTCGAATTTTTCGCTTTCGGGGTAGGCGAAGAAATCCATGGTGAGGGCGCCCGGCGGAGCCTGGCGGGCATCGAGTTCGATGCCGACCGCGTTGTGCAGGTGCTTCAGGAAGGCGCCGTCGCCGCAGGAAGGCTCCAGCGCGCGTCCGGCGTTCTGGCGCAGGCGCAGCATGCAGCGGACGACCGGCTCGGGCGTGAACACCTGGCCAAGGGTCGAGATGTCCGGAATCGGGGCGGGTGACGGGGAGGATTGCATCAGGGGTTGCATCGGGGCGGCAAATGCGAGGGCTGGCGAATTGTGCAGGAAGCGGGGCAGGCAGGCCAGTGTTGCCCGTCGTGGGTACAAACTCACAGGTTTGTCGTGCGGGCCGCCAAGTAATTAACGAATTTGCGCAAATATGTTTCCGGGTTTGGTTTGCCGATGGATGCCTCTGTACTATTCGCCGGAATGTTAAATAACTATTCAGCGAGGCGTGCCGGGTGTCCCGTTGGGCAGATCTGGCGGTGACCCCGATGTTTATCGAAAGTGCTGCATGACTCACCTTCCGCACAGGATTTTTTCGCTTCCCTTCATTGTTCGCGGCAAGCATCTTTTTTCCGTTCCGTTGCGCCTGGCCGTGAGTGAGGCGTCGCTCCCCGACGTGCTTGGCGGACGGGCCGCCCGCGAGCTGGCTGAGCAGAGCCTCCCGTCAGGTGTCGATGGCATGCTTCAGCGCTGCGTCGCCGATCCGGGGTGGCGTACCCACACCGTCCACGACAATCGCATCGCCTACGTGCTGACTCGCGACGTGTGGCATTACCTGGCCTGGGCAGGCTGCTACGACCGCTTTCTGGAGGGCCGTTTTTCGGCCAAGACCCGCGAGTCCTTCGAGCGGGACGAGGCGCGCTTCATCGACCAGTTCGGCCGTGACGGTGCGGGAGCCGGCCGGCTTGACCTGCGGGAATACAGCAGGCCCGGGGAGATCGCCGAGTTTCGCCGGCACGCCGCAGCGATTGGCGCCACGGGTGGCGTCTCCGGCATTCCGGGGGCGGACATCGAACCCGGCCCGGCGGCCGAGCGGGGCGAGTTGAAGGGTTTTGTGCTGTTTGCCGATTCGATGCCGGTGGCCTGCGTGTGCCTGCTGGCGTCGGGCGAGACGCTGCAGTATGTCTGCTCCGGCGAGCGGGACGATTTTCGCCAGTGGTCGGCCGGTACCATCACTCACTTGCAGGCCTTTCAGCGCCTGTTTGCCGATCCGCGCTACCGCTACGTGGATTTTCGCCCCGGCGAGAGCGAACTGAAGCGCCAGTTTGCCAATGGCGCATTACGCAGCGCGGTGGTGCTGAATCTCCGCCCCACCTTGCGCAACCGGCTGTTGCTCGCGGCCTATGGCCTGTCCTCGCGCTCGTCGGGTGCCGGTGGCGCCAGCCCGGCGTCGGATTTGATCCGCGCCCAGCTGGCGTTGCTGGACTGATTCCGGGCAGGGCGCTTCAGGCAGCGAGAAACAGCATCAGCAGTTCGTTGAGAAAGTGGCGGCCGCGGGTTGTCGGACGGACGGTGTCGCCATCGACCGTGATGAAGCCCTGCTGGCGGGCCTTGAGCAGCCCTTCCTCGGCGGCCTCGAAGGGCAGGCCGGTGCGCTCGGCAAACAGCCGCCGGGGAAAGCCCTGGTTGAGGCGCAGGGCGTTCATCATGAATTCGAAAGGCAACTCGGCGGCGGTGATGTCGCGCCGTTCCTGCACGAATTCGCCCGTTTGTCGGGCGGCCAGGTAGGCCGCCGGGCTCTTGGGGCGGGTTTCGCGCACGATGCCGGCGTGGGACGAGAGCTTGCCGTGGGCGCCGGCGCCAATCCCCAGGTAATCACCGAAAGTCCAGTAGTTGAGGTTGTGCCGGCACTCGCGATTCGGCTTGGCGAATGCCGAGGTTTCGTAGTGGCCGTAGCCGGCTTCGCCGAGGCGCGCCTCGATGTGGTCCTGCATGTCGGCCGAGGCGTCCGGGTCGGGCACCACCGGCGGATTGGCGGCGAAGGCGGTGTTGGGTTCCAGCGTGAGGTGGTAGCACGACAGGTGCGTGGGGCCGAGGGCCAGTGCGGTGGCCAGGTCGGCCTCGGCCTCGGCGAGGCTCTGGCCGGGCAGCGCATACATCAGGTCGAGGTTGACCGCCTCGAAGTGGGTGAGCGCGGCTTCGGCGGCGGCGATCGCGTCGGCACGGCCGTGGATGCGCCCGAGAGCCTGCAGGTGGCCTTCGTTGAAACTCTGGATGCCCACCGACAGGCGATTGACGCCGGCCTGGCGAAAGGCCCTGAAGCGCCCCGAATCAACGGTGCCGGGGTTGGCTTCGAGGGTGATTTCGGCCAGCGGATCCAGCTGCACGCGCATGCGGATGGCGGTGAGAAGTTCATCCAGGCCGTCGGGGCTGATCAGGCTGGGGGTGCCGCCTCCGATGAAGATGCTGTGCACGCGCCTGCCCCAGATCTGCGGCAGGGCGCTTTCGAGATCAGCCACCAGGGCTTCGATGTAGGCCGCCTCGGGGATGCCTTCGTCGCGCACGGCGTGGGAGTTGAAGTCGCAGTAAGGGCACTTCTTGACGCACCACGGGTAGTGCACGTAAAGCGACAGCGGCGGTGAGGCGGTGAGCTGTGCTTCCCAGGGGCTGGCGCCGACGGCAGGCTTCGGCGCAGCTTTTGGGGTGATCGGAATGATCCTGGGTTCGGCCATGAATGGATTTGAGCGGTGAGACGGGGCTGAAGGTCAGGCGGCTTCGGCGCGCAGCTTGTCGAGCAGCTGGCGGAAGGCGTTGCCGCGGTGGGACAGCATGTTCTTCAGTTCGGAAGGGATTTCGGCGGCGGTCTGCTCAAGCTCGGTGACGAGGAACAGCGGGTCGTAGCCAAAGCCTTCCTGGCCGCGCGGGGTGTCGAGGATCTGGCCGTGCCATTCGCCGCAGGCGATGAGCGGCTGCGGGTCGTCGGCGTGGCGGACCAGCGCGAGGGCGCAGTAGAAGCGGGCGCGCCGGTTGGTTTCGCCGGCCAGGCGTTCGAGGAGCAGGGCGTTGTTGCGCTGGTCGGACTTGGGCTCGCCGGCAAAGCGGGCCGACAGTACGCCGGGGGCGCCGCCAAGCACGTCGACGCACAGCCCGGAATCGTCGGCCAGCGCCGGCAGGCCGGTGGCGCGCGCGGCGTGGCGGGCCTTGGCGATGGCGTTTTCAATGAAGCTGGGGTGCGGCTCTTCGGCCTCGGAGACATTGAAGGCCGACTGGGGCAGCACTTCGATGCCCAGCGGGGCGAGCAGGGCGGCGAGTTCCTTGAGCTTGCCGGCGTTACCGCTGGCGAGGACGAGCTGTTTCATGGCGCGGCTCCGGTTGGGGCTCAGGCGATGCCGAGCGCTTTTTTCTGTTCGCTGACGAGCCGGGCGATGCCGTCACCGGCAAGTTCCAGCAGGGCGTCGAGTTCGGTGCGGGAGAACGGCGAGCCTTCGGCGGTGCCCTGCACTTCGACAAAGCCGCCGGAGCCGGTCATCACGACGTTCATGTCGGTTTCGCAGTCGGAGTCTTCCGGGTAGTCCAGGTCGAGCACCGGCACGCCCTTGTAAACGCCCACCGACACGGCGGCGACGAAATCGCGCATCGGGTTGGCCGCCAGCTTGCCGGCGCTGACGAGGCCCTGGAGGGCGTCATGCACTGCAACGCAGGCGCCGGTGATGGCGGCGGTGCGGGTGCCGCCGTCGGCCTGCAGCACGTCGCAGTCGATGGTGATCTGGCGCTCGCCCAGGGCGTTCATGTCGACCACCGCGCGCAGGCTGCGGCCGATCAGGCGCTGGATTTCCTGGGTACGGCCGCTCTGTTTGCCCTTGGCGGCTTCACGCGGGCTGCGCGTGTGGGTGGCTCGGGGCAGCATGCCGTATTCGGCCGTCAGCCAGCCCTGGCCCTTGCCGCGCAGGAAGGGCGGCACCGATTCCTCGACGCTGGCGGTGCACAGCACACGGGTGTCGCCAAATTCGATGAGTACCGAGCCTTCGGCGTGGCGGGTGAAGCCGCGGGTGATGCGGATCGGCCGCAGCTCGGAGGGCGCGCGGCCGCTGGGACGGGCAAAGTTTTCGGGCAGGGAAGGTGCGGTCATTTGAATTTGCATGGATTTTTATGGGTAGCTGAAATCCTTTTGCTGCAAGGCTTTCAGGTGTTTCGCCATTTGCGGGCTATGCGTCTGGCTGCACGGATTGCTGTGGTCAGCTTCCATTGTAGCCAGTGGTCACAGCTGATGTGTGGGCTGCGCATAGTTCACCCGGTCAGGGCTCAGGCTTTCGGGCTGGCCCCTGTCGGGCTTGAAAATACAAATGCCATATTTGATCGCGCCAGGTGCTCGGCAGCAAACCCTTGCGTCAAGTCCAGGCAATTCCTGCCGACAACAGCGCGTCCATCAGATGCCGCCAACGCGGGTTGTCGGCGATCGGTGATGGCGATTCCGTCTGACAGAGATCAAACATAGGCCGTGCTGCCGCCCATGGCCATCAAGCCTGTACTCAAGACGGGCACTGGGGCGCCGTTTAGAAACTGTCTGCCCATTACAAAAACAGAAAGAAAAATATGAATGCACTTCGTCACTGGTTCGGATCCAGCATTGCGGGCAAGCTCAATGCTGCCCTCACGGTGATCATCTCCATCGTTTTCCTTGTGGTGGGCAGCTTGCTGACCTACTGGCTCGGCGATAGCCTGGAGCGGCGCGCGGTTAAAGAGCTGCAACTCACCAACCAGCAGGTTGTGGACATGATGGGCGCTTATTCCAGTTCGCTGGAGGAGAGCGCACGCTTGCTGGGCGCCACGTTTGCGGCCAGCCTGCCAAAGAGGATGAGTGTTGATCCGGCCCACTCCGTGGCCTCGGGTGAGAAAACCCTTCCGGCCCTTAAAGGGGGGGATGTCGTCTTCAACAACAACTTTGCCCAGGTGGATGAGTTTTCCCGCCTCACGGGGGGCGTCGCGACCCTCTTCGTGCGGGACGGAGACAACTTCTTCCGTGTCACCACGTCGGTAAAGAACAAGGGCGGTGCGCGCGTAACCGGCACCGCTCTGGATGCAAAGCATCCAGCCTACCGACTGCTGCTCGAAGGTAAGCCCTACGTGGGCAAGGCCACGCTGTTCGGCAAGGACTACATGACCCGCTACCTGCCCATCAAGGACGAGGCGGACAAGGTGATCGGGATCGCCTTCGTGGGCCTGGATCTTACCGAGAGCATCAAGGCGCTGAAGGACAAGGTGAAGTCCGTGAAGGTGGGCGACACCGGCTATGTGTTTGTGCTGGATGCCTCGATTGTGCCTGGCATGGCGGTGATTCACCCCGCTGCCGAAGGCCAGAACCTGATGGACGTGAAGGACAGTCAAGGGGTGTCCGTTGCGCGCACCCTGATCGAGAAAGGCACTGGTGTCACGCGCTACTGGTGGCAGAACGCCGGCGAGAAGGAGGCACGGGAAAAGCTCGTCGCGGTTCAGCCCTTTGAGAAATGGGGCTGGCTGGTGGCCGCCGGTGCTGACTCGGACGAGTTTGTCCACGAGGTGCGTGCCCTCCAGATCCAGATCGCGGTTGCTGCAATCGTTGTGACGCTGATCCTGGTGGGAACCATGGTGATCGCGACAAGACACTGGATCACTCACCCGCTGCGCCAGGCACTTGCCGTGACTCAGCGCGTGGCCGACGGTGACCTGACCCAGCACATCCAGGCCGATTCCGCCGATGAGGTCGGGGAATTGCTCCGGTCCGTCGACGGCATGAGCACGCACCTCCGGAGCATGATCGGAGAAATCGATGCCGGCATCCAGGGCCTGGCGGAAAGCGCCCACACGCTATCGCTGGCCTCCGACGCCGTTGCCTCGAGCTCGGGGACGCAAAGCCAGTCGGCCGTGGTGATGGCTGGCGCGGTGGAGCAGATGACGGAGAGCATCCAGCAGGTGGCTGAGCACGCGCAATCCTGCAGGGGGCTTGCAGAAAGCTCGGGCGATGTCTCGGATTCCGGGATCGAGGTGATCAATCAGGCGATATCGAGCATGTCCATGATCGCCGACACGGTCAAGAAGTCGGCCGAGGCGGTGCTGCATCTGGGCGACGAGTCCAAGGCCATCTCACAGATCGTGAATGTGATTCGGGAAATCGCTGACCAGACCAACCTGCTGGCCTTGAATGCGGCTATCGAAGCTGCGCGTGCGGGTGAGGCAGGCCGCGGGTTCGCCGTCGTGGCGGACGAGGTGCGCAAGCTCGCGGAGCGAACCAGCTTGTCGACAAAAGAGATTACGCGGATGGTCGATGATATCCAGGCCGGCGCGGCGAAGGCCGTTCAAAGCATGACCATGGGCGAAGGGCAGGTTCAGGAGGGCGTTTCCCTTGCCGGTGAGGCCGGCGGCCGCATTGCGGATATCAAGATTGGTGCGACGCAGGTCAGCGATGCGGTGATCGGGATTTCGAACTCCCTGCGCGAACAGAGTGCCGCCAACCGGGAGATCGCCAGAAACGTGGAAACCATCGCCGAGCAAGCAGTGCAGAACCACGCCCAGGCCCGCTCGACCTCCGACGCCGCGCGTGAAATGGAGGTGCTGACGAGGCAGATCCGGACGAGCATTTCCCGATTCAGGACTTGATCATCCAGGCTGCTGCCCGACTTGGGTCGGGCAAATGCTTGAAAACAATGAATTCAGGCGACCGCATGGGGTCGCCTGAATTCATTTGAACTTGTGGATGGCGGCGTTGATTTCGCGGATGGCTTTTTCGATCTCGTCTTCGCTGAGATCTTCCTGTTCGCGCTTGCCGCGCCCGAAGCCTTCCATCTGGGTGGTGTAGGCGTCGGCGGGCATGGTGCGGGTGGATACGGTGTCGGGGATGTCTTCCTGGTGGTCGTCGTGCCAGGTCATGGCGATCAGCGTCATGTTGTCGCACTGGTGGCCGCCGAGTTCTTCGGCCTCGTTCATCAGGCGGGGCACGCTTTCCATGACGCGGCCGTCGGACAGGGTGTTGACGAGGCTGCCCGGCTCGAGCGGGCCCCACACGCCGTCGGAGCAGATCGCGACGACGTCGCCATTGGCCAGCGAGACGCCGCGGGAGAATTCGATCTGCGGCGGGTGATTGCCGCCCAGGCAGCTGAAGATGCGGTTGCGGCCGGGGTGCACCGCGGCAGCCTCGGCGTCGAGCAGGCCCTGGTCGAGCATCAGCTGCACGCGCGAGTGATCGCGGGTTTGATAGAGCAGGCGGCCCTTCCTGATCATGTACAGGCGGGAGTCCCCGGCGTGGGCCCAGTGGGCCACGCCGTCCTGGATCAGGCAGGCGACGACGGTGGTGCGGGGGATGTCGGTGAGATGCTTGTCGAAGGCGTAATCGAGGATTGCGTGGTGGGCGTTGCTGAGCACGCGCGACAGGAACAGCACCGGGTCGGAGACTTTCGGACGTGCCTCCTGCTGGAACGACTGGGCGATGAACTGCACCGAAATCTGCGCGGCGATTTCGCCGTACAGGTGGCCGCCCATGCCGTCGGCGAGCACCATCAACAAGGCGTCGCGGGTGTAGGAATAGGCAACACGATCCTGGTTGGTGCGTCGTTTGCCGATCCGGCTTTCCTGAAAAATGGTGAATCTCATGAACGGCCTATCATTGTTTTTAGTCGGGAGCCGAGCCCTTCGAGCCAGGTTTTTTGCTGTGGTGGCGCTTCGCGATGACGCTGGGCGAGCACCTTTTGCAGCGCAAAACAGCTCTGAGGGCGTTTCAGTGGATCAAGTTGCAGGCACCAGTCGATGGTGGCCAGAAAATGCGGCGAATACTGGCCGGCCCAGGCCTTGGTGGCCGGGACGACGGTGTCGTGCTTGATCCGCTCGTCGGAACGCTGTGGCGAGTTGCCTGCCAGGCAGGCGTACATGCTGGCGCCCACGCTGTAGATGTCGCTCCAGGGCCCCAGCGCCTCGCGGCTGGCGAACTGCTCGGGCGAGGCGAAACCGGGGGTGTACATCGGTTTGAGGATGGGTGTGTCGGACATCAGCGTCTGGCGTGCGGCGCCGAAATCGAGCAGCACCGGGGTGCCGTCGGCGCGCAGGTAAATGTTGGACGGTTTGATGTCCAGGTGCAGCAGCTTGTGGGCGTGGACTTCGCGCAGGCCGTTGAGCATGCGGGTAAACACGCCGCGGATGAAGCGTTCGCGGACGTTGCCCTTGTTTTTCTGGACGTAGTCGTGAAGCGTCCGGCCTCGTTCGAACTGCATCACCATGTACACGGTGCCGTTGGCGCGGAAGAAGTTGAGCACGCGCACGACATTGGGGTGCACCAGCTTGGCGAGGGCCCGGCCTTCCTCGAAAAAACACTTCATGCCGTAGCGAAAGGCGCCCTGGTGGGCTTCGGTGACGTGGGGCGTCACTTCGCCGTCGGCACGCAGCGCCAGCGAGTTGGGCAGGTATTCCTTGATGGCGACGGGCGTGCCGTCCTGGTCGTAGGCGAGGTAGACGATCGAGAACCCGCCCAGCGAAAGCTGACGTTCGACCCGGTAGTGGTCGAGCTGGAATCCAGACGGCAGGGCGCAGTTCTGTTGAGTGGCCATCGGGCGGGGCGCTACACTTCGTCTTTTGGTGGCGTTCGGGCTTGCTAGTTTAGCTTTGGATCGCCGCGCTATCTCGGGAAAAACAGGATGATTCACAGCATGACCGGCTACGCCGTCCAGGTTCGCGACCTGGGCCGCGTCGCTCTGCACCTCGAACTGCGGAGCGTAAACTCCCGCTACCTCGATCTCGCCTTCCGCATCAACGATGATCTGCGCCAGGCGGAACCCGCGCTGCGCGAAGCCATCACCGCCAAACTGCGCCGGGGCAAGGTCGAGTGCCGTTTCAACCTGCAGGCGAAGGATAGCGCACCTCGCGATCTGGCGATCAACGACATGCTGTTGGGGCAGCTGAAAACCGCCCAGGCCGCCGTGCTCGCCCAGTTGCCCCAGGCCGCGGCGCTCAGCGTGGGCGAAGTGCTGCGCTGGCCTGGAATGCTGGCCGACGACAGCCCCGCCTTCGATGCCCTGCAGCCGGAAATTGCCAGCCTTGTGGCCGCTGCGCTCGATGAACTCGTCGCCACCCGTGGCCGCGAGGGCGAGCGGCTTGCCGAGATGATCCGCGGCCGTATCCAGCGCATGCGCGAACTGGTCGCCACCGTTCAGCCGCGGGTGCCGGCCCTCGTCGCCGAATACCAGGAAAAACTCGCCACCCGCCTGCGCGACGCGGCCGCCACCCTCGACGACGATCGCATCCGCCTGGAAGTCGGGTTGTTTGCCCAGCGTGTCGATGTGGCCGAGGAGCTGTCGCGCCTGTCCACCCATCTCGACGAGGTGGAGCGCATCCTCAAGGTGGGCGGTGCCGCCGGCAAACGGCTGGATTTCCTGATGCAGGAACTCAACCGGGAGGCCAACACCCTCGGCTCCAAGGCCATGGCTGCCGACATGACTGCCATTGCCGTCGAACTCAAACTCGCCATCGAGCAGATGCGCGAGCAAGTGCAGAACATCGAATAAGGAGGCTCCATGCCCGGCACCCTGTTCATCGTCACTGCGCCTTCGGGCGCCGGCAAGACCACCCTGGTCAGCGGCCTGCTCGACCGCGATCCGATGGTCCGGTTGTCCGTTTCCTACACCACCCGCGCCCCGCGGGAGGGTGAGGTGGATGGCCGGCACTATCATTTCGTCGATGTTTCCACCTTCCGCGCGCTGCGTGACAAGGGGGAATTCCTCGAGTGGGCCGAGGTCCACAACAATTATTACGGTACGTCGAAGGCCTGGCTCGAAGCGCAGACGCGCTCGGGCAAGGACATCCTCCTCGAGATCGACTGGCAGGGCGCGCAGCAGGTGCGCAAGGTGTTTCCGAAGGCGGTGGGCGTGTTCATCATGCCGCCTTCGCTCGAGGAGCTGGAGCGCCGCCTGCGCGGCCGCGGCACCGACAGCGAGGACGTGATCGCCCGCCGGGTGCTGGGCGCCCGTGGCGAGATGCGCCATGTGGCCGAGTTCGACTACGTTATAATCAATGAGGACTTGCCCGCCGCCCTGGAAGATCTGGTGGCTGTGGTGCGAGCATCACGGCTGCGCTACGCCAACCAGGAGGCGCGCAAGCCGGAGTTTTTCCATTATCTGGAACAGGATTGATCCATGGCCCGTATTACCGTTGACGACTGTCTGAAAAGAATCCCCAACCGCTTCCAGCTCACCCTGGCCGCGACCTACCGTGCCCGTCAGCTGACCAATGGCGCCACCCCGCTGGTAGACCTCGACCGCCACGACAAGGACAAGCCCACCGTGGTTGCCCTGCGTGAAATCGCCGCCGGCAAGGTCGGCGCCGAAGTGCTCAACCGCGGTCAGGCCTGAGCGCCCGTCGCAGGAAGAGCCGTGTCATGGAAAACGCCACCCCCGTTTCAGTCAGTGGCGGCAGCGTTTTCCAGCCCCCCGCGTCCAGTGTCGTGCCGCTTGATTTCGGCCGGCTGCGGACGCAGGTGGCTACCTATCTCCGTCCCGAGGACGTAGGCAGGGTCGAGGCCGCCTACCACTTTTCCGCCGATGCCCACCAGGGGCAGATGCGGCAAAGCGGCGAGCCCTACATTTCGCACCCGGTAGCCGTCGCCGAGATTCTCGCCGGCTGGCACCTGGATGCGCAGGCTTTGTGTGCCGCACTCCTCCATGATGTGATGGAGGACACCCACATCACCAAGGCCGAGATCGCCGAACGCTTCGGGCGCATCACGGCAGAGCTGGTCGATGGCGTGTCCAAGCTCGACAAGATCGAGTTCCAGTCCCACGAGGAAGCCCAGGCCGAAAATTTCCGCAAGATGCTGCTGGCCATGGCCAGCGACCTGCGGGTCATCCTGATCAAGCTGGCCGATCGTCTGCACAACATGCGCACGCTCGACCACATGCGCCCCGACAAGCGGCGCCGGATCGCCCGCGAAACCCAGGAAATCCACGCTCCCATCGCCAACCGGCTGGGCCTCAACAGCCTGTACCGCGAGTTGCAGGAACTGGCTTTCAAGCACCGTTACCCGATGCGTTTCCGGGTGCTGTCGCGGGCCATCCTTGCCGCGCGGGGCAACCGCCGCGAGGTGGTCGGCAAGATTCTCGTCGCGATCGAGGAGCGCCTGCCCCAGTGGAACATCGAGGCCGAAGTCCGGGGCCGCGAAAAGCACCTCTACAGCATCTACCGCAAGATGGCCGAGAAGCGTCTGTCCTTCTCGCAGGTGCTCGATATCTACGGTTTTCGCGTCATCGTGCCCGATGTGCAGACCTGCTACCGCGCCCTCGGTGCGCTGCACGGCCTCTACAAGCCGGTGCCGGGCAAGTTCAAGGACTACATCGCGATTCCCAAGGGCAACGGCTACCAGTCGCTGCACACCACGCTGATCGGCCCCTTCGGCACGCCGGTCGAGGTGCAGATCCGCACCTCTGAGATGAACCACGTGGCCGAAAGCGGCGTGGCTTCGCACTGGCTCTACAAGGAAGACGAGAAAACCCTCACCGATCTGCAGCACAAAACTCACAGCTGGCTGCAGTCGCTGCTCGAACTGCAATCCACGTCGGGTGATTCCAGCGAATTCCTCGAGCACGTCAAGGTCGATCTGTTTCCCGGCGAGGTCTATGCCTTTACGCCCAAGGGCAAGATCTTCGCGCTGCCGCGGGGCGCCACGGTGGTCGATTTCTCCTACGCCGTGCATACCGATGTGGGCAACCGCTGCGTGGCCGGACGCATCAACGGCGAGCTCATGCCGCTGCGCACCGAGCTGCACAACGGCGACCAGATCGAGATCATCACCGCCGCCCACGCCAGCCCCAATCCGGCCTGGCTGAGCTATGTGCGCACCGGCAAGGCGCGGGCGCAGATCCGTCATTTCCTCAAGAATGCCCAGCAGGAAGAAGCCTCGACCCTTGGCGAGCGCCTGCTCAACCAGGCCCTGCGGCCCCATGGCCTTACGCTCGGCCAGGTCAGCACCTTCGCGTGGGACCGCTTCCTGAGGGAATTCACGCTGCCCACCCGCAAGGAGCTGATGACCGATATCGGCCTCGGGCGCCGCCTGCCGGCCATCGTTGCGCGGCGGCTGGCCGAAATCCAGGACACGGAATCCGGACGTGCCGACGTGGTCAAGCCCAAGCCCGCCGGCGCCATCCTGATCCGTGGTACCGAAGGCGTAGCCGTCCAGTTGGCGCGCTGCTGCCGGCCGATACCCGGTGATCCGATCGTCGGCATCATCCGCAAGGGCCAGGGCCTCGAAGTGCACATGCATGACTGCCCGCTGGCCCGCAAGCTGCGCAGCGAGCGCGACCGCTGGATCGATGTCGAATGGGAGACGACCACCGATCGCCTGTTCGACGTCAACCTGCGCCTGCTCACGCAAAACGTGCGGGGCGTGCTGGGCAAGGTGGCCAACGCCATCGCCGGCGAGGAATGCAACATTCAGAATGTCAGCACCGACGGTGAGCAGGGCACATATTCAACGCTGTACATCACCGTGCAGGTCACCCACAGGCTGCACCTGGCCAAGGTTATCCGGGGCATGCGCAGCATTCCCGAAGTGGTGCGCATCACCCGCGTCAAGGGTGACCAGAAAGCAAGCTGAGAGACAGCCGGGAAACGCCGGGCTGCCAGAATTTACGCCGCTAAAAAGGGAGAACACAGATGGCAATTTACGAATCCGAGCACACCAAGTTCATGCGCGAATGGATGGCCAAGCATCCTGAAGAGCTCGAAGAGCAGAAAAAAGGCCGCGCCCTCTGGTGGGACAGGCCCCAGACGCAGGAAACCCAGCGCGAGTTTGCCGCCGGCAAGGTGCCGAACAAGGCCTACCCGTACGCCACTGAAAGCTGACACGCGGATTGCTAGCCCCGAAACTCGCCTTTGTCGACGTTGAAACCACCGGCGCCAACCCGGTGGTCGATCGGATCACCGAAATTGCGATCCTGCGGGTCGAAGACGGTGAGCTTGTCGAACGCTGGTCCAGCCTGGTCAATCCGGGCCGGCCGATTCCACCGAATATCCAGTCCCTGGTCGGCATTTCCGACGCGATGGTTGCCGACGCGCCGGCTTTTTCCGAGCTGGCCGACGGCATCCGGGCGCTTTTTGACGATTGCGTTTTCGTCGCCCATAACGCGCGCTTCGATTACGGATTCATCAAGAACGAATTCAGCCGCATCGGCGAGAAATTCGACGCGCCGGTGCTGTGCACCGTCAAGCTCTCGCGGGCGCTGTTTCCGCAGCACCACCGTCACGGGCTTGATGCGCTGATCGAACGCCATGGCCTCGTGTGCACTGCCCGCCACCGCGCGATGGGCGACACCGAGGCGCTCCACCAGTTTGCAGGCCTGATTGCCGGCCAGTTCGAGCGTGACGTGCTCGAGACCGCCATCGTCAAGGCCATGAAGGCGCCAAGCCGCCCGGCCGGCCTGCCTGAAGGCGTGCTCGAAGGTCTGCCGGAAGGGCCGGGCGTCTATCTGTTCTACGGCGAGAATGATCTGCCGATCTACATCGGCAAGAGCGTCAGCCTGCGTTCGCGCGTGATGGGCCATTTTGCGTCCGATCACCGCAGCGGCAAGGAGGCCAAGCTGGCCCAGCAGGTGCGCCGCGTCGAGTGGCAGCAGACTGCCGGCGAGCTTGGCGCACTGTTGCTGGAAGCGCGCCTCGTCAAGGAGAAAAAGCCCACCGAGAACCGCCAGTTGCGCGAAACCGACGCTGTTTTCGGGCTGCGCTACGACCCGGCCAGGAAGCGTGGCCCGGTGCTTGTCCGAGAGTTGCTCAACGGCAGTGATCCGGGTAGCTGGGAGGTCGTCTACGGTTCCTTTCGCACCAAAAAGGAGGCCGACAACGCCCTGCGCGAACTGGCTATTCTCTACAAGCTGTGCCCGCGCCGCATCGGCATCGAGCCGTGGGGTGATGGCGCGTGCCTGGCCCACCAGATGAAGCGCTGCGCCGGCGTGTGTGCCGGCAAGGAAGATCACGCCGCCCACGACGAGCGTTTGCTGAAGGTGCTCGAAAGCCTGCGCATCCGCCGCTGGCCGTGGGCCGGCCCGGTGGCGATCCGCGAACATCACGCCGAGAGCGGCCGCAGCGCGGTGCATCTGGTGGATCGCTGGTGCCTGCTGGGCAGCGTGACGGACGAGTCCGAACTGGCTGGCCTGCTCGAGGCGCCGCCTGCCCGGGTTTTCGAGCTGGACACCTACCGGATCCTGTTGCGCTGGCTCGATACGCCGGCCGGACGCAGCGTCGTTACGCCGCTGTAGATTTTTTGGGCGGGCTGCTGCCCGAAGGATAAAAGCCGATTGTTGCTTGATGTGCAACGATCGGCTTTTTGTTTGGCAGGGTTTGGATCGGCAGTTACATCGCCGCCCGGCGCCGTTCGCGCCAGCCTTCCAGCAGCGAATACACCGCCGGCACCACCACCAGCGTCAGCAGGGTCGAGCTGACCATGCCGCCGATCACCGCGATGGCCAGCGGCTGGTTGGTTTCGTTG
Organism: Zoogloea sp.; assembly: GCF_030157465.1. Lineage (GTDB taxonomy): Bacteria > Pseudomonadota > Gammaproteobacteria > Burkholderiales > Rhodocyclaceae > Zoogloea. The sequence continues at coordinate 129,920 of NZ_JAOAUU010000054.1, forward strand.
CCGGCGCCAAGGCCGGCCGCTGCCGGGGCAAGGGCCAGAATCACCGTCATCGAGGTCATCAGCACCGGGCGCATCCGGATCGGGCAGGCGTTGCGCAGCGCCGCGTCCACCCGGAGGCCTTCGGCGCGGCGCTGGTTGGTGAGGTCGACCAGCAGGATGGAGTTTTTCGCCACCAGGCCGATCAAGAGCACGAGGCCGATCATTGAGTAGATGTTGAGGGTCTGCCCGGTGAGCCACAGGGCCGCCACGCCGCCGACGATCGCCAGCGGCTGGGCCAGCATGACGATGGCGGGTTGCAGGAAGCTGTTGAACTGGCTGGCCAGCACCATGTAGAGCAGGGTCATGGCCAGCGCGAAGGTGAAGGTCATGTACTTCTGCGTCTTGCCGAACTCCTCGGCCTGGCCGATCAGCTTGACCTGGTAGCCGGTGGGCAGCATTTCGGCGGCGGTCTGTTTGACGATCTCGACCGCCTCGCCCAGCGGCATTGTCGGGGAGGCGAAATACGTGGCGGCGTACTGCAGGTCGAAGCGCCCGACGATGGCCGGGCCGAGCGCTTCGCGGAAAGTCGCCACGCTGTCGAGGCGCACCAGCTCGCCGCTCTTGTTGCGCAGGAAGATCTTCGACAGGTCGGCCGGCTGGGTGAAGGTGCCTTCCTTCGCCTTGACGCGGATGTCGTAGCGCTGGCCGTCGCCAGGCTCGTCGTTGTATTTGGCGATATCGACGCCACCGGTCAGCATGTTGATGGCCAGCGCCACGTCCTGGGTGGACAAGGCCGCATCGGCGATGCGCAGGCGGTCGGGGGCGAAGATCAGCTGGGGCAGGTCGAGCTGCAGGTCGGTGTCGATGCGGCCGAGGCCGCTGACGGTGGCGAGCTTGCGCTGCAGCGCAACGGCGTGGCGACCGAGTTCCTGCAGGTTTTCGCCGGTGAGCACGAACTGCAGTGGCTCGCCGCGCTGGCCCTGGACCATCGGGTAGGGCGCGGCAAAAACCCGCGCGCCGGCAATCTGGGCAAACTCCTTGCGGAGCAGCGCGATGATGTCCTGCTGCTTGACGGTGCGCTCTTCCCGCGGCGCCATGCGTACCACCACGGTGCCCTGGTTTACCTGCCCGGCGGCACCGAGGCCGATCAGGACGAATTCGGAGCGGACTTCCGGATGGCGGTCGAGAATGGCCTCGACCTCGCGCAGCCGTGCGTCGGTGTAGTCGATGCTGGAGCCGAGCGGCGTGCGCACCGACACCAGGAAGCGGCCTTCATCCTGTTCCGGGGAGAAGGCCTTGCCGACGTTGGCGAAGAAGAAGGCGCTCGACGCGACGACTGCGACGGTTGCCAGCAGCACCCACAGGCGGTGGGTGAGCGCGCCTTCGAGCAGGCGCACGTAAAGTGCGTCCATGCCCTCGAACAGGCGGTCGAAGGCCCGGTAGATGGGGCCGTGCTGCTTTTCGACCTTGAGGTAACGGGCGCACAGCATGGGCGTGAGGGTCAGCGAGACGAACAGCGACACCACCACGCCAAAGGTCACCACCAGCGCGAAGCTGCGGAAGAACTGTCCGATGATTCCCGAGATGAAGGCCACCGGCGCAAAGATGCAGACCAGCGACAGGGTGGCCGCCATGACCGCGAAAACCACTTCGTTGCTGCCGTTGATGGCGGCGGAAACCGGGTCGGGGTCGAGTTCTTCCCGGTGGCGGAAGATGTTTTCGAGCACCACGATGGCGTCGTCCACCACCACGCCGATGAGCAGCAAAAGGGCCAGCAAGGTGAGCGAATTGAGCGTGAAGCCGGCGAAGTAGATCACCGCGATGGCGCCCATCAGCGACACCGGGATGGCCAGCGAGATGATCAGCGTGGAGCGCACCGAGCGCAGGAAGAACCACACCACCAGCGCGGCAAGCAAAGTGCCCTCGATCAGGTGCTCCTTGAGGGAGTCGACGATTTCGAGGATGAACACCGCATCGTTGGACACCACCGACAGGCTCATGCCGGGCGGCAGCGCCGGGCGCAGTTCGTTGTCCACGCGGGCCAGGATGCGTTCGGTGATGGCCACCGTGTTGGCGTTGGCGATCTTGACGAGGCCCAGGCCTACTGTGGTTCTGCCGTTGAAGCGGGCCAGCTGGCGGTTGTCGGTGAGACCGTCCTCGATCTCGGCCACGTCGCTGAGACGCACCGGGGATTTTTCGCGGAAGGCCACGATGAGGCCGCGCAGATCATCGACCTGGTGGAATTCGAGATCCAGCTTGACCAGGCTTTCGGTCGTCTGGCCGACCACGAAGCCGCCGGCGAGCTGGACGTGTTCCTTGGCGAAGGCGTCGGAGATGTCCTGGGCGGTGATCTTGTGGGCCGCCATGCGGTCGGGCAGCAGATTGACCCGGATGGTGCGGTCGCGGCGCCCGCCGAGGCGCACCTCGCCGACGCCGTCGATGGTTTCGAGGCGCTTCTTGAGGACGTTGATGGCGTACTGGTTGAGCTGCTGCTGGGTGCGGTCGCCCTGCAGGGCCAGCCACATGATGGGCTGGGCGTTGGTTTCGACCTTTGCGACGACCGGCGGGTCCACGTCCTTGGGCAGGCGGCGGAGGACCTGGTTGACCTTGGACTGGATCTCGTTGAAGGCCACGTCCACCTTCTTCTCTAGAGAGAAGGTGATGTTCACCGTCGAGACGCCCGGTGACGAGCTGGACTGCACGTGCTCGATGCCCGGCACGCTGTTGACGGCCGATTCGATGACGTTGGTGATGCTCGAATCGACGATGTCGGGGTTGGCGCCCTTCAGCGTGGTGGTGATCGAGATGACCGGAAATTCGATCTGGGGAAAGCGGTCCATGCCGACCCGCTGGTAGCCGATGACGCCGACCAGCACCAGCACGGCGCTCATCATCCACGCCAGAACGTGGCGCTTGATGGAAAGTTCGGGCAGCGTCATGGCTTGGCGGCAGCCGGGATGGCGCGTGCAGCAGGCTGGGCGGGCTTGACATTGACGGCGGCGCCGTCGGTGAGGAACCCGGCACCGTCTTCGGCCACGATTTCACCGGCCGCGAGGCCCTTGACGATCTCGATGCGGCCGCCTTGCTTGACGCCGGCCTCGACAATCCGCTGGCTGGCCTTGCCGTCGGCGATGACATAAACCACCTTGCCGGCGGGGCGCAGCACGACGCTTTGTTCGGCCACCACCACGGCGGCCGACTTGCTGCCGGTGACGATGGAGGCATTGACGGTGCCGCCCGAGAGCAGGCTGCCGTCGTTGTCGACGCGCACCAGCACGTCGAGGGCGCGGCTGGCTTCATTGACGGTCGGCTTCACGTCCTCGACGTGACCGGTGATGACTTTGCCGGGCAGGTGCGGCAGGCCGAGGCGTACGGTCTGGCCGGCACGGATGCGGGCGGCGGCGGATTCGGGGAAGGGCAGGTGGGCGCGCAGCACGCGGTTGGAAACCAGGCGGAACAGCGGATCGCCGACCTTGACGTAGTCGCCTGGCGAGACGATCTGGGTTTCGATGATGCCATCCACCGGCGCGACCACCTTGGTGCGGCCGAGGTTGTTGCGGGTGGCGCCGCTACGGGCCCTGGCGGTGGCCAGCTGGGCCCGCAAGGCGTTGCGCTGGGCGAGGCTGTCGTCGGCACCGTTTTGCGAGATGAAGCCCTTGGCGACGAGGTTTTGCTGGCGTTCGGCGAAGCGTTCGGCCTGGCTGGACAGGGCCTCGAGGCGGCTGATTTCGGCGGCGTCGGACTGGCCCTGGATCTGGAAATCGCTGGCATCCAGCTCGGCCAGGAGCTGGCCCTTCTTGACGCGATCGCCGCTGTGGGCCGAGACGGCGATGACGCGACCGGCCACTTCGGCACCGATCTTCGGGTCGATCAGCGCTTCGAGGCTGCCGAGGGTGTCCTCGGTGACATCCAGTGCAAGAACCGATGCTTTGGCGGTGGTGATCAGCGTGGCCGGCGGGCCGCCAGGCTTGGTGGCGGAGTTGTCGGGCTTGTTGTTGCAGCCGGCGAGCCCGAAGGCGATGAGCAGTGAAGCGCAGGTGGCGAAACGCATGGTCGAGGCCTTCGGGCTGGCGGCGGAGCAGGAGTTACGGAAGCGGGCGTTCGCCCTTCAGCAGGTGTTCGAGGGTTTCGCGGTCGCGAATGACGTGAACGGTGTCGCCATCCACCAGCACCTCGGCGGCGCGCGGGCGGGTGTTGTAGTTGGAGCTCATCGTCATGCCGTAGGCGCCGGCCGAAAGAATCGCCAACAGATCGCCGGTTTCAACCGACAGATCGCGGTCGTGGCCGAGGAAGTCGCCGCTCTCGCAGATCGGGCCGACCACCTCGTAGCGGGTGGCGGGCACCGCGCGCGGAGCCACTGCGACGATCTCGTGGTAGGCATCGTACAGCGCCGGGCGGGCCAGGTCGTTCATGGCGGCGTCGATGATCGCGAAGCTTTTTTCAACGCCGGGCTTGAGGTATTCGATGCGCGTGAGCAGCAGACCGGCGTTGCCGACCAGCGAGCGGCCCGGCTCGAAGCACAGTGCTTCGTCGCGGCCGGCGAAACGTTCGAGCAGCGGCTTGAGGTATTCGGTGGGCGTGGGAGGTTCTTCGTCGCGGTAGCGAATGCCGAGACCGCCCCCCAGGTCGATGTGGTCGAGCGTGATCCCTTCGCGGGCGAGCTGGTCCACAAGGCCGAGGATCTTGTCGGCGGCTTCGGCCATGGGCGCCGGATCGAGCAACTGGGAGCCGATGTGACAGTCGATGCCGCTGATCTCGATGTTCGGAAGCGTGGCGGCCTTGCGGTACAGGTCGAGCGCCTCGGTGAAGGCGACGCCGAACTTGTTGCTGCGCAGGCCCGTGGAAATGTAGGGGTGGGTGTTCGGGTTGACGTCCGGGTTGACCCGGAAGGCGATCGGCGCGCGCTTGCCCATGCTGCCGGCCACTTCGTTAAGGCGGTCGAGTTCGGCGGCGGATTCGACGTTGAAGCAGCCAATGCCGGATTCCAGCGCGTAGCGCATTTCGTCGGCGCTCTTGCCGACACCCGAGAAGATCACCTTGCCGGCGTCGCCGCCAGCGGCCAGCACGCGGGCCAGTTCGCCGCGGGAGACGATGTCAAAGCCGGCGCCGAGCTTGGCGAAAACTGACAGGATGCCGAGGCTGGAGTTAGCCTTCACCGCGTAGCAGACGAGCGACTTGCGCAGGCCGAGCGCGCGCTGGTAGGCCTCGTAGGCCTGGGTGAGTGCGGCGCGCGAGTAAACGTAGGTGGGGGTGCCGAAGCGTTCGGCGATGTCGGCGAGGGCGACCCCTTCGAGGGTCAGGCCGGCGGGGCCGGCTTTGAGCGTCGGTACGGGCAGGGCGGTCGTCATTGGGCGGAATCCTGAGGGACGGGTTTGTTATGATCGGCGCCCGGTGTCCGGGTGGGCGCCGGGACGGGTGTCGGCTGGGGAGCGGGTCGGGCTGCCGGTTTGGGTGGCTGCGCGATGTAGAGCGGCCCCTTGATGCCGCAGCCGCCCAGCACAATCAGGCCGCATGCCGCGGCGGCAATGGCGATGGTTCGCATGAGTTCCGCGCAAAAGCGGGAATGTTAACAGATCAAGGGGTAAGGCGATGGATGAAGCGGATTTCAATGCATTGGCGGATGCCGAACTGGAGCGCCTGGAAAACCTGCTGGAGCAATGCGGGGCCGATTTTGACTACGAGGTGAAGCCTGGCGGCGTGCTGGAGCTGGAGTTCGACAACGGCACCAAGATCATCGTCAACCGCCACACGGCCGCCCGAGAGATCTGGCTGGCGGCCAAGTCTGGCGGCTTTCATTTCCGTCCGGTGAGCGGGCGCTGGCTTGGCACGCGGGACGGGGCCGATTTTTATGTTGTGCTGTCTCGCTGCATGTCCGAGCAGTCGGGAGAGTCGGTCAGCCTGAAGGACTGACTGCCTGCAGGAAACGCGCAGTGCTTCCCGGTCTGGCGATTCGGGGGCGCACTGCGCGTTGCCGCCGGTGGCTACTGGGGCGAAGTCGGTATTGCCGCAGCCGCCGGCGGAGCCGGTGCAGGGGCTTCGTCCGCCGGGGTGGTGCTGGCGGGCTCGTTGGGGGCTTCAGGTGGCACCGCCGGGAGATTTTCCTGGTAGATCATTTCCTCGGTGGTGGCACCGGCCGGCTGGACGCGGATCAGGCCCGGCGGTGCGGTCGGATAGGTTTCGGGGACGCCGTCCAGGGCCTTGCGCATGTAGTTGATCCACATGGGTAGTGCCGCTGCGCCGCCGGTTTCGCCGCTGCCGAGCTTCTTCGGCTGGTCGAACCCGATCCACGCCACCGCAACCACGGTGGGCTGGTAGCCGCAGAACCAGGCGTCCACGTATTCGTTGGTGGTGCCGGTCTTGCCTGCAAGGTCGCCACGCTTGAGCACGAGGGCCTTGGTGGCCGTGCCGCGGCGGACCACGTCCTTCATGACCGAATCCATCAGGTAGGCGTTGCGCTCGTCGATGGCGCGCTCGGCTGTTTCGCCGGCAACCGGCGGGTCGACGCGGGCCAGCACGTTGCCGGCCTCGTCGCGGATTTCCTTCACCAGGTAAGGCTCGATGCGATAGCCGCCGTTGGCAAATACCGAGTAGCCACGGAGCATTTGCCACGGGGTGACCGAGCCGGCGCCGAGTGCCATGGTCAGGTAGGGCGGATGGCGCTCGGCATCGAAGCCGAACTTGGTGATGTAGTCCTGTGCGTAGCGCGTGCCGACCGACTTGAGCAGGCGGATCGAAACCATGTTCTTGGAGCGGGCGAGGGCCGTACGGATGGAAATCGGGCCGTCGTACTTGCCGTCGTAGTTCCTTGGTTCCCAGGCCTGGCTGCCGGTTTCTCCGGCGGGGAAGGACAGGGGGGAATCATCCACCACGCTGTTCGGGCCATAGCCTTTTTCAAAGGCGGCCGAATAGATGAACGGCTTGAAGCTGGAGCCCGGCTGCCGCCAGGCCTGGGTTACGTGGTTGAACTTGTTGCGGTTGAAGTCGAAGCCGCCGGCCAGCGCGCGGATGGCGCCCGTGCGTGGGTCTGCTGCGGCGAGGGCGCCTTCGACTTCGGGCAACTGGCTGATTTCCCAGTGGCTGTTTTCAGTGCGCGTGATGCGGATCACGGCGCCGGGGCGGATACGCTTGTTGGCGGGGGCCTTGTCGCCGACCATGCTGGATGCAAAACGCAGGCCGTCGCCGCTGATTTTTATTGTCTCGCCATAACGGTAGGCCGTGACCGAGCCGCCGCCGGCCTTGGTGACGATGGCGGCCAGAAGATCGTCGTAGTCCGGGGTTTCGGCGAGGATCTCGTCCATCGATTCGGTTTGTTCGGTGTTCATGCGGGCCGGGTCCACGTAGCTCTCGGCGCCGCGGTAGCCATGGCGGCGGTCGTAGTCCATGATCCCGCGCCGCAGGGCCCGGTAGGCGGCGTCCTGTTCGGCCTTGACGATCGTGGTGATGACCTTGATGCCGCGCGTGTAGGCCTCTTCCCTATATTGCTCGAAGGCGATCTGACGTGCCATTTCAGCGACGTAATCGGCGCTGCCGCCAAAGTCGGAGGTGCCGCTGACAACCTTCAGCGGAGCGTCGATGGCGGCTTGCTGTTCGGCGGCCGAGATGAAGCCGAGTTCGGCCATGCGGCGCAGCACGTATTGCTGGCGCTGGGTGGCGCGTTTCGGGTTGACCACCGGGTTGTAGGCGGAAGGTGCCTTGGGCAGGCCGGCCAGCATGGCGGCCTCGGGAATGTTCAGATCCTTGATCGACTTGCCGAAGTAGGTCTGGGATGCAACGGCGAAACCGTAGGCGCGCCGGCCGAGGAATATCTGGTTGATGTAGACCTCGAGAATCTGGTCCTTGCTGAGGTTTTGCTCGATCTTGAAGGCCAGAAGGATTTCGTAGAGCTTGCGGGAAATGGTTTTCTCGCGGGTCAGGAAGAAGTTACGTGCCACCTGCATCGTGATCGTCGAGGCGCCCTGGCGTTTGCCGCCGGTGGCCAGGTTAGCGCTTGCCGCACGGAGGATGCCGAGGAAGTCGACGCCCGAGTGCTGGTAGAAGCGATCGTCCTCGGCCGCCAGGATCGCGTGCTTGAGCACCGGCGGAACGTCCTGGATGCGGATGAAGGCCCGGCGCTCTTCGCCGTACTCCCCGATAAGGGCGCCGTCCGCGGTGTAAACGCGCAGCGGGATCTTCGGGTGGTAGTCGGTCAGCGCCTCCAGCGACGGTAGCGTCGGCCACGCAAAGGCGACGGCGAGAGCGAGAATCGCGGCGCCGATGGCGATCAGGCCGAGGAGAATGGCAAGGGGATAGAGTACCCAGCGCATGGCAGGAGCGGGAAGCATAGTAAAGTGCGGCATTATACGAGGACGCCCCGTTTGGCGCCCGGAATGCGAAACCGTGTTTTGCAGGCGCTTGCTTTACACCTGTCATGGTTGTTGTTAGGATTTCATGTAGATTGTTGTTATTGCGCCTAACATAAAGAATTTTCAGGATTTTTTGTGATCGACCTATCCTTTTTCAGCCCTAGGGCGCGTCCTTTGATCGGCGTCGACATCTCGTCGTCGTCGGTCAAAATGGTCGAGTTGTCCGCCGTTTCCGGAGGGGGATATCGGGTCGAGCGTTACGCGGTCGAAGCGCTGCCCCGCGAGGCCGTGACGGACGGCAACATCGCCAACCTCGAAGCGGTCGCCGAAGCGATCCGGCGCGGCTGGCGCAGGCTCAACACCAGCACCCGCTTCGTCGCGCTGGCTCTGCCGGCCTCGGCGGTGATCACCAAGAAGATCATCCTGCCCGCCGGTTTGCGTGATCAGGAACTGGAAGTCCAGGTCGAATCCGAAGCCAACCAGTACATTCCCTTTGCTCTCGACGAGGTGAACCTCGATTTCCAGGTCATCGGCCCGGCTGCTTCGGGTACCGACGAAGACGAGGTGCTGATCGCCGCGTCACGCAAGGAAAAGGTTGAAGACCGGGTTGCCGCGGCGGAAGCGGCGGGACTCAAGGCGCTGGTCATGGACGTCGAATCCTACGCCGCACTCTCCGCCTTCGAACTCGTTCAGGCTCAACTGCCCGGCCATGGCGAGGACAAGATCATTGCCCTCGTCGATGCCGGCGCCAACGTGATGAACGTCTCGGTGCTGCGTAACGGCGTGCAGGTTTATGCTCGTGAGCAGGCCTTTGGCGGGTTTCTGCTCACCCAGGACATCATGCGGCATTTCGGCATGTCCCTCGAAGAAGCCGAGGGCGCAAAGCGCACCGGTTCCCTGCCGGAAAGCTATGAAGCGGATCTGCTGCGCCCCTTCATGGATGCGCTGGCGCTGGAGGTGTCGCGGGCGCTGCAGTTCTTCTTCACCTCGACCCAGTTCAACCAGGTGGATCACATCGTGCTCGCTGGCGGTTGTGCCGTGATTCCCGGCCTTGCCGAGACGGTTGCCGGCCGCACCCAGGTCGAGACCCAGGTCGCCAACCCGTTCGCGAACATGAGCCTGAGTTCAAAAATCCGTCCGAAAAATCTGGCTGCGGATGCGCCGGCCCTGTTGGTGGCTTGCGGACTGGCGCTGCGGAGGTTCGATTCGTGATTCGCATCAACCTGCTCCCTCACCGGGAGGAAAAGCGCAAAACCAGGCGCCAGCAGTTCGCTCTGTTTGCTGCAGTTGTGGCGCTTGCCGGGCTGGCGGTCTGGTTTGTCGGGCACACGATCATCGCCGGCTATGTGGATGGTCAGGAGGAGAAAAACGCCTTCCTGAAACAGGCTATCGCGGTGCTCGACAAGGAAATCTCCGAAATCAAGGGCCTGCGTGAGCAGGCAGAAGCCCTGTTGTCGCGCAAGCAGGTCATCGAGTCGCTTCAGACCAACCGTACCGAAACCGTGCAGGTTTTCAACGAGCTGGCAAAACAGATGCCGGAAGGCGTTTATCTCAAGGCGCTCAAGCAGTCCGGCTCGAAGATCAATTTGACTGGCTACGCCCAGTCGAATGCCAGGGTGTCCAATCTGATGCGCAATCTCGAGGCATCTCCTTATCTCGAGCGTGCCGACCTGGTCGAAGTCAAGGCCGCAACGCTCAACAACCGGCGGGTCAGTGAGTTCAACCTTAATGTAGCCATTGAGCGTCCGAAGACTGAAGATGCCGACAAAGGCAAGGGAAAACTTCCCGTGAGTGCAGGGGGTAAACCGTAATGGGTTTCAAGGAGTCGATCGAGAATCTTCGAAGCCTGGATGCGCAAACCCTGCTGCGTGACTTCAGGGGGCTGGATCCCAACGATCCCGGACAATGGCCGTTGCTGCCCCGAGTGGCTGCTCTGGTGGGGGTTTTCCTGCTGATTGTGGTGGGCGGATGGTGGTTCGACTGGAGCGATCAACTGACCCAACTCGATACCAAGCAGCAGGAAGAACTCACCCTCAAGGATGACTGGGTCGCCAAGAAACGCCAGGCGGTCAATCTGCCGGAATACAAGCGTCAGCTCAGCGAGATTGACCGCCAGTTCGGCGCTCTGCTTAAACAGTTGCCTAATCGTTCAGAGATCGAGTCGCTGCTTGCCGACATCAACCAGGCTGGCCTGGGGCGTGGCCTGCAGTTTGAATTGTTCAAGCCGGGTTCGGAAGCCATGAAGGATTTCTATGCCGAGTTGCCGATTGCTGTGCGTGTTACCGGTGGCTACCACGATCTCGGTGAATTCGTCGGCGATGTCGCACAGATGCCCCGAATTGTGACGCTGAATGACATCGCAATCGAGGCGCAGAAGGACGGTGGTCTCAAGTTTGACGCGACAGCGGTGACTTACCGCTATCTGGACGACGATGAGGTGGCCAAGCTGCGCAAGGAAAAGGCCAAGGAAAAGGCCGGCAAGTGAGGGCGGGCAAGTGAGAATCATGCGACTGACTGTGCTGCCGCTGGCTGCCGCGCTGCTGCTTTGCGGATGCAGCGACCAGCAGGACGACCTGCGAAAGTGGATGGAGGAAGCCTCCAGGGATCTGAAGCCGAACCTCAAGCCGCTGCCACCCATTCAGCAGGTTGTGCCGGTGAGTTACCAGGGGGCTGCGCTCATTGACCCGTTCAAGCCGGCAAAGCTCGAGCCGGACAAAAAATCCGGCTTGTTTGTGCCCGACGCAAATCGTCGGCGCGAGCCCCTTGAGTCCTATCCACTTGAGTCGCTGAAAATGGTCGGGGTGCTGATCAAGCGGGGGCAGTCCCACGCCATCGTCGCTGCTGACAAGACGCTGCACCAGGTCAAGGTCGGAAACTATCTCGGGCAGAACTACGGGCAGATCACCGCTATCACGGAGACAGAGGTCACTTTGAAGGAGCTCGTCGAAGACTCCGGCGGTGAATGGGCTGAACGCATCAGTACGCTGCAACTGCAGGAGCAGGCGCCCCAGGAGGGGAAGAAATGAAAACAAGAAGTTGTGGTGTCAGGCTTGGCGCGTTGCTTTTGGCTGCCAGTTTCGGAAGTCTTGTCCCGACCGTTTCCGTGCTGGCGCAAACGCCGCCGGCTGCGACCGTGCAGACCGGCAACCGTATCGAGAAGATCGTTGCTGCGGAACAAGGCGGCAATATCATTCTCAAGCTGACCATGGCCCAGCCCCTCGCGGCTGTTCCGGGCAGTTTCAGCGTTGCCAATCCGGCTCGAATCGCCTTCGATTTTCCAGACACCGCCAACGCTCTCGGTCGCAACAGCCAGGTGCTCAACACGGGAGAGCTGCGTAGCGTGAATATCGTCCAGGTTGGCGACCGTACGCGTCTCGTGCTGAATCTGACCCGCGTATTTCCGTACGATGCCCGCATTGAGGACCGGGATCTCCTGATCACCCTGTCCGCAGCCCAGTTCAAGGAGGCCGCGGGAGTGGGCGTGTCCCAGTCCACACAGTTCGCTGCACCGCCGACCCTGTCGCAGGGCGAGCGACATACCATTCGCGACGTCAATTTCCGGCGCGGGAAAGATGGCGAAGGCCGGCTGGTTGTCGATCTTTCCGACCCGAATGCCGGCATCGACATCCGGCAGCAGGGTTCCAGCCTGATCGTGGATTTCCTGAAGACCGATGCGCCCGAGCAATTCCGTCGCAAGCTCGACGTGGTCGATTTCGGTACTCCGGTTTCGAGCGTCCTGACCCAGACGCAGGGTGGCAACGTTCGCATGACGATCACGCCAAAGGGTTTGTGGGAGCACAACGCCTACCAGAGCGACAACCAGTTTGTTCTTGAGGTGAAGCCGGTCAAGGAAGATCCCAACAAGCTCACCCAGGGGATCGGCAAGAACCGCTTCGGTGGTGAAAAGCTTTCATTGAACTTCCAGAATATCGACGTGCGATCCGTGCTGCAGGTGATTGCGGATTTCACCAACTTCAACATCATTACCAGCGACTCCGTGCAGGGCAACCTTACCCTGCGCCTGAAGGATGTGCCCTGGGATCAGGCTCTCGACATCATCCTGCAGGCCCGTGGCCTCGACATGCGCAAGAACGGCAACGTCATCTGGATCGCGCCGCGGGATGAGCTGGCCGCCCGTGAAAAGCTCGATCTTGAGGCGAAGGCGCAGATCGGGGATCTGGAGCCCCTGCGTACCGAGAGCTTCCAGATCAACTATCACAAGGCCAAGAGCGTCGCCGAGTTCCTGAAGAACAAGGACCAGACCGTCCTCTCCAAACGGGGCAGCGTTGTTCCCGACGAGCGTAGCAACAAGATTTTCGTCAACGACATTCCCTCGCGGCTCGAGGAAATGCGCCGCCTGATCGCCGAAGTCGATGTGGAGCAGCGTCAGGTGCTGATTGAGGCCCAGATTGTTGAGGCAACCGACACTTTTGCGCGCAACCTCGGTGTGAGGCTGGGCTTTGGCGCCAAAACGGGCGGGCAGCTCGGCACAACGTCTGACGGCGTATCCGTCTTCCGCAATAACTTCGGCGGTGGACTGGCCGGCACGGGCTATCAGGCCGGGCAGATCGAGACCAAGCCAGACTTTTTCAGGGACGCGCTGGCCCTTAACCTGCCGGCCAGCAATATAAATGCCAAGCAGGCGGGCGCCCTGTCCTTTGCGCTATGGAACAGCGCAGCAACACGCTACATCGATCTCGAGGTCTCTGCACTCGAAGCCGACGGCCGCGGCAAAGTGGTGTCCCGCCCGCGCGTCATGACGGCGGACAAGGCTGAGGCGATCATCGAGCAGGGCTCCGAAATCCCCTATCAAACCACGGCCAGCGGATTGCAGGCTTCCACCGTCAGCTTCAAGAAAGCCAATCTTGCGCTGAAGGTGAAGCCGCAGATCACGCCTGACGGCAAGGTCATGATGGCCATCGAGGTGAACAAGGACCAGGCCCGTTACGACCAGCCGGTTGCCGGCGGCAACGTCCCGATCGACACCAAGCACGTCAAGACCGAAGTCGTTGTCGAGAACGGCGGCACGATCGTCATCGGCGGTATTTATATTCAGGAAGTCGGCAACAACACGACCAAGGTTCCTTTGCTCGGAGATATTCCGGTTCTGGGCTACCTGTTCCGGAACAACGAGCGCAAGGACAACAAGACCGAGCTGCTCGTCTTCATCACGCCCCGCATCATCAACGATCAGCTTGGGTTACGTTGAAAACCCAGGTCTGAATGGAACTTAAAATGCATAACTCCAACATTGCCGACTGCTTGCGCCGGTCGGGTTTGATCCTGTCCATGCTTGCTGCGGTGGTAGTGGTTGGTTGCGGAGGTGGGGGTGGTGGCTCTAGTGCTACCTCTACTTGCCTGCCCTACACCACCGATCCGACCTGCGCGAGCAATTCGTCCTCGACCATTGTGACTCAACTTTCGCTCACCGTTGATTCGCCGACTTTGCAGACGGACGGCGCTTCGGTGGTCACGGTCAAGGCAACGTTGAAGGACAAATCGAACGGTATCGTGAAGGGTGAGACGGTCAATTTCTCGGTCGACTCCGGCTCCTTGTCCGAGAGTTCTGTGAAAACAGACGAGACGACCGGTGTAGCAACCGTGACCTTCGATTCGAATGACAACAAGGCGAACCGGGAAGTCAAGGTAAAGGCAACGTACCAGTCTCTCGTGAAGGAAACGACCATTACCGTGCTTGGCTCCAGGCTCGGTTTCGGTGGCGATTCCTCAGGTGTCATTGGTGAAAATGTCGCGATGACCGTGACCTTGCTCGACGGTGCGGGCAAGGCAATTGCGAATCAGAGTGTTGCGGTGAAGTCCTCGCTCGGCAACCCGGTTCCGGCCACTGTTACCACCAACGCCAGCGGGCTGGCGACGCTGACTTTTAAGCCGACGATCAGTGGTGCCGACGTGATCACCATTAGTGCCTTGGGGGCCAGTGCAGTCAAGGATCTTCCGATCTCGGCTATTAACTTTGCCTTCACGAGCCCCGCAAGTAATGCGACGGTTGCGATCAACACTTGTCGAGAGGTGGAGGTCCAGCTTGTAGGCGGCGTGAGCGGAACATCAGCGACCTTTACATCCTCGCGAGGTTCCGCCTACACGACGCTGGCCGCATGTGATGCCGACGTACTTTACAACCAGTCTAACCCCAGCAAGCGGACGAGTGCTGCGGCAACCGTTGCTTTCAGTGGCACTACGGCAAAGGCCTACGTAACTTCGCCGAGTGCGGGAGCCGCAACGGTGTCCGCGATTCTGGCAGCATCTTCGGGCTCTGGTACGACGGCCAAGCGTGAGATTTCCTTTGTTTCCCTGACGCCGACCCAGATCGTGGTGCAGGCCGATCCCACTACTCTGTCCCCGAATAGTACCGGCAACATTTACGCGATCGTGCGGGACGACAGCGGCAACCCTGTTGCGGGTAGCAAGGTCATCTTTACCGCGCCCTCCGGTGGTGGCCAGGCGAATCCGTCGATTGCCGACACCGACGCGTCCGGCGTCGCTTCGACCACCTTCAAGGCAGATCCCAACCTGACGGGCAAGGATGCAGTGACTGTCGTGGCAACAGTCCTTGGCACCTCCGTAACTCGGGCGACGCAGCTGACTGTTGCTGGGCAGGGGGTGAACATCGTAATTGGTACCGACAATCTCATTCAGAAAATGGATAGCCCTCCACGTTACACATCTGTATGGGGTGTTTTCGTGACGGATACTGCCGGCAATCCGGTTCGCAATCAGGCTGTGACGATTGCGCTGAGAGGTGTTGAATTCCAAAAGGGCATCTTTGAAGAGGGTACGGGCACTAATGCGGGTAAGTGGGTGATAGCTTCCAAGGCGACTTGTTTCTCAGAAGATGCCAATAATGATGGTTTCTTCCAGAGTGGAGAATTGGGGGATCAAGACGGTGACGGTGTTCTCGAGCCGAATGGCGCGGCGCTTGTTATGCCGCCCGTTACTAGCGCAACGGCTGCGACCAGCGTTACGGTGACCACCGATAATTCGGGTGCTGCGGCGTTCTGGGTTGTCTATCCGCCCGCGTATGCTGCCTGGACCAAGATAGAGTTAAAGGTTACGGCCGCCGTCGCGGGGCAGAACAATACGGCAACCCGCAGTTTTTATCTGCCCTACCTAGCGAGTGAGGTGAGCGATTTGGCTGTTTCTCCGTCCTTCCAGTTTTCGCCGTTTGGCACTCGGCCTTCTTGTATTGACAAAAATTAGCTTCGTTGGCTGGCGGTCCCGGAGGGCCGCCAGTTCCATGTGACATCCTGACTTTCTTCATGCCTATAGTCTCCAGCGAAAAAACTCGCTGCATCGTCCTGGTCGGCATGCCCGGCTCAGGAAAAACCACAGTCGGCCGAGAGCTCGCAAAGCGCCTCGGCCGGCGTTTTGTCGACAGTGACCACGAAATCGAGGCACGCACCGGCGTCAAGATTCCAATAATTTTCGAAATCGAGGGCGAAGACGGTTTTCGCCGTCGTGAAACCCAGACCCTGGACGCGCTCACCCTCGAGCCCGATCTTGTGATTGCCACCGGGGGTGGGGCCGTTATTCGTCCCGAGAACCGTGCCCTGCTCTCCGAGCGGGGCGTGGTTGTCTATCTGAATGTTCCGCCCCAGATTTTGTGGGAGCGAACCCGTCATGACCGCAGCCGACCGCTGCTGCAGGTGCCGGATCCAAAAGGGCGCTTGCAGGAGTTGTACCTTGCTCGCGACGCGTTTTACCGCGATGTGGCGCACATCGTCGTCGAAGGCGGGCGCGGCACGCCTCATGCAATGGTCCGGCTGGTCGAAAAGGAATTGCAGGCCATATGCGCACTTTGAACGTCGAACTCGACGAACGCAGTTATCCAATCCATATTGGCGCGGGGGTGCTCTCGGATCCCGGCCTTATCGTTCCCCATCTGAAGACCCGGCGCGTCGCGGTGGTGACCAACGATGTGGTCGGGCCCCTTTATCTGGCCCCCTTTGTTGCCGGCCTGGAGGCGAAAGGGCTGCAGGTTACCCAGATCGTGCTGCCGGACGGCGAGTCTCACAAGGACTGGCCGACCCTCAACCTGATCTTCGATGGCTTGCTGGGCGAGCGCTGCGACCGCAGCACAACCCTTATTGCCCTCGGCGGCGGAGTGGTCGGTGACATGGTCGGCTTTGCGGCGGCCACCTACCAGCGTGGCGTGCCCTTCATCCAGGTGCCGACCACGCTGTTGTCGCAGGTGGATTCGTCGGTCGGCGGCAAGACGGCCATCAACCATCCCCTCGGCAAGAACATGATCGGCGCCTTCTACCAGCCGAAACTCGTCCTTGCCGACACGAGCGTGCTCAATACCCTGCCGGACCGCGAACTCAAGGCGGGTCTTGCGGAAGTCATCAAGTACGGCCTGATCCGTGACCTGCCTTTCCTCGACTGGATCGAGGCCAATATCGCGCGCCTGCTGGCACGCGATCCGGATGCACTGGCCGAGGCCGTCGAGCGCTCCTGCCGCAACAAGGCCGAAGTCGTCGCGGCCGACGAAACCGAGCAGGGTGAGCGGGCCACGCTCAATCTCGGGCACACTTTTGGCCACGCGATCGAAACCGGCATGGGCTATGGCCAGTGGTTGCATGGTGAGGCCGTTGCGGCCGGAGTTGTGATGGCGGCCGACCTGTCGCGCCGACTGGGATGGTTGTCCGATGCGGATGTGGAGCGGGTTCGGGCCATCCACGTGCGTGCCGGGCTGCCGGTAAAAGGTGCGCCGCTGGGCGCCGACCGCTACCTCGAACTGATGGCCCACGATAAAAAGGTGACCGACGGTACCCTGCGTCTTGTGCTGCTCCGCCAGATCGGACGCGCGGTGATCACTTCCGAAGCCGCAAGCGCCGACATCCGCGCCAGCATCGAAGCGTGCTGCTGACCCCATGACCCAACTGGCGCCCTACGCGGTCTGCGAAGCCAACTCCCGAGGCCGGCAGATCGCCGAGCCAGCGCCGCTGGCACGCTGCGAATTTCAGCGCGACCGCGACCGCATCGTTCATTGCACGGCCTTCCGGCGGCTTGAATACAAGACTCAGGTTTTCGTCAATCACGAGGGCGACCTGTTTCGTACGCGGCTGACCCACAGCATCGAGGTGGCCCAGATCACTCGCTCGATCGCCCGCGCGCTGCACCTCAACGAAGACCTCGCCGAAGCCGTGGCCCTTTCCCACGATCTCGGTCACACGCCCTTTGGCCACGCGGGGCAGGAGGCGCTCAATACCTGCATGAAGGATTTCGGCGGTTTCGAGCACAATCTGCAGTCGCTGCGCACGGTCGACGTTCTTGAAGAAAGCTATGCCGAGTTCAACGGACTCAATCTCCTGCACGAAACGCGGGAGGGCATTCTCAAGCATTGCTCGCACAAAAACGCCGAAGGACTCGGCGAAATCGGACGCCGTTTCCTCGAAGGCCGCCAGCCCTCTCTCGAAGCGCAGCTGGCCAACCTGGCCGACGAAATCGCCTACAACAATCACGATATTGATGACGGCCTACGCTCGGGGCTGATTACCCTCGAACAGCTCGATGCCGTGCCGATCTTTGCCCGCAACCGGCAGATCGTGGAGCGCGCCTATCCGGGGCTGGCCGGGCGCCGACTGATCCACGAAACCATCCGGCGCATGATCAACCTGATGGCGGTTGATCTCATCGACAGAACCCGCGCGAACATCCTGGAGGCGCAGGTCGCCTCCCTCGACGATGTTCGGCGCGCGCCGCGACTGGTTGCCTACAGCGCAGAGCTTTTGCCCGAGTTGCGCGTTCTCAAGGGCTTTCTGCGCGAAAGCCTCTATCACCACTATCAGGTTCTGCGCATGACCGACAAGGCCCGGCGCATCATCCAGGATCTGTTCGCCGCCTTCATGAACGACCCGCGTCTGCTGCCGCCGCAGTACCAGCAGATGGCCAGAAGCGACAAGCCGCGGGCCATTGCCGACTATATCGCCGGAATGACCGATCGATACGCCATGAAGGAGCATCGGCGTCTGTACGCTGTCGGTGAAATCTACTGATCGGCCGCCAGCAATGCCGCAGCGCAAAAAATCCTTGAAGGACGGACGCTTGCGGCGGTATATTCAAGCCTCGCCCAATGTGTTTGAACGGTCTCCTCGTCGGGATCACCCGTAGCCGGCCGGCCGTTTCTGCCGGCTTTTTAACGGTTCGGACGGGGCGACTCTCCCGCAGTTTGAAGGTCCGGTGCTACAGGAGTGTTAGCGCCGGTGTGTGTTGTGTCGAGGAAAAACAAGATGGATCTTCCCCTGGAGCAGGGTCTTTACGACCCCGCCAACGAACATGACGCCTGTGGTGTCGGCTTCATCGCACATATCAAGGGCAACAAAACTCACGAGATCGTTCTGCAAGGTCTCGAGATCCTGAAGAATCTGGACCACCGGGGTGCCGTTGGTGCCGACCCGCTGCAGGGCGACGGCGCAGGCATCCTGATCCAGATTCCGGATACCCTGTTTCGCGAGGAAATGGCCAAGCAGGGCGTCAGCCTGCCGCCTGCCGGCGACTACGGCGTCGGCATGGTTTTCCTGCCGAAGGAGCATGCCTCCCGCCTCGCCTGTGAAGAAGAGATCGAGCGTGCTGCGCGCGCCGAAGGCCAGGTTGTGCTCGGATGGCGCGACGTGCCCACCGATCCGGCCATGCCGATGTCGCCCACCGTCAAGGCCAAGGAGCCGGTGATCCGTCAGGTCTTCATCGGTCGCGGCCCTGACGTGATGGTCACCGACGCCCTTGAGCGCAAGCTGTACGTGATCCGCCGCCGGGCTGCCAATGCCATCGGCAGCCTCAAGCTCAAGCACAGCAAGGAGTTCTACACGCCGTCGATGTCGGCGCGGACCATCAACTACAAGGGTCTGCTGCTCGCCGACCAGGTCGGCCAGTACTACACCGACCTGCTGGATCCGCGCTGCGTGTCCGCGCTGTCGCTGGTGCACCAGCGCTTCTCGACCAACACCTTCCCGACCTGGCATCTCGCCCATCCGTTCCGCTACATTGCCCACAACGGTGAAATCAACACCGTTCGCGGCAATTACAACTGGATGCGCGCTCGCGAAAAGGGCACCTCGTCCCCGCTGCTCGGCGACGATCTGCAAAAGCTGTGGCCGCTGATCTACCCGGGCCAGTCCGATTCGGCTTCGTTCGACAACGCCCTCGAGCTGCTCGTCATGGGCGGCTACTCGCTGGCCCACGCGATGATGATGATGATTCCCGAAGCCTGGGAATCCCACACGCTGATGGACCCGAAGCGTCGCGCCTTCTACGAATACCACGCGGCGATGATGGAGCCGTGGGACGGCCCCGCTGCGGTGGCCTTCACCGACGGCCGCCAGATCGGCGCCACCCTCGACCGTAACGGCCTGCGTCCGGCCCGTTACCTCGTTACCGACGACGATTGTGTGGTCATGGCCTCCGAATCCGGTGTGCTGCCGATTCCCGACGCCAAGATCGTCAAGAAGTGGCGCCTGCAGCCCGGCAAGATGTTCCTGATCGACATGGAGCAGGGCCGCATCATCGACGACAAGGAACTCAAGGAGTCCCTCGCTGCCGCAAAGCCCTACCAGGACTGGCTGTCGCGCATCAACATCAAGCTCGACGCCTGTACCGAACCTGCATCGGTTGCCGCGCCCGAGTGCGCTGCGTCGGTGCTCGATCGCCAGCAAGCTTTCGGTTACACGCAGGAAGACATCAAGTTCATCCTTGAACCGATGGCCAAGAGCGGCGAGGAAGCCACCGGCTCGATGGGCAACGACAGCCCGCTGGCCGTCCTGTCGGCCAAGAACAAGCCGATCTACAACTACTTCCGCCAGCTTTTTGCCCAGGTGACCAACCCGCCGATCGATCCGATCCGCGAACAACTGGTCATGTCGCTGGTGTCCTTCGTCGGCCCGCGCCCCAACCTGCTCGGCATCAACGAGATCAATCCGCCGTACCGCCTGGAAGTCACCCAGCCGGTGCTGACCTTCGCCGACATGGCGAAGCTGCGCGAGATCGCCCGCTACACCGAAAACAAGTTCCGCTCGGCCGAGCTCGACATCTGCTATCCGCTCGCCTGGGGCAAGGAGGGCGTCGAAGCCCGCCTGGCCTCGCTGTGTGCTGAAGCCGAAAATGCGGTGCTCAACGGCTCCAACATCCTTATCGTCTCCGACCGCAAGGTCGATGCGCTCAACGTGGCCATCCCGGCGCTGCTCGCCACCTCGGCGGTTCACCAGCACCTGGTCACCAAGGGGCTGCGCACCCGTACCGGCCTGGTTGTCGAAACCGGTTCTGCCCGCGAAACCCACCATTTCGCGGTGCTCGCCGGCTACGGCGCCGAAGCGGTGCACCCCTACCTGGCGCTCGAAACCCTCACCGAGCTGGCCAAGGGCGATGCCGCAACCGCCGACAAGTACATCAAGCACTTCATCAAGGGCGTCGGCAAGGGCCTTATGAAGGTCATGTCCAAGATGGGCATCTCGACCTTCATGTCCTACACCGGCGCGCAGATCTTCGAAGCCATCGGTCTTCAGAAGTCCCTGATCGAAAAGTACTTCACCGGTACTTCGTCGCAGGTTGAAGGCATCAGCGTGTTTGAAGTGATGGAAGAAACCATCCGTCTGCACCAGCAGGCCTTCAGCGCCGACCCGGTGCTCGCCAACATGCTGGATGCCGGCGGTGAATACGCCTACCGCGTCCGTGGTGACGAGCACATGTGGACTCCGGACGCCATTGCCAAGCTGCAGCACGCGACCCGTTCCAACCAGTTCGACACCTACAAGGAATACGCCAAGATCATCAACGATCAGGGCAAGCGCCACATGACCTTGCGCGGCCTGTTCGAACTCAAGCCCGTCGGCGCGCCTGTGCCGCTGGAAGAGGTCGAATCCGCGAAGGAAATCGTCAAGCGTTTCGCTACCGGCGCCATGTCCCTCGGCTCCATTTCCACCGAGGCGCACACCACGCTGGCCGTGGCGATGAACCGCATCGGCGGTCGTTCGAACACCGGTGAAGGCGGCGAAGATCCGAAGCGATTCATCCCGATCAACCAGCCGACCAAGCTGTCCGAGATCATCGGCGCCAGCCGCATCGAGCGTGATCTGCAGTTGCAGGCCGGCGACAGCCTGCGTTCGTCGATCAAGCAGGTGGCTTCCGGCCGCTTCGGTGTCACCACCGAATACCTGGTGAACGCCGACCAGATCCAGATCAAGATGGCCCAGGGCGCCAAGCCCGGCGAAGGCGGCCAGCTGCCCGGCCACAAGGTGTCCGAATACATCGGCTTCCTGCGTCACTCGGTGCCGGGCGTCGGTCTGATTTCGCCCCCGCCGCACCACGACATCTACTCGATCGAGGATCTGGCCCAGCTTATCCACGATCTGAAGAACACCAACCCGGTGGCGGATATCTCCGTCAAGCTGGTGTCCGAGGTGGGTGTCGGTACCGTGGCGGCCGGCGTGGCCAAGGCCAAGGCCGACCACGTGGTGATCGCCGGTCACGACGGCGGCACGGGCGCCTCGCCCCTGTCGTCGATCAAGTACGCCGGTTCGCCGTGGGAACTCGGCCTGGCCGAAACCCAGCAAACCCTGGTGCTCAACCGCCTGCGCAGCCGTATCCGCGTGCAGGTCGATGGCCAGATCAAGACCGGTCGCGACGTCGTCATCGGTGCGCTGCTGGGCGCCGACGAATTCGGTTTCGCCACTGCGCCGTTGGTCGTCGAAGGCTGCATCATGATGCGCAAGTGTCACCTCAACACCTGTCCGGTTGGCGTTGCCACCCAGGATCCGGCCCTGCGCAAGCGCTTCTCCGGCCAGCCCGAGCACGTCGTCAATTACTTCTTCTTCGTTGCCGAGGAAGTGCGTGAACTGATGGCTCAGCTTGGTGTTCGCAAGTTCGACGAGCTGATCGGCCGTGCTGACCTGCTCGACATGAAGGCCGGCATCGAGCACTGGAAGGCCCGCGGCCTTGATTACAGCCGCATTTTCCACCTGCCCAACGTGCCTGCCGACGTGCCACGCATCCACACTGAAACCCAGGACCACAACCTGGGCAAGGCGCTGGACAACCAGCTCATCGAGCTGGCCAGGCCGGCGCTCGAAAAGGGCGAGAAGGTTTCCTTCGAAGTCCCGGTGCGCAACATCAACCGTACGGTCGGCGCCATGCTGTCCGGCAAGTTTGCGGCCAAGTACGGCCACGCCGGTCTGCCCGACGACACCGTGCATATCAAGCTCAACGGCACGGCCGGCCAGAGCTTCGGCGCCTTCCTGTCCCGCGGTCTGACCCTCGAACTCGTGGGTGAAGGCAACGACTACGTCGGCAAGGGCCTCTCCGGCGGCCGTATCGTCGTGCGCCCGGCGCCTGGCTTCAAGTGCGATACGTCGCGCAACATCATCATCGGCAACACCGTGCTCTACGGCGCCACCGAAGGTGAGGCCTATTTCGCCGGTGTTGGCGGCGAGCGTTTCGCGGTGCGCAACTCCGGTGCCACCACCGTCGTGGAAGGCGTGGGCGACCACGGCTGCGAATACATGACGGGCGGCACCGTGGTGGTCCTCGGCATGACCGGCCGCAACTTTGCGGCGGGCATGTCCGGCGGCGTCGCCTACGTGTTCGATGAAGACGGCACCTTCGAAGGTCGCTGCAACATGGCCCAGGTGGCCCTGGAGCCGGTCGAGGAAGAGTTTGCTGCCCGCCAGGGTAGCGAGGCCGGCGACGATCTCGAAGGCCATGGCCGTGTCGACGTGCGCCACCTGGGCATGGCTGACGAAGCCCTGCTCAAGATGCTCATCGAACGTCATGCCACCTACACCGGTAGCGAAACCGCCAAGACCATCCTGGCTGACTGGGCAGCCTACCGCTGCAAGTTCGTCAAGGTGATGCCGCACGAATACCGTCGCGCGCTGGCCGAAATGGCCGCGCAAAAACAGAACGAACTGGAGGCCGCGTAACATGGGCAAGCCAACTGGATTCCTCGAGTTTCAGCGCCTCTCCGAGGCCTATGCACCCGTCGATGAGCGCCTCAAGAATTACAAGGAGTTCGTCGTCACGCTGAGCAGCGACGATGCGTCCAAGCAGGCCGCGCGCTGCATGGACTGCGGCGTTCCGTTCTGCAACAGCGGCTGCCCGGTGAACAACATCATTCCCGACTGGAATGATCTCGTTTTCCGTGGCAACTGGAAGGAGGCGATCGAGGTTCTGCACTCGACCAATAACTTCCCCGATTTCACCGGCCGGATCTGCCCCGCTCCGTGCGAGGCGGCCTGCACGCTGAACATCAACATCGAGGCCGTGGGCATCAAGTCGATCGAGCACGCGATCATCGACACGGCATGGGCCAACGGCTGGGTTCTGCCCCAGCCGCCGAAGACCAAGACCGGCAAGAAGGTTGCGGTCGTCGGTTCCGGCCCGGCCGGCCTGGCTGCTGCCCAGCAGCTCGCCCGCGTCGGTCATGACGTCACGGTGTTCGAAAAGAGCAACCGCCTTGGCGGTCTGCTGCGCTACGGCATCCCCGACTTCAAGATGGAGAAGTCCCACATCGACCGTCGCGTTGCGCAGATGGAAGCGGAAGGCGTGACTTTCCGCACCCAGGTGTGCATCGGCGCCAAGCCGGCGGCCACCGGCATCAACGATGACGCCGTCGAGGTGATCAGCGCCGAGCAGCTCAAATCCGAGTTCGATGCGGTGATTCTGGCTGCCGGTTCCGAAGTGCCGCGCGATTTGCCGGTGCCGGGCCGTGAGCTGGCCGGCGTGCATTTCGCGTTGGAACTGCTGGTGCCGCAAAACAAGGAAGTGGCGGGCGACGACAAGAACCCGATCTCGGCTGCCGGCAAGCACGTCATCGTGATCGGTGGTGGCGACACGGGTTCCGACTGCGTGGGCACCTCCAACCGTCACGGCGCTGCGTCGGTCACCCAGTTCGAGGTGATGCCGGAGCCGCCGAAGGAAGAAAACCGTCCGCTGACCTGGCCGTACTGGCCGATCAAGCTGCGTACGTCTTCGTCCCACGAAGAAGGCTGCCAGCGCGAGTTTGCCGTGTCGACCAAGGAATTCATCGGCGAAAACGGCAAGGTCAAGGCCCTGCGTACCGTGGAACTCGAATGGAAGAACGGCAAGCCGTCCGAAGTTCCGGGTTCCGAGCGCGAGCTGCCGGCTGATCTGGTGCTGTTCGCGATGGGCTTTACCAATCCGGTGGCGTCCCTGCTCGAAGCTTTCGGCGTCGACAAGGACGGTCGCGGTAATGCCAGAGCCACGACCGACGGCGACGGCTGCTACGCCACCAACGTGGCCAAGGTGTTCGCCGCCGGCGACGTGCGTCGCGGTCAGTCGCTGGTGGTGTGGGCGATTCGCGAAGGCCGTCAGGCTGCCCGCGAGGTCGACACCTTCCTGATGGGATCGTCGGTTCTGCCGCGCTGATCGCTGAGCGTTCAACTAAAAAGCCCGGAATTTTCCGGGCTTCAAGCAGATGCTCATTCAATCCCCACCCAGCGGACTTCGCCGGGTGGGGATTTTGTTTTTCAGGAGGCCATCATGAGCACGCGCGATGCGTGGAGTCAGATGGGTCAGAAGGGGAAATCCAGGTCAGTGGAGCGTTGGCGGCGCAAGTTGATGGTCTTCAGCCAGGCTTTGAGTTGCTTCGGATCAGCGACGTTTTCCAGGTCTGCCTGCACGCGCTGAATATTGATCTCACAGTGGGCCATGTCGGCCTGCAGCATGGGCATCAGGTCGTGGGGGCGGAGTCTCTCGAAGGGCGACAGGCCAAACTCGGCGGCAAATCCGTGCTCGACGTGCTGGATTTCCATATCCAGCTCTCCCAGCTGGCCTTTCAGAATCTTGATGTAGTGCTTGAGCCGCTCTCCGCCGAGCGATGCCAGGTGGGCCTGATCAATGTGTTCGAGCTGCAGTTGCAGCTCCAGTAGTTGCAACAAATTGCCTTTTTCGTAGGCTTCATTGACGCGCTGCATCAGCTCGGTCTTGCGCTGCCGCTCGGCGGGGTCCGGTTCCCGGTCGGGGTGCAGGGCACTGGCCAGCTTGCGATAGACCTCGCGGATCGACTGGCTCATTTGTTTTTCCTCCGCTTCGCGCTGGGCGTCGCGGGCCAGTTGCTTGGCGGTTTTCTTGCGCGGCGCCGCTTGGGTGTGTCCGGCTTCGTGCTGGGCCTGGAACTGGCTTTCCACCCGCTGCATCAGCTCTTCGGGCGAGCTCAGGTCAATATCGTCGCCCAGATCCATGCCGAGCATCTCTTCCAGCATGGATTTCATGTCCTCCTGTCGGGCCGCCTCTTCGGCGTCGAAATCGGATTGGCTGTGCGTGTTGTACAAGGCCTTGATCTCGTCATCGTCCTGGCGTGCAAGAACGCTCTGGGCAAGCTCGCTGATCATGACCGACAGCTTGCGTTTTTCGCCCTTTGTCACCCCTTTTTGCCCGTGGGCCAGGTCCAGGCTGCGGGCAAGCTGGATGTGCAGCTCGGTTTCCCTGTCCTGTAGCGGCAGCAGGTCGCTGACGTAGCGCTGCTTGAACAGGGGGATTGCTTCGCCCCAGGCGGCCAGCTCGGCGCGCCGGGCGTCGATTTTCTTGATCAGGGTATTGAAGGCTTTCTGGTCCTTGTTGAGCGGTGCTGCGCTTGTGAGGACCAGACTGGGGGGCAGGAGGGCTTTACGAGAGAGAAGGGGCATGTTCAGGTGCGCTCGGGCGGATCGCCGAGGTGGTGCGGCAACTGGCGCCGTCTTTGAAGGAGGACGAATCCAGTTACCGCCGGTATGTTGAGTTTCGGGTCGGGCGGCTGAGGTTCAGCCAAGTCCGAGAAGATTTACCGCGTGGTGGCCGATCATCCATTCCTCGTTGGTCGGCACGACGAGCACTTCGACCTTGCTGTCCTTGGTATGGATGCGGGTGGCGTGGCGCTGGTTGGCGGCCGGGTAGAGGTGCAGGCCGGTCCAGGCCAGCCATTCGGCGATGCGGGCGCGGATCGGGGCGGCGTGCTCGCCGATGCCGCCGGTGAACACCAGCGCCTCAAGGCCGCCGGAGGCCATCGACAGCTGGCCGACCATGCAGGCGGCGCGGTAGCAGAAAAGCTCGACCGCTTCCCTGGCCGAATCCTCGTCGGATTCGAGCAGCACGCGCATGTCCTGGCTGATGCCGGACACGCCGAGCAGGCCGGATTGCTTGTAGATGAGGTTTGAAAGCGCCTTGGCGTCCATGCCCTTTTGTTCAACCAGGTGCAGGATCACGCCGGGGTCGAGGCTGCCGGTGCGGGTGCCCATCATCAGGCCGTCTACCGCGGTGAAGCCCATGCTGGTGTCGCGGGAGAGGCCGTCGCGCAGCGCGCACATGCTGGCGCCGTTGCCCAGGTGGGCGATGACGATGGCGCCGCGGGCCTTTTCCTCGCCGAGCAGATCCGGCAGCTGACGTGCCACGAATTCGTAGGACAGGCCATGGAAGCCGTAGCGCTTGACGCCTTCGTTGAAGAGGGCGCGGGGCACCGGGAAACGCTCGGCCACGGGCAGGCGGGTGCGGTGGAAGGCGGTGTCGAAACAGCCGACCTGCCTGACGTCCGGCATCAGCGAGAACAGCGACTTGATGGCTCGCAGGTTGTGGGGCTGGTGGAGCGGGGCGAGCGGAATCAGGGTTTCGAGCTCGGCCACGACTTCCGGCGTCAGGACCACGGGCGCGCCGTAGTGGTCGCCGCCGTGCACGATGCGGTGGCCGGCAGCGACGATTTCGACGCCGGGGCTATGGCGGTTGATCCAGTTGAAGATGAATTCCAGTGCCAGGCGGTGTTGGCCGTTCTGGTCGGTGTCGGGCGGAACCGCGAGGGCTTCGGTAAAGCGCTCGCCGGAGCTGTTGTCCTTGGCGTGCATCAGCGGTTCGGCACCGATGCCTTCCACCTGACCCGACAGGCGCGGCATGTCGGCCAGCTTCGGGGTCATCGGGAAAAGCGCGAACTTGAGGCTGGACGAACCAGCGTTGAGGATGAGAACAGCTTTCACAGGCGGACTCCCTGGCGACGTTTGTGGGCCATCAGCTGCGCAATGGCGCAGGATGCAGTGCGGGTTTCGGCGGTATCGGCACGGCTGGTGAGCACGATGGGGACGCGGGTGCCCAGCACCACGCCAGCCATCAGCGCATCGGCCAGGTATTCGAGCTGCTTGGCGACCATGTTGCCGGATTCGAGGTCGGGCACGACGAGGATGTCGGCCTGGCCGGCGACGGCGGAGCGGATGCCCTTGGTCTTGGCGGCAACGAGGGACACCGCGTTGTCGAACGCGAGCGGGCCGTCGAGGAGGCCGCCCCGGATCTGGCCGCGGTCGGCCATCTTGCACAGCGCGGCGGCGTCGAGCGTGGAGCGGATCTTGACGTTGACCGTTTCGACCGCCGACAGGATCGCCACCTTGGGTTCGGGCACGCCCATCATGATGGCCAGCTCGATGGCGTTCTGGACGATGTGCATCTTGTCTTCGAGGCTTGGCGCAATGTTGATGGCCGCGTCGGTGATCAGGAGCGGATGCGGGTAGGTCGGCACGTCGGCCATGAAGACGTGGGAAATGCGGCGCGCGGTGCGCAGGCCGGTTTCCTTGTTGACGACTTCGCTCATCAGCTCGTCGGTGTGCAGCGAGCCCTTCATCAGGGCTTCGACTTCGCCTGTGCGGGCGAGTCGCACGGCGGTTTCGGCCGAGGCGTGGCTGTGGGCCACGTCGATGATGCGCACGCCGTGCAGATCCAGCCCTTCGCGCTCGGCCACTTCGCGGATCTTGCTCTCGGGGCCGACCAGCACCGGAATGATCAGGCCGGCGTCGCGGGCCTGGATCGGGCCGCGCAGGGATTCCGTGTCGCAGGGATGGGCGACCGCCATCGGGATCGGCTCCATGCCCTTGGTCATTTCCAGCACATGGAGATAGCGTTGCTGGCGGTCGGAAATGGTGATTTCCGGCATGGCCATGCGCGGCCGCTTGATCTTTTCGGTGGGCGCCATCACCTCGGCGGTGCCGTCGATGACTTTCAGGCCATCCTGGTTGACGCACTGGCATTCGAGCAGCAGATGATGGTTGTGCTCGAAGCGCTGGATACAGGTGATCGTGACGGTAAGGGTGTCGCCGATGGTGATCGGACGCCAGAATTTCAGGGTCTGGCCGACATAAACGGTGCCGGGGCCGGGAAATTCGGTGCCGAGGATGGACGAAATCAGCACGCTGCCCCACATCGAGTGGCCAACCACTTCGCGGAACTGGCTGGAGCGGGCGAATTCAGGGTCCACGTGGGTCGGGTTCACGTCGCCCGACATCACGGCGAAGAGGTGGATGTCCTCGGGCAGAAGGGTGCGGACGAGTTGGGCGGAGTCGCCGACTGCGATCTCGTCGAAAGTCCGGTTCTGGATGAAGTCGCGGTTTTGATGGTTCATGACATTTCCTGGATTTTGCGATGCAGCATGACGATTCTACGGAAAGGCGTGCAGGGAACTTTAGCACTAGATCAAAAGAGTGTTGCATTGCATCAGTGGCCTGGCCTCAAAGCGAGAACTGTGTCGCAAAGGCCTGAAATATCGACGTGCTAAAATCCGCGAAAATACATTCAAACCGCATTAAGGGATGTCCATGGAAGTGATCGTTCTCGCCGCCGGCCAAGGCAAACGCATGCGCTCGGTGCTGCCCAAGGTTCTCCAGCCGCTGGCTGCCAAGCCAATGCTGGGCCATGTACTCGATACGGCCCGTACGCTGGAGGCCCGGCGCATCGTCGTAGTTTATGGCCACGGGGGCGAAGTGGTGCGCGAAGCCCTTGATGCACCCGATCTCGCCTGGGCCCGCCAGGATCCGCCCCAGGGCACCGGCCATGCAGTGCAGCAGGCCATGCCGCTGGTCGAGGACGGCGACACGGCCCTGATCCTGTACGGCGACGTGCCGCTGATCGGCGTGCCGACCCTGCAGCGCCTGATGGCGGCCGCCGGCGAAAAGCGGCTGGCCCTGCTCACGGTCCACATGACCGATCCCACCGGCTACGGCCGCATCCTCCGTGATGCCGCCGGCAAGGTGACGCGCATCGTCGAAGAGAAGGACGCCACGCCTGAAGAGCGCCGGGTGTGCGAAGTGAACACCGGCATCCTCGCCGCGCCCGTCGAGCGCCTGCGCCACTGGCTGGCCAAGCTTAAAAACGACAACGCCCAGGGCGAGTATTACCTCACCGACATCATCGCGATGGCCGTGGCCGACGGGCTGGAGGTGATCACCACCCAGCCCGACGCCTTCGAGGAAACCCTCGGCGTCAATAACAAGACCCAGCTCGCCGAGCTGGAGCGCATCTACCAGCGCAACATCGCCCGTGGCCTCACCGACGCCGGCGTCACCGTCATCGACCCGGCCCGCATCGACGTGCGCGGTTCGCTCATCTGCGGTCGCGACGTGGAAATCGACATCAACTGCATCTTCGAAGGCTGTGTCGAACTCGGCGACGGCGTGCGCATCGGCGCCAACTGCGTGGTGAAAAACTCCCGCATCGGCGCCGGCAGCAAAATCGCCGCCTTCTCGCAGATCGAGGACACGGTGATGGGCGAAGTCTGCGTCATCGGCCCCTACGCCCGTACCCGCCCGGGCACCGTGCTGGGCAAGGATGTGCACCTGGGCAACTTCGTCGAGGTGAAGAACAGCGTGATCGCCGATCACTCCAAGGCCAATCACCTGGCCTACGTGGGCGACGCCGACATCGGCCAGCGGGTCAACGTTGGCGCCGGTACCATCACCTGCAATTACGATGGCGCCAACAAGTTCCGCACCATCATCGAGGACGACGTGTTCATCGGCTCCGATACGCAGCTTGTCGCTCCGGTGCGGGTCGGCCGCGGTGCCACGCTGGGTGCCGGCACCACCCTCTCCAAGGATGCGCCGGCCGACCAGCTCACCGTGTCCCGTGCCAAACAGGTTTCCGTGGCGGGCTGGAAGCGCCCGGTCAAGGCCAAAAAGGCCTGATCTCCATTTCGCCGCCCACTTCGTCGCCCATTCCGATTTCCAGTTTTCGATCCGGCCTGACGGCCGGATTCTCCTGAAAGGCTCCCCATCATGTGTGGCATCGTCACCGCCATTGCCCGTCGCAACATCGTTCCTGTGCTTATTGAAGGGCTGCGCAAGCTTGAATACCGCGGCTACGACTCCGCCGGTCTCGCCGTTCTCAAGACCGAAGGCGCCCCGCAGCTGCAGCGCCTGCGCGCCGTAGGCCGCGTCGACGCGCTGGCTGCCCAAGCCGATGCAACCGGCCTCACCGCCAGCATCGGCATCGCCCACACCCGCTGGGCCACCCACGGGGTGCCCTCCGAGCGCAACGCCCACCCGCACATCTCCGACGGTCTGGCAGTGGTGCACAACGGCATCATCGAAAACTTCGAAGAGCTGCGCAGCAGCCTGCAGGCCAAGGGCTACGTGTTTACGTCCGAAACCGACACCGAAGCCATTGCCCACCTGCTTCACGACAAGCTCAAGACCATCCCCGACCTCTTCGACGCGGTGCGTGCCACCATCGCCGAACTGATCGGCGCCTACGCCATCGGCGTGCTCAGCGAAACCGACCCGAACCGCGCCATCGTTGCCCGCAAGGGCTCGCCGCTGCTCCTCGGCATCGGCGAAGACGGCCACTACGCCGCTTCCGACACCGCGGCGCTGCTGCAGGTGACCCGCAAGGTGGTCTATCTCGAAGACGGCGACGTGGCCGAACTCACCCTCGACGGCTACCGCGTCACGCTGCTGGACGGCACCCCGGTCGAGCGCCCGGTGAACATCTCCAGCCTGTCGGCCGATGCCGTCGAGCTGGGCAAGTATCGCCACTACATGCAGAAGGAAATCTTCGAGCAGCCCCAGGCCCTTGCCAACACCCTCGAAATGATCGCCGGCGGCGGCGGCATTTCCCCGCAGCTGTTCGGCGCGCCGGCGCTGGAAGTCTTTGGCGCCACCCGTCGCGTGCTGATTCTCGCCTGCGGCACCAGCTACCACGCCGGCCTCGTCGCCCGCTACTGGATCGAAGCCGTCGCCAAGCTGCCGTGCTCGGTCGAAATCGCCAGCGAATACCGCTACCGCGAATCGGTGCCCGACCCCGAAACCCTGGTCGTCGTGATCTCCCAGTCCGGTGAAACCGCCGACACCCTGGCCGCGCTCAAGTTTGCCAAGAGCCTGGGCATGACCAAGACCCTGGCAATCTGCAACGTGCCCGAGTCCGCCATCGTGCGCGAAACCGCGCTGCGTTTCGTAACCCGCGCCGGTCCCGAGATCGGTGTCGCCTCCACCAAGGCCTTCACCACCCAGCTCGCCGCGCTGGCCCTGCTCACGCTGACCCTCGCCAAGATCAACGGCCACCTCAGCGAAGCCGAAGAAGCCGCCCACCTCACCGCCCTGCGCCACCTGCCGGTGGCCGTCGCCAAGGTCGTCGAACTCGAGCCCGAGATCGAACGCTGGGCCCAGCGCTTCGCCGGCAAGCACCACGCCCTCTTCCTCGGCCGCGGCGAGCACTACCCGATCGCGCTCGAAGGCGCGCTCAAGCTCAAGGAAATCTCCTACATCCACGCCGAAGCCTACCCAGCCGGCGAACTCAAGCACGGCCCGCTGGCGCTGGTGGACAAGGAGATGCCCGTCATCGCCGTGGCCCCGGCCGACTCCCTGCTCGAAAAGCTCAAGTCCAACCTGCAGGAAGTGAAGGCCCGCGGCGGCGAACTCTACGTTTTTGCCGACGCCGGCAGCGAAATGCCGGAATCCGAAGGCGTGCACATCCTGCACCTGCCCGAGCACTACGGCATGCTCTCGCCCATCCTCCACGTCATCCCCCTGCAACTGCTCAGCTACCACGCCGCGCTGGTCAAGGGCACCGACGTAGACAAGCCCCGCAACCTCGCAAAATCCGTGACTGTGGAATAAGCGGGTATGGGGTCAGGGGTTTTTGCTCTGATTAATTAAAGTCGAAAACTCCAAATCCCCTTGATGCGCCCGGTATCCCCGGGCGCATTTGTTTTTACAGGCTTGGCACGTGCTTGAAATCAATCAGGATGGACTGTCGGCTGCTCGGCCTGCAATTCACCGATTAGCCGCCGTTCAGTTGCCGAAGCGCGCTGGGAGCCACCCGGTCACCCTTGGGGCTAATCCAGCCTAACTGGATGAAGCCGCCACCTTGGCCCGCGCCACGTGCAGTTTTTTATAACTATCGATCAGGCGCTGGTGCCGGTCGAGCCCTTCCAGTTTCATGCTCGTCGGCGTCAGGCCGAAGAAGCGCACGCTGCCGTCCACCGACCCCCTCACCGCGTCCATCCGCGGGTTGCCAAACATGCGGCGGAAATTGGCCTCGTAATTGTCCAGTTCCAGCTCGTCGTCCAGCAGCACCTCCAGCACCACATTCAAGGCCTGATAAAACAATCCGCGCTCGACCGTGTTTTCGTTGTATTGCAGGAAGGCTTCCACCTGTTCCTTTGCCGCTTCAAATTGCTTCAAGGCGAGATTGATCAGCAGCTTCAATTCCAGAATCG